>NZ_CP168137.1:0-50100 GCF_041956865.1 Pseudomonas sp. LW8 | reverse complement strand
GATGACGAGCTCGTCATCCAGATCGATGCGGGTTTGTTGCCTGTGAAGCATCGACCTGAAGCTAAACCCACCACGGCTAAGCGGCGTAAGCCCAGGGCACTTCGAGCGAGAAAAGGGAAAGACCAGGTTCTACCGCCGCATGCTCGGAACCCGCACAAAGTCGCCTCGGTTGCCGATATTGAGTCCCGAGGTCGAAGGCTTTTTGAACCGTTGAAGAAGTCTGTTGGGGCTGAGTTGCTTTTCAAGTTGGCAACTCGAAAGCAGATTGTTTTAAACCGAAGTGCATCAACAGTAGCGGCTTACTTCAGCCGGCAAGTTGTACAGAACACCTTATTGCCGGCGCAACGCCGTGCTATGCAAAGAGTTGACCGACGTTTCTTCGAAATAAGGCGATCGGTGTTTTCCGATGACCGTTTAACCCGGCTAGATAAAAAGCAACTGGTTTCAATCCTGACGTTTGAAAGATTGAAAGCGCGTGAGGCAATTAAAACCCCTGATTTACACCATGAGGCTACTTATATGGGAAGTGCAGAAATTCGCGGTCTTGTTAAAGAAACAACGGAAGAAGAAAAAAATCCGTCGTACTCGATCAGCGGCCCTGGTGCAGCTGGGCCGACGCCGGTACGCAGTCGCGTCAAAGGAATTCTTCGACGGATTGCGCTGCAGGTTGACCCGAAGCTCACCAAGGAGCGCGAGGCAGAACTGAGCGCGAAGGATATCTACACCCGCAAAGCGAAGTTCAGCCAGAACGTGCATTACATCGACAAGAACACGGATCGCACGCTGTTTGTCGATACCGGTACGTCTATTGCGTTGCGCCGTACAGGGATCACTGAAGCCGGCGTGTCTGTTGCGCTCGGGCTTGCCCGGGAACGCTTTGGCAGCACGTTGACGATCAACGGCACCGCCGAATTTAAGCGCCTGGTTATCGAAGCCGCTGCCAAGGGCAAAATGGACGTTCACTTCACTGACAAGGCCATGAACGACAGCCTGAAGGCCCGCCGTGCAGAGCTGGATATCGAAAGCGAAGGTCAAGTGATCGAGAAACCCGGGGCTGAAGCTGCACCTGCAGCAGCGGCCACGCCTGCAGCGCCTGAAACACCGGCGCCGGCGGCACAGGGTGCATCGAACGTCATTCTTCCGGACGACAACGCGCCGAGCTTCATCATCGATCGCGAGACTGAGTATCGGAAAAGCTGGGGTAACGGGGAGCTGTCGGAGGATGACATTCGTTCCTCGCCATCGATGATGGAACTCCGGGGCATCGATCACGCTACTTGGCTCGTTGCCGCGAACGATTTCAGCCCCGCCGCCGAGAAGCTCATGACGTCTTTCATGGAAGATCCGTTCTACCGTGAGGCGTTCAAATCGACCATGGAAGAGATCTACGAAACTGTAGAAGCATCTCCCGAAGCAGTGACGGCATTGGATCCGGCAATGTCCTTTGCCGCCAAGATGGTCAATCAGATCGAGCGGAATTTGAGAAAGACTGCAGATCTGCCACTTCATCAAGTTGGCGACACCCCTGCATCGAGGGCCAACGCCGAGGCCCAACAAGCACGCTATCTCGCGGACGGCAAAGGTATCACCGGCGAGATCGAACTGGCGTACGCCCTGGGCGTGACTGCCGCCGACATAGCGGCACAGTTGGGCGACAAGCTGACCGGTATTGCTGCCGGCGATCGAGCCGGCTTCCTGGAGCGCGTAGCGGACACACTCGGTATTCCGTCTCGTGCACCTGATGCGGACAAAACAGTGTTCGCAGCCTGGCAGCAACAACACGTTGCGCGGGTTTCTGCTGCACCTTCGGCTCAACCGGCTGCTGAATTGAAAACTGCGCGTGCGGCGGTGGCGTCTGCCGATCGCAAATTGATTCGTGGAGTCTTGCTGGAACACGGCCCGGCGCACTACCAGAACAAGCCTGGTAATGACACCAGCTACTTCGTCAAGCTCAAAACCGATGCCGGCGAGCGGACTTTGTGGGGCGTAGGCCTACAGGACGTGATGGAGAGCGATCAGTTCAATATCGGCGAGGCGATGACACTGCGTGACCTCGGGACTCGCCCTGTGACCGTTGAACAGGTCGACGAAAACGGGAACGTCCAGAAGATCACTGCGAACCGCCGGCAGTGGCATGGCGAGTCCGAGACAGCGGCACAGGACATCAACAGTCCGGCACCTGCCGGCGTTGTAGTGCCAACCACCGACACCTCTACTCCGGAGCCGGAAGAAGAACACGGCCCCGAAATGAATTAACCAGGTGCTGCCCTCCTCCCCCTCCGTGGGGAGGAGATTTCGCGAAGCGAACCGGAGAAAAACATGAGATCAGAGGACAAGATCGTTCAGCAGCGGCTGATCGATATGGGCTACAGCGCTCAGCAGGTTGAATGCCGAGGGAGCATGCTCGGGGTACTTGAGCAGCTTTTGGCTGATCCACCTGCAGGCCAGAAAAGCAGCATCGAAGATCTGGTCGATTCACTACGTGATCTTCTGAGCCTGGCTGACCGACTCGATAGCCGCGATCGCCTTTCTTTAGCCAGACAGGTGCACAAGACCATCAAAGGGTGCCCGGAGCCAGGTTGCGGCCGGAAGCCTGACGTCGATAGGCATTCCGACAGCGACGGCCACCCGCTGATTGTGTGCATGGCGCATGAGGATGGCGCGATTGTGCGTGAAGGCTCGACACTGATCGAGGCGATCGCCAACTGGAACAGTGACGATTGGTCTGGCTCCACTTCCCTACGTGGCACCTTCCCTCTTTAAGTTCTTGAGCTGCCAAGGTTTACCCTCTTGGGCCTGCTTGACGTACTACCGTAGAACTTCTAATCTCCGCAGGGTGTGTATTACCGTATTACTTTGGTATCCGCCTATGACCGCCGAACACAAAACCGCTGTCGTCAGCTTCAAGCTCGATGAGCAAGCCAAAAGACGATTTGATGCCGCCATGCGTTTGGAAGGTACTACGGTGTCCGAGACCATCCGTAAAGCGGTGATGAATTATCTGAAGGAAGTGGATGAAGGAGTGAAACACCCGCAGTTCCGATTAGATCTGCAGGGCGAAAATTCCGAAGGCAAGTCCGAGCAGCACTGAGCTGCCATCACAGAGAGTCCAATCGTGTAAAAAGCTGAATCGCAGAAACCAAAAAGCCCGGCTGGTAACCGGGCTTTTTGGAAAATCAGAACAGGTCTTTCTCTTTCGACGGTGAAAACCTGCTCTACACATCAATTGGTGAGCCGATTATGGCGCGCACTGCGGCTTCGTGCAAGTCGCAGAATGTCAACGTAATCAGCTTTCCGCCGTAAGGCGTTGAAAATGGAATTGACTTCAAAAGCTATAGGCTCGTCCGGTCAGGACGGTAGAGAACGCCGAAATAGCACGTCTGTAGACAGTTTGTACTCACCTTCCGGGAGATTTTTCGAGGACAACACCGCCCTAAGCCGCGTGTTGCAAGAAGCTCCCTACCTCGCCCGTTGCAGTGACGACAAAACCGCTACGCGGATCCGTCCTCGCGAATACGCCATCCGCTACCCCTACATGCAGATCAACCGCCCGGGAATGGTGTCATGGTTGATCTTTGACCTCGATCACACCAACTCGCTGATCTGGAATGACGAGGATCTGCCGGCACCGAACCTGGTTGTTCGCAATCGGGCAAACGGCCATTCCCACCTCTACTACGCGATCCCTTCTGTTTGCACTACAGAGAATGCGCGGGCCAAGCCGATCCAGTACATGAAGGCCGTTTACGCGGCCTTCGCGGCTCGCCTGAATGCGGACAAGGAATACAACAGCGGCCCTGTGGCAAAAACACCTGGTCATCCGTGGTGGTCGACCACCGAACTACACAACCACGTCTACGAACTCGGCGAACTTGCGGATTACGTTGATCTTGCAGTCTCTCCCTGGGGGAAAGGCCCGCAGATCGATGACCTGGGCCACTCTCGGCATTGCATCCTATTCGAACAGCTGCGGTTCTTCGCCTACAGCATTGTCAACCGTGAACGCGAGCGCGGGACATTCACGGCATTCACTCGCTCCCTAGAAGCCTTCGCACACAACAACAACAACTTCCAAAAGCACGGATTCTCCGAAAATCTGCCGCTGTCCTCGCTCAAGGCCACGGTGAAATCTGTTGCACGGTGGACATGGGATCGATACAGCGGTGACAGCCGGTGCCATCGAGGCGCGATGCAGCTGGACAAGGATCTGCCATTGGTGGAACGGCAGAGCCTAGCGGCCAGACGTACGCACGAGATCCGACACAAGGCGACTGAATCTAAAATCCGTGCGGCATGCCGGCAACTGCAGGCACGTGGCGAGAAACTTCGGCAAGCGGCGATCGCCACGATCGCTGGAGTCACACGTCAAACCGTAGCGACCTACGCGCACGTGCTTAAAGAAGCTGCGCGGCCTGCAGTTGTGGCGGTTCTTAACGCCCCCCAAGCGCCCGATCGAGCGCCAATCGCCGGCGCGATCGGCCCCCGTCCGGAGGCGTCCGCCGGCGCCGCTGACGATGTTAATAATGGTGTACATCAGGTATCTGCGGCACCGCGGGGTCTTGGGGAAGATGAAAACTCTTCATAGTGTCCGGGGAGTGGTAGTTCCACCGCCCTCCTCCACACCACCGCAGCACCTGTAAAACCAGCGTTAAAGCTCGAATGACATTCAAATGTGCTGGGGAATGGGACTGCGTGGCACTCAGATTTCAATGTGCGGCACGTTGTTGATCCTTTAGTGACTTGCAACGACCCGAGGAGATGGCTTCATGACCGATTCGAACGATGAACCCCGCTACCCATTGCACCTGACTGCACAGCAACTGGCCGACATCATGATGTTGCTGGATGCTGCATCGGCCAATGAAGCGGATCCGGAAGCGCCAATATTCGAGCTGTTGAACCTGGTGCGAGCAGTTCGTCGCCAAGCAGCGACCGCTAACCGGTAGAATCAGCTCTTTAATTCATCTAAAGGAATGCCCATGCGTTGTGATATCCAGTTGCTCGACAGTGAAGACAAGCCTTGGTTCGTCGGTGAGCGAGACCTGCCGAGCGAATATATGCTGAAGCTAGCGGCCGATCGCTTGCCAATGCTCAGAGAAAAAGGAGCGGAATTCGCCCAGGGCGCGATTCCTGTTTTTGGTGCAGAGCTGGTTAAGGTCGTTAAGGCTGGTTCAAGTGAAGACGACATCGACAAGGCAGTGATTCAGCTGGTATTGGCTGCTGTCACCGTGGAGAGCTTTTTGGGAGTGGACGACGCTGTTCTATTGAAGCGCAATTTCAGCTTTGCCGTTTACGAGAACGGTGCCGTCAAAATCGACCACACGGATAGCTAGTACAATCCCAAAGTAATTAGGGAAAAATGGTATGGGCCACAGCCTTCGCCCAGGCGAACCAACACCGCCGATTTTCGAACCCAAGGCGCAGCTTCTTTTTTACCTGATTGATTGTCGAAGTTACCCGCTGACGTTGGTTGCGGGTGACCATTGGTTGACGTATGACGGCTCTGTTTGGACGGTCAATGCGGATGAGCCGGCGACTGAGGAGGAAGTGGCGGCTTTGTTGGTTGAGGCTGGCGGTGTCACTACATGGTGGGGAGCATAGGATACGGCGAGGTTTCTCAAAAAAGAGTTGCCACGCGTGTCAACTTTTGTGAAGATGATCCCAGTCAGATGATCCCGTGAGATTTGGCAAAACGGCTACTAACCGTGATGCTAGGAAAAAACCGCCCTACTAAGGCGGTTTTTTTTCGCCCTGAGAAAAGTATTTCGTCCGTTTGTGAATGTAGCTGGAGATGGCGCTTGGGATGGCACTTAGCCCGTCGTCCGGGTAATATCCCCTGCGGTTCGATGTGAAAAGTAAGGTGGGTGGGGTGCCCCCGTTAAAAAGTTTCAACGAAACCCAAGGGACGCGGGCCTAGTAATCCGCGCGGATTCAATCCCGAGGATTTATCAACCCCGCCTACGTCTCACTGGGATCATCTGACCGAGTTCTCGACGGCGCCTGTGTTCCGGAAAAGCGCTGGTAAAGACAAAGGCCCGTATCGAGAGGGGCTTGGAAATGAAAAATTTCCTAAAGAATCTTTCTATTCAGGTGCTCGCAAAGCTCCTGGTAGAAGCGATTCGCGATAGTTGGAACGGCTAACACCTGACTGACGAAGGGAACCCGCTGCGGCTTAGCCAAAGCGGGTTTTTTTCTTGCCGAATGCACGGCGCAGGCTACGCCTAAACCGTAACCGGCGAACACCGCGTGAGCCAAATCTCGGGCAAAAAAAACCGCCTTGGACGGGCGGTTTTTTTTTGCCAGCCCATTGGACGTGGGGTTAGGCAGGTACGCTGAAAACGTTGACATAGTGATCATAAATTACGTATTCGCCTTTGCGCAATAGAACACGCAACAGTTCATCGAGGCTCACGGTCGATCATTCGGTGTTCGTGTACATCACCAAAGTCTAACGAACCACATTGTTTTCTTCGCGAAGTTTCTTGTTGTGAACGCGAAACCCAAGAGGGCTGGCCTTTCAAGGCAATTCTGCAATGACTGTGCCAATTTCATAGAACGTTATCCGATCGTCCTGTCAAGGGCTTTCCATAGATCTGAAAATAAAATCCAAATAATCGCAAAAGTGCTTTTTTCTGGCATACGTTTTGGGGTATTACGTTAAGCCAAGGGCGAGTTTTGCCCCGGTCTCTGCCTCCACGTCTGGACAACGTGCCGGAATGGCATGAGTCGATAAACACCTGGCACGCTGAAAACGTTGACACGGTATTCAGCAACCTGCTGCTCTGTCCGGTAAGGCAGTGGGGTCAGGCTTCTATTGGAGAAGCCGCATATGCGACTGATCAAATGGATACGCCGCTTATGGCAGGGTGTTTTTGCCCTGCTTCGAGTGGTTCAGGCTTATCGCGCCTTCAACTGGTTGCGCGATCACCTCGACCACCTGTAACTGATTCAAGCCCCGCTTCGCCGGGGCTTTTTTTGCCTGTCGTTTATGTGGGCACAGCACATTCGCTTTCAGCCTTCTGACGTTCGCGGATGATTGTCTGCCGTGAGGTTGCGTAATCACGGGCAATTTTCGCGACAGGGGTACCCGCAGCCAGCAGCTCGCGAACTTCACTTTTCTGTTTCTCAGAAAGTGCTTCCCTCCTCCCCAGCTTCGTTCCTTTCGCAACTGTCCGAGCTAACCCAGCTTTCGTTCGTTCGATCATCTGATCACGTTCGAACTCGGCGAAGGCTGCAATCACCCCCATAGTCAGCTTGCCGGTGGAACTGTTCAGATCCATTCCGCCCAGGGCGAGGCAGTAAACCCTTACGCCCTCTTTTGCCAAGCGTTCGACAGTGGAACGGATATCCATCGCGTTCCGGCCCAGTCGATCTAGTTTTGTGACGATCAGGATGTCGTCTTGCTCGAGGCGATCGATCAGCTTGGAAAACCCTGGACGAGCCGCTGCAGCAACACCACCGCTGATTTGTTCGACGACGATTCGGCGTGGCTGAACAGCGAAGCCGGCGGCCTCGATCTCCAGCAGTTGGTTATCGGTCGTCTGTTCGTCTTTGCTTACCCGGGCGTACACGAAGGTGCGCGACATGTATTTCGTCCTTTAGCTGTCCGTAATGGGTGTGGTCGGATCGTACACTGTCCTTTATTCACAAAGGCCCACTTTCGGACAGGTGTTTTCCGGGTGTCGGTTAAGGATCGATTTCGGACAGAAACAAAAAGGCTCTTTGAGCCTATTTAGTGCTTTCTTATTAGGCTCTTTGAGCCTATAATCGGTTCTGTTGGTGGCACGCAGAGAGCCACTCGACTTCTGAGGGGGCTAGTCGTGCCACTCACGGAGAACGAGATGAGACTTTCAGATGTGGCGACCATTCAGGTGAACTTTCCGGAAGCACATTTCTGGATTGTTCGCAGGGGCTCAGCGGAGCGATGTGGCGAGCCTGGACGTGTGTTCAATCCAGAACATATTGGGATCCGGGTAGACCGTACCGACATTCTCCTACCGGACTACCTTTACTACGCGCTCAAGCATCTACATCAGCAAGGGCAGTGGAAAATGTTGGCAGCCGGAACTCTGAGTTTGGTCAACATCCGTGTTTCAGACGTTCGACGTATCGAGCTGTCACCACGGTGAGAGTGGGGGCTGCGAAGCCCCCAGTTCTTAACCTCAATCAGGGACTGCAGAAAATGTTAATCGGACTACCCGACATAGCAACACAGCAAGCAATGGTGTTTGAGGAAGCGACGAAGGAGGCTATTGAGCAGCTTAATAAAAACTTGAATGCGCCCAGGTTAACGACGCCGTTGGAGGTCGATGAAAGTTTGTTTCCCCGCACGCACTTGTTGCGTGATCGCGAGGGATGGGAGCCGCCGGACCCGAAGCTGATTAGAGCCTATTTCCGGCAATTCCAATCGACTTTCAAAGAGTACAACACCGACGAGAAGCTGGCAGATCTGTTAGGGCTTTCGACAAATCGGCGCGTACGCGCATTCAAAGACGGCAGCAAGAAAGTGCCTTATGGCGTATGGAGGCAGTTCTTAGTGATGACTGGCCGGGTGCCACAGGATGTCATTCCTGTGTTGGCCTTTATGGTCTGAGAGCAGGATGCCAAGGGGCGGTTGCAGCCACCCCCGGGCGTTGAACACAAAAAACCGGAAGGAAAGTTATGTCCAGGATTGATCATAGCATGACGCGCTCGTTACCCATTCGTGAGCTATCGAATCCGATTTATTTGCCGGCACTGCAGGAGTTCGCAGGTGAAGTTGCACCTTTTTGCGTTGCTGAGGCTTTGTTCAAGCGTTTCGGCGATGAAAATCTCACCGAGCGACAACGCTTCGAGCAGATCCAGATCGACATCGTTATGCGGCGCACGAAGTGCGATCGCAAGACCGCGGCCTATTATTTGGAAACTGAGGATTGGAATGAGGTTGATGCCATTTCGTTCCTGAGGGATCAGAAGTTCGTATAATCCATCCGCCCGGTCAATCGGGCGAGTGGTGCGGATGGACTGCACTGGTAGGACGCCTTACCGAACCGGCAGGGTGACAGATCCAGATCGAGCTGGTGAGGCGTCCTACCAGTGCAGCTCGTCAGACATAATTACAAAGCGGCTTGCCGCCCTACTCTGCTGTCCCTTTGGACTTTCTTCATGACCGATAATAAAAAGCGCTTCGAATATATAGATAGCATGCGAGCCATAGCTGCCCTGCTAGTCGTGTGGCTTCACACCTCTGAAGAATTTGTGAAGTTTGCTAAACCCTCTTTACAAGATGGGATGTACGACATTGCTCATTTATTTGATTTTGGTCGGATAGGTGTAGTCGTCTTCTTCGTGATTAGCGGCTTTGTCATTCCTTCAAGTTTGACAGGTAGCCAGCTTGAAGGCGTGAGAACGTTTTTAATTAAGCGTTTTTTTCGAATGTATCCTTTGTATTGGTTATCCATCCCATTCGGACTGTTCACGTCGTGGTACATCTGGGACAAAGATATTTCAGTGCCTGCCATTTTTTGGAACTTCACGATGGTACAGGAAGCAGCAGGTTATCCGAGTATTCAGGGGCTTTACTGGACACTTCAAACCGAGCTGGTTTTCTACGGCCTTTGTGTGCTGCTGTTCATTGCGGGAGTCCTTCGGTCTGTATGGGTCTTAGCTGCTTTAGCTGCCTTGTTCACCATTGCCCATCTTGGCCCGCCGATTTTAGCGGTGGTCGGGATAACCGTCCCTTCTATCCGAAATCCAGCGCTTGGCACGATGTGTCTCAACCTTGGCGTCATGTTTTGGGGCGCCTTATTCCGCTCTTGGAGCGACAACAAAGCTTTACCCTTCGTTGTGAAACTTGCCTTGGTGGGCTTCGTCGTTGCCTGGTGTTGTCTGGCTTTATATGCCGTCAAGATGTACTCGGTTAATCCTGCATACTGGGAATTGTGCGTGCCTTACGCGATGGGGGTACTTCTGTTTGGAGTTCTTGCAATCAGTAAAAAGGTTACGTTCCCCCTCCTCGTCTGGCTCGGAACTATTAGCTACTCAATCTACTTATTCCACCCAGTTGTTCTATATTCGGTTTCTAGATTGGTTCAGGTATCAGAGTTTGAATGGATTAAAGGCTGGACTACTGGCGCTTATATGCTATTGACGCTCCTGTTGACTGTCGTTGTATCGGCGATCACTTACCGATACGTGGAACTGCCGGCAATGCGATTTGGCTCTGCTGTCTCAAATCGACAAACATTGACAGCTCGGGTTACTCAATAAAGCAATCCGGACATTACAAAGCCCGCTTTCGAGCGGGTTTTTTTTGACCAAATAAAACATTTATGTTGTATTAACACATAAATGTAGTAGAATGGCTTATCCAAACAACGAGGCGAGGTGATGAAGTTCAGCGAGTTCAGACGGTGGTTGAAGGCCCAAGGGGTAACCTTCGAAGCAGGCAAAGGAAGCCACTTCAAAGTCATCGCCCCCAACGGCAACAGGAGCACCTTCGCGGATCACGGCAGTAAGGAAATGCCAGAACCGACCCGTAAGGCGATCATAAAGCAACTGGGACTCTAAGGAGTCCCTTCGCCGCATCTGAAAACTGAGCAATCACCTCCCAGGAGTGACCATGTACGACTATGCCATTCGATTCGAGCAAGACAGCGCACCAGGTGTTGCCGTGTTCTGCCGTGATCTTCCCGAGCTGAATAGCTATGGGGATGATCTCAATCACGCCGCTAGCGAAGCCCTAGACGCGATCGAGACTACGTTATCGATCTATGTTGACCAGCGCCGTGCAATTCCTCCGGCGTCTGCTCCACAAGCCGGGGAACACGTTGTCCACTTGCCTGTAGTTGTCGTTGCGAAGATCGCGCTGTGGAACAGCATGATTGAACGGAATATGCGGAAAGCTGACCTTTGCCGTCTTTTGGGTGTGCATCAAGCCCAGGGCGATCGCTTGGTTGATTTTCTGCATACCTCGAAAATCGAACAACTCGAAGCCGCATTGTCCGCTCTCGGCAAGCGACTCTTCGTGTCTGTAGAAGCCGCGTAACCCTTAAATCCCACTGGCTTGCCCTTCTTACCTGCATTACTCCGTCCGGCTACCTATTAGATATCTATTAGGTAGCTGAAGGCATCTGCGATGCCTGCCATGCGGTAACTTTAAGATATCCTTGGATATCCCATCGTTATCTCGAAGATATCTGTTTGATACTATTTTGGTGCCCTTGGCAAAAAGATATCTCCGGGATACCTTCTGAGATATCTAGTAGATATCTGTTGCGTATCTTATAGATACGCCTAAAATGGGTACCTAACGGATATCTCTGGATATCCTTGGGATATCCTTTAGATAACGGAGCAAGGCATGCCAACTACCGCATTTGTTAGCCCGAAAGGTGGGGTGGGGAAAACCACGTCCGCCTTAACCTTGGCGACACAGCTAGCAGCCAAAGGCGCTGGGGTTACGATCATCGATGCAGATCCCAATTATCCGATCAAGAAATGGGCAGCAGGCGGTCACTGTCCTCCGAATCTCAGAGTTCTATCAGACGTGACTGAGAACAACATCGCCGCAAAGATTCGAGAAGCCGCGTCCATCGATCCATTTGTAATTGTCGATCTAGAAGGCACTGCCGCAAAGATCGTAGTTCTCGCCCTGCAAGAGGCTGATTACGTAATCGTACCTATGCAGGGATCTTTACTGGATGCTGAGCAGGCGGGGAGGGCGGTTGCACTGATTCACGACCAAGAACTCGCTGTGCGTCGTCATTTGCCGGAATACAAGCTGCCGTTCTCGATCCTGCTTACACGCACTCCACCGGCTTACCAGACTCGCAACATGGCAAGCCTCCGCCAAAGCCTTGAAGCGAAGAACATCCCCGTCTTCGAAACTGTGATGACTGAGCGTGAAGCATTTCGCTCGATGTTCTTTTTTCAGAAGCCTTTGGAAGCATTGAATGCTTCCGAGGCTCCAGGTATCGATAAAGCGATTGCCAACGCTAGCGCATTTGCCGCTGAGCTGATCTCGAAGCTTTCTGCTGGAGAATAATGATGAGTAATGATGAAAGGGTCGACCCTTTTGCCAGTCTGAGCCAGTTCAAACCAAAAACAGCGAACACTCAACCTGTGGCAGACGCTGCGGATATCGAAAAGATATCCAAAGATAACGGATTTCCATCGCGTGAAGCACAGCCCGTTTCGGTTCCATCTGGAAAACGTGCACGGCACAAAAGTGCTGAACCGCGTGTTCAGTTGAACATCAAAGTGACACAGGCATGCCATGAGCGTTTTTATGATATGGCAGAGGAGCGTAATGTGCGGCTGGGCGACCTGCTATCCGCTGCGCTGGATGCTCTTGTTATCGTGGAAAAATCGCAGGCGGGAATGTAACCCCCTCTCCAGTTACGCTTCACAGCGTAACTGGAGAGGCCGTCCTACTGGCACTGAACGCGCCAAAGTTGATTCCAATTAGTCAGATAGCTTGGGCTCAACAAAGCCCGACGCATTCCCCAGTCCGGTGCCAGTGGAACGGCGGCCGATCGCAAGCAATCATGTCCCCATCGCCGATTAACGCGATCCATGACTGCCATGAGTGTGTCGGAGCGCTCTGGCTGGCTCGGCGTAAAAAGATCTTGCGTGTATTCTCCGCGCTTGCGTAGATCCATCAGGAGCACTTCAGCTTTGCTGTAAGCGAAGCCTGGTCGAAAAATCTCTTCGAGTGCACGCAGCGCGTATTTTGTCAGTCGACGAACATCGTCAGTTGGATAGTCAGGAATGCATGTTGTTGAATTGGCATATTTCGGGCCGTCACCATGGAACGATGTCTGTATGCCGATTCGGAGTGCGCCGCAAAGCGATCGCTGTTTACGCAATTTCTCGGATGCGCGATGTAAGTAAGTGGCCAATGCTTGGCGCAATTCCTCGATGCTGTGCACACGTTGCCCGAACATTCTGCTCGAGCAAATCGACTGTTTTGCCGGTGCTGCTTGCTCTAAATCCATGCAAGACTCGCCTTGCAGCTCCCGGATCGTGCGCTCCAGGACGATGCTGTACTTCCTGCCCATCGCTCGCGCATCCGCTTGGGAAAGCTGCCACGCTGTCCTAATGCCGTCGCTGGCAAGGTTGTCTCGCATTCTCCCACCGATACCCCATACGTCCTCGACCGGCATGCGTTGAAGCAACCATTCCACTGCATCATGTCGACGAAGATCTACAACCCCTCCCGTTCGCTCTCGCCAGACTTTTGATGCGTGCTGTGCTGCTTTCGCAAGTGTTTTCGTGTGGCCGATACCCACGCCTACAGGTAGCGCCGTCCATTGCAACACGCGGGCCTGTATCGCCCGACCAACATCACCAAGCGGCTCCGGTAGCCCGTCCAATCGGCAAAAACATTCATCGATCGAATACTGTTCTTGTGCGTAAGTCAGCGAGGCAATCGCCATTGTCATGCGGTGACTCAATTCCCCGTAAAGCGTGTAGTTACTGCTGAAGACGGCGACGTTGTTTTGTTCCAGGAAATCGCGAATTTTGAAATACGGCTCCCCCATCTTGATGCCTAGGGCTTTCGCTTCGCTGGTTCGTGCCACAACTGCACCGTCACTGTTTGAAAGCACGACAACGGGTCGCTGCCGCAGCTCTGGGCGAAAAATGCGTTCACAGCTGCAGTAAAAGCTGTTGGCATCTACCAACGCGAAGACAGGCCGAGTCTCAGAGTGCATGGGGATTAAGACACCAGGTAACCACGCCGAATACTTCAACCGCGCCGTATTCATCGGGGGTGATCGGCGGATAGAGGGGGTTAGCAGACTCCAACAACCAACCGCTGGGGGATCTCGCCAGTCGCTTAATCAGAGGCTGATTGTCCACGTAAGCCAAGACTATATGGCCGCTGCAGGGGGTTATGGCTCGATCGACTACCAACCTGCTTCCATCGTAAATACCCACATCACGCATGCTGTCCCCCTCGACTTGAACAATCCAGACGTGCGGCGCACGAATGTTCAATAAGTCATCGAATGAAATAGGCGGTTCCCAGTAGTCGGCTGCTGGACTGGGAAAACCACCTGCCGCGGATCCTGCCAGTACCTGCAAAGATTGATCGGAAGCGCGAAGTGGGGAGATGGACAAGACGTTCATGGTGCACCGCTATTATACTGTTGATATATACAGTAAACGAGTGCGGGGCACGCGCCTAGGTCTTGGCAGACCAAAGGCTTCACATCTCGAAGACGAGCCGGTTGAACTCTCGAAGCGTCGAGTGCCCAAAATAGGCACAGGCATACAGGATGATCGTTATGTGCAGTCATTACGAAGCGCCCCCGCCGGCATCGGTGGTGGAGACATTTGGAACGAAACTGTATGAGCAAGGAAAGCTGGATTTGTGGCCAGGCTATGCCGGCCCATTCATTCGCCGAGTTGAGTTGCATGATGAAAAACCGACTTCGGCCAGCGAGGTAGTTCTAGGATCTTTTGGGCTGATTCCGTTCTGGAGCAAAGACACAAAAATTGCCCGACGAACCTACAACGCTAGATCTGAAACAGTCGCTGAAAAGCCGTCATTCAGGAACGCATGGAGTCGTGGTCAGCATTGCATCATTCCCGCTGCAGCGATCTACGAGCCTGATTGGCGGACGGGAAGGGCGATCGCCACCCGGATTACTCGAGCAGATGACGAAATAATGGGGATTGCGGGGTTGTGGGATGAATGGCGTGAACCCGGTACGGGAGCAACCATGCACAGCTTCACAATGCTCACGGTGAACGCTGACAACCATTCTTTTATGCGCAATTATCACAAGCCGCATGATGAAAAGCGCATGGTGGTGATACTGCCCGCTGGCCTATATGGTGATTGGTTAAAGGCCGCGCCTGGTGAAAGTGCAGAATTCATGCGCTCATATCCTGCAGATCGTTTGAAGGTATCTATGTAATCTTCTAACTCACTGAATCACGCATTTTCTGCATAGAATTGCAGGAAAAAAAAAGCCGCCTTAGAAGGGCGGCTTTTTCATGGCAGGCCGGTTAGGAGCCGGACTGACCTACTCACAGGGAGCATTGACGTGCAGACAGAGTACAAGCTGGTACAAGGAGGCGCAATAAATTAACGTTTTTACCGTTCTTCAGCCGCTAAAAGGTCTATTTTTGTCTGTTTTTTGTACAAAAAAATACGCTGCGAAAAATAAGAAAAAAAATCTTTTCCTCCTGCAAGCCTTATAGCGCCTAGCTTCCAACCATTTTACCCCCCTGCAGTAACGCTTAATGAGCCGTTGTGCCGCACCATGACGAAAAAAACTTCGTTACTATGCAACCAGTACGGCGCGGCACATTTGGCCCCAACCAAACCCGCGTGCGACTGCTTTCTGACACGGCCCTAGGAAGCCGTGCGGATGACTCAGAAGGGTTCATCAGCTTAGCCGCCTCATAGGGAGCATTGACGTGATCCCGAAGGTACACGAAACCGATAAGTGTGCTGGAGGCCGGCCCAACTACGGGAGGGCCGAACATGCGTAAGTATTTGAAACACGCGTGGGACGTTTTGCTGGTTTGTATGCGTGTGCAACACGCTGCCGAACTGCTGCAAGACAAGCTTGACGACCTGCTTTAAGGTCTAGAAACGAACCGCCTTGGTTACGATCAAGGCGGTTTTTTTTCGCCTCGATTTTGGGTGCGCTGCTGCAGATATCCCCAGGTGATAGATTTTCAGCCTCTCTGACCTTGGATATTGGCGCTGTGCCACCATATTGGTAAGGAGGCTCCCGTCGGGATTGCCCATGTAGAGAATAAAAAATGCCAAAAATTCAGTTAGGTGATCAAGAAGTCGACATTGACGTTGGCCCGGACGGTGCTGAATTGACCGTGGGGGAGAGCAAAGTAAAGGTTGACGCCCAAGGCAGTCTTATCGGCGCCGATGTGTTCGGTACCCAAATGGAGAAAGTAGAGGGTGGGATGCTTATCACCCGCCCGAATGGAACAAAGTTTCTCATGGGAGACGATGGCGGGTACACGTTGATGACCCCGCCTAAGGCCGTGGGCATCAGCGACATTTCCAAGGTTGCTAGCTACACAATTGACACAGACGGCAACGGCCTCGGATCGATTCATCGCATCACTTTCGGGGACGGCGGGTACGCAAATATTTCTTTTACGGGCGCAGGCGAATTCGCCGGCCTTTCAGGTCATCACCTGAAGCAGACGTTCACTGAAGAGAACGAGCTGTTCATTGGCCAATTCGTGGAAAAAACCGAAACAATTCAGTGATACTTCTGAGCTATACCATCGGCCCTTAATTGGGCCTTTGGCATTACTAGGACGTAATTTCGCGCCTATTTATCAAGGATTTACCAATGACTGACAAGCAGATCACCGTCCCGACTGAAAGCATCGCTCACCTGCTCAAAATGATTGAGAGCCGCATTCTTGAAATCGGCAAGACGTATTACGCGAATGGTCAGAGCTATCAGGATGATCTTGAAATCACTGCCCTCCGCGCTATGGCTCAGCAGTTGGGCTTCGATTTCGAAGTTTCGTCGAATGGGTCTGAAGGTTTTTCTGTTACCCGTCATCCCTACACGCCTGCTGAATAACCTGTGCAGTAGCCGAAGCCGCCAGATCTCCTGCAAGGGATGAGTTGGCGGCAATCACCGAAATGAGCTGTTTACGGATCAAGAACCATGGCGTCTGAAAATACTGTCGACCGAAAACAATTTGAGGCGTTTTCAGAGGATCGCCGTTTTGGTGCCCTTCGCGGGTACAGGCAAAATCTTGGTGAGGAAATGCGGACGCTTCGCTCCAGGGTATTCGCTTTTAGGGATGCTGAACGGACGCTGACGGTTGCGAGTGCGCAAGAGCTGCGTGAGCTGGTGTTGCGTATGTTGCAGTTGCAACATGCAATGAGCGGCATTTGCGAAGCCATTCCATCAGAATACAGCGCTGTAAAGGAGCGGATCTTGGCGGACTTCGCGACAGACGAACCCGTTGCCTACCTGCAAAAAATGAATGAGTGGCTTCGGGTGATCGAAAGTCTGAAAGCTTGAACAAGCACGACCTACCGCAGTCGTGCAGCAGTAGGGTGGGGACGCACAGGCGGGCGCCTAGCTGGGTACTCCAACGGGCGACAAAGGCAAAACGCTAGGCGCCGGCCAGTGCGACGCTACAGGTTGTTCGGCATTAAACGTTTCTGTCAATTAATGAAAAAAGCAATCTGCTTAATTGCATGTTTTTTACGTACTGAAATTCAACTAACGTTGCAGGATGCCAACTCGGGTCAAGTTGGTAAGTATCCCAACCGTTCAAACCGGTTCCCAAAAGCTCCATCGCTGTTTTGGAGAATATTGGAACTCCAAAGGCACTATGCACCTGTTGTTGATTTTTTATTTCCTTAAACGGCTCCGGTAACTCACCCGTATAAACTGGTAGATCAGAATCTTTCAGTGTTATGTGTACAACCTCGAAACGTAAGGTTTCGGGCCAGAATATTAACTCAATCCCAGGAACCGGCTCGATCTCTAATGATTCACCATCTTCATACAAGTCTTGTAGTGGAAGGTTATCTATTACTTCATTCGCAATTAGAGCATCGTAAGAGCAGCCTAGGTTCTTGATTAAACGTTCCATATTTACGGAGTTCATCTGCGCCTCAGACCTGTTGAAAAACCCCCCAGACGCCTCTCGCGCCCGGTAGGGGGGCGATAAGATGCCGTGAAGCCAGATTTTTTACCAGACTTGACGTGGCACAGTGCTAGCTACCATCTGAATAGAATCCTACCGCTTGTCTGGTTTAGCGCAGATTAGCTCTTTTTGCTGGGCGAGCAGCGTCAATTAATCGCTGCAGAATAATCGGCTCGTCGATGCGATAAACCAAATCGATGAGCGTTGATCTCAGCTCGCTTACGGTTTGCCATCGAACATCGCTTTCACCAGGTAGAAAGTCGATTGGAGACACTTCAAAGAATTCGGCGACCTTTACCAGCTGTTCGCCATCCAGAGCGTATTCCCCTCGTTCATAGCGACCTACGGTCGTGTCTTCGCAACCAATCACTTCGGCCAACGCCGCCTGAGTGATCTGCCGAGCTTTGCGGTGCCATCTGATTCTTGAACCGATGAACGTCCTGATCGGGGAGGTCATTTTTCCGCCTGAAATCCGTCAGTTTCAGGAGTGCCACGGGAATTTACAGGGCATAATTGCATTTTCTGCATTTTTGGTTGAATACTTTATTGTTTATGAATAAAATTGCGTACTGGCATGGTGCCATTGCAATTTTTAACACTGTTCATATAATCGGCCGCCGTCAATAGACGGTATGGCACCCCCGCAAAGGAAGGTGCTGAAAGGGATGGGCTACGGCGCGTTTGTGGCGGCGCGTGCCCGAACACAGGGGTATAGGGATGTTTCGATGGCACTTGATAACACATAATTTCCATGCATTTCAGTTAGTTACAAGCAAAATCAAATTGCTAGGAGTTGAGGTTTACGCTCCTACCAAAATGGAGGTGAAGAAACGCCGAGACTGCAACGCGGTACGGGTCACCGAGACCCAGTTGTTCCCTGGCTACCTTTTTGTCCGGCTCGACCCTGAGCTGGTGCATCCATCCCAAATTTCCGATATTCCTGGCGTTAAGGAATTTGTTCGGTTCGGCGGGGATATCAGCACCGTTTCCAATGGGCTGATCGAGGCACTGAAGCAATCGCTGCTGCTGCGCACCGATAAAAAGGTCACCAGCCTCGAATGTCGCAATGTTTCTCCTGATGTTTTGAAAGCCCTGTCTGAGATCGCGCTGACTCAATCGAAGTTGGAGCGGCAGACAAAGCTTTTCTCCTTGCTGCAAAGCGAGTCTGAGTTAATCACCCAGGGCAACCGCCCCTACTCGCGAATCGCTTCCGTTATCGAGAAGCCGCAGGTCAACGAAAAAGTCTGGTAAACCGACTGCTCGAATAAGTTAAAACACTTTGAACACACTGCTTGCATGCGCAAGGCGGTGTGTTTGCATTTGTCTGGAGAAACTATGAGTACAAACGAAAAACCAAAAATTGGAGGGCCGACGAATACCAAGGTGGTGCATGTTGGAAGCGAGTTGTTCAAAAAGCTTGTTGACGAAGCTATCGATATTAGTCATCAAGGCCGGCGCCAAATTACGCCGTCGCAAATCGCTCAATACCTCATTAATAACTATTTGCCTGTTGCGGCAAAAAAACTTCTCAAGGAAATTAAAGAAACCGAGGAAAAATAAAATGGTCGCTAGAGGCATGTTGTTGTTGATAGCGCTCGGTATCGCAACTAATGCGACAAGCGCGGAAATCGTTAAAAACAAAGAAATCCCGCCAAGTGCAAAGGAATCTCGCCAGTCCCCATCGGCTGAGACGGTCACTGATCCGGTGTCCGACCTGTTTCCCGTAGCACCAAGCAACTCCCCTCAGCAAGTTGCGCAGCCAACACCGCAATCCGTGCAGCCAACTTATGAAAGCTGGGATGTCCTGCGGCAATACCCTCGCTTTACACAGCTCCCACCTCCTTCGGTATCCGAATCGAAGGAACAAGATCATCAGAAAGAAACAAAGGAGAAACTCGATGTTGAGAAAAAAGCTGTTGAAAAATAAACGGCTGTCACGGTTGGTCGTGACTGCAATCTGCTGCGCGCCTCTGGTTGCTATGGCCGACTGGGACAGCGGGATGCAAGACACTGCTCGAAGCATTCGATTGGTGCTTTACACCCTAGGCGGCACTATCGCTGGTGGCACCCTGGTTTGGTCGGGCATTCAGTGGCTTATTTCCCGCTCGAACGGTGATCATTCACACACCTTCTTGGACTACCTGAAGCAAGCGGCTGCTGTGGCCGCTGTTGGTGGTTCCATGGTTCTAGCGGCGGGTGCATGGCAACTGATGGGATCCGGCAGCGCAGGTTGATGTGAATGCTGGAGGGCAGTTATGTCAGGCATAAAGAAGTTGATCTTTGAAAGCTACAACGCAATGTCGCGTCCAGCCAAATACTGGGGGATACCGATCATGCCGCTGTTAGGCCTATTAATGGCCACAGCAGTAAGTTTTATAGTTGGCATGGTTATCCTCTCTTGGATATGGGGGTTGGTCTTTGCGTTTCCATTCGTGGTGGCAATGATTGCCCTCCGGTTGATCTCCTCTATTGATGATCGGTACTTCCGGCGCGTGCGCTTTGCGATCAGGCGGATTCGACTCAACTTTAAATACGGTAAGCGGCTGTTATTAACATCCTTTAATCCGAAGTGGAGCCAATATTATGCAAGGCGCTTTGCTGAAAAACGCTATGTCTCCGGAGGTTTTCGTCCCTCTAATGCGATATCACGTACACGAAAACATGGTGACTCTGCCGGGGAATCGACTAATTAGTCTTCTTCGGCTGAAAGGCATTTCACATGAAACACGTAGTGATGAAGATCTAGAGCGAGAGTTTTACCAGCTCAATCGATATTTTGTTGCGTTGGGTAAGAAAGAAAGCAAAAACCTGATGCTTCAAACCTACGTGACAAAAACCGGCATTGAACTTGATACCCAGTATTCTATGGAACTGCCGGCTCTTCAGGATTTTGTTGATGCCTACACAGAACCTTTCCGCAACGGGACGTTTCGTGAGGTCGGTTACTCCATTGCTCTTATCCTGAAATACAAGGATTTGGACTCTGGCATCAAGTCGATGCAGGAGCTTCTGACTATCTCCCAAACGATGTTGGCCGATTACGACGTCGCGTTTATGGGGATGGAGGAGAACAAACACGGTGCGCTGTTCTCTCAGATTGGCCGTTTTTATAGTCTGTTACTCAATGGACATGAGCAAGATGTGCTAGTGAGCGACACGCGCCTCGGTGAAGCAGTCATCGATAGCGTCACGAATTTCGAGGCTTACGATTACGTTGAAAATCGTCCTAATCGGGGTGGACAACGATTCGCTAGCACCTACGACTTGCGTGATTATCCCGCCGGCGGTTCAGAGCCAGGCATGTGGGACGAAGTAATCGAATACCCCTTCGATTTCACCCTAGTGCAGACGTTCCTGTTCGAAGACCGGAACAAAGTGAAGTCGGACTTCAAGAAGCACATTGCTGACTTGGGTTCGGTGGAGGGTGAGTCAAAGCAAGCGAACGAGCTGGAGAAGGCCATTCAGGAAATCACCCAGGGCGAAAAGGCATTTGGTCGCTACCATGCTTCGCTGATTGTTTACGGTGATAGTCCCGATGCCGCTATTGATAACGGCGCCAAGATGGAATCCGTCTTTACCGTTCATGACGCGACGTTTGTTCGGTCGACGATGAGCAACATCTACACTTGGTATTCGCAGTTCCCGGCCGCTACAGAAGTGCTGTACCCGATGAGCAAGTCTACAGAGAACTTGGCTTGTGGCTTTTCGCTGCACGCTACACCGGGGGGTAAGGCCAAGGGTAACCCGATCGGCGACGGCACTGCGTTGGTTCCAATGCGTACGGTCAAGGATGGTTTGCATCTGCTGAACGCGCATGACAGCCCAACGGGACAAAATAACCTCGGTGAAAAGCTGCCAGGCCATATGGCTGTAACCGGCCAGACAGGGGTTGGCAAGACAACTTTTGAGGCGATCCTGCTTACGTTTGCAAGCCGCTTTGACAACATGCTGTTTGGCATTGACTACAACCGTTCTCTTCAGAACATCCTCATGGCCTTGGGCACGCAGTACTACACAATCTCGCCAGGGATCCCAACGGGATTTAACCCATTTCAATTCCCGGATAATCCGGAGTTGCGACAGTTCCTGTTCGACACCGTCTTGACTTGCGCAGGCGGCAAGGCCATCACAAATGAGGATGAGCAACGCGCAATCCAGGATGGGATCACCGCAGTGATGGAACACTCCAACGTCGCCAATCGTGGAATGTCGCTGCTCCTACAGTTCATCCCGAGGATTGGCGGCAATTGCCTGAATACCCGATTGTCAAAATGGTGCAGGCTCGCTCACGGCTACAAAGGGCAAAACGCCTGGGTGCTGGATTCACCAGTTAACGAGTTCAATCCGGCAGCGTTTCGACGTCTGGCGTTCGACTGCACGAAAATCCTGAAAAAAGAGTTTGCTTCAAAGCATCCGGAAGCGATGGAAGTCCTATTGAACACGCTGTTTTATATGAAGCGTGTCATGCACGCTTCCAAACCCGGCTCGCTGCTGTTGAACGTAGTGGCTGAGTATTGGGCGCCGCTTTCATTCGAGAGCACTGCAGATGCCATCAAGGAGATCCTCAAGAGTGGTCGGACTCGGGGCGAAACGCTGATCATGGACACGCAGTCGCCAGAGGATGCGCTCGCCACTCCTTATGCCGCCGCTGTAGTACAGCAGGTCATTACGTCGATCTGGTTGGCAAACAAAAAGGCCGATCGTGAGGGGTACGAGCGTTTCGGGATCAAAGGCAAAGTGTTCGACGCAATCGTTGATATGCATCCGCAGAGCCGCGAAATGGTTGTACTTCAAGGTAATCAGGCGGTAAAGCTGAAGCTGGTACTTGACGAGAAGCTGAAGTATTGGCTGCCACTTCTGTCCTCGACGGATGAAAACCTTGCTGTTGCAAAGAGGATCCGTGAATCGCTGAACACCACCGACCCGGCAATCTGGGTACCGCCCTTCCTGGCTGAAATGGCCCAAATCACTGCGCAGCAAAAGCTTCAGCGCTGAGGTATCAAATGAAAAAGACTTTGCTCGCGGGGCTTGTAGCCGCCGCGCTGATCACTGTTGTCCCGGCGGTTAATGCTACCGGTATTCCAACGCTGGATGCCGCCACCGGCATTATCTTGACTTCTAACGCTTTGGCTCAAGCGCAACAAGCACTTGATGCGTTAAACCAAGCCAAAGAAGGTATCGAACAAGCCCGGGCACAGTACGAGAACTATAAAGGGCTGATTTCCGGTAATTCCAATATGGGGGATTTTCTGGATAATCCGACACTCAACAAAATAATGCCGCTCTCGGAGTGGGAGGATGTTTACAGTGATGCGAAAGATCTTCCCAATCTGCGTAATCGCTATAACTTGCAGTCAGACAATCCCGATATACAGAAACAGTTCGATAAGCTTCTTGCTGTAACTGGTATGCTCGAAACCAACTATAACGCAAGTACGGAGAGGGTAAAAAATGCTCAACAACTCCGTCAGCAGTTGAATGCTGTGGAAACCCCGCAACAAAAAGCTGACTTGCAACTGCGATATCAGCAGGAATTGTTAGAGTTGCAGAATCAGCAAATACGAATGGAAAATATGAAAATGCTAACGGAGCAAAAGGAAAAGATGGAAAGCAAACAGCGCTCTCAGGCATTCGAAGATTATATTCGAGGTAATAGCAAAACAGTACCAAAATACAATTAAATAAACTATACTTGTGTGGTTTATCTAAATTGGTCTTTTGGGGGTGTGTATGTCTCGTAAAGTTCTCGCTGTTTGCGGTTTGGCTGTATTCGCGTTGCTCGCAGGTTGCGGTGCTGACAAGCCAAGTGCGTTCGTTGGACATTGGGTGGAAGTAAGCAGTGCCGATTCAAAACCGATGACTCTGGATATATCTAAAGAGGGTGACGTTTTTCACATCGATGAAAAAAAGAGCCTGTTTGGCAAAGAGTTTGAAAGCAAACTCGAAGGTAAGGCCGATTCGGACTCAACCTTGAGTGCCAAAGGCGGCGCAGTGAGCTTTCGCCTACAGGACGGTCGCCTCTTCTACAAGGGGCGTGAACTGAGTAAATCATCGTGAAGGAGGCTCAATGGATTTTCAGGTCGCGGGCGAGCTATTTCAGGCCATAGACGATGCACTTAAAGGCACCTTAGGAAGTGGCATGGCTAAGGTCATGCTGGGTGTTAGTGCGTTGTTCGGGACAGTCTGGATTACGCACTTTGTGGTCAAGAGCATCTACTGGTTGTTTCAAGGGATTGATGGCATCTTCCAAGACATCGTTATCAGCATCGGGAAGATGGCATTCATTGCGTACTTCGCTTTTAACGTGTCTTGGTACATCCAAACAATTGTGCCGTTCGCCACCGGGTTCCCCGTTTGGATGGGCGGAATTCTGTCAGGCCAAGAGGGCAACCAGACCAATCAGGTGGACACGCTGATTATCAGTTATATCGATTCTCTGGATAAGCTGATTTCTTTGATGAAGTTCGGGTTTACAGAAGATTGGTCTGTAATGTTTTATGCTGTTGTAGTTGTCTTGTTTTATCTGATTGGCGGCGTTCCTTTTCTATCAGTCTGCGTTGGGACAATGATCACTTTGAAAGGCGCCTCGACTATTATCCTTATAATCGGGCCGCTATTTATTGCCTTCGCTCTGTTTGAGCAAACGCGTCAATGGTTTTGGGGGTGGGTTTCTGTAGTAGGGGGCTTCATGCTTACGCAGATCCTGATTGCGGTAATAGTCGGCATTGAAATGGGTTTTATTAATTCGTTCATTGTAAAAGATGGCGGATTGGAAATTACGCTGAAGACTGCTTTTAAGATTCTCCTCGTTTTCGGCTCTTTTACTATGCTGATTACTGAGTTACCCGGTTACGCCGCCTCCATCATGGGAGGTACACCTTCCGGTGGCGTCAGCGGTATTGGATCGTTAATTGGTAAAACATCCGGACTCAGTGCAGCGCGCTCGATGGCCGGCGCTGCTGGAAAACAATTACTCCGTTTAAGAAATCGAAACCAAATCAAATAATCCCCGCTCGATAACAGCTTCGTTTCCCTTCTTGTTTCATCGTTTTTAAAAAAGGTACTAGCCATGAATTGCAAACTCGTTGCGAGTGAGCTGCTTTGTGCTGCCTTGCTTTTGGGATGCAGTGCGCCGAAATTAACGTTGCCCTCGGGTGACTGGGTTGAAGTTAATCAGCCAGCGTTTCCAGTACCGCCCAGGGCAGCAGTTCCACCGCTTCCTCCTAGTCCTCCGCCGATGCCGGTTGCACCAATATCAACAGCACGAGCGCCCATCGTTTTCGGGCCGGCTACTGTGCCAGCGAATACAGCCTCACAGCCTCCGCTAGCTGCGACTGTCCCGGGATCGCTGGGATCCTCACCGTCAACAACTTCGCCAGGCAAACCCGCTGTCGCTCAGCTGGTGATGCCGTTGAAGCCACCTACTGTCGTCGCTACAGCGGAACCGGCGAAACCGGTCACCTTGCCGCTCAAAGTCTTTGCAGCCCCACCGGTGCCGCCGGTACCGGTCATCGCTCCAGTTGCAAAACCAATCAAGCCCGCTCCTATCCCCAAGCCGGTTTGGGAAGCGAAACCCGGGGATAGCCTGCGCGGTGTGATCAAGACCTGGAGCCAGCGAGCCAACTATGAAGTTGCCTGGGATGCGGAAGACCTTGATTACCCGATCGATGCTCCGCTGCGCTTTGAAGGCAGCTACGAGGAAGCAGTCGCCGGCATCTTCCAACTGTACGAAAAAGCTGAGCGGTCATTCGTTGTTGATGGGCGGCGTGCGCAGCATCGTTTGAACGTATCTGAAAACTCCGTCAAGTCGAAAAGCAAGAGGGCGCCATAATGAAAACCCGTCCTAGGGCAGTTGCCCTAACGATGTTGCTCACGTTCGCGGTCGGGTTGACTGGCTGCGAAACCAAGCGAGTAGGTGAGTCGATGGATCGTGTCGACTCAACGGCGGGCAAAGCAAACGCTTTGGCAGGGTCGCTGCGTCAACAGTCCGGAAACGCCCGCAAATCGGTGATGTTCACCAATGAACAATGGGTGAACACGCAACCGCTGCAGTTGAAGAAGGGCCTGCCGGCGACCCGGGACTGTGAGGTCGGCTACAACGAGTCGCGAACACTGCAGGAGTTCGCGCAGTGGGCCAGCCATGTTTGCGAAAAAGCCCCGACTCCTGTCCAGGTCATGCCGGACGCATTGGACGGCGGCGCGTCCTTTATGAAAAACAAGGGTGGTACTCGAACTACCGGGCCGGCGCCGATGGCTTCGAACGATTCAATTTCCGATCTGTTCCCTGGAAGCCCTACCACCTCCTTCGGCGCCGCTGCGACTAGCAGCGCATCGTCGTTCGGTAATCGGTACGTGAGCGCTCAGCGTTACGAGGGACGCCTATCGGCCTTGCTGGACTCTGTTACCGGAAGCTTGGGCCTCTCTTGGCGGTACGACACCTCCGCCGGCGCGATCAAAATCTATTACTTGGAAACGCGGCAATTCCCGATCTATGCCTTCAACACGACCTCGACCTTCAAGTCTGAGGTTAAGTCTGGTATGTCGTCGACGGCGGGTACATCCGGCGGTGCAGGGCAAGGAAGCAGCTCTACCGGGATGAGTGGCGAGTCCGGAAGTAGCCAAAATACTCAGACCGATATGGTTTCGTCAGTGCTGAACGACATTGAAAAAAACGTCAGGAACATGCTGACGATGGATCAAATGTCGTTTTCTCGTGCGACTGGCGTGATCAACATCACTGACCGCCCCGACGTTCTCGATGCTGTGCAGGCGTACCTGGACAAAGAGAACCACCGGATTACCCAGCAGATCCTGATCAACATCGAAGTGATCTCGGTGAAGCTCTCAGATAAAGATCAATACGGCATTGATTGGAGCCTGGTCTACAAGTCGGTCAGCGGTAATTGGGGGTTCGGTCTAGGCAATAAGTTTCCGGGGATCGATGGAAGCGCGGTCGGTGGCTCCATCAGCATTCTTGACACTGCAAGCTCACCATTCGCGGGATCCAAAGCGATCGTTCAAGCATTGACCCAGCAGGGGCGAGTTTCGACAGTGCGAGCGCCTTCTGTGACGACGTTGAACCTGCAGACAGCGCCGGTTCAGGTGGGCAGGGTGAAAGGCTATATCGCCTCCAGCGGATCCACACAAACAGCCAACGTGGGCACTACAAGCTCACTGGTACCGGCTGCGATCACTTCCGGCTTCAACATGGCGCTTTCGCCAATTGTTATGCCGGCTGACGAGTTGTTGATGAAGATCGCGATCAACATGAGTACCGAGCCTGAGCTGGTGAACTTCACCAGTGGCGATGCAAAAGCTCAGGTGCCGAGCTATGACCTGCAGATCTTCGACCAGACCGTCAAGCTTGAATCTGGTCAGACCTTAGTGTTGAGCGGCTTCGATCAAACGACCGAGAACGCAAGCAAGTCAGGCGTTGGAGCCGCTTGGAACTGGTTCTTTGGAGGCGGCGGTACTCGTGAGACAAATCGTGAGGTACTGGTGCTATTGCTCACTCCGATCATTCTGGGGTGACCTATGCCACCTATCCCAATCAGTGACATCAGCATCGTCAAGATCAACGGCAAGGACTTCGTATCAGGGCTAATGTGGCAGCCGCTGTCTCGACCAAGGTCATACATGGCTGAGGCTCGGGAGATCGGCAAACGCGACTCAATGGACATTGTTGCGATCCGGCTGGGCCTGAGCATGATTCAGGCCGGGTTCGTTCAAAAGGGCAATGGCGTCACCAAAGGGATGTTTTCCCTGGCGTCCGCACTGGCTGGACAGATCCGCGAGCAATCGTGGATTGGCGCCTTCTTGCTCCCCAACGGTTTGTACGCGCTCGTTGCTGTCCATGGTGGGCTGATCGTCCCTGGCTGCGATGTCATCGGCGGAAAAGACCAGATTTTCAATCTGCTGGTTGAGAAGGACAGCCAGCGCCGAATCATGGAGTTCGACAAGGTTTATCACCCTGAGGACTTCGGTTATCGCGGCGCCCCCCTTGACATCGAGGAGGTGCTACCGAGCGGCGCAAAGCTGAAGGACTACGCGCTCAAGCCTTTGACCTTCGGGTTAACCAAACGGGAAATCATCACCATCGGTTGCACGACCTTGGCCCTGGTCATTGCGCTGATCGGGTACTCCCAATGGACGGACTACCAACGTCAGGAAGCAATCAAAGAGGCCGCACGCCTAGAAGCAGAGCGCCTAGCGAAACTCGCCGAGCTTAATGCTCTCGCCGGTGCTGAGCAGACTTTTCAGGCATTGCAACACCCGTGGGCATCCATTCCTGGCATCGAGGACTTTCTCAATGCATGCCAAGGGGCGATTGACTCACAGGCACTTTCATTGGGTGGCTGGCCTTTTGAGTCAGCGTTATGCAACACGGCGATCATCGAGCCTGTTTACAAGCGATCCGGTACGACATTCAACGACCTTATCGCTGCAGGTCAAGGCCGTTTTCCTGCTCCACCTGTTTTGATGGAGGGCGGAGAACGGGCGCGCTTTGGTGATGAAATCAAGTTGGGTGTGGGGGGGGATGACGAGCTGTCGGGCTTCGCCGTTGTTCAGGCGAACTTTACATCCCACATGCAGAAGCTGGATCTGAAGGCGGAATTGGTTGAGGTACCGGCTACGCCGCTACCTGCAAATCTACCAGGTCAGGAGCATGCACCACCGCCTCCGTTGCCCGACTGGAAGACGTACAGCTTTTCGCTGACCTCGCCCTACACACCGAAATTCATTTTCGCTGGCCTGAATCTGCCAGGTGTACGCCTGGTGGAAATGACCGTCGTTCGCGAAGGGCACCAGCTCAGCTGGAGTATCAAGGGAGAAATTTATGCGCGTTAGCCCATTACTGTTTGCCGCACTTGCTTTGCAGTCATTCGCTGTCTGTGCCGCAGTTAAACCGCTCGCCACGGTCGGCGATTTATCTGAGATCCAGAGTGAAACCATCATCTTCGATGCTCAGGCAAAACGCGCCGAATCCAAGGCGAAAATGCAGGAGCTATCGGCGAAGGCCGGTGATGATCCCCAGTTCGAAAAGGCCCAATCCGGTGCGCCCGTGGCAGTGGTGGCTGCCGATCTGCCAACAGTGACAGGTATCTCCGGTGCTGCTGGCCGTCTATACGCCACCTTTCGCTACGCAAACGGCACAACGGTCACATCCAAATCGGGCGAGTCAATCGCCGGCGGATTTCGTGTTGCCGAGGTTGGCATTGATCGCGTGGTGTTAACCCGCGGTGACCGGCGAATTCCGCTGCAATTTGGTGTTTCCGCCGCGCCGGTGCAACAACCAATGCCCGTGCAATTACCGGGCTTCAGTGCCCCGGCCTCATTGCCGGCAACACTCCCGTTACGTTGAGGAACGAGCCATGACTTCACTTGCGATATTGACTCCCGTGCCGCTCACTGCGCCAGGTCAGACCTGGGAAGTCGATGCAGAACTGCGCGAGAAGCTGTGTCTGACAAATGACGGTGTTCTGCATGTCGTAGACGGCTACGGCGGCAATCACTTCGTCATGGCGTTCGTTGAGCGCTTGCGTCGGGCGCGTTTCAACCACTCGACGGAGTATGTCAAACCTGAACACCTGCAGGCGCTCTATCGAGGCTATGGCGGTGCTGTTGTCGGCAGTCGACAAGGCCAGCAATACGTTGGCAATGAAGCCTCCGGCGGCAAGCAGGATGATGTCGTGAAAATACTGCGCTCAGCGACAGAGGCCGGTGCTAGTGACATTCATTTTTTCGCTACGCCCAAAGGTCATCAATTGAGCTTTCGGGTTCACGGTGAGCTTGAGCCAGCGGCGTCATTCGCTGGACGTGATGGTGAGGCGATGTTGTCCACCATTTACGAAACCATGAGCGAATCGACGGGCACCAACTATCGCCCTGGTGAAAGCCAAGGCGGCCGGTTGCGTAGCGAGTTCGTCACGGAATGCGGTCTGTTCGGTGCGCGTTTGGAGACACGTCCGACACTGAATGGCCCTTGGATGGCGATGCGTTTGCTGTACGACAGCGGCATGATCCTCACCTTGGATCAAATGGGTTACCTGCCGACGCAGATCGAGGCGCTGACCCGTCTAGTACATCGCATTGACGGAATGGTGTTGCTGACCGGCACCACTGGCTCTGGCAAGTCGACGAGCATTCAGACACTTCTGAGCATGTTGCTTGAGTCGGTGAACTACACGATCAACCTGGTCACGCTTGAAGACCCGGTGGAGTATCGAATCAAGGGAGCGAACCAAACGCCCAAAGGCCCCAAGGAGGAGTGGGCCGAAGCGATCGCGAACTTGATGCGCCTCGATCCCGACGTGGCTTTGATCGGCGAAATGCGTGATACGGCCTCTGCACTGGCTGCGTTCCAAGCGGCCCTAACGGGGCACGGCCTTTGGTCGACGCTCCACGTCAACTCGGCGACGGCAAGCCTTCAGCGGCTTCATGACCTGGGCGTCGAGGATAGTCTGGCGTACGACCCGAGCTTGGTGAAGGGATTGGTCAATCAGTCGCTTACTCGGGTGCTTTGCAAAGCCTGCAAAGTGCCATTCGAACGCTTCAAAGGGCCTATTTCAGCGGACTTGAAAACACGCATTCAGACGCACTGCATTGTCGAACAGGTCTTCATGAAGGGCGACGGGTGTTCAGAGTGCAACGGGCGTGGCGTTGTCGGTCGAACAGCAATCGCTGAAATCATCCAGCCGGATCTTGCGTTCATGCGGAAGTTTCGCGACCACGGCAAAGCCGAAGCACAGGCATTTTGGGTGAATGAACAAGGCGGCGTCACCAAAAACGCCCATTTGCTGAAGCGCATCAACGAAGGAATGGTCGACCCCTCGCATGGCGAGCGGGACATCTGCGCGCTGGACGAGGACGTGGCAATTGTCGGAGTCAGGTCATGAATGCTTTCGGCGCAGCATGGGCTGCACTCGTTATGAAGTATTCCGGCGGAACTCGCATCGATTTCTACGAGGGATTTCAGAACCTTGTCGAGAACGGCATGAGCGTCAACGATTCGCTCAAGGAGCTGCACAAGATCTGGAGCGTTGGGGGGAAGAAAAACGGTGAGCCACTGGCTATCGTTACCCGTGACCTGATGATTCAGCTCAGCAACGGGACGCCGCTAAGTCGGGCGCTATCTCGATGGGTGCCATACGAGGAAGCATCCCTTCTGGCTGCCGGCGAACAAGGCGCAAGGCTGGTTCAGTCCTGCGATGACATCGTTCGGGTCATCACCGCTAAGCAGCAGATCTTCGGCGCCGTTACCTCTGCGGTTGTCTACCCGGCGTTTCTCAGCGTGCCTTTGTCGATGGTCTTGTGGCTGGTCGCCACAAAGCTTGTTCCGCCGATGGCCCGCGTTTCTCCGCCGGAAAACTGGACGGGCGCCGCCGCGACGCTATACCAGCTTGCGAACTTCGTGACGGGCTACGGTGCAGTCACTGTCGTGGCGCTCCTGGTCTTGATTGTCGCGTTCGTATGGAGTCTTCCGCGCTGGACTGGATCTGTTCGGATGGTGTTCGACAGAGGGCCTTTTTACTCAACGTACCGCATGGTTCACGGCTCAACGTTTTTATTGAACCTGGCTGTGATGATGCGAGCCAACATCGCCCCTTACGTTGCGCTGGAAATGCTCGGTGAATACGCCAACCCGTGGCTGAAGGAAAGGATTCGCGGTGCGCTGTACGGCATCCGGATGGGGAGCAATCTCGGCGTGGCCCTGGATGACGCAGGACACAACTTTCCGGACAAGAAAGCCATCCAGTTCATCCGGATCCTCGCTGCCAGAGAAGGTTTCTCGGGCGCAATCAACAACTACTCAGAGCGCTGGCTTAAAACGAGCATCAAGAGCATTCAGCGCATGGCGAAAATTTCGTTCTCCGTTGCCATTTTGCTACTCGGAGCCGCAATGGCGCTGATTGTGGTGGGCACTCAAGACATGCAGAACAGCTTCGAACAGTCCGTCAACAAGACCGCATCCAAAGTCGTAAAACCCTAAGGAAAAAACGTATGAAAACCGAAACAACGGCTGTAAACACCGCCGCGAACCCGGCTGTCTCTGATTTGCCACATGCGCGCAAGTTGGGGCATCGAAGCCCCAAACAAGGGGGATTCGGCGCGCTGGAAGTAATGATCGCGATCGTTGTTGGACTTTTCGCCATCATCGGGGCGATTGCCTGGTACTCCAAACTGACGAACACCTCGAACAACAACGAGGAGCTGCAGAACATTTCCAGCATCATCACCAACACCCGTCAACTCAAAACCCAAAGCGGCTACGGGCCGACAGGAACCAACCTGATTCCGGTATTGATCGCCGGCGAGGGGATTCCGGAAAACATGCAGAAAAGTGGTGGCACCGTCTCTAACGTATGGGGCGGCGCCGTGACGAACGTTTCGACCGGCACTGGTTACACCATGACTTACGCCGGCGTGCCGGACTCGAATTGCATTTTCCTCGCCTCCAAGTCTGCCAACAGCAACTCCATGAGTGTGCGTATCAATGGCGGAACAGCGATTACCGGTGAAGTCACCGCAATCGCCGCGACGTCCGCCTGCACCTCCGGAACCAACACGTTGTCCTGGTCTGGTCGCTGATGACTGGTCTGCAAAGCGTCATATCGACAAGCGATTGGCTGGATCTGTATGTCAGTAACAGCTTTGCAGACGTAACCGACCTCGCGGGAGCCGCAAACTCCCGCGTGCCGGTTCCGGAAAGCTGGAAAAACGACATTCAAGAAATCCTGGTGCTGTGCCAGAAAGGTCAGTTGGACGCCGGTGGGCCTGAGTTTTCGATTCTGCATGAAAAGTCGGTGTACCGGGTCACGCATCTGGATAGCACTGAGCCAGGCGGCACGTACGTTTTGCGCCGCTCCAAAGCACAAATCAGGAACTATCGGGGTTTGGGCATACCTGCCCATTACGCCGAAGCGATGCTTGATCCGAAAGCGTGCGGTTTGATGCTGATCTGCGGAGGGTTCGGTGTCGGTAAAACGTCCACAGGCGCTTCCTGGCTTGTTGAGCGGCACAAGTTGCATGGCGGTGTATCACTGGCTATCGAAGACCCCATCGAAACGGCCATTGATGGATTGCATGGTAATGGCCGCTGTATCGCGATCAACGCATCCCGTCACAAGGGCGGGTACCGGGAACATCTGATCCGTGGACTCCGATCGGGAGTCGACTTCATTTTCTTGGGCGAGATCCGCGATTCCGATACGGCTTACGAGGTGCTGAAGGCCGGTTCGAACGGTGAGCTGATAGCGGCCACCATGCACGCCGGCAGCATCCCGCAAGCCCTTGAACGTTTGATTTCACTCGCAGAACCACACACCACGTCGGCCGCAAAGTTGCTCGCGGAAAGTCTCTTGGGCGTCTCCTGGCAGGACTTGACCATCACGAAAGGGCAGGGCGGTCAGGACTTCAAGCGGCTAACCATCGAAACATTGCTGGTGGGTGGTGATGTCGCTGCCGGCGTCAGGGAGAAGATCCGCAGCGGTCAGATTTCAGCAATTGCGCAAGAGGTTGAACAACAAGCGGCCCGGGCATTTTGGGGAGCCAGTAAACAAACATAGAGGGATCATCGTGAAACAACGACGCAGCAATTTCAGAGGCAAGCAGCGAGGGTTTACAGCGCTCGAAACGATGATCGTCCTGATGGTCATGGTGGTCATGGCCGCAGGGGGGACAGCGGTTTACGGACGCTATATCGATCGTCAAACCAACCTGGTGACTGCCGATCAAATGAGCGTGGTGGCCGATGCCGCGGCCGCATATATCAAAGACAACTACGCGGCCGTAACGGCTGCAGCGGGGCCTACAGCGCCTGCAGTGATAACAACCGCAATGCTTCGCTCTACTGGGTACCTGCAAGCGGGTTTTACTGACCAGAACGCATATGGGCAGGATTATCGTGTGCTTGTCCTAGAGCCGACTCCGAATAAGCTTCAGTCACTGATCGTCACGGTGAACGGAGAAACGATTAAGGAACTACACCTGATCGAGATCGCGAAGCAACTGGGGGGGAAAGGGGGGTATGTGCCCTTATCCAATACAGGCATCGCGACCGGCAGTTTCGGCGGGTGGCAAACCTCATTGGCGCCGTACGGCGTAGCACCTGGTGCGGGGCATCTGGCCACAGCGCTGTTCTTCGAAGACGGCGCTTTGGTCAATGACTATCTGTACCGCCATGCAGTACCAGGACAGCCCGAGCTGCAGACGATGCACGCGGCCATTGATATGAACACCAACAACCTGAACAACGCCGGCACCGTGAACGCAGCGTCGGCCAACATCAGTGGCAACACCAGGACGGCGGGTGAAACCTACACGGGAGGCTGGTTCAGATCGACGGGAGACACTGGCTGGTACAACGAAAAGCATGGCGGCGGGTGGTATATGAGTGATCCAGCGTGGGTGCGCTCCTACGCTGACAAGAATGTGTACACCGGAGGCGAAATGCGCGCAGGAAAACTGACGTCGACCGGGCGTACAGAGGTCGGTGAGTTTCTGCAGATGAATGGTGTCGCGACACTTTGGGGAACGTGTTCTCCGATCGGGCTGGTTGGTCGTGATGCATCCGGCCGACCGCTTTCATGCCAGGGCGGCTACTGGTTAAACGTCGGCAAGAACAGGGTAATGACCCTGAGCCCTTCCGGTGGCGGTATCACTTCCTTCGTGACAGGACAGGATTATGCGATGGATCTTGGCTGGCACACTGAATGCTACCTGAGCCGTTTCGGTGATGCCCAGGGCGAACCCAACCGTATGACTTTGGGGCAAGTCACGCCGGTTGCAGGCCCGGACATTTTGGGCCGGTATCAGTGGCTCATACAGCTCAATGCGCCGGTGACCAGTTCCATCGCCGCGACCTGTTTCACCGATCAATAAAAACCGATTCAACCTTCCATTCACGACAACTTAGGGTGCTGTCATGCCTCTTTTGTATCTTTTGCTCGCCCTCATGTTTTCACTTAGTGTTTCTTCGCAAGCAGAGAAGACATATAAAAACCGAGGAATGACAGCTGCCGAAGTTAAAGCGGTATCCGACAGCTTGATGCTATATCGGAATTTTGTGGCTTCGTATGCTGTAGCCAATCCAACTCAAACCGGTAGCGTTAGTGATGCGTCATTAAGCTTGCCAAATTGGTATATTAGGAATCCGGGGTTTGGAAACTATATTTCCCCCGGCAGTAGTTACGTGTTTTACGCTCAGTCTTTGCCGGGGCTTGTGGGCCACCTTGCTAAACGTACAGAGTCAACGAACGTAGGTGTTAATCAAAATGGTGTGTTAATAGCCCCGAACAAAATTAATTCGGGAATTCTTCTGCCAGCGCAGATTCCGAATGGTGCGGTGGTACTCGTGCAATGAAAAATATTCTATTTGCTCTCTCATTAGTGGCAACGGCTTATGTGCAGGCCGAAACACCTCCCCCTGCCTATCAGCGAGCAGCTCAAGCTCAAGCTGTTCCGCCTGAAGTGCTTTGGACGATTGCTAAAATCGAAAGCAATTACAAAATCAAGATTGGTTATTACCCTTGGCCCTGGACGCTGAATATCAAGGGCGAAGGTAGATACTTCGCTACTCGCGCCGAAGCCTGTAACGCTGCTCTGGAGGGGTTGCAGAAATACGGTAAGTATGGAGTTGATATCGGACTTACCCAACAGAATTGGGGGTGGGTGGGTTCACAGCACTACGCTCACCCTTGTGATTCCCTAGCTCCCAGCGACAACTTGAACACTGCCGCTATCGAACTGCGCAAGTGCTACGAACGGGAAAAGAATTGGGTCTGGGCTGCTGGATGCTATCACCGACCGGCTGGTGGTGAACCAGCGCGGATTTACAGGGAAAAATTCAGCAAGAAATACAAGCAAGTTGTTGGCTCAACTTAAGTAAACGATAACCAATTTATTTCGCCCCTCGGGATCTTGTTCAGATTGACCGGTGGGCTGAGTGCGCATTTATTTAAGAGAGAATCTTAATGAAATTTCGTCTAAGTAAACAAAAAATTATTGAACAGGAACAAGAGTTGGCTGCCGGTTTGGTGTTGGATCCTGAGCTTGCGCGGAACATTTCTCTGGCACAAGCCGCCTACACCAATGCGGCTAAATGGTTTGAGGCAAACGTAGCTGCCGAGTATCAGAAAAAAGCCAAAAGCGCGAAACTGCTTTCCTATTTTTTCGGCATGCTGGCATTTATGGCTATCGGCGCTGTGATGATGCTTACGCCGTTGAAAACGGTGGAGCCGTATGTTGTTCGTGTTGATAACGCGACCGGTGCCACCGATATCGTCAGGCCAGGCGGACAGGCAAAGACCCAAAAGCAAGTTGATGACGAATACTACCTTTCGAACTACGTACGCTTTCGAGAGGGATATAACTTTGCGGACAGTGACGCCATGTACGCAACGGTTGAGTTGATGTCGTACGCGGACGCATTTACTGAATACAAGAACTTCCAGATGTCGAAAAAAGGCTATACCGAAACGCTCGGAAACAACCGACAGATGAAGGTGGAAATTCGTGGTGTGGGTTTCCTGGCACGCGATGAGAAAGCCGGTACTGGTACAGCCCAGGTTCGGATTATCAAGACAGTCGTCGATCGTAACGGCGTACCTGATCCAAACGTTAAACCTGCTACATGGCAGACAACTATCACCTATGACTACAAAAACCCACCCAAAAAGCGCGAGCAGGACTGGATCAACCCGCGTGGGTTAGGAATCAAGAGCTATTCCAAAGTGCAAGAGGCGGGCACAAACAATGGATAAGCGAATTCTGGCACTCCCGCTTGTGCTGATGCTCGCCGGCGTAGGAAGCGCCTCGGCGGAAAGCATGGGCGACAGCTCAGTTCTCGATCGGCGGGTTCAAACCGCAGTGTATTCACCAGACAACGTGTTCAGAATCCAGTCAGTGATTGGACGAACCACCCTGATTCAGTTTCCGCAGAACGAGACGGTTAACGGTGAATCGGGGTTGATCATCGCTGGTGATCCGAAAGCTTGGTCAATCGGTGTAAACCGTTCCGGCAACATGATTGCTATCAAGCCGCAGACTGCCGACGATCCGAACACCAACTTGATCATTAACACCAGCAAGCACACCTATCTGCTGGAGTTGAAGCTGGTGAAATCTGTCACAGAGATGACTTACGCACTGCGCTTCAAGCATCCAGAGGTGCCGAAACCGGTCGCGATCGCAAAGGTTCCTTTCGACCCTTGCAACGGCTTGCGCAGTGGGCCTTATCAAGTGCGTGGGGACAAATCCCTGGCGCCGCTGGAGATCTGGGATAACGGCACGTTCACTTGCTTCCGATTTCCAAACAACGTTCCACGTCCCAATGTTTACCAGGTGCTTCCTGACGGAACTGAAACGGTCGCGAATACCCGGCCAGAGGACGACATTCTTGTGGTGCATGGCGTGAGCAAGCTGTTCCGACTGCGTTTGAATGCCTTGGTCATGGAGGCAAGACCGACCCAGCAACTTAGCACCACCTACAACTACAGCGGAACCACTACAGGGGAAGTGCGGGAGGTGAAACGTGCAGACAAATGACAACGAGAATACCGCCGGCGCCGTGGTTACTGATCCGCCGGTGGAAATGTCGGCAGAAAAGGCTAGGGGAGCGTTCGACATCCGTAGCAAACGGAGCGGCCCGCCGAAAGCAAAATTCTGGGTTTATATCGGCTTGCTAATCGTGTTCCTGCTGGTTGTTGTGTTCGGCATATGGTCGTGGGTTATCGGTGAAATACGAGGTGGCTCCTCCAAGGTCGACGAAAGCACGGTTGTAGCGGACGCCACGTTGAAGACCAGTACTTCCTCTGATGACTCCATGGCCAGGCTCAAGGCGGAGAAGCTGAAGGAGATCGAGGAGGAGAATAAGCGCAAAGCCGAGGACGCAAAAAAACAGGCAGAAAGCAGTAGCGCGCCGGCAAAGCAAAATCCCACTACGTCAAGCGTCAAAACAACACCGGCGAACTCCGGATCTAACACTGCCTCTGCGGTGGAAACGGCTGCGCAACGGAAGCTGGGCGGGGGCGTCATGTTGCTGGCAACCGTCAACGACGTTTCTGGCTATCAGGCTGGTGCACGTGGTGAATCGAAACCAAGTCGGCCAGCAGTAGGCCAACCTCTACCTACCCCGGGGGATGCTGCGGATCCCGGCGAAGGGCTTCTGGGAGCCGGTGGATTATCGACGCGAGGCAACCTGAATAATCTATCTGGCCCTGATTTCACTCCGACGAAAGCGACGTTGGCACCTTCGCGAAAGTATCTCCTCGGAAATGGCACATATGCGCGCTGCGCGCTCTACTCGGAGATCATCACCGAACAACCCGGCCCCGTGGATTGCCGCCTTACAGAGCCGCTGTACTCGGCTGATGGTTCGACGGTGCTGGCCGAAGCGATGGCCCGGCTTCGTGGAGTGCAGACTGTCCAGATGGGTCAAGGTCGAGTTCGGGTGTTCACGACCTGGAATGACCTGGAAACGAAATACGGGCGAGCCAAGCTAGACAGTCTTGGTGCTGGCCCAATGGGAGCAAGCGGTACAGAAGCTTGGGTCGATAACCATCTCAAGGAACGCTACGGCGGTGCTCTTGTTCTGTCGCTTTTCAAGGACGTGCTGACAGCAGCCACGAACTCGACGCAGCCCAGCAGCGGATCCGGCGGCTACACAATCAACAACACCGAGCAGAACTTCGAAAGCATGGCGGAAAAGTCTCTGGACAACACGATAAACATTGCACCGACTGGGCATTTGCTGCCTGGCACAGTGATTACTGTGATCGTGGCCCGCGACGTGGATTTTTCTTCGGTTTTCGAGAATCGTTAAGGAGTCACTATGCAAGACTCAGCAATTGCTGTTGATGAACTGGTCGATTCGACGCTACTGCAGGACTTTCTTAACCAGGCAGGCCTCACCGATCGTATGAGCCGGCCTGGCACCACAGAGGTAAAAATAAACCGGCCATTCGAGATCTGGACTGCAAATGATGACTACCCCAGCGGCCAACGTGAAGAAGTGCCTACGCTGGACTTCGGTATGTGTTGGCGGGTGGCTAACAGTCTCGCTGTGTTCAACAACGTTCAGTTGACGCCTGAGACGCCGATCCACACCCTGAAATTCCCTGATGTTTTCCCTGATGGGGTACGCGCTCAAGTGGTGATTCCGCCGGCAGTCGAGAAAGGGACAATCTCGATGACCATCCGGATTCCTTCGATAAAGCGATTTTCTCTGGAGGACTACATTCGTTCTGGTCGGTTCGACGCCACGCAAGCGCTCGCCTCATCCGTGCTTGAACTCACGAATTGGCAGCAAGAGATCAAGGCCGCGCATGGCCTGCGCGATTGGGTGAAGTTCTTCGAACTGGCGATTGAGCATAAGCAGAACATCATCCTTTTCGGAGGGCCCGGCTCAGGGAAAACGACGCTGGCTAAGGCTTTGGTGGATCTGTTTCCTACTGATCGGCGAATGATCACGATCGAAGCAATCAACGAACTGCTTCTTCCACGTCACCCTAATCGAGTTCACCTGCTGTACGGGCCTACGGTTACGCCAAAGGCGCTTGTAGCAAGCACCATGCGGATGAAGCCTGATCATCTGTTTCTCGCCGAACTGACGGGCGATGAGGCATGGCATTACATGGAGATCCTCAACACCGGTGTACCTGGCACCGTTACCACAGCTCATGCCAATGACTGTGTATCGGGGATCGCCCGTGTGTGCGGGTTGGTTAAACAGTCGGAAGTCGGTAAAGGGCTGGATTACAGCTACATCGAGCGCCTGGTGAAAACCTCATTCGACATCATGATTTACATGGAGAAGACACAAGTTCTTGAAGTGCACTACGAGCCTGAGAACAGGCTGCGATTAATGAACGGCCATGCGGCCTAGGAGGCGATATGTGGTGGAAAATCTCGTTAATAGTCTTGGTCTTGATGGCCTTTTTCTTCGTGGCCGGGCTGTACGTCGGCGGTGTCTTTTTCTTGTTGGTTACGGGACAGGCGATCGACGCGGTAACTTGGCACACGCTAATCGATGTGTCGTCGATGACGTTAAACGATCGAGGCACAATGTATTTGCCTTGGGCGTGGTGCGCGACGATCGCTCTCACCTTTTTCCCCCTCGCGCTGACATTGTTGGCCCTGTTCTCGCGCAAACCAACCTCGAACCTGCATGGCAATGCACGGTTTGCCAACAACGCCGAGCTGCGCATTTTCGAATACAAGGGGCCGTATCAGTGAGTAGCGGTAACTCGCGTTAATCCTCATCGGGCGCCATCTGATCCAACCAGCAGCACCCTCGCAGTCTGATTCTCAATTCCTTATGTGTGCCGCGCCGGTATAGGCGTAGCGGCCTACGAGCGCACGCCTTTTAGAAAGGGGGGGTGTTCACGGCTCACTGAAAAACTATCCCTTGGAGGCAGCAATGCTAATTCATCTGACGCCACGCATTTTCGCGCACCGCACTGCCGAGCCTTGTACGTTGATCGACCTGACCTGTGCTGAGTTGGGTCTGTCCTTGATCGGCGGTACGGATCTCACGGCTCGCCGCCCGTACTTAAACAAGAATTATCTGGTTGCCTGTCGCAAGGTCGGTCAAAAAGCCATACAGGGCATCCTCATTGACACACCGCAGTTAGTCCGCGACTTCACTGTGGTGACCCGCTGGAACGTGGAAGGTAGCCACATTGCAACCCATCGAGTTCGTTACCTGGTACTCGATGACGAGCTTGATGCTATCAGCGACAACATGATGCTGTGGCATGCGATCCATGGTGATGAGCGTTGGAAATCACGGATTCCAGACCTTTACCTCGGGGTCGCGCATGTAGTTGTCCAGCCGCGAATGGATGTCAGGCCGGGCAGGGAACGCAACGATGCGACCGTGGACAACTTGGATGAACATGGTTGTCTCGTTGAGCGCTCAGAGACTTTTGTAATGCATACGCTCGAGCGTGAGCGCTTGCATGGTCATTACTGTTCGAACAATGAGCGGATCCCCGGAATCGAGGCGGCATTCCCGGCGAGAAGCTCAGTCGATGATGCTCCGGCCGCAAATCCACAGCACCGGATCTGGATCTTCAATCCGGAAGAGGCTGCGGACTTCCCCTGCACCACCGAGGTAGAAATCCTTCTGGGTGGTGTAGGGCGGGTGATGTACCCCGACGGCATGGAGCAGTTCGTTGATGACGATGCCGATCCCGTACACATCTACTCCCCTAAGCTGCCCCGGGCAGAGCTTGAGCTGTTCTGCGAACAGAACATCGCTCACTACCAGGCATTCCACGAAGCGCACGAAAGGCAACTCGTCAGGTGCGAGCGGATACCCATGACACCATTCTGGGAAAACTGAGGTGCCGGCAGATGAAATCGGAAGCACAGCAATCACGCGAAGCGGAACTGCTTCTGGCTCGCCAGTTCGGGCACGCCTTTGTCAGAGAGTCAGACTCACAGCGAGTTCGCGCTGACTTCAACAGGGTGTTCAAGGAAGACTCCGAAGCGCTGCAGCAATACGAAATCGGCGTTGTGGAAGAAGATCAGCGGCGCTTGGCCCTGGGCATGACACCTATGCAGTACCACGCTTATTACCTCAACAAACTGAACCCTCAAGCAACAAAACGGAGGTCGCATGGCAGCTTATAGCCCCGAAAACCCTCAGAAACGCATCGAGGAGTATCCGCCGTTGTTGTTCGGGAAACACCCGACGAAGGACACGCTTCTAGCCTCCTACGGTCAGACCTTCATGATGCTCGCGGCGCCGCCCGGCAGCGGCAAGGGTGTTGGTATCGTGATCCCTAACTTGCTCAGCTACCCGGACTCGGTGGTGGTCAATGATCCGAAGTTCGAAAACTACGACACCACAGCAGGATTTCGTGCGGCTGCGGGGCACCAGGTCAAACGTTTTTCGCCAGAGCGGTTGGAAACGCACCGCTGGAACCCGTTAGCCAGGCTAAGCCGTGATCCTCTGTACCGCCTCGGCGAGATCCGCACCATCGCGAGTGTGTTGTTCGTGTCGGACAACCCCAAGAACCAAGAGTGGTACAACAAAGCCGCGAACGTGTTTTCGGCGATTGTGCTGTACCTGATGGAAACACCGGAGCTGCCCTGCACGTTGCCTCAGGTCTACGAAGTTGCCGCCCTGGGGAGCGCGATGGGTGTTTGGGCACAGCAGGCGATGGAAGAACGCAGCGCCGGCAGCGCACCGCTTTCTGATGAATGCATGCGTGAAATGAACGGCGTTTACGAAGCCTCGAAGAACAAAAGCAGTGGCTGGTCTACCACGGCGGACATTGTTCGAGACACATTGGCGATGTATGGCGAGAAGACGGTCGCGTGGGCTGTTTCCGCTGATGACATCGACTTTTCCAAGCTGCGCGAGGAAAAAACGAGCATCTACTTCTGTGTCACCGAGCCGTCGCTGGTCAAGTTCGGCCCATTGATGAACCTGTTTTTTACCCAAGCCATTCAGCAAAACTCCAAGATCCTGCCGGAACAGGGCGGGCACTGTGCTGATGGCTCGCTCAGGCTCAAGCACCAGGTACTTTTCCTGATCGATGAGATCGCGATCATGGGCCGCATGAAGGTTATGGAAACCGCGCCGGCACTGACACGCGGTGCAGGGCTGCGCTACTTGATCATCTTCCAAGGCAAGGATCAGATGCGCGCAGAGCGTACCTACGGTGAACAGGCCGGTAACGGGATCATGAAGGCGTTTCACATCGAGGTTGTCTACGGAACCGGCGATATCACACTGGCCGAGGAGTACAGCCGGCGTCTGGGCAACAAAACGGTTCTGGTCAAAAACCTGTCTGTGAACAGTGGCGGTGAGAAACGCACCAAAACAGACAGCTACACCGAGCAGCCCCGGGCGTTGATGCTGCCTCAGGAAATCAACGAACTGCCGTACGGCGAGGAGGTGGTTTTCGTCCAGGGCACCAAGACGACACCGCCTATGAACATCCGCGCGCGGAAAATCTTCTGGTACGAAGAAGAAGTGTTCAAGGAGCGGGCATTTATGAAAACGCCGGCGTTGCCGATCGGCGATGCCTCGAAAATCGACTCTTTGACTGTGCCAGTCCGTACCGCCGAGCCAAAGGTCGCCGTAGCCGCTCCGCATGACCAGCAGTTGCGCGACGCCCAGCAAAAGCGCCTCACCCCGTAACGCCTCCTGCAGCACACCAGCGCCGATCGGCGTGAACCAAGGGAATCAGACATGAAATACACCGTTGATGCGGCGACGTTTTCGCGTGCCCGCAAATACACCGTTGCCTGCTTGTTGGCAGTGGCTGTCCTCGTACCTACACCAGTTTTCGCGAAAGACCCCTGCAAGAGCGCGCTCTGTATGTGGGGACTGTACAGCGGCAAGAAGCAACCCGGATGCGATGAGGCGATCCAGGAGCATTTCGACATTGTTGTTTACAAGAAGAAAAAACGGATCGACTGGAACTCAACCGCCAAACAGCGGCTGAGCTTCACCAACAGTTGTCCCGGATCTGACAAAGGCCACAACAAGCTGATCAACGACAAGTACGGCAAGTCGAGCGGCTGAAAAATCACCTGAGAGGACACTGTTATGCGAGTTTTCATTGCGGAAAAACCACAGCTCGGCAAGGTGATCGCCGAAGCCCTGGGCAACGGTCGCAGCCGAGGCGGCTTTATCGAGTGCGGGCCAGACATCGTGACCTGGTGCGTCGGCCACTTGTTGGCATTGGCTGGCCCGGAGGTACACAACCCTGCCTATGCGAAGTGGAACGCGGCAGATCTGCCGCTGAAGCTGCGACCGGAAAAATACCTGCCGATCCCGGCCACGCAAGACCAGCTCAAGATTGTGGGTGAGCTGATCGGCAAGGCTACAGAAATCGTACACGCCGGCGATCCTGACGATGAGGGGCAACTACTGGTGGACGAGGTGTTGCTGTATTACGGCAACCGTAGTCCGGTCAAGCGAGTGCTGATCAACGACCTGAACGCCAACGCTGCGCGCAAAGCGCTGGAAAATCTCAGGGACAACACTGAGTTTTATGGTTTGTCCCAAAAAGCCCTGGGCCGCAGCATTGGCGACCAGCTTTACGGCTTCAACATGACCCGGGCTTACACCTTGGCAGCGCAGGCAAAGGGCATCAAAGGTGTGCTGTCGGTGGGCCGTGTACAGACAGTAATTCTCGGTTTGATCGTCAACCGTTACCTCGCGAACAGGAGCCATGCTGCAGCGCATTTTCATAGCGTGACTTCGACGCTCGCCTTTGCCGCAAGTCGGATCGGAGCGCGCCTGGTCGTGCCGGCGGACGCTCCAGTAGATGACAAAGGGCGGATCATCGAGGAGCAGTACGCCGAGAGCCTGGCTGCACGCTGCCGCAATGCTGCAGCAGTAGTGAAACTGGCGGACGTGACCGAAAAGACGACCGCTGCGCCTCTACCGTTTTCCCTGTTGGATCTGCAGGTACAAATCAGCCGTGAGCATGGGATCGACGCCGAAAAAACTCTCGCGATCACTCAGGCGCTGCGCGAGAAATACAAAGCCATTACCTACAACCGATCCGACTGCAGTTATCTGACTGACGAGCAGTTCGAGGAAGCGCCGGCGACACTTGCCGCATTGGCCCGGTTACTGCCGGATCTGAGCTACGTGTTTGCCGACGTCAAGTCCGAGCGCAAAAGTCGGGCGTTCAACAACAGCAAGGTTTCGGCGCACACCGGGATCATTCCAACGGCAGCCAACTTCGATGTCGCCCAGCTCACCGCTGACGAGCTGAAGGTTTATCTGGCGATCGTGAAGCGGTACCTGGCTCAGTTCATGCCCGAAAAACGCCATCTGGCCGCCGAGGTTCGTTTTGACGTTGCCGGCAACGAGTTTGTCGCCAGATCCACCAAAGTAACCGTACCGGGCTGGACGATCGCAATCTCGGCTGAAGTGAACGAAGAGGAGGATGGCGAAGACGGCGCGCAGGACGAAAGCCCATTCGAGTTACTGACAGCGCTCGCGATCGGAACAAGTGGATTGTGCGAGGCCGTCACCGTTACCAAAGAGAAAACACGACCACTTCCACTCTATACCGAGCCTACGCTGCTCAAGGATCTGCAGCGAGTCGCCAAGTACGTCAAAGATCCTCGTATCAAACAACTGCTCCTCGATCGCGACCAGGGCAAGGCGGCCGGCGAAAACGGTGGGATCGGAACGCCGGCAACCCGGGGCGCCATGCTCGCCAAGCTGCAGGATCGCAAGTTCTACACCGTCGAAAAGAAAAAGCTCGTTCCCACGCCGCTGGGATTGGAGTTCATTGCGGCACTTCCGGAAATCGCGACAACTCCTGACATGACGGCGCTATGGCATGAACAACAGCAAAGGATCGAGCGCGGTGAACTGACGGTTAACGAATTCCTGGACGAACTGGAGGTGTTCATCGCCGACCAGATCCGCAACGTGGACGTGGGCAACATTCAGCAGCAAGCCGCCTTCCAGATCGACGCCAAGTGCCCTATGGATGGCGGGGAACTCAAAGTGACGCAGCGGGTGATTGGGTGCCTCAGCTGCACCTTCAAGCTCTGGCCTGAGATCAGCAGCAAAACACTCACCTCTACCCAGCTCCAAGCCCTGCTTACGAAGGGGAAAACGGGCGTTATCAAAGGATTCAAGAGTGGTGCCGGCAAGTCCTTCGATGCGGCGCTGAAGCTCGATGGCGAAGGCAAAGTGAAGATGGTTTTTAACCGTTAATTTCCGAATGACAAAGGGGTAACAACATGGCTCGTGGAGTAAACAAAGTGATCCTGGTCGGCACCTGTGGGCAAGATCCAGAGGTTCGCTACCTGCCCAACGGCAACGCAGTAACTAACCTCAGTCTGGCGACCAGTGAGCAGTGGACAGACAAACAGACTGGACAAAAGGTTGAGAAAACCGAATGGCACCGGGTATCGATGTTCGGCAAGGTCGCGGAAATCGCCGGCGAATACCTGCGCAAAGGCTCCCAGGTCTACATCGAAGGCAAGTTGCAAACCCGCGAGTGGGAAAAGGACGGGATCAAGCGCTACACCACGGAAATCGTAGTGGATATGCAAGGCACCATGCAGTTGCTCGGCAAGCGTGAGCAGGGCGACCAGCAGCCTCGCCCAGCGTCCAGTCCTCGATCGCAGCAGCAGACGCCAGCCCCTCAGCAGGCCGCGCCGCAGTCGGCCCCACAGCCTGCTCCGGACTTTGACAGTTTCGATGACGACATCCCCTTCATGGATCCCTACCGCTTCATCTGGATGATGGTCTGAAAACGTCGTAGCGGATCCGTCAGGTGCCGCGCTCCCGGCTCGTCGGAACAGCCTCACCGTTCCGGCGAACGGAAGCACGGGCGAAGCGAACACTTGACGGCACACGGACAAAGAAAGGCTTACCTCGGGAGTGTGGGGGTGCTTTTCCCCCACGCTCCTGAGGTCAACGCGGCCGTTGCAGGATGACAAGGGCAGCGCCCTTGGTGTTTAGATCGAACTAACTCCACCGAACTTTCATTTGTTCGCGGCTTTTACGTGCGCGAACATCAGAGGTATTAATTTATGAAAGCTACTCTCAGCATTTTGAATCAGTTGTTGAATACCACTCACTGGACGCTCCAAGGTAAGGGCGGTGTCGGTAAGTCGTTTTTATCGACAATTCTTGCGCAGTATTTCCATTCTCGCGGTTACGAGCCGGCGTGTGCTGACACCGATCCTGTGAACAGCACGTTTTACCGAATGGAAGAACTCGACGTTATGCTGGTTCCAATTACTGAAGGCGGAACAGTATTGCAGCGGTTGTTTGACCCTCTTTTCGAGTCGATTCTAAGTACAGAGCGTGTATCGGTTGTTGATAACGGCGCTTCGACGTTCCTGCCGATCGCCAAATTCATCAGTTCGAACTTTATTCTCGAAGCGATGCAGGAACATGGTAAGCAGGTATATATCCACTCTATCGTTACTGGTGGACAGGCCAAAGACGATACTGTTACAGGCCTGCTGTCGATGATCGACATCGTTAAGAAGTCGAACACCAATACCAAAATTGTCGTATGGCAAAATGAGTTTTGGGGGATCCCCGAATTCAACGGCACGCCTCTATCAGATATGCCGTGGATTCAGGAGAACAGTTCAATCATTCAGGGGATTGTTCCTATCGTTGATCGCAACAGCGATGCGTTCAGTACGGATATCCGTTTGATGAACGAAAAACATATGACGCTTAAGCAGGTCAAAGAATCCGACGAGTTCGGATTTATGGCTAAGTCGCGTATCAATCGTGTGTTTGATGATATTTACACTGAGCTTGATCGTGTGTTTGATATCAAGAAGGCGGCTTAACTATGGAAGAATCCGCTGATGATGAAGTGCAAAACGTCGAGCTGTTTCAGCAAATAAAGCTCGAAATCTTCAGCCAACTTGGTGTCAAAGTTTCGGATCTAGATCCATTGTTCGCAATGGTTATTGCAAACCAAATAGCCATGCGCACGTTTTCAAAGCCGGTTTCTGACGCGATTGAATCATTGCCGAGTGCGCTTGAAAAAAGCGTTGAGATAATCGCGGAGGCAGTTGAGGAAGCAGAGAACACAACGGGCAAGCTCGTTGCTGAAACCAAAAGCAATATGTTCGCTCTCGCGAAACTCGAACTTGAGGGCGTTCATCAGCGCATTGGAGCAGCGATTGAGAAAAGTGTGGACGAAGCCCTAGGCAAGTCTGTAGTGCGGCTTAAATCGGAACTCAGCGCCATTGAGGGAAAGGTTAAGTCTGTGGCAAGCGGTTATCGTGACAAACGTGCGATGACTCTTTGTATTGCGCTCGCTACCGGCCTTGTTGTGTTGATGAGCTTTTTCGGCGTGGGCCTGTATATGTTGTACAAGGCTGGTGATGATAACCGCAAAGCCGCTGATTTCTGGCGCGACGAGTACAGTCAACAACAGCGAATAATCAACACGCTGCCGCCGGCGCTCAAAAAGCAGTTTGAGATAAATCAAAAGGCCGGCTAAATCCGCAAAAGGCGCACCACTCTTGCAGTGGTGCTGCCTATTCCTTGTTGGTTGCAGTGCCGTAGATCCTTTCACGGTTGGGAACGGAACTATGTAGTTCGCTATCTGCGTTACGACGACGTTCTCCGTCACCTGGTTTCTGATCCCCCATGAAAAACGGATGCGCTTTATTTACCGGCCTTTCCTTCGGAACAGGCGGGGTTATCTGGCTAGTTCTTTTCGCAGGTTGCTTTTGCAGATGCTTGCGTATGTATCTCGCAAATTGGTCGTAACCGATTTTCAAGCGTTTGCTCGCCGTCAGATCGTCATGCATCTGTTTGTAGGTTTCACCCATTTCGAGCCGTTTCAGTATCTCCGGAAGAAGTGGCATGAACTCGCTTTTTCCGATCCTGGGCTTTTTTCGCCATTCGTTCATTTCTTCGGCCTCACAGAGCAGGTTTGAGCAAATTAGAGCAAATCGGGGCCTTTAGAGCAAATCAGAGCAATTTAGAGCCGAACAGAGCAAGTCGCTTTTAAAAACAGGCACGTTACCGATTGTTTACAAAAGAGCTTCGCCTTTTGAAAACAATCGTCCGTGCCAAAGGGGAATCCCCTTTGAAACCCCGCACAGCGGGGGCCTGCCGGCCCTTGATGTTGTCGGTTGTTGATGGTTGGTTAGGAGGTGATGGCATGGCGAAAGACAAAACCCGCGTCGTGTCCTTCCGGGTCTCCGAGGAGGTATTCGCGGAATACGAGAGGAAGCTAAAAGATTCAGGCGTGAAAAAATCGCAGTTCCTCCGCGAAGTTTTATTTAACTCGAACGCAACTTTTCAGGCGCCATCTAGAGACTATGAGCGCCTGTTATTTCTGTATAACAAGTCGAGCAATAACTTAAACCAATTGGCTTACAAGGTTAACAGCGCGTATCGTAAGTCTGGAATCATCTCCGAATCATTATATATCAGGGCGATCAACGAGTTGGTTTTAATTCGTGAGTTGCTTAGCGCCGGGGTTAATCATGCTGATTAGATCCGGCGGCTATAACACTGGTGCCCAAGAGTATCTTGAGAAAGGTGCTAAAGCAGGGCGTGAATTTTCTCGGGATGAACTGGACGAGCGCGTAATTATCGACGGCGATTTAGACCTAACCCGGATGATTTACGAGAGCATTCCGGATCGAGGCCAAGATCGGTATTTAACCTTTACGATGGGTTTTCGTGAGGACAACGTTTCTGATGAAACATTGCAAGCAGTTACATTGGAGTTCAAGCAGTTCCTCATGTACGCCTATAAGGAAGAAGAATTCAACTTCTACGCTGAGGCTCATCTTCCAAAAATAAAGCAGGTGCGCGACAAGAAGACAGGAGCGATGATCGAGCGGAAACCACACATTCATGTGATTATTCCTCGCAAAAACCTATTGAGCGGCAATGAAGCAAATCCGGTCGGTGTTTATCTACACCACGAAAAATACTTCGAGGCTTTTCAGGAGTATTTAAATCAGAAATACGACTTGGCTTCACCTCGCGAACACATCCGAGTCAACCCGCAGGACGCAGCCAGTGTTTTATCGCGTTACAAGGGCGACGACTTTTATGGGAAAAACCGTGAGTTTAAGCAAGACCTGGTGAAACAGGTGGTCGAGCAAAACGTTACGACGCGACAGGATTTCTACTCCTTAGTTGAAACGCATGGTGAAACTCGAATCCGAAACGCCGGTAAGCCCACTGAATACATCGCTGTTAAGTTGCCGGGAGATGCGAAGTACACAAATCTCAAGGACACGATATTTCAAGATGACTTCATTGTCAGGCGTGAGCTTAGTAGACCGCCTTTGGAGAAGCATCTAATACAGGAGCGGTTAGCGGATTGGCCTACACGTGCTCGAGAAATTAAATACGTACACAAGGCTTCACCAAAGTTTAGGGAGCGCTACAAAGAGGCGTCAGTTCAAGAAAAAGCAAAACTGCTAGTTCGTTGTGAACAAGCATTCTATGAGAAATATGGAGAGCCAAAAAATGTCGAACATCGAACCCCTGGGCGGTCGGGTGGTCGTCAGCGAAGTTCTGCTGAAGCTGACGCCGAAAGATCTGGATCAACTACCGATGGCTTGCAAGACCTGTCCTTCAGCGATGTGGCAGATCACGGGCAAGCCCGACCAACCGGACAAGTTGACGGTGCGCAACTATTGCCAGGCAATGCATACGTTCACCTGGGACAGCAAAACCCGGGAGGAGATCCTGGACTGCGACCGCCTGTACGAGAAGGAGGACGAGGAGGAACTGGAGGACGAGGAGGACGTTCCGCCGTTTCTGAGACAGCAACGTCTGGAGCAGGCACAGGAACAAGCGCAGCCCGTTCTGGATCCGGCAGAAAGCGATCCCGATCAGTTCGAGGACGAACTGGTGACGTAGCGCCTCCCTTTGTTCGCAACCTTAACCGGGTGCGCAGCATCAATGACATCGAGGACTACGGGCGACGCTTGTTCGATCCCTTGAAGCGTTCGGGC
>NZ_CP168138.1:5000-677500 GCF_041956865.1 Pseudomonas sp. LW8 | reverse complement strand
GCCCGGCAATCTGGATCGCGCCGGCCAAGCCGTAGTTGCGGATGTCGATGACGTTCTTCGAGCCTTTCAAGCCGTGCAGCGCGTTTTCGAAATGCGGCGCGACTTCGGCGACGCTCTGCACCAGGTTTTCCTTTTGCAGCAGGTCGAGTGCGGCAAGGCCAGCGGCACAGGCCACCGGGTGTGCCGAATAGGTGTAGCCATGGGGGAATTCCACGGCATATTCCGGCGTCGGCTGGTTCATGAAGGTCTGGTAGATCTCGGAGCTGGCAATCACCGCGCCCATCGGGATCGCGCCGTTGGTGACTTGCTTGGCGATACACATCAGGTCCGGGGTTACGCCGAAGCTCTCGGCGCCGAACATCGAACCGGTGCGGCCGAAACCGGTGATCACTTCATCGAACACCAGCAGGATGTTGTGCTGATCGCAGATTTCGCGCAAACGCTTGAGGTAACCCTGTGGCGGAACCAGTACCCCGGCGGACCCGGCCATCGGTTCAACGAACACCGCAGCGATATTGGAAGCGTCGTGCAGCTCGATCAACTTCAGCAGCTCATCGGCCAAAGCAATACCGCCCTGCTCCGGCATGCCGCGGGAAAACGCATTGCTCGCCAGCAGCGTGTGCGGCAGGTGATCGACATCCATCATCGCCTGACCAAACAGTTTGCGGTTGCCGTTGACGCCACCGAGGCTGGTGCCGGCGATGTTCACACCGTGGTAGCCACGGGCGCGGCCGATCATCTTGGTCTTGGTCGCCTGGCCTTTCAGGCGCCAGTAGGCACGGACCATTTTCACCGCAGTATCGGCGCACTCGGAACCAGAGTCGGTGAAGAACACGTGGTTCAGATTGCCCGGGGTCAGTTCAGTGATTTTCTCTGCCAGTTGGAACGACAACGGATGGCCGTACTGGAAACCCGGTGAGTAATCGAGAGTGCCCAGCTGTTTCGCAACGGCTTCCTGAATTTCCTTGCGGGTGTGCCCGGCGCCGCAGGTCCACAGACCGGACAGCGAGTCGTAGATCTTGCGGCCCTTGTCGTCGAACAGCCAGCTGCCTTCAGCGCCGACGATCAGACGCGGGTCGCGCTGAAAGTTGCGGTTGGCGGTGTACGGCATCCAGTGCGCGTCCAGCTTCAGTTGACTGGCCAGTGGCGACGGCGCGTTTTCAGGCATGTTCATCGGGCAAAACCTCGCAGGGCATAAGCGTCAGGGAGATGGAAAGCGTTGTTGCAGCTAAATTGCCACGGCGATAAAGTCGGTGAAATCCAACTCTTCTAACCTTCAGTTAGATCATTGCTAAACAAAGAGAACAAAAAATGAGCAGCCGCCGCGCCGATCCATTGGCCCAGGTCAGTGACTTTGATATCCGTTTGTTGCGGATTTTTCGCAGTGTCGTGGAATGTGGCGGCTTCTCCGCAGCGGAAACCGTGCTCGGCATCGGGCGTTCGGCGATCAGCCAGCAGATGAGCGATCTGGAACAGCGCCTCGGCTTGCGCTTGTGTCAGCGTGGCCGGGCCGGATTTTCCCTGACCGAGGAAGGCCGTGAGGTGTACCAGTCGGCACTACAGCTGTTGAGTGCACTGGAGAGTTTTCGCACCGAGGTCAACGGCCTGCACCAACACCTGCGCGGCGAGCTGATCATCGGCCTCACCGACAACCTCGTCACCCTGCCGCACATGCGCATCACCCATGCCCTCGCGCAGTTGAAGGAGCGCGGGCCGGACGTGCAGATCCAGATCCGCATGATTGCGCCGAACGAAGTTGAACAAGGTGTGCTCGACGGGCGCCTGCACGTTGGCGTGGTGCCGCAGGCCAGCGCCTTGTCGGGACTGGAATATCAGCCGTTATACAGCGAGCGTTCGCTGCTGTATTGCGCGGTGGGTCATCCGCTGTTTTACGTCGACGACAAGCAACTCGATGATCAACGCCTCGACAGTCAGGACGCGATTGCGCCGACCTTTCGTTTGCCGGCGGAGATTCAGGCGCACTATCAGGCGCTCAATTGCACTGCCAGTGCCTCTGACCGTGAGGGCATGGCATTTCTGATTCTGACCGGGCGCTACATCGGTTATCTGCCGGATCACTACGCCAGCCTTTGGGTGCAGCAGGGGCGTTTGCGTGCGCTCAAGGCCGGCACGCGTTTTTACGATTTGAGTCTGGCATCGGTCACGCGCAAGGGGCGGCGCCCTCATTTGGTGCTGGAAAGTTTCCTGGAGAGTCTGGCCGCGACGCGATAGATAAGCGCGCAGAGCCCAGCCCGGCAGGGCCTCATCGACAGAATCCAGGAATAACCTGAGCAAGTGGACAGGTTTTTGCAGTGAAGGGCTGACTCGTCCTTCAACAAGAAGCCAAAACCATGCAGCCAGATTCCGATTCGTCCAGTGAACTGATCTACGGCCTCAACGATCGCCCCAAACCACTCGCCGCCATTCTCGCCGCACTGCAACACGTGCTCGCCAGTTTCGTCGGCATCATCACCCCGCCACTGGTGATCGGTTCCGCGCTCGGGCTGACCGCGCATCTACCGTACCTGATCAGCATGGCGCTGATGGTCTCGGGCGTCGGCACTTTTATCCAGGCGCGGCGACCGTTCGGCATCGGCGCGGGGATGATCTGTCTGCAAGGCACCAGTTTCGCGTTTCTCGGTGCGGTGCTGTCGGCCGGGTTTCTGGTCAAGCAGCGCGGCGGCAGCCCGGAAGATATTCTGGCGATGATTTTCGGCGTGTGCTTTTTCGGCGCAATCGTGCAGATCGTGCTCAGCCGTTTCATCGGTCAGTTGCGCCGAGTGGTCACACCGCTGGTGACCGGCATTGTCATCACGCTGATCGGCATCAGCCTGATCAAGGTCGGCATCACCGATCTGGGTGGCGGCTTCAACGCGCCGGACTTCGGCGCGCCAGGCAATCTGGCCTTGGGCGTGTTTGTGCTGCTGACGATCATTCTGCTCAACCGCTCGAACACGCCGTGGGTACGACTGTCGGCGATCATCATCGGACTGGTGCTCGGCAGCCTCGCGGCGTGGTTCAGCGGGAAACTGGTCCCGCAGCCGTTGCCTGACTTGCCACTGGTGAGTTTTCCTACGCCATTCAAGTTCGGATTCAACTTCGACTGGACCGCTTTCCTGCCGGTCGCTCTGATTTACCTGATCAGCACCATCGAAACCGTCGGCGACCTCACCGCCAACTGCATGCTCGCCCGCCAACCGATCAGCGGCCCTTCTTATATAAGCCGCTTGCGCGGTGGCGTGCTTGGCGATGGCGTGAGCTGCATGATCGCGGCGACCTTCAGCGCCTTCCCCAACACGACGTTCGCGCAGAACAACGGCGTGATCCAATTGACCGGCGTTGCCAGCCGCTACGTCGGTCTGTACATCGGCGCGATCCTGTTCTGCCTCGGCCTGTTCCCGATGATCGGTGCGGTGCTGCAACAGATCCCGAAACCGGTGCTCGGCGGTGCGACGCTGGTGATGTTCGGCGCAGTGGCGGCGGCGGGCGTACGCATTCTCGCGCAGTCACCGCTGGACCGGCGCAGCATGTTGATCATCGCCACTTCGTTCGGCGTCGGCCTTGGCATCGCCGCGCAACCGAACCTGCTGCACCTGTTGCCGAAACTGGTGCAGAACCTGTTCGACTCGGCGATCACCAGCGGCGGGCTGACGGCAATCGTCCTGTGTCTTTTGTTGCCGGAAGGCAAAACCGCTGAGACAAAAAGCCCCGCGTCATTGAACAAGATCGAACAGGCGTAACTGTTTTTCCGCGCAAGGACTTGTCGGATGCCTGTGGGTGCGCTATCAACGCAACTGGTTGCACCCACAGACAATCCCGGAAGTGCCTATGACCTTTGAAGTCCCAGCCCACGGCGGCAAACCCGCCAGCCGCATTCGTCAGAAGAACGAAGAGACCATTCTCAAAGCCGCCGAAGACGAGTTCGCCCGTCACGGGTTCAAAGGCACCAGCATGAACACCATCGCGCAGAATGCCGGGCTGCCCAAGGCCAACCTGCATTACTACTTCACCAACAAGCTCGGTTTGTATGTGGCAGTGCTGAGCAACATCATCGAGTTGTGGGACAGCACCTTCAACACCCTCACTGCCGAGGATGACCCGGCCGAAGCGCTGACCCGCTACATCCGCGCGAAGATGGAATTCTCCCGGCGCCAGCCACAGGCTTCGCGAATCTTCGCCATGGAAGTGATCAGCGGCGGCGAATGCCTGAGCGAATATTTCAATCAGGATTACCGCACCTGGTTCACCGGGCGCGCGGCGGTGTTTCAGGCGTGGATCGATGCGGGCAAGATGGATCCGGTCGATCCGGTGCACCTGATCTTCCTGCTGTGGGGCAGCACCCAGCATTACGCCGACTTCGCCACGCAGATCTGCCGCGTCACCGGGCGCAGCAAGTTGACCAAGCAGGACATGGAAGACGCCGGCAACAACCTGATCCGCATCATTCTCAAAGGCTGCGGCCTCACTCCTTCTCTATAAGACGTTTATGCCTTTCACCCTCAGCGGTTTTTGCGAGTACCGCGAAGAGATTCGCAAAAGCCGCTTCATCACTCTGGCGACGCCGATCAGCAGCCCCGCCGACGCGCAGGCATTTTTCGAGCAGCACAGCGATTTGAATGCCACGCACAATTGCTGGGCGTGGAAACTCGGCGCGCAATACCGCAGCACTGACGACGGCGAGCCGGGCGGCACTGCCGGCCGCCCTATTCTGGCGGCGATCGAGGCGCAGGACTGCGATCAGGTCGCGGTGCTGGTGATCCGCTGGTACGGCGGCATTCAACTGGGCACCGGCGGCCTGGCCCGGGCCTACGGCGGTGGCGCCAACAAGTGCCTGCAAGCGGCGGAAAAAATCGAGCTGATCAGCCGCGTGCCGCTGAGTTGCGCCTGCGGATTTGCCGAGTTGGCGCTGGTGAAGTTGCGCGTGGCGGATCTCGGTGGATTGGTGGTGGAGGAAAACTTCACGGCCAATGGGGTTGAGTTGAAATTGGCGGTAGGAGAAGCGCAGATCGAAGTGCTGCAAAGTCAGTTGGCGGATCTGAGCCGGGGGCGGATTTTGTTGCAGCGTTGAGAGTAGAAGATCAAAAGATCGCAGCCTTCGGCAGCTCCTACAGGGTGATCGCATTCCACCTGTAGGAGCTGCGGAACGCTGCGATCTTTTTGGGGCATTACATGCATTCCATTTTCTGCCGACTTGCCCACATCGGCTGTGCACCCGACTGTGGATAACCTGAGCACATACCGCTGTAACCCTTCTGTCATGCGGCTTTGCGCGATTTGTTCACTTTTCGTTCAATTGATCCGACGAAACGAAAAATCAGCGTAAAAACAGATAGTTAACATCGTTTATCACCATTAGAAGAAAGCATCGCAGTGCTTATGCCCGACCTCGGCGCTTGCGCACAATTACTGTGGAACAACCTGTGGATAAGCCGTTCATGACCGTCGCTGTCGCTGGATCTGCCTAGGCCCCAAGTGATTGCTCGTTTTTTAACCAACGTAACACGAGCAAAACTGGAGCCTGTTCAATGGCTTTGCGCTGAATTGGTGCTCGATAGAAAGACAAAACGCCCGCCGATGCGCTGCTGTCGGCACATACGGACTGGCTCCGCAAGCGTTCCTGACTCAATGGCCAGGAAATTGCTTTATCCACAGGCACAACTCCAAGTCAGTCGAGCCTGTCATGTCCATCGCCCCTTCCCCGCCGCGCCTGCAACTGCGCCAGATCAGCAAACGCTACCCCGGTTGTCTGGCCAACGACGCCATCGACCTGAGCATCGCGCCGGGTGAAATCCATGCCCTGCTCGGTGAAAACGGCGCAGGCAAAAGTACGTTGATGAAAATCATCTACGGGGTTACCCAGTGCGACAGCGGTGAAATGCTCTGGCAGGGGCAGCGCGTGCAGATCCGCAACCCGGCACAGGCACGGCAGTTGGGCATTGGCATGGTGTTCCAGCATTTCTCCCTGTTCGAAACCCTCAGCGTCGCGCAGAACATTGCCCTGGCGATGGGCGCGGCGGCCGGCACGCCAAAGCAACTGGAGCCGAAGATTCGCGAAGTATCGCGACGTTACGGCATGGCGCTGGAGCCGGAGCGACTTGTCCACAGCCTGTCGATCGGCGAGCGGCAGCGGGTGGAAATCATCCGTTGCCTGATGCAGGACATCCGCCTGTTGATTCTCGACGAGCCGACCTCGGTGCTGACGCCGCAAGAGGCGGACGAATTGTTCATCACCCTGCGGCGCCTTGCCGACGAGGGCTGCAGCATTCTGTTTATCAGCCACAAGCTCGGTGAAGTGCGGGCCTTGTGCCACAGCGCCACGGTGCTGCGCGGCGGTCGGGTAGCCGGGCATTGCCTGCCGGCGCAATGTACGGATCAGCAACTGGCACAACTGATGGTCGGCGAAGCGGCGGGATTGATTGGCGAGTATCCGAAGGTCAGCGGTGGCCCGGCGTTTCTGCAGGTGCAGGGTTTGAGCTGGCACAACCCGGATCCATTCGGCTGCTCGCTGACAGACATCGACCTGCAAGTGCGCAGCGGTGAAATCGTCGGCATCGCCGGGGTCGCGGGCAATGGTCAGGATGAGCTGCTCGCCCTGCTCAGTGGCGAACAAACCTTGCCCCGGGCGCAAGCGGCGACCCTGCGCTTCGCCGAGCGAAACGTCGCTGACCTGCGCCCGGACGCGCGGCGCAAACTCGGTCTGGCCTTCGTGCCGGCCGAACGCCTTGGCCACGGCGCGGTGCCGGAGTTGAGTCTGGCCGATAACGCCCTGCTCAGTGCTTTCCAGCAAGGACTGGTGAGCCGCGGGTTGATCCAACGCGGCAAAGTCGAAACCCTCGCGCAGCAGATCATCCAGCGTTTCGGCGTGAAGACCCCGGACACGCAAACCGCTGCGCGCAGCCTGTCCGGCGGCAACTTGCAGAAATTCATCCTCGGCCGGGAAATTCTTCAGCAACCGAAACTGCTGATCGCCGCGCACCCGACATGGGGCGTCGACGTCGGTGCCGCCGCCACCATCCATCGCGCCTTGATTGCCCTGCGCGATGCCGGCGCGGCGATTCTGGTGATTTCCGAAGACCTCGATGAGCTGTTCCAGATCAGCGATCGCCTCGGCGCGCTGTGCGGCGGGCGTCTGTCGGCACTGCAAGACACCGGCCTTACACAGCTGAGCGATGTCGGCGCGTGGATGGCCGGCCAGTTCGATCACTCACCTCGCGCCGCCTCGGTTTAACGGAGTTCCAACCATGCTGCTTTCTCTCGAACCCCGTGGCCAGCAATCGCGCCTGATGCTGTGGTGCTCGCCGTTATTGGCGGCGGCGCTGACCCTCGGCTGCGGCTCGCTGTTGTTCATCGCGCTGGGCCACGACCCATTGCAAACCTTGCACACACTGCTGATCGCGCCCGTCAGCGATTTGTATGGAGTGTCCGAATTGCTGGTCAAGGCGCTGCCGATTCTGCTCTGCGCACTCGGCCTGGCCGTCGCCTATCAGGCGCGGATCTGGAACATCGGCGCCGAAGGCCAACTTCTACTTGGCGCGTTGGCCGGCAGTGCTCTGGCAGTGAACGTTATCGACATGCAAAGTCGCTGGGCGCTGGTGCTGATTCTGCTGACCGGCACGCTGGCCGGCGCCGCATGGGCCGGGCTCACCGCATGGCTGCGCACGCGCTTCAACGCCAACGAAATCCTCACCAGCATCATGCTCAACTACATCGCGCTGAACCTGCTGCTGTTCTGCGTGCACGGGCCGTTGAAGGATCCAGCGGGCTTCAATTTCCCGGAGTCGGCGATGTTCGGCGACGCCAGTCGTTTGCCGCTGCTGCTGGAGGACGGCCGCGTGCATGCCGGCGTGTATTTCGCCCTGCTCGCGCTGGTTGCGGTGTGGGTGTTGTTGCAGAAAAGCTTTATCGGCTTCCAGATCAAAGTGCTCGGGCTGGACAAACGTGCGGCAGGTTTTGTCGGCTTTCGCGAGAAGCGCCTGATCTGGCTGGCGCTGTTGATCAGCGGTGCTCTGGCCGGACTCGCCGGGGTCTGCGAAGTGACCGGGCCGATCGGCCAACTGGTGCCGCAGGTGTCGCCGGGCTATGGCTACGCGGCGATCACCGTGGCGTTTCTGGGACGGTTGAATCCGCTCGGCATTCTGTTCTCCAGTCTGCTCATGGCGCTGCTGTACATCGGCGGCGAGAGCGCGCAGATGTCGCTCAATCTGCCGCAAGCGATCACCCAATTGTTCCAGGGCATGATGCTGTTTTTCCTGCTCGCCTGTGACGTGCTGATTCTCTATCGGCCACGTCTGAAACTGCGCTGGACCCGGCGCGCCTCGCCCCCTGCCGTAACCGCCGGAGCGCTGTGATGGATATCGATCTGTTGAGCAATATTTTCTACGCGATGGTCCGCTGCGGCACGCCGCTGTTGCTGGTGGCATTGGGTGAGTTGATCTGCGAGAAAAGCGGCGTCCTCAACCTCGGCCAGGAAGGCATGATGCTGTTCGGTGCGGTGATCGGTTTTATCGTCGCGCTGAACAGCGGCAACCTGTGGCTGGGTGTGCTGTTGGCGATGTTGGCCGGGATGTTGTTGTCGTCACTGTTTGCCCTGGTCGCGCTGGTGTTCAACGCCAATCAGGTGGCCACTGGGTTGGCGCTGACGATCTTTGGTGTCGGGCTTTCGACGTTTGTCGGCGCGGCATGGGTGGGTAAGCCGCTGGCGGGTTTCGAGCCTCTGGCGATTCCGTATCTGAGTGAGATCCCGCTGATCGGGCGGATGCTGTTTGCCCAGGATCTGCTGGTGTATCTGTCGTTCGCGCTATTTGCCTTGGTGGCGTGGGTAATCATCAAAAGTCGTGTCGGCCTGATCATTCAGGCGGTCGGTGAAAACCCGGATGCGGCCAGCGCAATGGGCTTGCCGGTGCTGACCGTACGCACCTTGGCGGTGTTGTTCGGCGGAGCAATGGCCGGGCTGGCCGGGGCCTATCTGTCGCTGGCCTACACGCCGATGTGGGCGGAAAACATGACCGCCGGGCGCGGCTGGATTGCCCTGGCGCTGGTGGTGTTTGCCAGTTGGCGGGTGTGGCGGTTGTTGCTCGGGGCGTATCTGTTTGGCCTCGCCAGCATCCTGCACCTGGTGGCACAGGGATTGGGACTGGCGATACCTTCGAGCCTGCTGGCGATGCTGCCGTATTTGGCGACGATCTTGGTGCTGGTGTTGCTGTCCCGCGATGCCGTACGCACTCGGTTGTATGCGCCGGTTTCGTTGGGGCAGCCGTGGCAATCGGGACATTAGTTGATGTCAGAGCGGGCCTCTTCGCGAGCAGGCTCGCTCCCACAGGAGATCTGAGTGAACACGGGCATATGTGGGAGCGAGCCTGCTCGCGAAGGCCTCCGCACCGGCAACATCTGGAGCACGACCCACAACTATTTCTGATCAAACACCCTCGAGAAACTCAAGACGCCTGGAGTATGCTCCGGGATCAAAGCCTGTTTTCGCCAAGCGCTGCAACTGTGGCGCGGTCAGGCGTGTCCATTGAATCCTGAATGCTGACTTTCAAGGAAACCCATCATGTCTCAGGCAAAAAACGCACTGATCATCGGCGCCTCCCGCGGCTTGGGCCTCGGTCTGGTGAAGACCCTGCTGGGCGATGGCTGGCAAGTGACCGCGACGGTGCGCAATCCGCAGAAGGCCGAGGCGCTGCAAGCGCTGGGTGACGTGCGCATCGAGAAGCTCGACATGGACGATCAGCAAGCGGTGATCGCTCTGAGCCAGAAACTCAAGGGCGAAACCTTCGATCTGTTGTTCGTCAACGCCGGGGTCAAAGGCCCGGACGTGCAGACGCCGGGCGGCGCGACATTGGCCGAGGTCGGGCAACTGTTTTTCACCAACGCGGTGGCGCCGATCAATCTGGCCCAGCGTTTCGTCGGGCAGATCCGCGACGGCAGCGGCGTGCTGGCGTTCATGAGTTCGGTGCTCGGCAGCGTGACCATGCCCGACGCGCCGGAGCTGGCGTTGTACAAGGCGAGCAAAGCGGCGCTGAATTCGATGACCAACAGTTTCGTCACGCAACTGGGCGAGCAGAAACTGACCGTACTTTCGCTGCACCCGGGCTGGGTGAAGACCGACATGGGCGGCGAAGGCGCCGATCTCGACGTCGAGACCAGCACCCGCGGGCTGATCGATCAGGTCAATGCGTTTACCGGCAAGGGCGGGCATCACTTCGTCAATTACAAGGGTGAAACCATTCCCTGGTAAGCACTGATAATCCCGATGTGGGAGCGAGCCTGCTCGCGAATACGATCTGTCAGGTAAATCTGTATCGACTGACATGACGCCTTCGCGAGCAGGCTCGCTCCCACAGGGGGATGATGGTGAATGGTCGGGTGGCGCTTGCCCGATGGGGCGATTTGTTTGAAACTGCGCGCCTCGTCCTTCGCGGCGACCCTGGATCAGCAGACAGGGCAACACTGAGCTGGCAACCCTGAACCCAACTTTCAGAGGAGCCGGCCACAATGCCTGCGACCCGTACCTGGTTAAAAAATCCCCTCGCCATTTTCACTTCCAACGAGCTTGATGCCCGTGGCGGCCTTGTCGTGCAAGACGGTGTCATCGTCGAAGTCCTCGCTGCCGGTCAGCAGCCGTCGGCGCCGTGCAATGAAGTGTTCGATGCCCGCGAGCATGTGATCCTGCCGGGCCTGATCAACACCCACCATCACTTCTATCAAACCCTGACCCGCGCCTGGGCGCCGGTGGTCAATCAGCCGCTGTTCCCGTGGCTGAAAACCCTGTACCCGGTATGGGCGCGGCTGACCCCGGAAAAACTCGCCCTCGCCACCAAAGTGGCGCTGGCCGAATTGCTGCTCTCGGGTTGCACCACGGCTGCCGACCATCACTATCTGTTCCCGGACGGTCTGGAAAACGCCATCGACGTGCAGGTCGAAACGGTGCGCGAACTGGGCATGCGCGCCATGCTCACGCGCGGCTCGATGAGCCTTGGCGAGAAGGACGGCGGTCTGCCTCCGCAACAAACGGTGCAGGAAGGTCAGGTGATTCTCGACGACAGTCAGCGGCTGATTCACGAGTATCACGAGCGTGGCGACGGCGCGCAGATCCAGATCGCTCTGGCGCCATGTTCGCCATTTTCGGTGACCCCGGAAATCATGTCGGCCAGCGCTGATCTGGCGAACAAACTCGATGTGCGTCTGCACACCCACCTCGCTGAAACCCTCGATGAAGAAGACTTCTGCCTGCAGCGTTTCGGTCTGCGCACAGTCGATTATCTGGACAGCGTCGGCTGGCTCGGCCCGCGAACCTGGCTGGCCCACGGCATCCATTTCAACCCCGACGAAATCGCCCGCCTCGGCCAGGCCGGCACAGGCATCTGCCACTGCCCAAGCTCGAACATGCGCCTGGCGTCCGGCATCTGCCCGAGCATCGAGCTGACCGACGCTGGCGCGCTGTTCGGTCTAGGCGTCGACGGCTCGGCGTCCAACGATGCCTCGAACATGATCCTCGAAGCGCGTCAGGCGCTGTACATCCAGCGCCTGCGCTACGGCGCCGAAAAGATCACCCCGGAGCGCGTGCTGGGCTGGGCGACCAAGGGTTCGGCGAGCCTGCTCGGTCGCACTGACATCGGCGAAATCGCCGTGGGCAAACAGGCGGATCTGGCGTTGTTCAAGCTCGATGAACTGCGCTTCTCCGGTAGTCATGATCCGATTTCGGCGTTGCTGCTGTGCGGCGCCGATCGGGCGGATCGGGTGATGATTGGCGGCAAGTGGCGTGTGGTCGATGGGCAGGTTGAAGGGCTGGACCTGAAAGGTCTGATCGCCGATCACAGCCAAGCGGCTCGGCAGTTGATTGCCGGCACCTGAGTCACCGCCGTTCAAAACTGTGGGAGCGAGCCTGCTCGCGAAGAGGGAGTGTCAGACAACATGTTTGTTGGATGACACACCGCTTTCGCGAGCAGGCTCGCTCCCACATGGGTATCAGCCAGCCCTAAAGGCCCAGTAGCGACAGCATGATAAAGGTCGCAAACAGCACAAAGTGCGTCATGCCCTCAATGGCGTTGGTCTCGCCGTCATTGAGGTTGATTGCGCTGACGATCAGGGTGATGAAGATCATCACCGTTTGCACCGGGGTCATCGCCATTTGAAACGGCTGGCCGGTGTACAGCGCCATCGCTTCCATCACCGGCACGGTCAGAATCACCGTCGACAGTGACGCCCCCATCGCAATGTTGACCACCGACTGCATGCGATTGGCCAGCGCCGCTCGTAATGCGGTGAGAATCTCCGGCGCGGCGGAAATCGCTGCCACCAGAATCGCCGTGATTACCGGCGGCGCGCCCGTGCCTTCCAGGCCCAGATCGAGGGTCTTGGACATCACCTCGGCCAGTGCGCCGATGATCACCACCCCCGACACCAGAATGCCGATCGACAGCGCCAGGCTGACCGGTTTCGGCTCCTGCTCGACCGGCTCTTTCTTGCGACGTTTGTCCGGGTAGCTGTAGCTGAAAAAGTAACTGTGCGGGCCGACCTGCATGCGCAGGAACAGCGCGTAGAGCACCATCATTGCGCCGATGGTGAACGCCGAATACATCTTCCAGTTGGCCTCGGGAATGAACTCCGGGACCACCATCGACACCCCCATCGCGGTGAGGATCATGACGCTGTAGCTGCGCGCCGAATCGTCGTTGTAGGACTGTTCGCCGTGTTTGATCCCGCCCATCAAAGCGGCGAGGCCGAGGATGCCGTTGATGTCGAGCATCACCGCTGAATAAATCGTGTCGCGCACCAGTGTTGCCGAGGCTTCGTTGCTCATCATGATCGCCAGGATCACCACTTCGACCAGCACTGCCGAGAGTGTGAGGATCATCGTGCCGTAGGGATCACCGACTTTTTCCGCCAGCAGTTCGGCGTGATGAGCGACGCGCATTGACGCGGCGACGATGAAGGCAATCAGCAGCAGACCGCCGCCCAGCGCGACGATCTGGCCGCTGTGCAGCAGCCAGTGTTCCAGTGGATAAGCGACGCACGCGGCAAGGACTGCCAGCAGCAGGAAGCTTTCTTGTTTGAGGATCGAGAGCATGACGGGCCTTTTGCCGAAAAGAGCTGATGAAGCTACTGACTGCCGCGCGCCGCTAACGTTTCGTTACATCTTTACGCACCACGCGATGGCAGCTGGATTCAGGCATGCACTTTTATTGGCCTTGCCGGCCTCTTCGCGAGCAGGCTCGCTCCCACATTGAAATGCGTCCCTGTGGGAGCGAGCCTGCTCGCGAAGGCCGCACCGCGTTTTCAAATGAGTTTGTTGTCCTGTTGGTCAGCAATTTGCATTGGCCCTGAGCACACACAACAAAATGGAGTTCGGGTTCATGCCAATACGTCCGCTGCACAAACTGCTGTACGCCGCCATCGGTCTGGGAATCAGCCTGAGCGCCAGCGCTGCCGATCCGCTGAAGGTCGGTTTCGTCTACATCGGCCCGATCGGTGACCACGGCTGGACGTATCAGCACGAACAGGGGCGCAAGGCCCTGGCGGAAAAACTCGGCACGCAGATCACCACCAACTACGTGGAAAACGTCGCCGAGGGCGCCGACGCCGAGCGGGTGATCCGCAACATGGCCAAGGACAAATACGACCTGATTTTCACCACCTCTTTCGGCTACATGAACCCGACGGTGAAAGTCGCCAAACAATTTCCCAAGGTGACGTTCGAACACGCCACCGGCTACAAGCAGGAGAAGAACCTCGGCACTTACCTGGCGCGCACTTACGAGGGCCGTTACGTCGGCGGTTTCCTCGCAGCGAAAATGACCAAGACCAAGAAGATCGGCTACGTCGCCTCGTTCCCGATTCCGGAAGTGATCCGCGACATCAACGCCATCCAGTTGGCCTTGAACAAGTACAACCCTGGCACCGAAATCAAAGTGGTGTGGGTCAACTCCTGGTTCGATCCGGGTAAGGAAGCCGACGCCGCCAACGCGCTGATCGATCAAGGCGTCGACGTGGTGTTCCAGCACACCGACAGCCCGGCGCCGATCCAGGCTGCCGAACGGCGCGGCGTGTATGCCGTGGGCTACGCCTCGGACATGGCCCACTTCGGCCCGAAAGCGGTGCTGACCTCTATCGTCAACGACTGGGCGCCGCACTACATTCAGGCGACGCAGAGCGTGATCGATCACACCTGGAAATCCCAGGATTACTGGGGCGGGTTGAAGGAAGGCACGGTGGAACTGCCGATCAGCGATCTGGTGCCGGCGCCGGTGAAAGCCGAAGCCGAGCAGTTGATCGCCGACATCAAGAGCGGCGCATTGCAGCCGTTTACCGGGCCGATCAAGGATCAGGCCGGTGTAGAAAAAATCCCGGCGGGCGTGAGCGCCACCAACGCGGAACTGGCATCGATGAATTATTACGTTGAGGGCATGAAGGCCGAGATGCCGAAGTAGTCCCCCGATTCACCACACAAAACCCTGTGGGAGCGAGCCTGCTCGCGAAAGCGGTGTGTCATTAAACAAAAATGTTGTCTGACACTCCTTCTTCGCGAGCAGGCTCGCTCCCACATTGGAAACACAGCGTATTCAAGGATTGTGTATGGATCAGCTTCCCATCATCGACATCAGCCCGCTCTACAGCACCGATGAAAATGCCTGGCCCGCCGTGGCCGAGCAGATCGACCAAGCCTGCCGCGAATGGGGCTTTTTCTACATCAAGGGCCATCCGATCTCGGCGCAACGTATCGACGCCCTGCTCGATCACGCCCAGCGCTTCTTTGCCCTGCCAGCCGCAGAAAAACTCAAGATCGACATCACCCAGACCCGCCATCATCGCGGCTACGGTGCGATTGCCACAGAGCAACTGGACCCGGACAAACCCAGCGATCTGAAGGAAACCTTCGACATGGGCCTGCACCTGCCGGACGAGCATCCCGAGGTGCTCGCGGAAAAACCCTTGCGCGGCCCCAATCGGCACCCGGCGCAACCCGGCTGGGAAACGCTGATGGAGCAGCATTACCTCGACATGCAGGCGCTGGCGCAAACCCTGCTTCGAGCGATGACCGTTGCGCTGGGCATCGAGCGCGACTTCTTCGATACGCGTTTGGTCGAACCGGTCAGCGTGTTGCGCATGATCCATTACCCACCGCGTCACACCGCCAGCTCCGCCGAGCAACAAGGTGCCGGCGCCCATACCGATTACGGCTGCATCACCCTGCTCTATCAGGACAGCGCCGGCGGTTTGCAGGTGAAGAACGTCAAAGGTGAATGGATCGACGCGCCACCGATTGACGGCACGTTCGTGGTCAACCTCGGCGACATGATGGCGCGCTGGAGCAACGACCGTTATCGCTCGACGCCGCACCGGGTGATCAGCCCGCTGGGCGTGGATCGCTATTCGATGCCGTTCTTCGCCGAACCGCACCCGGACACGCGCATCGAATGCCTGCCAGGCTGCCAGGACGCGCAGCATCCGGCGAAATATCCGACCACCACCTGCGCCGAATTCCTGCTGTCGCGTTTCGCCGATACCTACGCGTATCGACGTGAGCAAGAGGCGGTTTGATCGATCACCTGGTCAGGTTTTGCCAATTGTTGCGGCCAGCCTCTGTAGAATGCCGGCATTGCACCTGATGAGAAAAGACTATGTACGACTGGCTCAACGCCCTGCCCAAAGCCGAACTGCACCTGCATCTGGAAGGTTCGCTGGAGCCTGAACTGCTGTTCGCCCTGGCCGAACGCAACAAGATCGCCCTGCCGTGGAGCGACGTCGAAACCCTGCGCAAGGCCTACGCCTTCAACAATCTGCAGGAATTTCTCGACCTGTATTACCAGGGCGCCGATGTGCTGCGCACCTCGCAGGATTTCTACGACCTGACCTGGGCCTACCTGCTGCGCTGCAAAGCGCAGAACGTGATCCACACCGAACCGTTCTTCGATCCGCAGACCCACACCGACCGGGGCATCCCGTTCGAAGTGGTGCTCAACGGCATCGCCGCCGCACTCAAGGATGGCGAGACGCAACTGGGCATCAGCAGCGGTTTGATCCTCAGCTTCCTGCGCCACCTCAGCGAAGACGAAGCACAGAAAACCCTCGATCAGGCGCTGCCGTTCCGTGATGCGTTTGTCGCGGTCGGGCTCGACAGTTCCGAGATGGGCCACCCGCCGAGCAAATTCAAACGCGTCTTCGATCGCGCCCGCGACGAAGGCTTCCTCACCGTCGCCCACGCCGGTGAAGAAGGCCCGCCGGAGTACATCTGGGAAGCCATCGACCTGCTGAAAATCCAGCGCATCGACCATGGCGTGCGCGCCATCGAAGACGAGCGCCTGATGCAGCGGATCATCGACGAGCAGATCCCGCTGACTGTGTGCCCGCTGTCGAACACCAAGCTCTGCGTGTTCGATCACATGTCACAGCACAACATCCTCGACATGCTCGAGCGCGGCGTTAAGGTCACGGTCAACTCCGATGACCCGGCGTATTTCGGTGGGTACGTGACCGAGAACTTCCATGCGCTGCACGAGCATCTGGGCATGACCCAGGATCAGGCCAAGCGCCTGGCGCAGAACAGCCTGGATGCGCGGTTGGTAAAACCGTAAGCAACACCGCAAAACCAATGTGGGAGCGAGCCTGCTCGCGAAGAGGGAGAGTCAGTCAACATTTACGTTGAATGACACACCGCTTTCGCGAGCAGGCTCGCTCCCACATTCATATCGATGTTCACTCGGTAAGCTCTTCCAGGGTCTTGCCCCGCGTCTCCATCCCGAACAACCACACCACGCCCGCCGCGATCGCGAAGCACGCCGCGCCCAGCGCGAACACCCCGCCCTGCCCGGTAATCGGGAACACCAGCCCGGTCACCAATGGCCCGAGCAGAGAGCCGACGCGGCCGATGGCCGAGGCGAATCCCGAGCCGGTTGCCCGTGCGGACGTCGGGTACAGCTCCGGCGTGTAGGTGTAGAGCACCGCCCACATGCCGAACAGGAAAAACTGCATCAACAGCCCAGTGCCGATCAGCAACGCCACGTTGCCGCCGAACACCGCACTCTGCCCATACAGAAACGCCATCACCCCGCCGCCCAGCAGGGTGACGATGCACACCGGTTTGCGCCCCCAACGCTCGACCAGCCACGCCGCCATGAGGAAGCCGGGAATCCCGCCGAGCGAGATCAGCACCGTGTAGTACACCGACTGCGTCACGGCGAAACCCGACTGCTGCAGCAATGCACTGAGCCAGGAAGTCAGCCCGTAAAAACCCAGCAATGCGAAGAACCACAGACTCCAGATCATCGTTGTACGCTGGCGATATTGCGGCGACCAGATCTGCTTGAGTGCCGAGAAGAAATTACCCGGTGGCGTCACCGTGCGTGGCAAACGAACCGGCTCCGGCAAGTCTGCACCGCCCAGCGAAGCACGCACTCGCGCTTCGATGCCGTTCAACACCTTGTCCGCGTCTGCGTCGCGCCCGGCCTGTTCCAGCCAGCGCGGCGACTCAGGGATGAAAAAGCGGATCGCCAGAACGAACACCGCCGGCACCGCCAGTACCAGGAAGATATCGCGCCAGCCAATCAGCGGCAGCAGGAAGTACGAGAGCACGCCCGCTGCGACAAACCCCAGCGGCCAGAAGCCGTCCATCAGGGCGATGTAGCGCCCGCGCCGTTGTGCTGGAATCAGCTCCGAGAGCATCGACTGTGCGATGGGAAACTCCATGCCCATGCCAATTCCGAGCAGGATGCGAAACAGCGTCAGCGTCTCCACCGTTTGCGCCGTCGAACACAGGTAACTGGCCACGCCCCACAGCACGATGCTCCACTGAAACACCGGTTTGCGCCCGAAGCGGTCGGCGAGCATCCCAGACAACGACGCCCCGAGCACCATGCCGAAAAAGCTCGAGCTGGCCAGCAACCCCGCTTGCGCACTGCTCAGGCCGAACTCGGCTTTGATCGAGCCGAGCAGGAAAGTCATCATCGCCAGATCCATGGAATCGAAGAAAAACGCCAAGGCGATGATGATGAAAATGACGCGGTGATAGCCGCTGAGCGGCAGCCGTTCCAGGCGTTCAGCCGCACTAAAGCGTTGTGTATTCATGTTGTGCTCCCCCATCCGGAAAATCCCCGGATCGAGTGTGCGCGATGGTCATGCAGAGGTCGTACTGGATGCGACCTGTTCACAGCCGTGGACGACGTCAGCCTTCAGCTCATCGCCGAGCAACGCTCTAGAACGCTGTTTCCAGCTCGGTTTCCTTGGCAAAGCGATGGATTTCGCGCTGGCCCGTCGCGGTCAACTGCAAGGCGCGGGAATCGTTGGGCAAGGTCAGCCAGCCGGACTGCATGAATAACTGCAACAGCGCCGCGCCCAGTGAGCCGCCCATGTGCGGACGGCGCTCGCTCCAGTCCGGGCAGGCGCAGGCGACCTGCACGTTGCGGTGGGCCAGGGCCTGGATGAACACGCCGCGCTGCGCCAGTCGGGTGGAGCCCTTGTGCGTCACCACCACCCGCTGCTCAAGCTGTTCGATCCAGCCGGCGTCGAGCAGGCGCTGATACAGGTCGGCCGCCAGGGTGCCGCCCAGATGATCGTCGCAGAACCGCGCGCGCAACAGCGAAGACGGCGCCGCCTGCGGCCTGACCATGGGAGTCGTGCGTTTCAGCGCATCAGGGATTTGCCGTGGCGCGCTGGCAATGGTGGCGCTGGCCAGTGCTTCGATTGCCGCGCCGATTTCCGGCGCCGCCAGGCGAAAGAAGCGTTTGCGCCCACGCATTTCGATGTTCAACAGCCCCCCTGCGGACAGGCGTCCCAGATGCGCACTGGCCGACGACGGCGAGAGCCCGGCCAGCAGCGCCAGCTCTTCGGCTTGCCGGGCCGAGCCATCCATCAACGCCCACATCATCGCGCTGCGCTTGGGGTCGGCCAGCAATGTCGCGATCTGGCTGATGCACGGTGCATGTTCCATATGTTCACTCCCTGTTGAATCGTATCGTCTACCGCTCGGAGACATCCTGGCCGGTTATGGGGCATCGGCCAACACGCGAAAATCGCCCGGGATCGGTGGCAAGGGATGCCACCGACACCAGCTGCTCCGGCACACAACCTGGCAGCAGAAGTAGCAACCGTCACCAAAAGCCGGCAACGCGTTACGGGGTCTGCGCGCCGGGTGTCAGTGCAGGCATGAGGCGGGCGCTAGTATAAGCGGGTTAAGCCAGACGTCCTGCGCCTGGGCCTGGGCAGGTGGCGATTGTTCCTGACAGAAATTTCTCTAATTGCCTGCGACTAATGATCAACTTTGAGGAAACCGGGAAATTGGCTACTCAATTCGGCGCATCGGCTGGCGAGCATCTCTCTCAGAAGGTTCACCGGCTTACTCAACTGTGCGCGATGGGCGCACAACAGATTCAGCGGTGCGCGCTCACAGAGCAGTTCCGGCATCAGCACTTTGAGGCGTCCGGCGAGCACATCGGCGCCGACGTCGAGCCAGGATTTGTAGGCAATACCGGCACCGGCCAACGCCCATAGCCGCACGACGTCGGCGTCATCGCTGAAGCGGTCGCCGCTGACGGTCAGGCCGACTTCGCGCTTGCCATCGTGAAAACTCCAGTGGTCGTGGACGCGGCTGCCGAGCATGTACAAAAGGCAATTGTGCTGGGCCAATTGCTCGAGATGGCGCGGCTCGCCCTGCCGGGCCAGGTAATCGGGGGATGCGCACAACACCCGGCGATTGTGTGGGGCGATGGGCAAGGCGATCAGGCTGGAATCCTCCGGCTCGCCGTAGCGCAGGGCGATGTCCACCGGTTGCCGGAACAGGTCGGCGATGCGGTCGCCAAGCAGCAGGCGCACCGTCAATTTCGGGTGTTCACGCTGGAACGCGTCGAGCCACGGCAGCAGCAGATTGCGACCGAAGTCCGAGGGCGCCGACAACTGCAGAATTCCGCTGACCTGGTCCTGACCGCTGGCGAGCAGGCGACGCCCTTCGTCGAGATTGCTCAGGGCGGCGCGGGCATACTCAAGGAAGCCTTCGCCCTCGGCGGTCAGGCGCAGGCTGCGGGTCGAACGCGCCAGCAGCCGCGCACCGAGTTGCTGCTCTATGCGCTTCAACGCTGCGCTGGCCACCGCCGCAGACATGTCCATCACCCGTGCCGCCGCCGACAGGCTGCCCAGATCCGCCGCGCGGACAAACAACTGCAGGTCATCAAAACGCAGCATGCGCAGCCTCGATTATCAAAAAAATATTGAAAGAGACTGCTCTTTTAGCCGGTTTTATCGCGCAGAGAAATAGCCAATGATGGCCTCCATCGAATTCATCCCGATTCTGGAGTCCGCGCATGTCCCAGCCCTTTACCGCTATCGCCACCCTGACCGCCAAACCCGGTCAGCAGGACGTTCTCGAACAGGCGCTGCGCGCCCTCGTCGAACCGAGCCGCGCCGAGCCCGGTTGTGGCCAGTACGACCTGCACCGCGACCTTGCCGATCCGCAGGTTTTTTATGTCATCGAACAGTGGGCCAGTGACGAGATTCTTGAGGCGCACAACGCCAGCGCGCATTTTCAGAAGTTTCAGGCCAGCGCCGGCCACACCATCGAACACTTCCAGCTCAAACGCCTCGGCAAGATTGCCTGAATCCTTCTTCTATCAACTGTACGGAGCCATTTATGAAAGCCATTGCCTATTACGCTTCCCTGCCGATCAGCGACGCCAAGTCCCTGCAAGACATTGAACTGCCAGAACCGGTCGCCGGCCCGCGCGACCTCTTGGTGGAAGTCAAAGCCATCTCGGTCAACCCGGTCGACACCAAAGTGCGGCAGAACATGGCGCCGGAAAACGGCGCGGCGAAAGTGCTGGGCTGGGACGTTGCCGGTGTGGTCAAGGCTGTCGGCAGCGAAGTCACCCTGTTCAAGGCGGGCGACAAGGTGTTTTACGCCGGTTCGATTGCCCGGGCCGGTGGCAACAGCGAGTTGCACGTGGTCGATGAGCGCATCGTCGGTCACATGCCCAAGTCCCTCGGTTTTGCCGAAGCCGCCGCGCTACCGCTGACCGCCATCACTGCGTGGGAATTGCTCTTCGAGCGCCTGCAAATCAGCGAAGGCAGCAATGATGAGGGTCAGAGCCTGCTGATCGTTGGCGCGGCGGGCGGAGTGGGCTCGATCCTTACCCAATTGGCCAAGCAGTTGACCGGCCTGAAGGTGATCGGCACCGCTTCCCGCCCACAGACCCGTGACTGGGTCAGCGAACTCGGTGCCGATCTGGTCATCGATCACAGCCAGCCACTGAGCGAAGAATTGAAGCGCGCCGGCATCGACAGCGTGACCCACGTCGCCAGCCTGACCCAGACCGATCAGCATCTGGCGCAACTGGTCGAAGCCCTCGCGCCGCAAGGCAAGCTGGCGCTGATCGACGATCCGAAGTCCCTCGACATCAGCCTGCTCAAGCGCAAGAGCCTGTCGCTGCACTGGGAGTTCATGTACACCCGCTCGCTGTTCGAAACGCCGGACATGATCGAACAGCACAAGCTGCTCAACCGCGTCGCCGAACTGATCGACGCCGGCACTTTGAAGACGACTTTGGGCGAGCACTTCGGTGTGATCAACGCAGCCAACCTGCGACGTGCCCATGAGCTGCTGGAAAGCGGCAAGGCCAAGGGGAAAATTGTTTTAGAAGGTTTCTAAAAAAATAAAGCCCCGCAACCGCTCGTGATGCCAGAGCGGTTGCGGGGCTTTTTGCCGTCAGTCGGTTGCTTGACCCTTGTCACAATTACGCGGGTATCGAGGTCTACAATCGAAGCCTCTGCGATACATCTTTTACGCAAGGGAGGTCAGCAATGAAGATCCTGATAAAAGAAGTGGCAAAGTCTCAATGGCAGGTGCGCCTGGACCAGCACGTCGTAACCTTTCGCAGTGAAGCCGAGGCTCTGGCCTTCACTCGCACCCTCGAAGCGCGACTCTGCGCGCCCCACCGAATCCCCGAACCCAGCCAGCAGCGCGCCGCCGGCTGAGCTCCAAAGTCGAGCGTTCAGACCTGGGCTTGCGCCAACGCCCGGGCATTCTGCAAACGCCGGGTGAGCAGCGCGACGCTCACCACCAGCAAACCGCACAGGCTGATGACCATCGCCATCGGCACGGCGCTGCCATCGTGCAACACCCCCACCAACGCGGCGGCACCGGCGGCGATGCTGAATTGCAGGCAACCGAGCATTGCCGATGCACTGCCGGCACGGGCGCCCTGACCGTTCATTGCGCAAGCTGAGGCGTTGGGAATGATGCAGCCGAGGCTGGCAATGCAGATGAACAGCGGAATCAGCAACGGCCACAACGCCTCTGGACGCATCGCGCTGACCGCCAACAGCGTCAGCCCGGCGAGGAAATACACCCACACCGCGCGCACCAGCAAGAACGCCGGGCCACGCTTGGCCAGCAGACGCGCATTGACCTGCGCCACCAGAATGAACCCCGCCGCGTTGGTGCCGAACAGCCAGCCAAAATGCTCGGCGGGTACACCGTAGAGCTTGATGAACACAAACGGTGAGCCAGCGATGTAGGCGAACATGCCGGCGATCGCGATGCCGCCGGTCAGGGCGTGGCCGAGGTAGACCGAATCCTTGACCAGTCGCGCGTACTGGCGCAACGCACCGGACAACGGCTGGCGCGGCACATGGGCCGGCATGCTTTCCGGCAGCCCCAACGCCACCGCCAGACCCGCCGCCGCACTGAACCCGGTGAGCACCAGAAAGATCGACTGCCAACCCGTGGTATTGACCAGCAGCCCACCGAGCATCGGCGCCAGAATCGGCGCCAGGCCCATCACCAGCATCAATTGGGAAAACACCTTCGCCGAGCCCACCGCGTCGCACTTGTCGGCAACCACCGCGCGGGAAATCACCATCCCCGCACAGCCACCGAGTGCCTGGACGAAACGCGCGCCGATCAGCCATTCCAGGCTCGGCGCGTAGGCGCAGGCCAATGACGCCAGGGTGAACAGAGCAACGCCGCTGAGCAGCGGAAGTCGCCGGCCGAAACGATCGGAAATCGGCCCGTAAGCCAGTTGGCCCAGCGACAGACCGAGGAAGTACGCCGCCAGCGTCAGCTGGACATGCTGCTCATCGGTGCCGAACGCCAGCGCCATGGCCGGGAAGGCAGGCAAATAGAAGTCGATCGCCAAAGGACCGAAGGCGCTCAAGGCGCCGAGTATCAAAATCGTGCGGAAATTCATCAGGCATCCAGGTGGGCAAGTCGCAGCCCGACAGTCTAGCCGCGCCCGGACGCCTTGAACATTCCGATAGCTCGCTAACGATCAATTTCAGACGAGCTTCACCTCATAACCCTCTTCGCGGATCGCTTCGATGACCTGATCGGCACTCAGCGCACTTTCGACGCCGACTTCCTTGGCCGCCAGATCGACCCGCACGCTGGCTGCCGGATCCAGCGCCTGCACCGCAGTGGTAATGGCTTTGACGCAATGACCGCAGGACATGCCTTGAACGTTGAACACTTGCATGGGAAGACTCCTTTGAGTGAGGTTGCCGGCAGTCTCGAGCTTGCCACGATGGCAAGGTCAAGTTCTGCGAAAAACTGCCGGGCTGGCAATCGGCGCCGCGCTCGGCCAAGCTGCGTGTATCAATGACTGAAATTCAGGAGATTCAGCCATGCGCTGGTCAGCTTTGGGCCTGTTTGGCTTGCTCAGCCTTTTCGCCGCCGTCCCGCAGGTGCAAGCCGCCGGCGAGGATTACGCGGTACTGATCATTTCCCGCGAGCGCCTCGAAGTGGCGACCTCGTGCGAAATCGGCGTGTACATCCAGGACCAGCTCTCGGCGCGCCTGTTCCAGGAGCAGAGCACGTCGTTCAACTTGCCGCCGGGCAAGGTTTCGCTGCGCTTGAAACTGCTGCCGGGCCAGGCACCGGGTTGCAATCCCGGCATGCTCGCACCGGGTTCGCAGGAAGTCGTGCTGCACGCCGGGGATGTGCTGAAGTTCCGCTTGGCAATGAATGCCGAAGGCGTGTACCTGAAGCCGGCCGGCCTCGGTTACTGAGCAACCGCCTCGACCTGTGGGAGCGAGCCTGCTCGCGAAAGCGCCGGGTCAGCCAACATGATTGCTGAATGATGCACCGCATTCGCGAGCAGGCTCGCTCCCACAAGAATGGTGCTTGACCTTGCCCGCATGGCAAGGTTGATCCTGTAGACGTCCACTACAGGGAGCGCGACCGATGTCCGAATCCACCACTTTCGATCTGCCGATTGCCGGCATGACCTGTGCCAGTTGCGCCGGGCGTGTCGAGCGGGCGCTGCGCAAGGTCAGCGGCGCCAGTGCCGTCAGTGTCAACCTCGCCACCGAACAGGCCCGGGTGCAGGCGCCCGGCGACAGCCTGCCGGCGCTGATGCAAGCCGTGGAGCGCGCCGGTTACAGCGTGCCCCGGCAAACCGTCGAATTGAGCATCGACGGCATGACCTGCGCGTCCTGCGTCGGTCGCGTCGAACGCGCCCTGAGCAAAGTCCCAAGCGTGAGCAGCGTCAGCGTCAATCTGGCCAACGAACGTGCGCACATCGAATTGCTCGGCCAGGTCGATACGCAAACCCTGCTCGACGCGGTGAGCAAGGCCGGTTACTCGGCCAGCGTCTGGCAAGCTGAACGGCCACAGTCCGATGACCAGCAAAAACGCCTGCATCGCGAGCGCTGGGCATTGATCTGCGCGATCGCCCTCGCTCTGCCGCTGGTGTTGCCGATGTTGCTGCAGCCGTTCGGCATTCATTGGATGCTCCCGGCCTGGGCGCAATTCGCCCTCGCCACACCGGTGCAATTCATCTTCGGCGCACGCTTTTATGTGGCGGCGTGGAAAGCCGTGCGCGCCGGTGCCGGCAACATGGACCTGCTCGTCGCCCTCGGCACCAGCGCCGGTTATGGCCTGAGTGTCTATGAATGGGCCAGCGCCGCCGGACGCATGCCGCATCTGTATTTCGAGGCCTCGGCGGTGGTCATCGCTTTGGTGTTGCTCGGCAAATATCTCGAAAGCCGCGCCAAACGCCAGACCGCCAGCGCCATCCGCGCCCTCGAAGCGTTGCGGCCGGAGCGGGCGATTCAAGTCATCGACGGGCGTGAGCAAGACGTCGCGATCAGCGCCCTGCGCCTCGACGATCTGGTGCTGGTCAAACCCGGCGAACGCTTCCCGGTGGATGGCGAAGTCGTTGAAGGCCAGAGCCACGCCGACGAAGCGCTGATCAGTGGCGAAAGCCTGCCAGTGCCAAAACAACCGGGCGACAAGGTCACCGGCGGCGCGATCAACGGCGAGGGTCGTTTGCTGGTGCGCACCCAGGCGCTCGGCGCGGAAACCGTGCTGGCGCGGATCATTCGTCTGGTCGAAGACGCGCAAGCGGCGAAAGCGCCGATCCAGAAATTGGTGGACAAGGTCAGCCAGATTTTCGTGCCGACCGTGTTGCTGATCGCCCTGGCCACGCTGATCGGCTGGTGGCTGTACGGCGCACCGCTGGAAACCGCGGTGATCAATGCCGTCGCCGTGCTGGTGATTGCCTGCCCGTGCGCCCTCGGCCTCGCCACCCCGACGGCGATCATGGCCGGCACCGGCGTCGCCGCACGCCACGGCATTCTGATCAAGGACGCCGAAGCACTGGAGCGCGCCCATGAAGTCAGCAGTGTGGTGTTCGACAAGACCGGCACGCTGACCTCGGGTACGCCGCGTATCGCGCACTTCAGCGCGGTCGATGGTGACGAAAACAATCTGCTGACACTGGCCGGTGCCTTGCAGCGCGGCAGCGAGCATCCGTTGGCCAAAGCCGTGCTGGATGCCGCCGCCGAACGCGGCTTGAACGTGCCCGATGTCAGCAACAGCCAGGCGCTGACCGGGCGCGGCATTGCCGGCACGCTGGATGGCCGGCGCCTGGCGCTGGGCAACCGGCGGATGCTCGACGAAAGCGCCTTGAATGCCGGTGAATTGAGCACATCCGCCGAAGCGTGGGAACGCGAAGGTCGGACACTGTCGTGGCTGATCGAACAAAGTCCTGAGCCGAAGGTGCTGGGTCTGTTCGCCTTCGGTGACACGCTGAAACCCGGCGCACTGCAAGCGGTGCAACAACTCGCCGCGCGGGATATCCAGAGCCACCTGCTGACCGGCGACAATCGCGGCAGCGCACGGGTGGTGGCCGAGGCTCTGGGCATCCAAAATGTCCACGCCGAAGTGCTGCCGGCCGACAAGGCCGCGACCGTCGCCGAGCTGAAGAAAACCAGCGTAGTCGCCATGGTCGGCGATGGCATCAACGACGCCCCGGCCCTCGCCGCTGCCGACATCGGCATCGCCATGGGCGGCGGCACCGACGTCGCCATGCACGCGGCCGGCATCACCTTGATGCGCGGCGATCCGCGACTGGTGCCGGCGGCGCTGGAGATCAGCCGCAAGACCTACGCAAAGATTCGCCAGAACCTGTTCTGGGCCTTTGTCTACAACCTGATCGGCATTCCGCTGGCGGTATTCGGTTTCCTCAATCCGGTGCTGGCCGGCGCGGCGATGGCGCTGTCGAGCGTCAGCGTGGTGAGCAATGCGCTACTGTTGAAAACCTGGAAGCCCAAGGACCTGGAGGAACACCGATGAACATCGGCCAAGCAGCCCGGCAGAGTGGCCTGAGCGCAAAAATGATTCGTTATTACGAGTCGATCGGCCTGCTCAAAGCGGCCAATCGCACCGACAGCGGCTACCGCGTATACGGCAGCGATGACCTGCACACGCTGGCGTTCATCAAGCGCTCGCGGGATCTGGGCTTTTCCCTGGAAGAGGTCGGCAAGCTGCTGACCCTCTGGCAGGATCGCCAGCGCGCCAGCGCCGACGTGAAGGCCCTGGCGCGCCAGCACATCGACGAGCTGAATCAGAAGATCCGCGAGCTCGGCGAGTTGCGTGACACCCTGCAGGATCTGGTCGAGCATTGCAGCGGCGACCATCGCCCGGACTGCCCGATCCTCAAGGAACTGGCGTCGGGCTGCTGCGCGCAACCCGCCCGCGCCTGATCCGCAACAGCGTCACCACGCACAACGTACCCAGGGGAATGCCGTGGAACAGCATGACCACGGCCCCCGGCGTCCACCACGCATAGAACGGCGCAGCGACCAGCATGCCGATACCGAAACCGGTCATCTGCAGCAAGGTCAGCACGCTGAAAATCGGCAGGCGCAACGCCGCAGGTTCCCGTTGCAAACGTGACATCAGGCTGACTTCGGAAACCCCGTCGCCAAGCCCGGCCGGCAAGGCGAACAGCAGCAGACCGTAGAGGCCGTGCTGCTGGAACATCAGAATGAAACCGCAGGACATCAGCGCCACGCCACAGAAAAATCTTCTTTCGAGGTGGCTGTTCTCCGAGCCCTTGAGGTGACTGGCGATGCGTGCGCCGAGCAGTTTGCCGCTGGCCCATACCGCAAGCGCCAGGCCCAAGGTCGTACTCGCCGCCTCCGGCGTGAGCAGTTTCGAAATGATCGGGAAGCCGACGTTATGCGCGGCGCTGCCCAAGGTGTCGGCCATGGTCACCGCGAGCATGGCCGCGACCACTGGCGCCGAACGCAGGCCCTGCCGTAGCGCAAACCATTCACCGCGCTCCGGCTGTTCGCTGACATCGTTTTTTTCGAAACGCAGCGGCACGATCAGCAGCGCCGCAAGCAAATAGGTCAGCGCGTTGAGGGCGAAGACCGTTTCAAAACCGAAAGCAGCCACCAGCAACCCCGACACCAGACTGCCGCCGACCATGGCGGCTGAAGAGGCTGAAGTGATCCAGGCGTTGGCCTTGAGCAACTGCGCCGGTGCGATCAAACGCGGCAACTGGCTGTTGAGGCCGATGGCGAACATCGAATTGCCCAAGCCGAGGCCGAAGGCAATGAACGGCAACAGCCATGCCTGCTGACTCGCCGGTGTGATCAACAGCAGTCCCAGCAGTGCCGCACGCAACAGATCGAACGCAATCAGCGGCGCGCGGCCGTGCCAGCACCGGTAGAAGCGTGTGCCGATCAGGCTGGCAAAAATTCCGCCACCGACGCGGCTGACAAGGAAAATCCCGACGCTCATGGCGCTGTTGCTTAACAGGTAAACGTAGGTGGACAGCGCGACCATGTTGAGGAAGGCGCCGAAATCGGAGATCAGCCGGGCGGTTACGATCAGGTGGGTGTTGCGTGGGGTGGTCACATTCAGTCCTTGAGTGTGGTTGGAGCGCTGGACAGTAGACGCGAATAAGCCAGGATCCGAAAGCCCCCTCACCCTAGCCCTCTCCCAAAGGGAGAGGGGACCGATTGGGGGATATTTGGGAAATACACCGACCTGAACGTTTTCCGTTGAATCCATAATCGACTCGGTTTTTTCAGGTCGATGTATGGCTAAAGACACCTCGGTCGGCCCCCTCTCCCTCCGGGAGAGGGACCGATTGGGGGATATTTGGGAAATACACCGACCTGAACGTTTTTCTTTGAATCCATAATCGACTCGGTTTTTTCAGGTCGATGTATGGCTAAAGACACCTCGGTCGGCCCCCTCTCCCTCCGGGAGAGGGGACCGATTGGGGGATATTTGGGAGATACACCGACCTGAACGTTTTTCTTTGAATCCATAATCGACTCGGTTTTTTCAGGTCGATGTATGGCTAAAGACACCTCGGTCGGCCCCCTCTCCCTCCGGGAGAGGGCTGGGGTGAGGGTGCTTTTTGACTCAAACAAAAAACCCGGCCGAAGCCGGGTTTTTCATCACGCGATCACTGCATCCACGGCGGTGGAGGCGGTTCTTCGGGTTTGCCTTTCGGCGCGTCGTCCGCCGCGCGAATGGCCTGCTTGCGTTCCTCGTCGAGGCGCGCCGCTTCGATTTCGCGCAGCACCCCGCCGACATCCGCCAGGTCCTCCGGATCGTCGAACTCGCCGGTCAGCACACTGTTCGGGTGCAAGGTGCCGGCTTCGTACAACGCCCACATTTCCTTGGCATATTTGGTCTTCTTCAATTCCGGCGCGAAGCGACCGAAGTACGAAGCCATGTTGCCAACGTCACGCTCGAGCATGCTGAACGCGTGGTTGTTGCCCGCAGCGTCGACTGCCTGGGGCAGGTCAATAATCACCGGACCGGTCGGGGTCAGCAGCACGTTGAACTCGGAGAGGTCACCGTGCACCAGACCGGTACACAACATCAGCACGATCTGCGAAATCAGGAACGCGTGATACTCGCGCGCCTGATCAGGCTCCAGCACCACATCGTTCAGACGCGGCGCAGCGTCGCCGAATTCGTCAGCCACCAGTTCCATCAACAGCACGCCGTCGAGGAAGTCATAGGGTTTGGGCACTCGCACGCCGGCGCCGGCCAGACGGAACAGCGCCGCCACTTCGGCGTTCTGCCAGGCGTCTTCGGTCTCTTTGCGACCGAACTTGGACCCCTTCGCCATGGCCCGCGCCTGACGACTGTTACGAACCTTGCGGCCTTCCTGATACTCGGCCGCCTGGCGGAAACTGCGTTTATTCGCCTCCTTGTAGACCTTGGCGCAACGTAACTGATTGCCGCAGCGCACTACATAAACAGCTGCCTCTTTGCCACTCATCAGTGGACGCAGCACTTCGTCGACCAGACCGTCCTCGATCAGGGGTTCAATGCGTTTTGGAGTCTTCATCAGCTTTTATTGTGGGTCCTTTATTACCAAACACGCGAATGTCACTCGTTATACGGCAATCCTCGCCCGACGGGGAGGGGTTGCCGACCTGTGAACCTTGAGGATGCACACACTGTGCCGGATCAATCGCAGCGACCCGGGCGAATCATAGCCGAGACCGTGGCATTGATTGGTATCGGTCGGCAAGGGCATTTGCGACAGAATCTGACATGGTCGGTGAACTTCAGTTGCCCTCACCCCAGCCCTTTCCCAGAGGGAGAGGGGGCCGACCGAGGTGTCTCCCGTAATACATCGACCTGACAGACCGCAGCGCTTATGGTTTGAATCGCATCTCTGGATTCGGTGAAGGGCGCTCAGGTCGGCGTCGATTTCAAGCATCCCCCGATCAGTCCCCTCTCCCTGTGGGAGAGGGTTAGGGTGAGGGGCTTTTTCAGCGTTCAATGATCGCGGTGACACCCTGCCCGCCCGCCGCACAGATCGAAATCAACCCTCGCCCCTTGCCCGCCGCATCCAGCAGCTTGGCCAAATTCGCGACAATGCGCCCGCCCGTTGCGGCGAACGGATGCCCCGCCGCCAGCGAACTGCCTTTCACATTAAGCCGACTGCGATCAATCGAACCCAGCGGTGCGTCGAGTCCCAGGCGGGTTTGGCAATATTCGGGATCCTCCCAGGCCTTGAGCGTGCACAACACTTGCGCGGCGAAGGCTTCGTGAATTTCGTAGTAATCAAAATCCTGCAACGTCAGCCCATTGCGCGCCAGCAAGCGTGGCACGGCGTACACCGGCGCCATCAGCAGGCCCTCGGCACCGTTGACGAAATCCACCGCCGCCGCTTCACCGTCGCGCAAGTAGGCAAGAATCGGCAGACCGCGCTCTTTGGCCCATTCTTCACTGCCGAGCAACACCACCGAAGCGCCATCGGTGAGCGGCGTGGAATTGCCCGCCGTCAGCGTGCCCTTGGCGCTTTTCTCGAAGGCCGGTTTCAGCGCGGCGAGTTTTTCCAGGGTCAGGTCCGGGCGCAGATTGTTGTCGCGGGTCAGGCCGAGGAATGGCGTCATCAGATCGTTGTGCCAGCCTTCGCTGTAGGAAGCGGCGAGTTTGTGGTGGCTTTCGAGGGCCAGTTGATCTTGTTCTTCGCGGGGGATATTCCAGGTCTGCGCCATCAGTTCGCAGTGCTCGCCCATCGACAGGCCAGTGCGTGGCTCGCCGTTGCGCGGGAATTCGGGGATCAGGTGCTGGGGGCGCAACTGCAAAAGGGTTTTCAGTTTGTCGCCGGTACTCTTGGCGCGGTTGGCCTGCAGAAGAATCCTGCGCAGGCCTTCGCTGACGCTGATCGGCGCGTCGGAGGTGGTGTCGACGCCGCCGGCAATGCCGCAGTCGATCTGGCCGAGGGCGATCTTGTTCGCCACCAGCAACGCCGCCTCCAGACCGGTGCCGCAAGCTTGCTGGATGTCATAGGCCGGTGTCGTCGGAGACAAGCGCGAGCCGAGCACGCATTCGCGGGTCAGGTTCATATCCCGTGACAATTTAAGCACCGCGCCTGCCACCACCTCGCCGATGCGCTGGCCGTGCAGGTTGTAGCGCTCGATCAGGCCTTCCAGCGCGGCGGTGAGCATCGCCTGATTGCTGGCCGTGGCGTACGGCCCGTTGGAGCGGGCGAAAGGGATGCGGTTACCGCCGATGATCGCGACGCGGCGCAGCTGGGTCATGGATAACTCCTGTGGAATTTGCGGATTCACATGGAAACCTGTGGGAGCTGGCTTGCCAGCGATGGGGGCGGCACTCCCAACCCTTCAGCGGCTGACACTCCGCCATCGCGGGCAAGCCCGCTCCCACAGGGTCAGTGGTCTACTCTGCTAAACCAGCGTAGGCCTTATTGCGCCGATCGAACGATTGATTGCCGTAGACAGTCCACACTTTGAACCCCAACTTCTGGAGAGCGTTCCATGTCTGACCGCTATATCGACTTCGCCAACTCATCCTTCGGCCATCGTCTGGTCGGGGCCTTGGGCCTGCCGTCGCCGGTGCGGCTGGAACGCTGGCAGGCGGGGCGTCTGCGGCCGATAGAGGGCGCCCTGTTGATCGGTGGCGGGCCGCTGGCCGAACGGATCAGCGTGTTTGCCAATCGCTTGACCGACGCGATCTACAGCTACGGCACCGAGCCCTCGCTGGCCACTGCATGGATCCCCGGCCACGGGCCGAAACTCAAAGCGGTGGTGTTCGACGCCAGCGCTCTGCAACACACCGACCAGCTCAAGCAGTTGCGCGAGTTCTTTCAGCCATTGATGAAGAACCTCGACCATAGCGCGCACCTGGTGATTCTCGGCCGCGCGCCGGAAACCTTGGGTGATCCGTTCGCCTCCAGTGCGCAGCGAGCACTTGAAGGCTTCTCGCGCTCGCTGGCCAAAGAGCTGCGCGGCGGTGGCACCTTGCAGTTGATCTACGTCGGCGAAGGTGCCGAGGATCAATTGGAAGGCCCGCTGCGATTTTTCCTCTCGCCGAAAAGTGCATTCGTTTCCGGCCAGGTTATTCGCCTGACCGCGTGCGCCACGCCAGTGACCGACTGGACCCGACCGCTGGCCGGGCGCAAGGCGCTGGTCACCGGTGCTGCGCGCGGCATCGGCGCGTCGATTGCCGAAACCCTCGCCCGCGATGGCGCCGAGGTTATCCTCCTCGATGTGCCGCCGGCCAAGACCGACCTCGAGGCCCTTGCCGCGCGCCTCGGCGGCCGGGCGATCACCCTCGATATCTGCGCCGATGACGCCGCCGCGCAATTGATCGAACAGCTGCCCGACGGCCTCGACATCCTCGTGCACAACGCCGGCATCACCCGCGACAAAACCCTGGCCAACATGACCCCGGAATTCTGGGACGCGGTGCTGGCCGTCAATCTCAACGCGCCGCAAGTGCTGACCAAGGCGCTGCTCGACAGCGGCACCCTGCGCGACAACGCACGGGTGGTCCTGCTCGCCTCGATCAGCGGCATCGCCGGCAATCGCGGGCAGACCAACTACGCAGCGAGCAAGGCTGGCCTGATCGGTCTGGCCCAGGCATGGGCGCCAACGCTGCTGGAACGCGGCATCAGCATCAACGCCGTGGCCCCCGGTTTTATCGAAACCCAGATGACCGCGCACATTCCGTTCGGCCTGCGCGAGGCCGGGCGGCGCATGAGTTCGCTGGGCCAGGGTGGCTTGCCGCAGGACGTCGCCGAAGCCGTGGCGTGGCTGGCGCAACCGGGCACGGGCGCGTTCACCGGCCAAGCGCTGCGGGTTTGTGGGCAAAGTGTTCTGGGGGCATAAAGATGAGCATCGAATGGCACACGCTGGATCGCGAACCGAGTCTGCCGGGGCTTTATTCGCGCGCAGCGACGCGACGCAAAATCACCGGTACGCAACTGCCCGACAGCGGCCTGCGCTGCTGGGTTGATATCGACGGCAAGCGGCTGGCGGCTTATCGCAAGGTCTGCGGTTTCGTCGATGACGGCCTGCTGCCGCCGACCTATCCACACATCCTCGCCTTTGCCTTGCAGATGCAATTGCTCACGGCCAAGGATTTTCCGTTCCCGCTGCTGGGGCTGATTCACCTGAGCAACCGCATCCGCGTGCTGCGGCCGATGGGCGCGATCAGTCGCGGGCAAGTCAGCGTGCGTGTGCACAACCTGCAACCACATGCCAAGGGCGCGACGTTCGATCTGTTGACCACCCTCGACGATCAGCTCGGGCCGCTGTGGGAAGCCGAGAGCCGCATGCTCTGTCGCGGGGTAAAGCTCGAGGGCGAGGCGCTGGCTCACGACTGGCAGCCGTCGCAGGATTTGCTTGAGGTGACGCGCTGGACTGCACCTGCTGATATCGGTCGCCAGTATGCGAAAGTCTCCGGCGACTACAACCCGATTCACCTCAGTGCGGCGAGCGCCAAACTGTTCGGGTTTCCCACCGCGATCGCCCATGGACTGTGGAACAAGGCACGGACACTGGCGGCACTCTCCGATCACCTGCCCAAAGCCAACCTGGAAATCGCCGTGCACTTTCGCAAACCGGTGCGCCTGCCCAGTGAAGTGATATTGCTGGCCAGTGCCGCGGGCTCCAGCGGTGAGTTGCGTCTGATCGGTGCCGGCGACCTGGAACATATGGTCGGTCAGTGGCAACCGATCGCCTGATCTGGCGGGGCGGAAAAACCCGTTAATTGTGTATATATCACTTAAGTTTTTCCGCGCCCTGCCCGCTGCTTTGCAAAAAACCGAGCCTTGAATTTCAAGGCTTTTTTTTGCCCGTTTATTACCGGGGTATTAGTCCTTCGGCATAGCGCCGAGCCCTCTATATAAAGGGGTTAATACCAACTTGAGAATGGTGAAAAACCTGCCCTCGACTGAGATTACAGCCACGGACGAGGCATCGCCGACGACAGATCGGCGAGCCATCGAAGGCAACGTAACGTTGTGACAGGTGCAGGAATCTCAATCATGAAAACTCAAGTGATGTGGTCCAAATCGGCAATCGCGCTGGCACTGATTCTTTCGGTCGGCCTCGTCGGCTGCAGCAGCGGCGGTGGCGGTCATCGCAGCAGTTCGGGCAGCTCGACGGCGGACGGCACGGCGGGCACCGATGGCAGCGGTGGCGCGGGCGGCGGGACCGGCGGCGATACTGCCGGCACTGGCGGCACTGGCGGCGGAACCGGTGGTACTGGCGGAACCGGCGGCGGCACCGATCCGACCAATCCAACCAATCCGACAGACCCGACCGATCCCACCAACCCGACCAATCCCGCTGCACCTTCGCTGGTGACCACAACACTTGTTCAGGATGTCGGCAAAACCGTCAGCGGTGTCGGCGATGGCGTCGGCCAGATCGGCGATTCGCTGAGCACTGTTCCGGTCGCTGGCGGCATCGTGCAAAGCCTGGCCAACACCACCGGCAACGTGGTCAGCACCTTGGGCGATGGCGTCACTGATGGCATCGGCAAACTGGCCACTGACCCCAATGGCCTGACCACCACCGTCGCCTCGGTTGGCGGCGTGGTTTCCGATGTTGGCGACGGCGTGTCGGACCTCAGCGTCAAACTCAACACAGCGACCCGCAGCGTTCCTGTCGTTGGCGGTGTAGTCACCCGCGTGGCGCCGCTGGTCGATGGCATCGGCGAAAAAGTCACCATGCTTGGCGACACCCTCAACACCTCAATGACCAGCGGCCCGACCAGCCAGTTGACCGACAAGGTCGGCAGCGGCCTGGTACCGGTGATCGCCATGGTCGAAAGCACCACCGACAAACTCGGCGATGCCACCGGTCTGGGTGATCCGCTCAAAGGGGTGATCTCCAAGGTGGGCGGCACGGTGAACAGCCTTGGCGGCAAAGTCACCGACGCAGGCAGCGGCAATGCCCTGACCAACACCCTCGGCGGCGCCCTGAGCAACACCGGCACGGCGGTCGGCAAAGCGGGTGGTCTGGTGTCCAATGGCACTGGCTCGGGCAGTGGCGGCATCGGTGGCGGGCTGGGCGGCACCGGTCTGCTGCAAACTGTCGGTGGTGCGGTGGTCAACGTCGGCAGCGGTCTGAATGCCGGCAGCACCAGCGGCGTGGTCAGTGCCGGCGGCGTCACCGCCGGCGGGCTGGGCAACACGATTGCTTCGATCAACACCGTACTCGGTGGTTCGGGCACACCGATTACTGCATCCACCTCGCCGCTGGCCAGCGTCGGCGCCGCAGTCGGAGCCGGCCTCAATCCGGTCACCAGCGCGGTGACCACTGTCACTCAACAGGTCGGCGCCGCTACCGGTCTCGGCACTCCGGTGGCGGGTATCACAAGTCAGGTCGGCGCTGCGGTGGGCAATCTCGGCGGGGCGATCGCCGCAACCAACAACCCGGTCACCACAGCGGTCGGCGGTCTGGTTACCAACGTCGGCGGCACCGTGGCAGCGGTCGGTGGTCTGGTCAACAGCGGCACTGCCACTGGCGGCGGCACGGCAACCGGTGGTCTGGGCGGGGTACTCGGTGGCCTGACCGGCGCGTTGAGCGGCACTCAACGCTGAATTGCACCTGGCCGATTCGACGGCCTTACCTACAGCGCCTACGCTTGGTTGAGGGCGGAAGATTCCCACGAGTCTTCCGCCTTTTTTCTAAGGAAAAATCTGCCCTGTGCTGTGTTCTGACCATGGAGTGTCCTATGCGCGTACTGGCATCCCTGCTGTGCCTGAGCCTCAGTTCCGCTGCCCTCGCCGACACCTTGCCCAGCTTTCTCAACAGCAACGAAACCATCCGCAACCTGCCCGTTCCCAACCTGCCCGCCGACGCCTATCGCCCGAGCGCGGCGCCGCTGCAAGTGCCGGACCCGGGTGCGACCGCCGCGCAGCCACTGCTGATGGAAACCAAGGTCAACCTGAAGACCGTGCAGATCGAAGGCGGCACGATCTACCCGCTCAACGAACTCGCGGAAATCTACAAGCCCCTGATCGGCCGTCAGGCCAGCCTTGCCGAACTGATCGAAGCCACGCGCAACATCACCCGTCGCTATGAGCAGGACGGCTATCTGTTGTCCTACGCGTTCCTGCCGCAACAGAACTTCGATGACGGCGTGGCCCGCGTGGTGCTGGTCGAGGGCTATGTGCGCGATATCCAGATGCAGGGCGACATCGGTCGGGTCAAAGGCCTGCTCGATAAACTCGCCGCGAAAATCCAGGCCGAACGCCCGCTGACGCGCAAGACCTTCGAGCGCTACACCACGCTGATGAGCCGCATTCCCGGCGTGACGATTCAAGCGCAAGTGCCGCCACCGGGCACCACCGATGGCGCGACCACCCTGGTTGCCCAGGCCAGTCGCAAACCGTTCACCAGCACCCTGAGCACCACCGAAGACAACCGCAACGGCCCGCAGGCGTTGCTCGGTGTCAGCAGCAATTCGCAGACTTCGATGGGCGAACAGTTGAGCCTCAGCGGCCTGTTCCCACCGGGTGACGACAAAGAGCATTACTACCGTCTCGACTACAGCCAGTTCCTCGATACCGAAGGCACGCAACTCAACGTCTCGGCCTCGCGTTACCGCGCCGACCCGGACACCGAAGTGCTGGTCGGCGGTGGCGGACGCCTGAGTACCCACCGCGAGAACGATCGCTACTCGATCGGCTTCAGCACGCCCTTGATCGCCTCCGCCAACGAACTGCTGACCGCCGGCTCACGCCTGTATGCGGTCGACGACAAGACGCGCTACGACGGCATCAACTTTCCCTTCAGCACCGAACTGCGCACCGACGTCCGCGCCCTGGCTTTCGAAGGCGACTGGCGCAAGGCCGACGCCCGCCAACTGCGCATCCTCAGTGCCGGCGTCTACCAGGGCTTCGACAGCCTCGGCGCACACACCAACTACGACGACATCGACCTGGATTTTTTCCGCGTGCGCTTGTCCGGCGTACAGAGCGACAAGTTTCTCGACAACTGGCAAGGCGTGCTCTCGGCGGCGCTGTACTGGAGCGACGACACCTTGCCCGACAGCGAACGCGCCGTATTCGGCGGACAGAACTTCGGCCGTGGCTACCCCGACGACCAGGCCTCGGGCGACAAGGGTTGGGGCGTGGCCTACGAGGTCAACTACAGCTTCAACCGCGACGGCAACTGGGTGCGCATCCTGCAACCCTACGTCGTTGTCGACCGCTCGCGCAGCTGGTTCAACCAACTGCCGGTGCAGGCCAACAACCTGTCATCGACCGCCGTCGGGCTGAGGTTCGGCGATGCCAAGTACTACAACGTCGCCCTGGAAGTGGCGAAGGCCATGTCCGATGAAGCGCTGGACACGTTGAATCGCAAGCCGCGTTACAGCATCAGTTTCAGTTATCAGTTGTGATGGCCGAGCGATGTGTCAGTCAGGATTTTTTTGACTGACGCACGCCTTCGCGAGCAGGCTCGCTCCCACAGATTTGGCGGTGTTCATGGTTGCTGAGTACAACCGCCGTCCCTGTGTGAACGAGCCTGCTCGCGAAAGCGTTCGGCTATTCAACCGATTTATCGCAGCGCTTAAACCAGCCGTTTAAACACACGCCCCGTTACCTCGCAACAGCCCACAAATCCTTGCGCCATTGCCTACGGCTACGCCAGAATCCGCCGGCTTGTGCGCCTGGGGCGCGGGTTCTATCGTTTGCCTGCCACTGCTCATCAGTGGTCGGGTTTAGTCGCCCGCTTGTCCACGACGCACAGGTTCCTGTCAGCCAGGTATTGCATACCTGCACTTGATGGTGGCTGTGCGCAGGGCGCCTTCGGGCGCGCCGATTTCGTGGCTCATCGGTCGACTAACCTGCGTGCAGCTGCCTCCCTTTCGTTTAGTCGCGAACCGGTTGCGGCCCTACTCCACAAGGAGACTGAGCCCGTGAAAAAGATAACGCCCGATCCCCCCCTTGCCGATCCAACCTTCGCCGACCCGCTCGTCGAAGCGCAAAAGCTCAAGGAAGCCGCCGACCGCGCCATCGATTACTACCTCAACCCCCGCCTCATCAAAGACCCCGCCGCACCGCGCAAACCCAGCACCCTGTTCATCGTCGACCCGGCCGCGGACAACGAAACCCTGCTGGTGCATGCCTGCGAATCACTGGCCTCGGCGAGCATCATGGCCAGCGACCTCGCCGGATTTATCGATGGACCGCAACGCAGCTCCCTGTTGGGGATACAACAGGTGATCATGCTGGGCGAACTGGCGGTCAACCGCGTACTGGACAGGCTTGTGCCGGAGTGACAAGAGCTAGAGGTTGATTGCGCAGGTGGTGAGTCAGGCAGAGCGTTGTTGGCTGACTGGCCGCCATCGCTGGCAAGCCAGCTCCCACAGGATTCATGTACATCAGGCAGGAATGGGTTGGCTGCCAGGGCGCTATCGCGAGCAGGCTCGCTCCTACAGTTTTGATCGCGGGTGTTCAGTGAGAAACAGGTCGGCTGGCAGGCCGCCTTCGCGAGCAGGCTCGCTCCCACAGTTTGAATCGAGTACATCAGTGAGAGACAGGTCGGCTGGCAGGCCGCCTTCGCTGGCAAGCCAGCTCCCACAGGATTCATGTACATCAGGCAGGAATGGGTTGGCTGCCAGGGCGCTATCGCGAGCAGGCTCGCTCCTACAGTTTTGATCGCGGGTGTTCAGTGAGAGACTGGTGGCTGGCAGGGCGCCTTCGCGAGCAGGCTCGCTCCTACAGTTTTGATCGCGGGTGTTCAGTGAGAGACTGGTGGCTGGCAGGGCGCCTTCGCGAGCAGGCTCGCTCCCACAGGATTGATGTACATCAGGAAGAAATTGGTCGGCTGGCAGGCCGCCTTCGCGAGCAGGCTCGCTCCCACAGTTTGAATCGAGTACATCAGTGAGAAACAGGTCGGCAGGCAGACCGCCTTCGCTGGCAAGCCAGCTCCCACAGGATTGATGTAAATCAGGAAGAAATGGGTCGGCTGCCAGGCCGCCTTCGCGAGCAGGCTCGCTCCCACAAAAGCAAAAGCAAAAGCAAAGCAGCGCAGCTGCCCGCGGCGAAGCCGCACCACTCAACAATGAGCGCAAGCTCGAGTGCTCTTGATCTTGATCCACCGGCGACGTCGGAAGGCTGAGCGGAGGGATTGATCCGGGCGTGGGAGCGTAGCGACCGTCTGGCGCAGCCAGACACAGCGGAAGGAGGTGCAGCGAAGCAAACCGGAGCCGCTGCGCCCGGATCAGTCCCGGAGCGAAGGAACCCGAGCCTGCGAGGGCCGAACGCAGGAGCTAGCGTTTTTTGCTTACTTTTTTAGGCGCTTGTAAAAAAGTAAGTCGCCGTCAGGCGAAACCGCCAGCCGCAGCACCCGAAGCAACGGATATTCACCCAAAACCCCACCAACACGGTCGGCCCAAAGGCCGCCGAGTTCACCCACCCTGAACCTTAGGCTTGGGAAAAAGATTATCGAGAGTCTCCAACAACCTGACGTGATAAATCGGCTTGCGAAACAGATCCAGTACCTGCAACCGCAACATATCGCTGACATCCTCCATATCCGCATGCCCCGACATCACAATCACCGGCAAATGCGCCCGCGACGTATGCTCACGCAACCGCCTGATCAGCGACATGCCCGACTCCTCCGGCATACGCAGATCAGTAATCACCAAAGCAATATCCGGATGCCGGGTCAGATGATGCAGCGCGAGCTTCACCGACGTCGCGGTATGACAGACAAACCCCTCCCCCTCCAGCAACTCCGCCAACTCCAGCAACGCGTCTTCTTCATCATCAACCAGAAGCAGTTGTTGGCGGGGCGACGAAGACGCGTTCATAGGCAATACCTGAATACTGAAAGGTAAATCCAGTGTAGTGCGATATCAGCCAGGTGCAGTGTTCACAAGATCAGGGCGTTGGCCGAGTCACAGCCGTACCATCGAGCGAGGTCAGAATATTGTTGAAGATCGCCAATACCCTGTCTCCAAGCGGAGTGACGAACGCCACAACCACCACAGCCACCATCGCCACCACAATCGCATACTCGATCGCCGAAGCACCCTCTTCACTGCGGGCAAACGCGCGAGCCTTGGCGATCACATAATCAAAAGTCATACGAAACATAGGTCCACTCCTTCGCGCCTCTGGCGCCGACATCACCACCGCGGCAAGGTTCCACCGTGCCACCTGAGCATTGTCAACAAACCCCCGCCCAACAACTGTAAGAACGCATTAATCACAAAGCATTAATCCCAACGTGTCTCGGCCATTTCCGGCTGTTAACCGGCCAGACTCACACTTTGGTACGGTTATTTTGCCTGTCACTAATGGCGCTTTTGCTTGGATCAGCTAGCTTGGAAATAGCGAAATAGTTGCATGTTCATAGCTGCCGAATCAGTACGCCTTTCACAAGCAAATGCAGTCGGTTGTGCAGCAGGAAAGGGAGAGCCGTCATGAACAGTCGCGTCACCATGGGCCTAGCAGCGTTGCTGTTGCTCGGCGCGGTTTTTGTCGGTTACTGGGGGCTGGTGCTCAGTCGTCAGCCAGCCCCGGTCGCCGAGGCGCCCGTCGCCCCAGCGGTCAGCATTGAACAGACTGTCGCGATTGCCGAAGACCAGACCCGCCAACCGGTGGTGGTGCTGCTCCACGATGTGCCGCCGTTCACGCCGTTGACCGCCGCCGATGTAACCGTGGAAAAACTGCGCAGCGCACCGGCCGGCAGCATGACCAGCATCGAACAAGCAGTCGGCCGCACGCCTTGGCGCCACCTCAGCGCTGGCACCTGGCTCAATGACGAAAGCTTCCAGGCCGGCGGCGCGCTGGCGCGGATGATTCGCCGCGACGAGCGCGCGCTCACCGTGGCCGTCGATGAAGTGATCGGTGGTGCCGGGCAATTGCTGCCAGGCGATTACGTTGATGTGCTGCTGTATCTGCGCGAGGACGCGAGCAATCTGCAGCAGTCGGCGCAGATCGCCGTTCCGGCCTTGCGCGTGCTCGGGGTCGGCGATCAGTACGGCCTGACCAACGACGGCCAACCGGCATCGCCGAGCCTCAGCGCCGAAGAAAAACTCAAACAGGACCAGCGCCGCATCGCCGCACGCACCGTGGTGCTGGCGGTGCCGGAACAACTGCTCAGTCGTCTGATGCTGGCCACTCAAGTCGGCACTTTGCGCCTGGCGGTACGCAGCAGCGAAGAACAACGACTGGCGAAATACTGGGCCGGCGAAGCGCAGTCCCCTGCGCACCTGGATCGCGCCAACAGCCAGCTTTTCCAGTTCACCCAACTTGCCCTCGGCAGCGCCCAAAGAGCACCTGCCACCGCCAGTGCCGGCGCGGCGCCCAGGCCTGCGGTGGAAATCATTCGCGGCAACCAGATCAGCCAACAAACCCCATGACTGCGCAAGGATTCACGTGCATGCAGAGTCGACTCAGACCGACATTGAAACCGGCGCTCCGGGCCTTGCTGTTGTTGGGATTGACGATGGACAGCGCCTTCGCGGCGGTGGGCAACTGCTCGGCACTGCCGCGCCTGCCCTCGGTGATCGAAATCGGTGAAGGCTTCCAGCAGGACATGCAGTCACCGGTGGCAATCACTCGGCTGGCAGTGGGCGACCCGAAAATTGCCGACGTGCATGCCAATGGCGGTTCGTCCTTTTTGCTCACGGGCGTCGGCCCCGGCGCAACCAGCCTGATGGTCTGGACGGCCTGCTCGGCGCAGCCGCAGCAAGCCATGGTCTTCGTCCAGGGTGCGGCGACCACGGCGCTGACCAGCAGCGTGCCGTCGGACGATCCGACCCTGCCATCGCAGGTGCAGACCGACATCCGCTTCGTCGAAGTCAGCCGCACCAAACTCAAGGAAGCCACGGCGTCGCTGATCGGCACGCGTGGCAATTTCCTGTTCGGTTCGCCCGGCACGCTGCCACCGATCGACGGCGTGCCGCAACCGCGCCTGCCGGTGGATAACTCGCTGTTCAATTTTTCCTGGGTCGGCGGCAAGACCATGGCGATCATCAACGCCCTGGAAACCAGCGGCTTCGCCTACACCCTGGCGCGACCAAGTCTGGTGGCGTTGAACGGGCAGAGTGCGAGCTTCCTGGCCGGCGGGGAAATCCCGATTCCGGTGCCCAGCTCCGGCAGCGACAGCGTGTCGATCGAGTACAAGGAATTCGGCATCCGCCTGACCCTGACGCCAACCATCATCGGCCGCGATCGCATCGCGCTGAAGGTCGCCCCGGAGGTCAGCGAACTGGATTTTGCCAACGCGGTGAACATCGCCGGCACCACCGTTCCGGCGCTGACCATTCGCCGCACCGACACCAGCGTGTCGCTGGGTGATGGCGAAAGTTTTGTCATCAGCGGTTTGATCAGTACCACTAACAGTTCGCAGGTGAACAAGTTTCCCGGCCTGGGCGACATTCCCATCCTCGGGGCGTTTTTCAAGGGTTCGCAGATCAAACGCGAAGAGCGCGAGCTGCTGATGATCGTCACCCCGCACCTGGTCCAGCCATTGGCGGCGGACGCGCGACTGCCGTCGTTGCCGGGCGAGAAACTGCGCAATTACGACCCGAATTTCTATCGCATGTTCTTCCTCGAGAACGGCAACTTCGACAAGCGCAGCGGGTTGTCGCAATGAGCCAGAACCTCAGTCAGACCTTCCTCGCCATCACCCGCAACAGCACCGATCTGGAATGGCTGCAAAGCGCACTCGCGCCCCTGGGCCAGGTGGTCAGCGCCGGTGGCGGCAGCCTCGACGAACTGCTCGCACTGGTCGATGTGACGTTCGCCAATCTGGTCTTCGTCGGTCTCGATCGCGAGCATGTCGTGGCGCAGAGCGCGCTGATCGAAGGTGCGCTGGAAGCCAAGCCGATGCTGGCAATCGTCGCCCTCGGCGACGGCATGGACAATCAGCTCGTACTCAATGCGATGCGCGCCGGCGCACGGGATTTCGTCGCCTATGGCTCACGTTCAAGCGAAGTCGCCGGGCTGGTGCGGCGCCTGGGCAAACGCCTGCCCGCCGTCACTCCCAACACGCAGCTGGGCGGGCTTACCGTGATGTACGGCGTGCAGAGCAGCTCCGACGGTGCCTTGCTCGCCAATCACATGGCCATGGTGGTGCAGAAGAGCGGCCAGCAAACCTTGCTGCTCGATCTCGGCCTGCCCCGTGGCGACAGCCTGGCGTTGTTGGGGCTGGAGAGTTCGTTTCACTTTGGCGATGCCCTGCGTCATTTGCGCCGGCTCGACGCTACGCTGATCGACAGCGCTTTCACCAGCGCCGACCACGGCCTGCGCATTCTTGCCTACGCCAACACTGACGAGCCGCTGGAAACCACCAGCGCCGCCGAGCTGTACATGCTGCTCAGCGCCTTGCGCCAGCACTTTCAGCACATTGTCGTGAACCTCACCGGGCAGGCCGACAGTGAGGCATTGCGCACCTTCGTCAGCCATTGCGACAAACTGCTGTGGTACACCGACCAGAACGTACTCAACTGCCGACGCAACCTCGCCGTGCTTAACCAGTGGCGCGAAAAAGGCATGAAACTCGAGCACGGGCGCTTGCTGATCGATCGCTACCTGAGCAACGTCGCGCCGGATGCCGAGACCTTGGGCAAGACCTTCAATCTGGAAGTCATCGCCGTGCTGGCGTTCAGTCCCGACGTGCGCCTGAACGCGAAAAACCAGGGCGTCAGCCTGTTCGAACTGGCGCCCAGGGAGAAACTCACCCAGAGCCTGCGCACCCTCGGCGAGCGCTTGGCGAAACGCTCAGAAGGCCTGAGCAAACCGAAAGTCACCTGGTTCGACCGTCTGCGAGGCCACTCATGAGCGCAGAAAAACTCTTTGGCGCAACGTCGCACGGAGCGATCGGCAACAGCGACCACGAAGGCCTGAAACTGGTCCTGCACCGCTACATCATCGACGCCATCGAGGAGTCGGGGAAAAACCTGCTGGAAGGTTCGCGCCAGCAACTGGCGCAGTTCGTCACCGACAAGGTCGCCGAATACATCGCGCGTTTGCACTTGGCGATCTCGCGCTACGAAATGGAGCGCCTCGGCGAAGAAATCGTCGACGAACTCACCGGATTCGGCCCACTGGAAGTCCTGCTGCGTGACCCGTCGGTGACGGAAATTCTGGTCAACGGCCCGCACCGGGTGTTCATCGAGCGCGACGGCGTATTGCATCAAAGCGATCTGCGTTTTATCGATGCGCATCACGTCGAGCGGGTCATGCAACGCATCCTTGCGCCGCTCGGGCGCCGCCTCGATGAGTCCTCGCCGATGGTCGATGCGCGCCTGCCGGACGGCAGCCGGGTCAACGCGATCATCCCGCCGATTGCCCTCGACGGCCCGTGCCTGTCGATCCGCAAGTTCCGCAAGGACATGCTCAAGAGCACCGACCTGATGGCGATGCAGACCATCGATCTGGCGATTTTCGAATTCCTGCAGAACGCCGTGGGCAAGCGCTGCAACATCCTGATCAGCGGCGGCACCGGCACCGGCAAGACCACGCTGCTGAACATCCTCAGCCAGTTGATCAACCCGCACGAACGGCTGGTGACCATCGAAGACGTCGCCGAACTGCAACTCGGCCATCCGCATGTGGTGCGTCTGGAAACCCGTCCGCCCAACGCTGAGGGGCATGGCGAGGTCAAGGCCAGCGACCTGATTCGCAACGCCCTGCGCATGCGTCCTGACCGGATCATCCTCGGCGAGATCCGAGGCGTCGAAGTGGTCGACGTGCTCACCGCGATGAACACCGGTCACGACGGTTCGATGAGCACCGTGCACGCCAACAACGCCCAGGACGCGTTGCTGCGCCTGGAGACTCTGGTCGGCCTGACCGGACGCTCGATTGCCGAACGCACCTTGCGTCAGATGATCTGCGCCGCCCTCGACGTGATCATTCAACTGACACGCATGCCCGATGGCCGGCGCTGCGTCAGTGAAGTGGTGGAAGTGGTCGGCATTCGCGAGGACGTCTACGTCACCAACACCCTGTTCCGCCTCGACCGCCGCACGGGGTTCGGTTTTGTGCGCGAAGCGGTCAACCCGGCCGGCGACAAGCTGCGCCACGACGCTCACCTGGGCTGACGGCGAGGAGCGCGCAGATGCTGGGACCGATCATTCTCATCGCCATTTGCCTGATGCTGCTGGGGCTGTCGATCTATCTGTTCCTGCAAGGGCTGCGCAAGACCGCGAAGGAAAAAGTCCTCAATCGACTCGCCGCCGGACAACCGCAGCTGGCCGTCGAGCAGGCCAGGTGGGTGGGACTGGAACGGATGTTTTTACGTGCTGGACTGGGTCGGCCGAGCGAGCGTTTCGGTCTGTGGCTGAGCCTGTGGGCAGCGGCAATGGGCCTGGGATTTCTGCTCGCCAGCTGGGTCGGTCTGCTGATCATGTTGCTCGTCCCTCCCGTGGCGTTGCGGTTGTACATCGCCATTCGCTACCGGCAACGGATCCGTCGCATGATCGAACAACTGCCGCAACTGCTCGACCACACCGTGCGCAGCCTCAAGTCCGGGCGCACGCTGAGCGATGCGGTGCTGGGCGGCATCGAGGCCAGTGAAGCCCCTTTGAAAGCGGCCATGGGCCGGGTACAGCGCAACGTGCAACTGGGGGTGAACTTGCCTGACGCCGTCAGCGATTTTGCCGAACTCTACGAGCAGGACGAACTGCGTATGTTCGCCCTCGGCCTGAAGGTCAACCACCGCTACGGCGGCAACGCCAGTGAGCTGCTGGAGAACCTGATCAAACTGATCCGCGAGCGCGACCAGGGCGCGCGGCAGTTGCGCGCGCTGACCGGGGAAACTCGCATGACTGCTTGGGTTTTGGGTTTGCTGCCGCTGATTCTGGTGAGCTATTTCATGCTGACCAACCCCGGCTACATGCTCGGCATGTGGCACGACGAAAGCGGCCAGACCATGCTGCTCAGCGCCGCCGTGTTGCAGGTGTTGGGCAGTATGGCGCTGTGGCGCATGTTGCGGAGCGTTTGAGATGGTCTGGCTCGCGGCGTTGCTGTTGCTCCTCGGTTCGCTGTTATTGCTGGGCAATCACCTGCTCACCGAGCGCCGCCGCGTGCGTCAGGTGCATCAGCGCTTGCACGGTCAATTGGTCCGGGAGAACCGTTTCGGCCACTGGCTGCGCGCGCTGGGCAACAGCCGTTTCGGCCGGGGCTCGGTGAGCATCGACAGCGAAACCCAGACCCTGCTCGGCCGCCTCGGCTGGCGCCGCGCCAACGAACGCGCGCTCTTCGCCGCCTGCCAGATCGGCACGCCGCTGCTCGCTCTGGGGCTGGCGATCTTTTTGCAGGAAGTGTTTTTCCCGCAGACCAGCCACCGCTGGATGGCGCCGATGTTCGCTGCGGGCGGCGGCTATCTCTTGCCCAAACGCCTGCTCGCCTACGCCGCCGCCCGCCGACAGAAAACCATCGCCGTGGAAATCTCCACGTTCATTCCGCTGCTGCGCATCCTCTTCGAATCCGGCATGGCCGTGGAACAAGCGCTGCGCGTGCTCAGCGTCGAAGCGCAGAAACTGCTGCCGGAACTGACCAGCGAACTGCGCCTGATCCTCAGCCGCGTCGACTCGGGTCTGGAGCTGGGGCAGGAGCTGAACAAGACTGCGGTGATGCTCGCGGTGGACGAATTCACCGACACCTGCGTGATCCTCCAGCAACTGATCCACCAGGGCGGCGGCGCGATGAAATCACTGCTGGCGCTCAAGCAATTACTCGATGACCGACGCCTGACCCGGCTGCAGGAATACATCTCGAAAATGTCCGCGAAGATGTCGGTGGTGATGATGCTGTTTCTGTTTCCTGCCCTGCTGATCGTACTGGCCGGCCCGGGTTTCACCGCCATTGCCCGCGCCTTCGCAAACTGACCTTGGCTCATGGAGAGCGTCTGATGAAAGTACTGATAGTCATGGCAAGTCTGTTGCTGCTCAGCGGCTGCGCCACGGATGGCCAGGCGCCGTGGACCTCGCTGCTGTCGCCGTCCAGCTGCAGCAAACTGACCTCGGAGCAGGAACTGTCGCTGAACCTCGCCGATGACCTGGCCAGCGACGGCAAGCTCCACGCCAGCCTCGCCAACCTGCAAAGCCTGCCGGACAACCTCAGCGAAGTGCGCCTGCGCAAAGCCAAGGTTTATCGCCTGCTCGGCCGCAGCGAAGCCGAGCCGCTCTACCGCAGCCTGCTCGGCGGCTGCCTCACCGCCCAGGCCGAACATGGCCTGGGCCAGGTCTACGCCGCCCGTGGCGACAACGGCCAGGCCCAGGCCCACCTGCAACGCGCCGCGCGCCTGGCGCCCACCGACGAAAAAATCCGCAATGATCTCGGCGTGGTCTACCTCAACCAACTGCGCCTCAACGAAGCGAAATTCGAATTCCTCACCGCCATCGAACTGAGCCAGAACAATCAACTGGCGACGCTGAACATGGTCACCCTGCTGCTCTACCAGAACGACTGGCCACAAGCCGCGGAAATCGTCAGCCGCTCGAAACTGACCCCGGAGCAATTCACCGAAGCGCAGCAACGCGCAGAAAAACTCAAAGCCCCGACCAACACCAAAGCCACAACCGGCGACCGCGTCGCCGCCTTCATCGACCCGTTACCGCCGACGCTCGAATAGGAGACAGCCATGACCATCCGCAAAGGCCTGTGCTACCTGACCCTGCTCACCCTGCCCCTCAGCGCCCAAGCCATCGACGCCGGCCCTGCTTCTGCGCAGCAGCAGGAAACCGAAGGCTGGCTGGTCCTGCAAAGCCGCAACAAAGCCGCCTCCCCCAAACCCCAAAGCGCCACCGCCACCGAACGCGAACTGGCGATGCAGCGCTGGCTGAAGAAATACCAGTACGAGATCCCGGATTTTTATGATCCGGATGCGGGCGGGAAGATCGAGAGCAAGAATTAGTTTGGTGGTGCCCTTGAAGGCCCCTTCGCGAGCAGGCTCGCTCCCACAGTCGACCGCGTGCTTTCGGTGGGAGCGAGCCTGCTCGCGAAGAACGATAACGCGGTCGCAGGTCAGGTCTGCGGATCAACCCGATCCAGCGCCCGATTCACGGCTAGCTCGGCCAGCATGACAATCTGCTGAATCGCCAACGCCGTGCTGCGCTGAAACCCGCTCAACTCGCCAGCGAAATTACTCGCCATCGCACTCGCTGACGCCAGCGACTCACAGGCATGCGCCAACAAGCTTTCGGTATCGACATTGGGCACCACCATGAACAGCGCGCTGGGCGGGTGCGGTTTTGCGGGTTCGGGGCAGAGATAGAAATCGAGCGCGCGTTTTATCGCTTCGCGGTTTTTCACAAGATCGTCGGCGCGCATGGCGTCTTCGAGCGGGGTGGTGGGGGATGGGGGTGGGTCTGGGATCAGTTTGTCCATTAAAACGGCTCTCCAAAATCTGCGGTGCGACCCAATGCCATTCTCACGGGGCAAAAGGTGGCAACTGTATGCGGGGTGAGAATACCGGTTATGGACACCCGGCCAGACCGAAGTCTGCCCGCACACAGCCGCCATGACACATTGCAGACAGCGGACAAGCTGGCGGCGATTATGCGTGCACAGATACTGGATGACCATAAGTAGCAGGGTTCTCACACCCGATCGCCGAAGATTCGACGACAGCCAGAGACTAGTGACCCGACGTCCGACGGACAACCTGAAAACCTTGTGGGAAGGTTCTGGCAAATCACACACAGATTTAAACAATCAAAACCAAAAGCACCCTCACCCTAGCCCTCTCCCAGAGGGAGAGGGGACCGACCGAGTTGTTTGGGCGAAGTACACCGACCTGAAATACCGAGTCGAATGCAGATTTTGAAGCAGATCAAAAGCACCCTCACCCTAGCCCTCTCCCAGAGGGAGAGGGGACCGACCGAGTTGTTTGGGCGAAGTACACCGACCTGAAAAACCGAGTCGAACACAGATTTTGAAGCAGATCAAAAGCACCCTCACCCTAGCCCTCTCCCAGAGGGAGAGGGGACCGACCGAGTTGTTTGGGCGAAGTACACCGACCTGAAATACCGAGTCGAACACAGATTTTGAAGCAGATCAAAAGCACCCTCACCCTAGCCCTCTCCCAGAGGGAGAGGGGACCGACCGAGTTGTTTGGGCGAAGTACACCGACCTGAAATACCGGGTCGAACACAGATTTTGAAGCAGATCAAAAGCACCCTCACCCTAGCCCTCTCCCAGAGGGAGAGGGGACCGACCGAGTTGTTTGGGCGAAGTACACCGACCTGAAAAACCGAGTCGAACACAAATTTTGAACAACCCACAAATCGGCTCCCTCTCCCTCGGGAGAGGGCTGGGGTGAGGGGCGAATCCAGCGCAAAACAAAAGCCAGACACCGCATGCTTTTCACCACTCAACAATGAGCGCAAGCTCGAGTAGCTTTTGATCTTGATCTGGGAGCCCGTCGGCAGGCTGAGTGGAGGGATTGATCCGGGCGTGGGAGCGCAGCGACCGTACGACGCAGTCGTACTCAGCGAGTGTAGGTGCAGCGGAGCAAACCGGAGCCGCTGCGCCAGGATCGATCCCGGAGCGAAGGAACCCCGAGCCCCAGCGAGCGGGCCGAACGTCAGGGCGAAGACCTTTTGGTTACTTTTGGGGCGTTTGCCAAAAGTGACCCGCCGTAAGGGCGGAACCGTAATCAGCGACACCAAAAAAACGGATATTCACCCCAACCACCCAAAGCATGGTCGGCCCAAAGGCCGCCAAGTCAATGCGCAGTAACCCGCTGCCGCCCAGCAGATCCAACGGGCGAAAGGGCCAAAGCCAACTGCGTCCGATTATGCATATGCGTCAACCGCAACACCTGCGACACATACAGCTTCACCGTGTTCTCGGTAATCCCCAACTCACAGGCAATCTGATAATTGGTCTGCCCCTTGCCCACCAACCGCGCCACGTCCAACTGCCGGGGCGACAACTGACTGAACACCGCCGGCATTTCCACAGACTCAGGCTCACCATCACTCACCACCGGCACAGGCGAGCGCCGCACCTTGTCCAGATCCTGATAAAGGTCATCAATCGACTCGGACAAAAACTGCAACTTCTGATTCAGATGACCCAGATGCAGATTCTTCTGCCGCTCCTGCAAAGCCAGTTCCTGGCGCTGCACACCCTCAAGCAACTCTGCCAGATCGATCGGCTTCTGATAGTAATCGGCAATCCCCGCACGCAACGCCTTGATCACATCCTGCTTGTCAGCGCGCCCGGTGAGCATGATCGCCTCGAACACCCGCTGCTTGCCGGCCAGCCGCTGCAAAGCCTGGATCAACTCGATGCCGTCCATGTCCGGCATGTGCAAATCACTCAGCACCAGACCGATGTCCGGGTCCGCCCTGAACAGCTCGATGGCTTCAAGACTTGAGTCGCACGGCACGCAACGGTAGCCACTGCTCTCGAGAAACTCACAGAGTTCTTCGACGATCAGCGGCTGATCATCGACCACGAGGATTTTTACCGAATTAGGCTTGTTCACGAACCACTCCATTTGCTCGGCCAACGCTGACGATTCCTGCACTTTGGTGGCGTATTCGCCTGAATTGAAAGTAGACCCACTTTCCGACTATGTACATAGGACTAGTGGCACCCCGCGATCAGGTGATCCAGTACAGCGAAAGCACTACCCCTACCCACACGAACGGCGCAAATGGCAGCTTTTTTGACTTGTCCGGGGCCAGATGCCGCAGATGCGCTCTAAGCCCTTGAGCCATATGAGGCCAGACTTTTGGCGCGAGCAGCAGCCACAGCACGCTGGCCACGCCCGCGCCGATAAACGCGCCAAGAACGAATATGCCGTTCGTCGCAAGACCCAGGGCTGTCATTAATTTCACATCACCAGCGCCCATGCGGCCCATGAAATAACCGGGCAGCGTCAGCAGCAAAGCGATCAGGCAGGCCCAGCCGCCCTGCCCCGCGTCGGCGCCCAGCCAGGTGCTGCCGGTCGCCAGCAACCAGACCAGCGCCAGCGCGCCCACGCCTAACGTCAATGCGTTGGAAATTCGCCGCTGCCGGGCATCTTGCGCGGCGCAGATCGCCAGCCAGATCAGAACAAGGGAAATCTGCATCCGCTGAAAGCCGTCCGTTTTGCCTGATTGATTCTATGCTGATACTACGCAGTGACTGTCAGGGTAGACGCACGCATGAAAAACGGCTTTCGCAGGTCGCAAAAAGGTGCGGTGGCGATCGAATTCGCCTTGGTGTTCATCATCTTTTTCGCAGTGTTTTACGGGCTGGTCAGCTACGGCCTGCCCTTCGTGATGATGCAATCGTTCAACCAGGCCACCGCTGAGGCGGTGCGCCGCAGCGTTGCGGTGGACCCGACCACGCCGAACTATTCGACGGTGGTGGTCAACACCGCCAATGCTGCGCTGACCCAACAACTGCAATGGCTGCCCTCGGCCTTGAATCTGGTGGTCGGCACCGACACCAGTGCGGCGTACGACGCGGGGACCGGCACCCTGACCGTCAGCGTCAATTACCCGGTGAGCAAGCTCAATCAGATCATGCCGTTTCTGGTGCTGCCCGGGATCGGCACGGTGCCTAATCTGCCGACGCACCTGACCGCCCGCTCGAGCCTGCAATTTTGACCGCCGGCGATAAGCTTTTCGGGCGCTTGCTCAAGCGCGCCCCCGTCGCAGCCCACGACTTGCCGGACCACCTCGGCGCGCCGCCGATCGGCCTGCATTTTTATCTGGATGGCAACGGCGCCGTGTTGCAGATCGCCGGCCCGCTGCGGCATTTGCTCGCCCAGCACAAACCTCAGGGTCAGCCGCTGCCGCTTCGCGCCTATCTGCTGCCGCATAGCCTGCTGAGCGTCGAAGGCCAGCCGCGGGACTGGCACGGGCAATTGCTCGATCTGGATTTCACCGGACTGAATGATCAGCCGCTGCACCTGCGCGGCTGGGTGCAGCCGCTGGAGGATGGCTGGCGATTGCAGCTGCTCGACATCGCCGACCTGTTGCTCGAACGTCAGCAAGCGCGCGACCGCGACGCCTGCCAGGCCCTCGCCGCGCAAGTCAGCGATCGCCTGCGCACGTGCAGCCTGACGCGTCTGCCGACGGTGCTTGGCGAACAATTGCAGGCCATCGCCCAGCGCTGGCACATCCCCTGCCTCGCCGTGGCCTTGCTGGATGAACAGGCCCAGGGCTGGCAGATTCATCAACAGTTTCGTGCCCACGACGCCCCGCAACTGTGGGAGGACGGCCAGCCATTGGGCACGCCGCTGGACAGCCTCAACGGCAGCGCACCGCAACGCCTCGCCGGCCCGCAGGGCCGCTATGAACATTCGCGATTGCAGGCCACGTTCGGCAACGCCAACGGGTTCGCTGTGCCCTACAGCAATGATCAAGGCGTGGTCGCATGGCTGCTTTGCGGGTTTTACACGGTCGACAACGTGGCGCCATGGCTGACCGATCGCGACTGGCTGACCTTGGCCGGTGCGCTGGCCGGACCGCTGCTCAGCCGCTTGCGCGAGCAGCGCCATGTGCAATCGATGGAGCGTCTTGATTCCCTGCAAAACCTGCTCGGCACTGGCTGGTGGGAAATCACTGCCGAAGAGCAGATTGCGCTGGCGCCGACGCTGGCCTCGGCACTGAATCTCAGCGATCGCCTGCTGCCGGTAGAAGACTGGCTGTCGCTGTTTCATCCCGCCGATCGCGACGAATTGCGCAGCCGTTTGCGCGCCCTGCAACTGCAAGGAGAAGCGCTGACCCTGAGCGTGCGTCTGCACCGCGCGGAGGTCGGCGCAGCGGCGACGTGGTATCGGATTCAGGGCCAGGTCAGCGCCACCGGTGAGCATCGGCGTCTGGTCGGGTTCATGCTCGATATCAGCGATATCCAGAATCAACAACAACGGGCTGCTGCCGCCCATGCGCGGCTGGACAATCTGATCGCCAGTTCGCCGGCGGTGATCTACGTGCAGCGCTACGCAGAAGGCGCGCTGATCCCGGCGTTTTTCAGCGCCAGCCTGCAACCCTTGCTGGGCTGGACGCTGGAAGATTGCGACACGACAGCCCTGGTCGAGCGCGTGCACCCCGACGACCGCGAACTGTATTTCCAGCGCAACCGCCAGTTGCTGCGTGAAGGCTCGGTGCGTGCGCGTTATCGCCTGCGCGACAACCGTGGCGAGTATCACTGGCTGCTCGATGAGGCAAAACTGCTGCGCAATGATCTCGGGCTGCCGGTCGAGGCGGTGGGCCTGTGGCTGGATGTCACCGAAGCGACGCTTGCCGCCGAGCAGGTGCGGCAGAGCGAGGAGCGCTACCGGATTCTGGTAGAGGATTCGCCGGCGATGATCTGCCGTTATCGCCCGGACCTGACGCTGATCTTTGGCAACCGACCCTTGGCGACTTATCTGGAATGCACCCCGGAACAACTGCCCGGGGTTGATCTGGGTGGCTGGATGTCCGAAGAACAGCGCGCAGCGTTCGTTCAGCGCTTGAGCCAACTGACGCCGGAACAGCCAGTGAGTACAGCGGAAATCAGCCTGCAATTGCCCGGACGCGAACACGCCTGGTGGGTGTGGTCGGATCGCGGCGTGTTCGACGAGCGCGACCAGTTGATCGAAGTGCAAGCGGTGGGCCGCGACAACACCGAGGTGCGGCGCTCGCAACAACAACTCACGCAAAGCGCGAAAATGGCCACCCTCGGCGAAATGGCCACCGGCCTCGCCCACGAAATCAATCAGCCGCTGAACGTGATGCGCATGGCCATCGTCAACGTGCTCAAACGCCTCGGCAACGGTGATGTGCAGGTCGATTACCTGACCGACAAACTCAACCGTATCGACGCTCAGGTTCAACGCGCAGCGAAGGTGGTCGACCACATGCGTGTGTTCGGTCGCCGCTCGGAAATCGAACAACAATTGTTCAACCCGGCCCAAGCCATCGAAGGCACCCTGTCACTGCTGGCCGAGGGCATGCGAGGCAAAGGTGTCGATCTGCGCATCAGCGAAACTGCCTTCGAGGCGCAAGTGCGCGGCTACGTCGATCAGCTGGAGCAGGTGCTGATCAACCTGATGGTCAACGCCCGCGACGCGCTGCTCGGCAAGCGCGAGCACGACCCTGCATTCAAACCGTGGATTTCAATCTACGCCGAGCGTGACGAGGAAAGCGTGCGGCTGTGGGTCGAGGACAATGGCGGCGGCATCGATCCGCGTTTGCTGGAGCGGATCTTCGAGCCGTTCTTCACCACCAAGCCGATTGGCGTCGGCACCGGCCTGGGCCTGTCGGTGAGCTACGGCATCATCGCCAACATGGGCGGCCAGTTGAGCGTGCGCAACTCCACGGAGGGCGCACGGTTCTGCATCGAATTGCCGATCGCCAGCGACGATCAGATCACCAGATAGGCCTTGCCGGTCTGCCCGCAGGTCATGTTGGCGCCCACCTCGGTGTTCATCAGATTGATGCCCAGACCCTTGAGCAGATTGTTCAACAGCGGATCAAGCAATGGGCTGATCAAACCGGTGACCACCGGCAACAAGCGGTTGCTGACATCGCTGATCAGTGAAGCCACACCGGTGACGATGGCGCCCAGCGGATTGCTGCCCACGGGTTTGTAGACGATCAGGTTGATGCCGGACAGCGTGTTTGCCAGGCTGCCGACGATGTTGCTGGTCGGCGCGGCCGGCAGCAGGCTCGGCGGCAGTTTCAGATTGGCCGGGGTGGCGAAGGGTGTGGTGCTGGAGAACAGCAAATTCTGCGTGGTCTGCGCGACGCTGGTGTCGAGTTTGAGGGCGATGCCGCCCGCGCCGTATTGCACGTGGGAGGCGGCATCGCAACTGCCGATGCCGAGAATCTTGTGGCAGGTGATGATGCCGAGATCGACCAGCGGCAACGGCGTCACCGTTGGTTCGGCGACTGAAGAGAACGCGGCGACGGGATCGATCTTGCCGAGTTTGAGATCAGCCAGAGAAGTCGTGGTGGCGGCAGTCAGGCTTTTGCTGTCGGTATCGCCGGTCGGGCAGCGGTAATCGGTGACATAGCTTTTCGCCCCGCCGGCATCCAGCGCGATGTCGATTTGCGGTGAGGGCAGCAGCTTCGGATCGAGCTGTTGGCAGCCGGCACCCAACAGGCAGAACACTGAATTGAGCGTGTCCACCAGATTCAGGCTCAACAGTGCATTGAGCGTCGGCGTCAGCGTACCGACCAGGCCCAGCACCGCATTGGTCAGCCCCGTCACCCCCGAGAGCACCGGCAGATTCACCGACAACAACGTGCGCACCTGCGCCGTGCGCACATAAATCCGGTCCGGCCCCAACGGATCGGCCTTGGCCCGCGCAGGGTCGCCAATCGCCGAGAACTGCGGCGGCTCGATCACCTTCACCCGCACCGTGACACCGGCCAGCCCCAGCACGTTGACCGGCAAGGTCGCCGCCACCGCGCTCTTGCTGTTGGCCAGTTGCACCACGCCTTGCACCAGTTGCAGCAATTGCAGATTGGCATCCAGCCCCGCCGCCGTAGTGCCGGTCTGCAGTTGCAGGATCTCGCCGAGTCTGACCGGCGCCGCGTTGATCGCGGCGACCTGCAACTGGCCCAGCGCGGTGACCACTTGCGCGGTTGCGCCGTTGAGTTGCACCACCGTCGCTGCGGCCTGAATCAACTGCGTCACCTTCGCTTGGGTGTTGAGCAACTGCGAGTAGTTGCCGGCGCCGACGTTGAGGTCGATGGCCAGTTGATCGAGGTATTTGAGCAGGTTGATATCGGTGTGCAGCAAACCGTCCCAGCCCACCGCCGTGAGGTTGACGTTGCCGCCGAGCAACCCGGAAAACAGCGGGTTGAGGATGTTCGACTGCGCCGTGTCGATGCTTGCGAGGGTGCTGCGAATATTCAGTTGGGCGACGGTCGGCTGCGGTTTCGCGGCAACTGCCGAAGCATTGAGCGTGGTATTGAGGCTGACCGGCGTGGCGCTGAACAACGCCTGCACACCGCCAGCAAAACTGCTGGTGACCGTACGACTGGCAGCGACTTTGACTGCGCTTGATTGCGTGGCATCGACAGTGAAACTGCGCAAACCGCTGGCAGCGGTGGCCAGCGTGCCGCAAGTGGTGACGAGCGTATTGGCGGCATCCACCACGTAACCATTGCGCAGCGCACTTTGCCCGGCATAACTGGCGGCGCTCAGCCCGGGCAGGCAATTGCCGCCGCGACTGACCGCTTCGAGGGCGGCGGTATCGACCACCCGCTGCAATTTGCGCTGTTCCATGTACAAGCGACCGCTGTCGACCACCAGCAACATCATCACCAGCGCCAGACTCAGGGTGGCGGCTGCCATCAAGCCGATCGCCCCGCGTTGCCGGGCCGGGCCGTTGCCTTGCGATCCTCGCGACATGGCGCACTCCTTTGCCGGCGCAGTGCCGAGCGCTACCTCCGTTAATGAAAAAGAGTGTAGACGCGGTCGGTCGAGAGTGCTGGCGTGGCGCCATTCCTGTCACCACCGCCACGGTGGGAGCGAGCCTGCTCGCGAAAGCGTCGTGCCAGAGGATTCAATGCTGAATGACACACCGCCTTCGCGAGCAGGCTCGCTCCCACAGGGACGGTTCAGAGCGGTTCAACGCGGTGGATAGTTGGCCAGGATCCGTGTGACGGTCTCGCGAATGGCATTGCTGCGGTCAGCCGGATTCGGGCGGTTGCTGAGCATTTGCTCATCGCTGCCGCGCCAGACCAGTTTGCCGTCCTTGCCGTCGAGCAGGTCGATCTGAATGGTCGCGACCTTGTAGGTGATGTTGCGCGTTTCGTTGTACATCGGCGCGCCCCAGTAGCCGTTCCACGGGCCACCCCAACCGCCGCCGTAATTGGTCGTCACTTGCTGCTGCCGGTCCTCGACGATCAGGTAGGTCTGCACGCTCAGATCACCCTTGCCACCGCCAGCGGCCGGGCGCAAACCGCGCTGATCGAGTTGATCGGACACCGCCTGGCGGATGCGCTGTTCGGTCAGGTCACTTTTGATGCGCGGATCATCGGGGCGATATTGCAGGGCCGGGTCTTTCCAGCTCCAGCTGCGATAAGCGGCAAAGTCGCGGCCGGCGTCGAAATCGTGATTGACCTGATTGGCGGCGCAGGCACTGAGCAGCGCAGCAACAGCGAGTAGAGCGAGACGGCGGAACATGATTTTTCTCCGGGTGAAGACATGAACCTGCTGACACGACGTCAGCTGGGAGGATACGCCGCCATGGCTTTTTCCACAGCCTCGCGGATCGCATCGGCGCGTTCGATCTGATTGCCTTGGGTGCCGGTCTCGGCGCTGGCGCTCCACACTGGCTGACCATTGCCGGCATCGAACAGATCGACCCGCACCACTACGACCTGCTCCTGATAGGTGCGCACGATCGGCACGCTGTTGTACATGCCGTAACCACGACCATAACGATCATAGCCGCCGTATCCACCGTAGTAGCCGTAATCATCGCGAACCTGACGCAAACGGGTCTCCAGACGCAGGTCGGCGCTGACCAGCAGGTCCGCCGGGCGGTTGTCGCGCATCGGCCGCAAGCCGCGCTGGTCGAGGGCGTTGCTGACCGCCTCGGCCACCTGCGCCGAGTCAGCCCACGCCGTGCCCGGCGGCAACTGCCCGTCGCGCCAGGCCCAATTGCGGTAGCGCCCGTAATCACGCGGCGGCGCCGGGTAGGCGCTGCGGTCGAAGGTGGTGGCGGCTTGCGGCGGTGCCGGCGGCAACGGCCGCGACTGCGCCACGTAGGGGTTGCTGCCTTGGCAAGCGGCCAACCCCAGACTTATCAGCAATAACCCGCATTGAGCTTTCATGTCGCGCTCCGCTCAGATCGGCCGGCAGATCCAGTGCAAGTAACGCCCAAGCCCGGCGAAGCCTGGGTGACGACGGTGCGCGAGTTCCATTTCCAGCAAGTCCGCCAGTTCGGCGCGGGCCTGGAATTCCACCGGCATGTAATCGTGAAATACCCGTACGCCGCTCTGACTTTCGACCTGCCACATACCGGCGAGTTGCGTTGCCAATTCCCGTGGGTCGAGAGGCTGCTGCGGGGTTAGGCTCTGCTTCTCGCCGGCCATGACGTTCTTGCGCATTTTCTTGAAATGGCCCTTGAGCAGATTGCGATAAATCAGCGCATCACGGTTGTAGAACGCCAGCGACAGCCAGCCGCCAGGCTTGGTCAACTGATGCAGCACCGGCAGGATCGCGTGGGGTTCGGCGAGCCATTCCAGCACGGCGTGGCAGATCACCAGATCGTAGGGCTCGGTGAGCTGACCGGGCAGTTCCTGCCACGGCGCCTGTATGAATGTCGCGGTGTGTCCGGCTTCGGCAAAACGCTGGCGCGCACCCTCGAGCATCGGCTCAGCCGGCTCGGTGAAGGTGACGTCATGGCCGCGCTCGGCCAGCCACAGCGACATGTGCCCAAGGCCCCCGCCGATATCCAGCACGCGCAGCGGACGATCCGGCAAAGCCTCGGTCAGATCGGCCTGCAATACCGCGAGGCGAATCGCGCCTTTGGCGCCGCCGTAGATTTTTTCCGCGAAGCGCGTGGCCAACTGATCGAAATGACGGTCGCTCATCAGCTGAACCGCCGTTCGCTGTCGGCGAGCTTGGCGCGCACCACTTCATTCATGTCCAGACCCAGTTCGCTGCACAGCAGCAACAGATACAGGACGATATCGCCGACTTCCTGCCCGGCGTGGGCGAGCTTGTCCGCCGGCAACTGGCGCGACTGGTCTTCTGTCAGCCACTGGAAGATTTCCACCAGCTCGGCCATTTCCACGCTGGCGGCCATGGCGAGGTTTTTCGGGCTGTGAAATTGCCGCCAGTCATTGCGGTCGCGAATGGCATGCAGGCGTTCGGTCAGTTCAACAAGGTTCATCGGGCTCTCCTGAAGACGCATAGCTTCGGGGGGATGCGGGCTGAAGGCAAGCAGCGCAGATGATCTATTGTGGGAGCGAGCCTGCTCGCGAAAGCGATGGATCATCCAGACCGGATTTGCCTGACACGCCCCCTTCGCGAGCAGGCTCGCTCCCACACATGATCCGGGCAAACCTTCTATCATGCAGGGAACTCGGCCGCCCTCGGCGTGGCCCAAGGCTCAGCTCTTTCATCAGGGATGCACACATGCGTGTAGAAAGCTTTTTCGAATGGCTAGGCCAGGCACTCGGTTCGGTCATCCGCTTTATCGTCGATGGCCTCAGCGGCCTGTTCAATATGCTCAGCAATGCCGGCGGCAACTTTGTCGACGGCCTGGCGCAAACGCTGGGGATGGACACCTCGATCATCAGCATCATCGCCCTGATCGTTGGCCTGATGCTGCTGTGGTCGGCGATCCGGGCGTTCATGAACGCGTCGATCATTGCCGGGATCATCTGGTTGCTGCTGGGGTTGTGGTTGTTGAGCTGGATTATTCACTAGCGCTTCAAAAGCCCCTCACCCCAGCCCTCTCCCAGAGGGAGAGGGAGCTGACCGCGTTGCTTTGAAATTCTCCACCGACCTGCAATATCGAGTCGAACTCACGCTTGAGAGCGACGAAGATCGGCCCCCTCTCCCATTCCCGGAGAGAGAGGGAGCTGACCGCGTTGCTTTGAAATTCTCCACCGACCTGGAATATCGAGTCGAACTCACGCTTGAGAGCGACGAAGATCGGCTCCCTCTCCCATTCCCGGAGAGAGGGGGAGCTGACCGCGTTGCTTTGAAATTCTCCACCGACCTGGAATATCGAGTCGAACTCACGCTTGAGAGCGACGAAGATCGGCTCCCTCTCCCATTCCCGGAGAGAGGGGGAGCTGACCGCGTTGCTTTGAAATTCTCCACCGACCTGCAATATCGAGTCGAACTCACGCTTGAGAGCGACGAAGATCGGCCCCCTCTCCCTCTGGGAGAGGGCTGGGGTGAGGGTGTTTCTGCCGCTACAATCCCCGCTCCCCCAAGGAGCCTGCATGTCCTCACTGATTACCGACTGGCGCGACCGCCCGACTCACCGCAAGGTCTGGGCACTCGCCGCGCCGATGATTCTTTCCAATATTTCCGTGCCGCTGGTGGCGCTGGTCGACAGCACTGTCATTGGTCACTTGCCCCATGCCCATCAATTGGGCGCGGTGGCGGTCGGCGCCAGTCTGTACACGTTTCTCGCCTGGGCGATGGGTTTTCTGCGCATGGGCACCACCGGTTTTGCCGCCCAGGCTGCCGGGCGCAGCGATGGCGCGGCGTTGCGGCAGATTCTCTTGCAGGGCCTGCTGCTGGCGATGGGGCTGGCCGTCGTGCTCGGCACTCTTGGCGTGCCGCTCAGCGGCGTTGCGTTGCACTTCATGCAACCGTCGGCTGAACTGGATCAGCTGACCCGGGAGTTTTTCCACACGCGCCTGTTTGGCCTGCCCGCCGCGCTGGCGACGTATGCGCTGGTCGGCTGGTTCCTCGGCACGCAGAACGCCCGAGCGCCGCTGGCGATTCTGCTGAGCACCAACCTGATCAACATCGCCCTCAATCTTTGGTTTGTCATTGGCCTGGACTGGGGCGTGGTCGGCTCGGCGCGGGCTTCGGTAATCGCCGAATGGAGCGGCGCCCTGCTCGGCCTGTGGCTGACGCGCACGGCATTGCGCGCCTATCCGGGGCAGATCATCTGGTCGGCACTGAGAGTCTGGCAGAGCTGGCGGCCGCTGCTGGCGGTCAACCGTGACATTTTCATCCGCAGCCTCGCCCTGCAATCGGTGTTCTTCCTGATCACCGTGCAGGGCGCACGGCTCGGCGATGCGACCGTAGCGGCCAACGCGCTGCTGCTCAACGGCCTGCTTCTGACGGCCCACGCACTGGATGGCCTGGCCCACGCGGTCGAAGCCTTGTGCGGCCATGCCATTGGCGCACGGGATCGCCTGGCATTGCGTCGATCGCTGGTGGTGGCCGGCGGCTGGTCGCTGATCGCCAGCCTCGGGTTTGCCGTGCTGTTTCTGCTGGCCGGGCACCTGTTCATCGAGATGCAGACCGATATTCAGAGCGTGCGCGAGACGGCGTTCGTCTACCTGCCCTACCTCGCCGTGCTGCCGTTGATTGCGGTGTGGAGTTACCTGCTCGACGGCCTGTTCATCGGCGCTACCCGCGCGCGGGAAATGCGCAACGGCATGCTGCTGACGGTGTTGTTGCTCCTGCCGTTCGCCTGGCTCTTGCAAGCGTTGGGCAATCACGGCCTGTGGATATCTTTTCTGCTGTTCATGGTCTTGCGCAGCGTGACCCTTGGCGCGCAAGCCCTGTGGCTGAAACGCCGCGATGGCTGGTTCAGCGGCAAGGCTCACTGACGGACAGTCAGCCCGCGCCCCACTGCCGACGCAGGAAGTCGAGCCGTTCCGGCTGCGTCAATCCGGCCGGCGGCACAACCAGCACGGCGCGCGGATTGAGCAGGCGCAGCCACAGCCAGCCATCCAGCACAGCACGATCGCTGAAACCCAGCGCCAGACCTTGTTGCACATGCACAGCGATCGTCTGGTAATCAACGCTCAGAGACTGGCACCAGCGCCAGATGTGCTGCTCCAGCAGACAGGTTTGCAAGCGCTCGCGCTGGCGCCGGGTCAGGCTTTCTTCGATGCCCAAAGGTTCGACGAGCAGGCCGGGATTGCGCAGCTGTTGCCAGCCCTGACTGCCAATGGCGCGGTCGGCCCAGGTGCCGCCAAACCAGCGCAACTGGCGGATCGGCCCGAGCCAGCGACTCAGTTGCGCGGCGTCGCAGGCGTCGAAGAAGTAGCTGGCGGTCTGACGGTTGTAATAGCTGAGCAAGGCCCGGTGATTCAAACCGAACGAGACGGTAAGCATGCGCTGCAAGTGGCTGAGCAGCTGCTGCGCCGGTATTTCGCAGCTCAGCAACAGGCCACGCCAGGTATCCGGATCGCGCAGGCACAAGGCGGTCAATGCCGGACTCTCGCGCAAGTCGACGAGGACCGGGCCGTGCTCGCTGACCGGTTGAAATTCGGTGCCGTCAAACAATCGGTGACGCTGCACATCGGCAAAGCCCTGGCGCAAGGTCAGCAGGGCGCGTGCCGCGTCCGGGGTATCGAGCAACAGCCATTGCGCCATGGGCTCAAGCGCCGCGCCGCTCATCGTGCGCTGCTCTGATCGAGCGCGGTGAGCAGCCGGCAACTGCACACGGACTCGGCGCAGTGGTTGAAGCTGCCACCGCCCGGCATCAGGCACAGCAGCAGCAACGGCTCGCCAGACTGCAACAGTTGCTGCAACCCATCGCTCACCAGCAGTTCTGGGAGCGATACCGGATCATCGTCCTCGACCGCAGCCTCTGGCAACACTGAGGGCTGGAGCACGCCACTGACCACCGGCTGATCGGGATCGCCCTCAAGAAAACTCACCACCACTTCCACACCATCAGCGAGTGCCGCCGAGGGCAGCTCGTTCAAGTCAGGCGCGAGGGGCAGCCAGCAATGACTCGGCGAAGCCCCTTCGCCCTGATAGAGCCAGTCGAATTGCACCGCCACCGGCCGCGAGCAATCCGGCTGCGGCTCATCGACGGTGACCACCCAGGCTCGCTGCAGGCTGTGCATGCGCTGCTTGGACTGCGCAGCGGCAGGCGCACAGACGGGTACCCGCGCGGCCGCGAACAGGCGATTGCAATAGGGCGGTTCGAGAGACTGATCGGCACGGTGCTCGATGCGGGTCAGCAACCATGGGCGGTTGCATTCGATGAAAGGATGGTCGTCCAGGGGCAACCACTGACCGCTGCGCAAGGCGGGCAGATCGCTGTGGCCTTCGGCACTGGGGCCTCGCTGGCTGGCCTGCGAGTCTTCGTGCAGTTGCCATTGGCGGACGGCTGGAGCGACGCCACGCTGGTCATGCTCGCCCTGATAGGGCGCGACGTCTGCATGGGGCATCCGTGTCGGATCGTCGCCGAACACCAGGCAGTGCCTGTCGCGGTGATGCTCGAAGTAATAGTGAATGCGCGCCTCTGCGCACAGGCGCTGGAGCAGTTGCAGATCGGATTCGCGGTATTGCGTGCAGAAGGTGCGGGTCGGGTAGTCGCTATGCAGGTCAAAACGTCGTTGCAAGCCGACGATGCCATGCTCGCGCAGAACCTGTTCGATGATCTGCGGCACGCAGCGGCCGCTGAAAATGCGCTGGCTCAAGCGCAGGTCGAGGCAGTCGAGCCTCGGTCCGAGACGCACTCGACACAAGCGCAAGCCATGGCCATGCTCGTGCTGGACAAGGCTGTGCAACTGCCCGTGCACACCCTGGCCGGGCGCGCCGAAGCACAGGAACGCAGAACGATGCAGCAGGCTGGCAAGATCCAGATGCGGATCGTCGATCACCACATCGATCTCGAAGGCAAAGGGTTCGCTGAGCGCTTCCCTTCCGGTAAAGGCGAGAACTTCGAAGGGGTCGGACAGGCCCGCTACATCGAGACGAAACGACGGCTCGTTGACTGGATCGAACATGGGCGGATCTCTACAGGAGGGGCGGCCGGGGATTCTCGCCGAGAGGCATGGCCGAGTAGAGAGGCGAAGTACAACTTAGGAAATGACCTACGCGAAAAGCAGACCAGATGAGTTTGCTGACCGTGATCGCACAGGTTTTCGTGAAAAAATCAGGAGATGTCCCACCGGGTTGTCCGAATTTTCCACAGCTTGCGGAAAAAAATCGGACAACCCGGGCGGAACGCTATCGGGTCTCAGGAAGACAGATAGGAGGAGCGGGTCAGGCCCAGACGCAAGGCATCGAGGAACTGCGTGCGCTCGCTGGCACTGATGCGGGCACTGGCGCACTTGTCGCGGTAGTGCGTCATCAGTTCTTCCGGCGACAAGTGCACGTAACGCAGCATGTCTTCGATGGTGTCGTGGGTCTCGATACCAGCGTGGTACACGCTGCCATCGGCGTTCTGGTAGATGTTCACCGAGTCGGTGTCACCGAACAGGTTATGCATGTCGCCGAGGATTTCCTGATAGGCGCCGACCAGGAACACGCCCAGCAGGTAATCTTCGCCTTCATTCAACGCGTGCACCGGCAGGCTGGTTTCGATGCTCTGCTCGTCGACGTACTGGTTGATCTTGCCGTCGGAGTCGCAGGTCAGATCCTGCAGCACCGCGCGGCGCAGCGGCTCTTCGTCGAGGCGATGCAGCGGGATGATCGGCAACACCTGATCGATCGCCCAGGTGTCCGGCAGGCTCTGGAACACCGAGAAGTTGCAGATGTACTTGTCGGCCAGCTTGTCGTTGAGTTCGTCGAGCACCTGGCGGTGCGAACGCTGACGCGCTTTCAGCGAGTTGTGCAGGCGCCGGCACACGGCGAAGTAGCACTGCTCGGCGAGGGCTTTTTCCGCCAGGGTCAGCTTGCCGTCGGCATACTGCGCGGCGACGTCGCTCATGTAGTGCGTGGCGCGCCAGTAGGTTTCGGTGACCATTTCGATGTCGGTCGGGCCGAGCAGATCGACCAGCCACTGCACGGTTTCCGGCAGGCTTTCCTTGTTTTCGATCAGCGGGATTTCGTCGTTGTGTTTCTCGACGTCGGTGACCTGCACAACCAGCATTGCGTGGTGCGCGGTCAGCGAACGGCCACTCTCGGAGAAGATGTGCGGATGCGGCAGGCTCTGCGCGTCGCAGAATTCCTTGAGCATGCCGACCACCACACCGGCGTAATCGTCCATGTCGTAGTTGATCGAACTGGCGTTGCGCGAATGCGTGCCGTCGTAGTCGACACCGAGGCCGCCGCCGACGTCGATGTGATCGACCGGCAGACCGAGGTTGCGCAATTCGCCGTAATAACGGATCGCTTCCTTGAAGCCGTGCTGATAGTCAGCGAGGTTGGCAATCTGCGAACCCATGTGGAAGTGCAGCAGGCGGATGCCCTGATCCAGACCGGCGCCACGGAAGCGCTCGACCACCGACAGCAGTTGCGCCGCCGACAGGCCGAATTTGGATTTTTCGCCACCGGTGTCGGCCCATTTCGACGAGGCCAGCGACGACAGGCGCACGCGCAGGCCCACCTGCGGCTTGACCTTGAGCGAGGCGGCTTCTTCGATCACCAGGCCGACTTCGGATTCTTTCTCGATGACGATGAACACGTTATGGCCGAGCTTCTGGCCCATCAGCGCCAGACGGATAAACTCGCGGTCCTTGTAACCGTTGCAGACGATGGTGCCGCCCTTCGGCGCCAGCGCCAGCACGGCCAGCAGTTCAGGCTTGGAGCCGGCTTCCAGACCGATGGAAACGTTCTGGGTGGCGATGATGTTCTCGATCACCGCTTCCTGCTGGTTGACCTTGATCGGGTACAGCGCAGTGTATTTGCTCTGGTATTCCAGGCGCTCGATGTTCGAATCGAAAGCACCGGTCAACTGACGGACACGGTCTTGCAGGATGTCGGGGAACCGCACCAGCAGCGGCAAGGACAAACCGCTCTTGCGCAGTTGGTCGACTTGCTCGAACAGATCGATAGGCGAGCTGCTCGGGCCGTTCGGACGTACTTCGACGCGACCGGCTTCATTGATCGCGAAATACCCGGCCCCCCAATGGCGAATCCCGTAAACGCTGCGGCTGTCCGCAACTGTCCATTGGCTGCCATCGTCTTTACGTGTGCGTCGTACGGACATCGAAGTCCCCTATAAAGAAGTCAGAGTGCGTCGCCTGACGTTCAGGCCGGCGCAGTCTAAAGAATGAAAATGACGGTTCGTCAGTGCGGCGGTAGACCGCACTGACTGCGTGGAGTTTAGAAACCGGTCATGAACAGGCTCTGTGAAAACCATGGCGACGACGCCGGATCCGAGAACACTCGAAGCCGGATCAAGCCGCCGGAGGGTTTCACAGAGGCTGCTAGCCGCCGGACTTCTTCGCTTTGAAACCGTGCTTGATCAGCTCTGCCAAGAGTAGCTCGACGTGATCGCCCTGGATTTCGATGATGCCGTCCTTCAACGCCCCGCCGGTGCCACAACGTTTCTTCAACGTCGTCGCCAGCTCCTTGAGCGCGTCTTCGGCCAGGGGCACGCCGGTGATGGTGGTCACCGTCTTGCCGCCACGCCCTTTGCTTTCGCGACGCACGCGGGCAATGCCGTCACCGGCCGGGATCACGGTTTGTTTGCAGATACAGGCGTCCACCGGCTTGCTGCATTCCGGGCAATGACGACCTGCGTCGGTGGAAAATACCAGGCCGCCCAGGGCGGCGAAGGATGCGGCTTTCTTGGCCACCGGCAATCCTCTCGGGAGGACAAAGACTGATCGCAACCTTGGGCAAGGTCAGCGACCGCGAAGCCCCACTCAGGCAGGGGCAGCGCTACTGCATCGGAAAACTTTGGACGCTGGACTGAATCTGTAGGAGCTGACGAGTGCAACGAGGCTGCGATCTTTTGATCCTGATCTTTAACGGCAAGATCAAAAGATCGCAGCCTTCGGCAGCTCCTACGGTAAATCTGCAGGCCAACCTCAAGCTATCCGGTGCAGCTTGAAAAGGTCGCGCAGTGTAACGGCAAAAATCGCGATTGCTAAGTGCCAATCGGCGCCAATTCATGTGTTCTTTGCGACGTTGCTTTGCTGCGCCTTGAGATAGCGCCTTAACGCGGCCAGAGAGTCCGGGCAATAAGGCTTTTCGCTGATTTCGCGCATGACCTGTTCGACAGGGATGAATCGCGCTTCGAGGACTTCTTCCGGCTGCAGTTTCAGCGGCCCGTCCCATACAGCGGAAAATGCCGAACACCACAGACGGTTGCCGGTGTCTTCGAAATAGAAGTGATCGTGAGCGGTGAGTTCGACGCCGCTGACGCCCAGCTCTTCTTCCAGCTCGCGCGCCGCCGACTCGGCATAACTTTCGTCGGCCTGGACCATGCCGCCTGCGGCAACATCCCAGTAACCAGGATAAATCGCCTTGCTCAACGTACGGCGGTGCACGCACAGCTCACCGGCGGAGTTGAACAGCATGATGTAAGTGCCACGGCCAATCAGCCCGCGCTCACGCAAATCGGAGCGCACCAGAGCGCCGAGCAGGTTGTCCTGTTCGTCGACCCAAGCGATCTGTTCGGCGTCCGAGGCGGCGCGATGGGCCGCCTCTCTTGTAGTCTGGCTCACGTATCAGCCCTGATTGAGCAGTTGACGCAAATCGATCACCGCAGCGTTGGCCCGGGAAATATAGTTGGCCATGACCAGCGAGTGGTTGGCCAACACGCCGAAACCGCTGCCGTTGAGAATCATCGGGCTCCACACCGGCTCTTGCGAAGCCTCCAGCTCACGGATGATCTGGCGCACGCTGACGGTGGCGTTCTTCTTCGCCAGCACGTCGGCGAAATCGACTTCGATGGCGCGCAGCAGATGCGACAGCGCCCAGGCCTGGCCGCGTGCTTCGTAGAACACGTTGTCGATCTGCATCCACGGGGTTTCCACGACTTCTTCGTCAACCTGCGGCACTTCGCCGACTGCCGGAACTTCGGTCTTCAGCGCAGTGTTGAGCTTGACCCGGCCGACACTGGCCGACAGGCGTTGCGACAGCGAACCGAGACGGGTACCGACATCGCCCAGCCAGTTGTTGAGGTTGTCGGCGCGCGCGTAGAACAGCGCGTTTTTCTGGTTCGGATCAGACAAGCGCGACTGATAGCGGCTCAGGGAGTTGATGCCTTCCTGGTATTCCGACTCGCTGGACGGCAGCACCCAGCTCTTGTTGTCGAAGTTGAAGCGCGGTTCGGCCTTGGCCAGATCGGCGTCTTCGGCCGACTGCGATTGCGAACGGGCAAAATCCTTGCGCAGGGCGCGGGTCAGGTCACGCACCTGCACCAGCACGCCGTATTCCCAGCTCGGCGTGTTGTCCATCCACAGGCCCGGCGGGAAACGGTCATTGGAAATGTAACCGCCCGGCTTGTTGAGCAAGGTGCCGGCAACGGTCTTCAGGGTTTCGACCGTGGTGTAGCCGACCACCATTTGCTTGCCTTCTTTCTCGGCAGCGACCTGGGCGTTCTGCGCCACCGGAAACAGTTCCGGCTCCTGGCTCCAGTACCAGCCCAGCGCGATGGTGACCAGCAAATACAGACCGATCACTGTGGCCAGCGCCCGGCTGAACAGCAGCCCGCCGACATAGCTGCGGGTGGCCGACTTGGGCTCGGCGGCACGTTCAGGCGCGCTGCCCGCGCGGTTTTTCCAGTCCAGCATGGCGATATCCTTTCAATCACTTGGGTTCAACGGTTCGACCACAACCATACAACAACGTGCCAAGGCCTAGCACCCGCTATCGCGGCACTGGCGCAAAACAAGCGAAGGACGTCGCGAACGAAAGGATAGACGCAGATTTCAGACGTTGAAGATGCGCAGCGAAAGCTGCCGCACTTGGTCGTCGGTAAACAGATGTGCAATGCCTTGGGCGTCAGTTCGTTGCTGACTGGGTATTCCATCGATCGTGGCGATGTAGGCCTGCGCGGGCAACGGCTCACCGGTCACGCTGTCGACCAGACGAAAGATTCGTGCGGTGCGGGTGGGCTGCTCGGGCGGGTTGTTCATCAGATCGAGTACGGCCTGTTCAAACACCGCTTCAGCGCCCTGCCAGTAGCCATAGTCGGCTTCGGCTTTGATCAGGCACCATTCACCCTGTTTGATCTGCGCCAGGACTTCGCTGTCCAGATTGATCATCAAACCGGCCCGCAGTTGATCCAGACCTTCGAGCGGTTGGCGCATGCTCAACAGACTGCTGACGTGCTCCAGCGCCTCTTCCACGCAACAGACATGCTGGCGCTCGTGGTCGGTCAGGCTCAGCTCACGGACCAGCCTCATCGAAGTCCCTCGCCTTGCCACTCGTCCGAACCCATCGTCCGGCTGATTTCGTGGCGCCAGTAGATGCGCCGGTAGCTGAAGTGGACTTTCTCCAGTTGCGTAAGGTGCGACGTGCCGCTGTCGAGACAGTGCGGCATCAATAGTTCGCTGCCGACGACCAACGCATCCTCCAGTTCCACCGTGTAGAAGTGCTCCTGCACGCCGCTGGCCGAAGTGCGATAAAACTCCACGCGGCATTCGCTCAGCAACTCGCCGCTGGACAGCGCCATATTCAGCAGGGGCGAAGCCTTGTCGAGGGTTTTGGTGATGATCAATGGCCTGTGCATCCGCCGCCCGGCGCCCTGATCCTTGGGTATGTACATGCCATGGCTGAGGGCCTGGACCATGATCTTGTCTTCGCGCCCGCTCTGGTAGCCGTTACCGACCGACGCCTCGGTGAAAGCGCCGGCGGTGATCAGGCCCTGGCGGCTGCCGTGGATGGTCATGAAGGCTGGGATGGGCATGGAATGGCTCCTTTTTCGGGTAGGGGTGGGAGGAAGTGATGGGATTCGAGGCGGCGATCTTCGACTTCGTCGAAAGGAATCCAGGGTTTCGCCACGGCGAGAGTGATGAGGTAGCGCTCCTGATCGAGATGTCTGGAATCTCTGAAGCGTCCTAGAATCAGCATTGCCTGGTATTTGTCGCCGGCCTGCCAAAATGACCGCCCAGAAAGCACTCCTTGTCTGACGTATGCGCGCCATTCGGGGGTGTCCGTAATTGTCGGGTCGCCCTGCGTACCCATCGGTTTCCAGCCTTTTGCGCACCATTGGCTCTGCAGATCGGTAACAACCTTCATGGCGTCCTCAATCAGCAGAGGTTCGATTTGCGGAGACATGCGGATGCTCACGGTCAGATTATTGACGAACGTCACGGTGAAAAACCGAGCCAGCGGCGTCTCGAACCCGTACTGCGGATCAACGAAGCGCAGACGTGCATCCGTCTTCGGAATGCCACCGGAAACAGTCTTGCTGCCGCGATCCCACACACTGAACGGAGCGGTTGAATGTGCCTCCATGTACTCGTAGGTTTCGCCGATCCTCAAGGTAATGACTGGATCATTCCATAGCGGCTGCATCAATTGCCGCAAGGCGGCCAGTGCAGCAGCCACACAAACAATCATCCACACCCAGCGACGTCGGCTGATTTGCCGAAGGCGCAAGCTCATCAGCCCTCCTCCCTGAGCGCAATCTCGCGGATTGACTGCGCCAACAACGCCTTGTTGCTGTCGTTGAGCAACAGATCAAAACGACTTGCCGCCCGCAGCACAAACTTCATTCGCTGGTCGATATCGGACAAATCCGCCAGCGGGCTGCTATCAAAATCAATGGTCCGGCCATCATCGACACGCTGGCATTGGCTGGTCAGCGTCAGCTCGATGGCCTGAGCGACGCCGGAAGGGAAGTTGGTGACATAAGAAAAATGATTGCCGCGCAAAAGCGCAACCAGGTGGCTGTTTTCGTAAATGGTCGGCTGGAGAATATTTTGCTGCTCGTGCCACGCCAAATGCTTCACGCTTTCGGCGATTTTCCCAGCCTCTATTGCTTCAAAGGCCACCTCTATCTCGGGATATGCATCCCCGAACCTGAGGGTGTCTTGCCCGACCGGCCAAAGAACCGGCCACTTCGCATGCCCTTGAATCTTCTCCCGGTCGCGAAGACATTTCTTCAACTCCGCCAATCCCCGCACCGCATAGAACTGATGCAACGGATAAACATCCAGAAACAGCGTGGTATTGCCCATTGCCATCATCTCGTAGACATGCCGGAACTGTTGCTCGGCCACCGACAGCTCTTCACCTGGCACCCGGGCATCCATGACAGACAGCGGATTACGCGCCTGAGCCTGTTGATATTCACGCAGGTCTTCGGCCTGTCCCGGCATTTTTTCCGGCGTGAGCAATCCGGATTCGCGTCGGCTGTCTCGCAGCCGCTGCCGCGCTTCGTATTCCTCGCGGATGCGTTCGATACTCTGTGCCGCATGCAGCAAGCCACAGCCGACCTGCTTGGAGGCAAACGCCGCCAGGCCCGCCCATTGAAAACGTGAGTCGTGCAACCACAACCGGGCATAAGCCGCGTTGATCGCCCGGTTGCGCGCGACCGGATCGGCAATCAGCACGCCGTTCGGGGCGACAATTGCCTCGGCGGCGCGCTGATAGCGCCGCCATAGACCAGTGCAGGTCAGCACTGGCACCTCTGTCACCTGCACCCGCTCGCCATACAACAACTCTTCGCCGCAGGCGCAGTCGTCGATGGGCGTGATGTTGTGGTTGAGGCGCTGGGCATCACTGGCGAGTTCGGTGAAACATTGGCTCATGGCGGATGGACGGCAGCTAGGGGAATCCCTGAACCGTACCAGCCAACCGGGCCGGTGAAAGCGCGTAGAAGAAAAATCAGAAAGCGCTGTCAGACGCCGCCTATCAAGGCCGCTGAAATGTCGACAGCGCTGGCAGGATTGCTCGCTAAGCCCCAGCATGCGGGCACTTGGTCAAAATCAGAGGTAAAAACAAAACCACCCGGTCAGAAACTGAATCGTGTCGTCCAGCAGATTATTGACGTACGACACTCGTCTAAGGGAAAAGAGGTGCTAGCATAGAGCCACCAGTCGATCTCAGCATGCACCCTAACTAGTAGTCAGGATATGACCGAGCCAGAAGACCCCAGCCGTGAGCGTCTCAAGCACCACTTTGCCCAGCGGGTAATTCATCAGGCACGTCAGATTCTTGAGATATGGCAGCGCCTGCAACGCAGTGAGTGGTCCACCGTCGATCTCGCCGAACTGAGCGAGGCGAATCTGCGTCTGCTGCGTTTTGCCGAGCGCTTCGAACAGCCGGAACACACTCAGTTGGCGCATCACATCAGCCAGTCGTTGCAAGCGGTGGATGCCAATCGTGGACGCCTCAGCAGCGGCCTGATCACCGATCTCAATCGTTTGATGCAGCGCCTGTCGCGCACTGGCCTGCGCCATGGCGATCAGCTCGACCAGACGTTCCTGCCGCCGCTGCGCAAGCCGATCTACGTGATGTTGCAGGATCACGACCGCGCTGAACGCCTGGCCAAGCAACTGGAATTTTTCGGCTTGAGCGCGCAGGCACTGGACAGCGTGGCCGCGTTTCGTTCGTCGATGGTCGAGCGCTTGCCCGCGGCGATTGTCATGGACGTGGATTTCAGTGGCCCCGGCATCGGCCTGAAACTCGCCGCCGAAGCTCAGGTCGGCCTCGAAGAACCCCTGCCGCTGCTGTTCTTCAGCCTGCACGAAACCGACACCCCGACCCGCCTAGCCGCCGTGCGCGCCGGTGGCCAGGAATTCCTCACCGGCACGCTCGAAGCCTCGAGCCTGCTGGAAAAAATCGAAGTGCTGACCTGCGTCGCCCAGTACGAGCCCTATAAAGTGCTGATCATTGACGACTCGCGCGCCCAGGCCCTGCACACCGAGCGTCTGCTCAACAGTGCCGGGATTGTCACACGCACCCTGATCGAACCGATTCAGGCAATGGCCGAGCTGGCGGATTTCCAGCCGGACCTGATCATCCTCGACATGTACATGCCGGCCTGCACCGGCACCGAGCTGGCCAAGGTCATCCGCCACAACGACCGCTACGTCAGCGTGCCGATCATTTACCTGTCGGCCGAGGACGATCTGGACAAGCAGCTCGACGCCATGAGCGAGGGCGGCGATGACTTCCTGACCAAGCCGATCAAACCGCGACACCTGATCACCACTGTGCGCAACCGCGCCGCTCGGGCGCGCAACCTCAAAGCACGGATGGTCCGCGACAGCCTCACCGGTCTGTACAACCACACGCACATCCTGCAATTGCTCGAAGACTGCTCGTTCCGCGCCCGCCGCGAGAACAAACCGCTGAGCTTTGCCATGCTCGACATCGATCACTTCAAACGGGTCAACGACAGCCACGGCCACCCGATGGGCGACCGGGTGATCAAGAGCCTCGCGCTGTTTCTCAAGCAGCGGTTGCGCAAGACCGATTTCATTGGCCGATACGGCGGCGAAGAGTTCGCCATCGTCATGCCCGACACCGATATCGACGCGGCGCACAAAGTCCTCGACGAGATTCGCCAGCGCTTCGCCGAGATTCATTACCCGGCACAGCCGCAGGACCTCTGGTGCACGTTCAGCGCCGGCGTAGTAGAAATGTGCGATGACTCCGACAGCCTGATGATGGCCAGCCAGGCCGATGAGGCGCTGTATCGCGCCAAGGGTGCAGGACGCAATCGGGTGCAGACCGCGCGCCAGTCAAAGCAAAGTGCCACTTTTTCATCGGAATCCACTGATTCGGTCATAACCTTGTAATAGAACCGCAATAAATTCAGGCGCTTACCATTCCTGCCGTTGGTAGCCGTCATGCGCCTGAAGTTGCTCACCAATCTCAACACTCTGCTGCTGGTCGCCGTCTGCGTGGCCCTTGGCGCCACGCTGTGGTGGTCGCAAAAAGCCCTCGAACGCCCCTATCTGTTGATGGAGCGTTACCTGGGGCTGTCGCAACAATTTCAGAATGAAGTGGCGCGCAACGTCGAGGATTATCTGGCCAGCGGTGACGCGCTGCGCCTGAGCAGCGCCGCCCAGGCTATCGACAGCGTGCACAAGCAACTGGGTGAGCTGCCCCCGACGCTGGCCGACACCGTACGGCCAAGCCTGTCGAGCCTCGATGAGTTCAGCAAAACCGACCTGCTCGCCGCCGGCAAACTGGCTGGCGATCCGCAGGCGCTGCTGTTGCAGGCCGAACGCGAACTCAGCGCCAGCCTCGACCAGCTCAATACCTACGCCAATGGCAACGCGACTTATCTCGCGCCGCTGCTCGCCGCATCGCAGCATCTGGGCAAACTGTCGCTGGCGCGGGACAAACTGGTGAGCAGCGGGCGCAGTGAGCTGGCCGCCGATGTCGAGCGTGAAGTGAGCAACATGCGCGCCCAGGCCGAGGCCATCGATGCCCTGCCCTTGCTCGGTGTGGTCGCCAGCAACGAATCGAGCAGTGACGATTTCGCCGCGCTGATGGGCATCGAAACCACTGATAAAGCCGCCGCCGAAGATGCCGGTGTCGGCCTCAAACGCGAACTGAACAGCTTGCTCGGCCGCTATCCGGCGGAACTGACGCGCACCCGCGAGCAGATCCAGAAACGCGCCGAGCTCAGCGCCGCGACTCACGAAAAAATCGCCAGCGTGCAACACGCCATCGCCGGCCTCGAACCGGTGGTACGCGCGCAACATGGGCAGATCCAGGGCGAAGTGCGGCTGATGCAAGGCGTGATGATAGGCCTGATTCTGCTGATCGCCCTCCTCATCGATACCTTGCAGCGGCGCCTGGCCCGCACCCTGACCAACCTCGCCCCAGCGCTGTCGACCTGGGCCGAGGGCGATTTCAGTCGCGACATCCAACTGGGCAAGACCAATCGCGAATTGCATGACATCGAAGCGTCGCTCAACCGCTTGCGCGCCTATCTGGTGGATCTGGTCGGCACCATTCGCGGCAACGCCGAGCAGGTCGCGGGCAGCAGCCGCACCCTCGCCGAACTGAGCAATGACCTGCACAGCGGCGCCGAACATCAGGCCGGCGATACCGCGCTGATTCGCGATTCGCTGGGGGAACTTGAGGCGACCATTCAGCAAGTGGCCGGCGATGCCCGTCAGGCTGCCGACGCCAGTCGTCATGCCGGTCTCGCCGTCGAGCATGGGCAGGCTGTAATCGGCCAGAGCCTGACCGGACTGCATGCGCTGGTCGGTGAGGTTCAAGGCAATGCGCAGATGATCGAACATCTGGCAGAAGAATCAGCAACCATCGGCGGCGTGCTGACAGTGATTCGTTCGATTGCTGACCAGACCAATCTGCTCGCCCTGAACGCCGCGATCGAGGCGGCCCGCGCTGGAGAGATGGGCCGTGGTTTTGCCGTGGTCGCCGAGGAAGTGCGCTCGCTGGCACAACGCACCGCCGGGGCCACGGCGGAAATCCAGACACTGATCGCCGGCCTGCAGACCGCCGCGCGACAATCGGTCGAAGGCATGCGCGCGCAGGTCGAACACGCCGAAGCCACGGCCAGTCAGGCGCAAGCGGCGGACGGTGCACTGGACAAAATCGTTGGCGCGATCCAGACCATCGCCGACACCGCCGTGCGCATCGCCGATGTCACCGCGCAGCAAAGTGGCGCGGTCAGCGAGATCCGCGATCACAGCGAGCGCATTCATCAATTGGGTGGGGATAACCTGCTGCGCATCGGCCAAGGCCGCGAACAGGGCGAGAACCTGTTGGTTCTCGGCGGCCAATTGCATACGGCCGTTCAGGCCTTCCGCGTCTGACATACCACCTTCGCGAGCAGGCTCGCTCCCACATTGGAATGCATACCCCTGTGGGAGCGAGCCTGCTCGCGAAGGCGCCAGCCCAGTCACTACAAATGACCGGATCCTGATCCTCGGTCACAAATTTCGCGCAAACATCGCCCATCGTGCCGCCTATTGCATGGAACTGGACAGTCACAAAGGCTTTGCGGCATAGTCGCCGGGTTCTGACGACTGCTCATTGATAACAAGGACAACGCAGATGGCGACGCTACTGGTGCTGCATGGCCCCAACCTGAACCTGCTCGGCACCCGGGAACCGGGGACCTACGGGTCAACGACCCTGGCGCAGATCAATCAGGATCTGGAACGGCGCGCCCGTGAAGCCGGCCATCATCTGCTGCATCTGCAAAGCAACGCCGAGTACGAATTGATCGATCGCATCCACGCTGCACGCGGTGAAGGCGTGGACTTCATTCTGATCAATCCGGCGGCTTTTACGCACACAAGTGTCGCATTACGTGACGCGCTGCTGGGAGTGAGCATCCCATTCATCGAAGTGCATTTGTCCAACGTGCACAAGCGCGAACCTTTCCGCCATCACTCCTACTTCTCCGATGTAGCGGTAGGAGTGATCTGCGGCCTTGGCGCCAGCGGTTACCGACTGGCCCTGGAGGCCGCACTAGAGCAGCTTGAACACCAAGCTATACGCCCCTGACCGACCCTTGGGAGTTGATGATTCATGGATATCCGTAAAGTTAAGAAACTGATCGAATTGCTGGAAGAGTCCGGCATCGACGAGCTCGAGATCAAGGAAGGCGAAGAGTCCGTACGCATCAGCCGCCACAGCAAGACCCCGGCGCAGCAGTACTACGCGCCAGCCCCGATGCAGGCTCCGGCCGCTGCCCCTGCTGCCGCGCCAGTCGCTGCCGCTGCTCCGGCCGCCGCTGCTGCACCCGCGCTGAACGGCACCGTGGCCCGTTCGCCGATGGTCGGCACCTTCTACCGTAAATCTTCGCCAACCTCGCCTGCCTTCGTTGAAGTCGGCCAGACCGTGAAGAAAGGCGACACCCTGTGCATCGTCGAAGCCATGAAGATGATGAACCACATCGAAGCTGAAACCAGCGGTGTGATCGAATCCATCCTCGTCGAAGACGGCCAGCCGGTTGAGTACGACCAACCGCTGTTCACCATCGTTTGAACCGCGGAGAGCCTTTGATGACTGCGAAGTTGGAAAAAGTTCTGATCGCTAACCGCGGTGAGATCGCCCTGCGGATTCTGCGTGCCTGCAAAGAGATGGGCATCAAGACCGTCGCCGTTTACTCCAAGGCCGACAAAGAGCTGATGCACCTGGGTCTGGCAGACGAATCCGTCTGCATCGGCCCGGCGTCCGCCGCTCAGTCTTACCTGCACATTCCGGCCATCATCGCTGCCGCTGAAGTGACCGGCGCTACCGCCATTCACCCAGGCTACGGTTTCCTCGCGGAAAACGCCGATTTTGCCGAGCAGGTCGAGAACTCCGGCTTCGCCTTCATCGGCCCGAAAGCCGACACCATCCGCCTGATGGGCGACAAGGTATCGGCCAAGCACGCGATGATCGAAGCCGGCGTACCGACCGTTCCTGGCTCTGACGGCCCGCTGCCGGAAGACGAAGAAACGGCGCTGCGCATCGGTCGTGAAGTCGGCTACCCGGTGATCATCAAGGCCGCCGGTGGCGGTGGTGGTCGCGGCATGCGCGTGGTGCACAAGGAAGAAGACCTGATCGCCTCGGCAAAACTGACCCGCTCCGAAGCAGGCGCGGCGTTCGGCAACCCGATGGTCTATCTGGAAAAATTCCTCACCAACCCGCGCCACGTCGAAGTGCAGGTACTGTCCGACGGCCAGGGCCACGCCATCCACCTGGGCGACCGCGACTGCTCGCTGCAGCGTCGTCACCAGAAGGTTCTCGAAGAAGCGCCGGCACCGGGCATCGACGAGAAAGCGCGCCAGGAAGTATTGGCTCGCTGCGTCAAGGCATGCATCGACATCGGCTACCGTGGCGCCGGTACTTTCGAGTTCCTCTACGAGAACGGCCGTTTCTACTTCATCGAAATGAACACCCGTGTTCAGGTGGAGCACCCGGTTTCGGAGATGGTCACCGGTATCGACATCGTCAAGGAGATGCTCAGCATCGCCGCTGGCAACAAGCTGTCGTTCACTCAGGATGACGTGGTCATCCGCGGTCACTCGCTGGAGTGCCGGATCAACGCTGAAGATCCGAAGACCTTCATGCCGAGCCCGGGCACGGTCAAGCATTTCCACGCCCCAGGCGGCAACGGCGTTCGCGTCGATTCGCACCTGTACAGCGGTTATGCCGTGCCACCGAACTACGACTCGCTGATCGGCAAGCTGATCACTTACGGCGCAACCCGCGACGAAGCCATGGCACGCATGCGCAATGCCCTGGACGAAATCGTGGTCGACGGGATCAAGACCAACATCCCGCTGCACCGTGATCTGGTTCGTGACGAAGGCTTCTGCAAAGGCGGTGTGAACATTCACTACCTCGAGCACAAGCTGGCCAAACAGTCGTAAGGCTGAAGCGGCATGAAAAACCCGATCCCTGTGGATCGGGTTTTTTTATGCCTGCAACAAGCAGATCAGACCATTACCGTGGAGAACGCCTGCTGCTCGACCATTGTGGCAGATGCCCCCAGGCCAGCCTCATCGACCACCGCTCCTGCTGCGTTTTCATGTAACGGTCTGCGGGTGAACCGCCTCGTAAAGTTTCGGGCACGTATCGAGAGCCCGTCCGTGGCATAGCTCGATCTGGCGATAAGCGGGTTGTACAACCTGCCAATCTGACCAGCGGAATGCTTGAACACTCTCGAGACTCCATTGTTCAGATTCAGCACCACGCCATAGCTGTTGCCCAGGCAGGACGAGTATGACCAGTAATCCCATGTCGGCTGCAGGCCCTGTTCGCGCAACACTCGCCTGACCGGACCGCCGATGTCAGCACCCGCCGACAGCCAGTCGCCACCCACCAGCGTGGCGCGAATGTTCTGCGGTGTTCCCCCCAGACGCTCCAGCACCTGCGTGACACTTCGCTCGATCAACGGGCGAATATTGTGATCAAAATGAATGACCGCACCCACTCTCGTCGTCGGGTTATACAGCGAGGCGATGACGCAACTCTGCGCATTCAACGAAAACAGGTAGTTATCCTGCGATCCGGGACGGAAAGCCGCCACTACGGCTTCGCCCTGCAGCGCGCCGCGGTTCAGCACGGGCTCGACACCTCCAGGAAAAGCATCATTCAAATTATTCACGCGCCCAAGGTTGCGCACGTTGCCTCCTGTGAGTCCGACCCTGGCATGTGTCCACTTGCCCCCCGGAGCAAGCTGAATCGGTTGCTGATAGATGGCGCTCGGGCGACGGGCATCGACCAGGCTCAGGCCACCGAAATGCGGATTTTCCCTGACCAGAAAGTACTTGCCTCTGTTGCGAATGTAATAGGCCGGTTGCGGCTGTGCAGCGCTGGACGGGCTGCGCCAGGTGCCGAAAAAGACGCCTTCTTCGCTCACCCTTTGCAAATGTTCGGGCGTCTTGCTGACGGCCTGCCTGGCATGAAAGCGTACCTCCCGGATCGCCGGCAGCGCGTCCCTGCGTAGCGGAGCCACGGTATTCAGACGCTCTGACAACAACGAAACAGGCCTCATGGTGTGCTTCAGACTCCTGGCCGCACCGCCCAGCCACTTGATCGCACTGCCTGCGCCGACCATGGCAAACAGCGCCCCCCACGACGCCTCCAGCCAGTGGCCGAGCGCGCCATCGATGTCGCCCTCCAGATGCGCCGCGACCGCCTGACCAGCGCTGACGGCAATCAACACAACGTCAAGCAGCAAGGCAAACGGTGGAAACACCATACAAAACGGTGCGGCTGCAAACATCAGCCCCTTGACCACTTGGCGTTCGATCATTTGCGCGCGGCTGGTGGTGATGTCCTGCACATCCGTGACCGCGCGCTCGATGTACGCGTTGAACTCGCTACGGGCGTCAATCAGGCGCTGCGCTTCGTGCAGCGTATCGACGCGTTGTTTTTTTGCCGCAATCGCATACAGGGTGCGTGACACGATGCTGCGCGCAGCAACCGGCGTACGCGCCATCAAGTAGTCATGCAATACGCCCGCGATGTCGCCGAACAGTGACTGATACGCGCGCACCACAATTCCGTCGGGGGCATCGGGCGTGTACAGCCACCAGGACGGCTCGGGGTCGAACGAGGTCAGCACATACACCCCGAGCACGACGTGATGGCGCACGGTGAACCTGAACACGCCGTCACTTTCAACCATGCTGGCGCCCGGAAAATGCGTACCCGGTGCTGGCACCTGGCTCAACAGAGAAACCTGACGGACCAGCGCCGAATACACCGCGTCGCTCAATCGCGCCTGACTTCTGGCAACGCGTAAATCCCGGTCCATCTTTGACAGCAGCACGTTGCGGTAGGCAAAGCGACGCGGTTCGTAGGCAGCATCACGCGGGTCGAGATATTTGCCACGGATCTCGCTGGCGTATTTTTCACCCAGCCACGCCCGGCGCAGATACAGCGCCAGATCGGCGCTGCGCACCTGGCTCAGATCCTGGCCAACCGACGATCGCACGCCTTTTTTCGGATGTTCGATGCCGGAGTTGTCATCGTAGCCGTGAATGGCCAGGTCGAGCAGCGTGGCAACCTGCTGCTTCCTGCGGTCGGCGACACCGGGGTTGTAATCGATCAACACGGTGGCCGGATCGACCGGTTCCAGCACGTTCTTGCTGCGCATATAGGGCGTGATCGCTGCGGCAACCGAGCGCCTGGCGAAATCGACAAAAACCTCGAAACCGCCCAGCAGCTCGTTGAAAACCTGCTGATGAACGATCAGTTCCTGATTCAGGCTGCTGATGCGCCGGCGAGCCTCGAGCGCGAGCGTCGTGTACCAGCGCAGCGAGTTGTCCTGCTCGACCCGCTGCAGGTTGTTTGCCAGGGCCATTTTTGCAGCGGCTTCGACGCACTCGTCGAACGGCAAGGGCGTTCGTCGAAGGTCACTCTGCATGCCCCAGAGAGCAGGACTGGCCGCCGCAGCCACAAGATAATCACGTGCCGGGTGATGTGCAGCCGGCGAAAGCTGCTGCAACAGATACTCGCGACCGGATTCGCTCTGCGTCCAGCTCCATACTTCGCCGGTCAACGCCGCAATCGAAGGCAACCGGACCCACTCCTGACCGTCCGGTTTGTTGGGCGCGTACAGCACCAGGTTATTCACCGCTTGCTCAGTCTCTGCCTGGTAGAACACCAGAAGATCGGCGCATTGCATGCCGTTGGGCAGCGTCAATGCGGCCACTTGCAACGGTTTCATTGCCGCTTGCCCAGACCACATCTGCTCCAGACGCTCATGGTCGGAATCCGCCAGATGAGCTGCGCAGCGCGCGACGAATGCGCTCTGCCTGAGCCGTACGGTGAACCAGTCGATGAGTGCCTTTTGCACGTCGGTGCGCTGGTACTGCTCGGCGAGGGCGCGCAGGTAGTCCGCCGGATAATCCTGTTCCGCCAGCATGTCGGCAATGAATGCCGGCTTGAGTGACTGGTTGCGCAATGGCGCAGGACTGGTGATCTCCAATACCGCTGCGAAGTCCTGCCCGATCGGCCCGCATGCCAGCAGGTCACTGAGGCTGCGATTGTGGGTCGGCTCACCGACCGCCGAGCGCCATCTGAGCCGCACGTCGATTCGGTCTGGTTCAACCGCCATGTCGAGCTTGAGCTGAATGTATTCGATGGCCTGCTGGCGGGCAAAGGCGCGCAACGAGCCGTGGCCCTGCAGCAAGTCATCGAGAGCTGCCTGCGCCAGTGACGTCTGCTCCTGATAATCGCGCAACAAGGCGCGATCCGGCTCCTTCAGCGCTTTGATCCATGACGGCAGTTGCGCGAAGGAATGCGCCTCGAGAATCTTTTTTTCTGCACCGGTTGCCAGGGCGGTCAATCGGTACCGACGCGTGCTGCGAGCCTGAACCCGGTCAATTTTGCTGCGCAATTGATCCAGTGTCAGGCCCGCCAGTTGGTCACGGCGCAACAGCAACTCGATGTCCTTGATATAGCGCCGCAGCTTGCGCTTGATCAGGCGATCAAACAGCGCTTCCTGCCCTTTTGTCGCCCAATGTTCTCGCAGGTATTTTTTGTACTGGTCGAGGAAGTGCAGCGAAACGCTATCCACCGTCCGGATCACATGCTCATGACGGCTGGACGGTAAACCGGTGTCAGCGCCCCCAGGCCAGCGAAATGGCGCGTCCTGGAGCGCCAGGAACATGACTGGCCGGCCGTCGATAAGCTTTTGCAGAATGGCGTCAAGCAGCGCAACCACAAAACCCGGGGCGAAATGGCCGTCCGGGTAATGCCTGCGCAGTTCAGTCAAAGCGAAATGCTCCAGCGCCTCGAGCAACGTCATCTGGCCGTTCAAGCGCTTGTCGATCATCACCTGCCAGCGCTTGATGCGCAGGAGGATCTCCTGCACCGACCCCGTAGACGCAGCGGCTATCGGTGGTTTTTCTTCTACAGTCCCTTGTTGATCCGCCATGTCGTCCAGCCTTTTGTTGCGTAGAGATGAGCGCTCACTCTATTTGCCGACAAAAGTGCTCAGGCCATACATATGTATATCGCGGCCGCGAATGTGTAACAGCCAAGCGGTGTGTCCACTTTGCCGGCGACCTGGCGTAAACTGCGCGCTTTTGCAGCTTCGGGCTGCCCCACAGATTTTCAAAGGTGCCCGCCATGCCTTGGCTGCAAGTCCGTCTCGCCATCACCCCGGAACAAGCCGAAACCTACGAGGACGCATTCCTCGAAGTCGGCGCCGTGTCGGTGACTTTCATGGACGCCGAAGACCAGCCGATCTTCGAACCGGAACTCAACACCACGCCGCTGTGGTCGCACACCCACTTGCTGGCGCTGTTCGAAGGCGGTACCGAACCGGAACCGGTGCTGGCCCATCTGGAATTGCTGACCGGCAGCCCGTTGCCCGAACATCACAGCGAAGTGATCGAAGATCAGGACTGGGAACGCAGCTGGATGGACGGTTTCGAGCCGATGCGTTTCGGCCAGCGCCTGTGGATCGTGCCGAGCTGGCACGCCGCGCCCGAGCCTGGCGCGGTCAACCTGCTGCTGGACCCGGGCCTGGCGTTCGGCACCGGCACCCACCCGACCACCGCACTGTGCCTGGAATGGCTCGACGGTCAGGATCTGAAAGGCTGCCACGTGCTCGACTTCGGCTGTGGCTCGGGGATTCTGGCGATTGCCGCCCTGCTGCTCGGCGCCAAACAAGCTGTGGGCACCGACATCGACGTACAGGCACTGGAAGCCTCGCGCGACAACGCTGGGCGCAACAATATTGCCGATGAGCTGTTCCCGCTGTACCTGCCCGAGGATCTGCCGCAAGTTCAGGCCGACGTGCTGGTCGCCAACATTCTCGCCGGCCCGCTGGTGTCGCTGGCGCCGCAACTGTCCGGTCTGGTCAAGAGCGGCGGGCGCCTGGCGCTGTCGGGCATTCTCGCCGAGCAGGGCGAAGAAGTAGCGGCAGCTTATGCGCAGGACTTCGAGCTCGACCCGATCGCCAATCGCGACGGCTGGGTGCGCATCACCGGGCGTCGGCGCTAAAATGACCGCTTGCCTGAACCGGATCGCCGCATGACCGACAGTTTCGTCACCCAATGCCCGCATTGCCAGACCAGTTTCCGCGTCAACCATGCTCAATTGAGCGTGGCGCGCGGGGTGGTTCGTTGCGGCTCCTGCCTGCAAGTGTTCAATGCCGCCAAGCAGCTGCTCGAGCAACATTCCGGCAAGGACACGGTGACGCCGCTCGCACCAGCGCTGCCTGAAGCGCCCGCGCCTGTCAGCGATTCTGCGGTCGTCGAAGAGATCCCCGCACCGCGCGCCATCAGCCAGAAGCAATGGAGCGCGTCGGAACTGGATCTGGACAGCCTCGATCTGGACGAAGAACTCGCCCGCCTCGAACAGCGCGAAATCCAGCCGGCCGCCGAATTCGGCCGTACCCGCGAAGAATCCTTGAGCGCCCGACGCGACAGCCCGGAGCCGGACGAAGGCACATGGCCCGACAGCCTGTTCAGCGAGCCTGCGGATGAGCGCAGCGTAGCGCCGGATATCGAACCGGATATCGACGGCATCGAAACCCTCGAACCCGAGCGCACCGAACCTTCGCTGTCGCTGGAGCCGGTGGATCTGGATGACGAGCCGCCGATCCCGCAACTGCGCCTGCACGATCCGATCGATCCCAACGCCCGCCGCGAACGCCTGTCAGCCAGCGACGACAACGATGACGACGATCTGCCATTGATCACTTCGCCGCGCAAAAAACGCGAACGGGCCGAGCCCGGCGTGCGCGCCGAGGTCCTGCAGGATCTGACCGACGACCCGCTGCAACTGGACTGGCAGCAGCGCCGCTCGCCCTGGGGCCGGCGCCTGCTCTGGCTGGTGCTGGTGGTGTTGGCGGCCGGCGGCCTTGCCGCCCAGTACATCGCCTATCACTTCGAGGAACTGGCGCGGCAGGATCAATACCGACCGTGGTTCCAGCAGATCTGCCCGCAGATCGGCTGCACGGTGCCGTCGAAAGTCGATATCGGCAAAATCAAGAGCAGCAACCTGGTGGTGCGCAGCCATCCCGATTTCAGCGGGGCGCTGGTGGTCGACGCGATCATTTACAACCGGGCGACGTTTTCCCAGCCGTTTCCCTTGCTCGAACTGCGTTTTGCCGACCTCAACGGTCACCTGATCGCCAGTCGTCGCTTCAAACCCGGCGAGTATCTGAGCGGCGATCTCGAAGGCCTCGCGGAAATGCCGCCGCAGACGCCGATCCACATCGCCCTGGATATTCTCGATCCGGGGCCGAAAGCGGTGAATTACAGCCTGAACTTCCACTCGCCGGAATGAACCGCTTCAGCGTTTCCCGATTGACGGCATTTTTCTGACTGGATCGCGGCCAACCAAACCGTTGGCGATAACAGAATAACTGTTCAGATTTTGTTCAATTCAGCCTTTAACCAGTCATCGAGAGCGGGTATCATGCCCACCCTTTTTCGAACTCTCATGATCCGGCCCCACTTCAGGGAAGTCCTATGTCGGCGGTACGCATCGGCCCATATACATTGCAGAACGGTTTGATTCTCGCCCCGATGGCGGGTGTCACCGACCAGCCCTTTCGTCAGCTGTGCAAGCGTCTGGGCGCAGGGCTTGTAGTCTCGGAAATGGTCACCAGTGACATGAGCCTGTGGAATACCCGCAAGTCGCGCATGCGCATGATCCACGAAGGCGATCCCGAGCCGCGCTCGGTGCAGATCGCCGGTGGCGACGCGCAGATGCTGGCCGATGCGGCACGGGCCAACGTCGAACTGGGCGCACAGATTATCGATATCAACATGGGTTGCCCGGCCAAGAAGGTATGCAACAAGGCTGCCGGCTCCGCGTTGCTGAAAGACGAAGCACTGGTGACCGAGATCCTGCAGGCCGTAGTGGCCGCGGTTGATGTACCGGTCACCCTGAAGATCCGCACCGGCTGGGATCGCGAAAACAAGAACGGTCTGAACGTGGCGAAGATCGCCGAACAGGCCGGGATCACAGCGCTGGCCGTGCATGGCCGCACCCGCGCCGATCTGTACACAGGGGAAGCCGAGTACGACACGATTGCCGCGATCAAGCAGGCCGTGTCGATCCCGGTGTTTGCCAACGGCGATATCGATTCGCCGGAAAAGGCCCGATACGTGCTTGATGCGACCGGTGCCGATGGCCTGCTGATAGGCCGGGCCGCTCAAGGGCGGCCATGGATTTTTCGCGAGATCGATCATTTCCTGCGTACCGGCGAGAAATTGCCGGCGCCGGAACTGAGCGAAGTGGAACGCATCCTGCTGGAGCATCTGGCTGCCCTTCACGCCTTTTATGGTGACGTGATGGGCGTGCGCATTGCCCGCAAGCATGTGGGCTGGTATCTCGCAACCTTGCCGGGCGCCAGGGAGTTTCGCGCCCGTTTCAATCGTTTGGATGGTACGGAAACACAATGCGCCGACGTTCGGGAGTTCTTCGCCGAGCGTTACAAGAGCCTGACAGGGGACGAAGAAGGGGTGGCCGCATGACGATGATGACCGAGACTTTAGTGAGTGGAACAACACCCGTGAGCGACAACGTGAATTTGAAACAGCACCTCAACACGCCGAGCGAAGAAGGCCAGACCCTTCGCGGGAGTGTCGAGAAGGCGCTGCACAATTATTTCGCCCACCTTGAGGGCGCGTCCGTCACGGATGTGTACAACCTGGTGCTGTCCGAAGTCGAGGCGCCCCTGCTCGAAAGCGTGATGAACTACGTCAAGGGCAACCAGACCAAGGCCAGTGAGCTGCTGGGACTGAACCGCGGCACGCTGCGCAAGAAACTCAAGCAGTACGATCTGCTGTAAGCATTCAATCAAACCAGAAAGGCGCCCGCGTAAAAAACGGTCGCCTTTTTTGCTGACTTCCTTTGCTTTTGATGGAAATTGAGATGACCGACCAGACTACCCGCCTGCCGATCCGCCGCGCCTTGATCAGCGTTTCCGACAAGACCGGGATCCTCGAATTCGCCAAGGAGCTTGAGGCTCTGGGCGTCGAGATCCTCTCCACCGGCGGAACGTTCAAGCTGCTGCGTGACAACGGCGTTGCCGCAGTGGAAGTCGCGGATTACACCGGTTTCGCCGAGATGATGGACGGTCGGGTGAAAACCCTGCACCCGAAAATCCACGGCGGCATCCTCGGTCGTCGCGGTACTGACGACGCGATCATGAACGAGCACGGCATCAAGCCGATCGATCTGGTAGCGGTCAACCTGTACCCGTTCGAAGCGACCATCAACAAGCCAGGCTGCGACCTGCCGACCGCCATCGAGAACATCGATATCGGCGGCCCGACCATGGTCCGTTCGGCAGCGAAAAACCACAAAGACGTGGCCATCGTGGTGAATGCCAGCGATTACGCCAACGTTCTGGAAAATCTCAAGGCCGGCGGCCTGACCTACGCTCAGCGTTTCGACCTGATGCTCAAGGCCTTCGAACACACCGCCGCCTACGACGGCATGATCGCCAACTACATGGGCACCGTGAACCAGGGCGCTGAAACTTTGAGCACTGAAGGTCGCAGCGAATTCCCGCGCACCTTCAACAGCCAGTTCATCAAGGCTCAGGAAATGCGCTACGGCGAGAACCCGCACCAGAGCGCGGCGTTCTACGTGGAAGCCAGGCCGGCCGAAGTCGGCATCGCCACCGCGACCCAGCTGCAAGGCAAAGAACTGTCGTACAACAACGTCGCCGACACCGACGCTGCGCTGGAATGCGTGAAGAGTTTCGTCAAGCCAGCCTGCGTGATCGTCAAGCACGCCAACCCGTGCGGCGTGGCGGTCAGCCCGGACGCTGAGGGCGGCATTCGTCAGGCTTACGAACTGGCCTACGCCACCGACACCGAATCGGCGTTCGGCGGCATCATCGCCTTCAACCGTGAACTGGATGCCGAGACCGCCAAAGCGATCGTCGAGCGTCAGTTCGTTGAAGTGATCATCGCCCCATCGGTCAGCGAAGAAGCTCGTGCCATTGTTGCCGCCAAAGCCAACGTACGCCTGCTGGCCTGCGGCGAGTGGTCGGCTGAGCGCGCCGCTGCCTGGGATTACAAGCGCGTCAACGGTGGCCTGCTGGTGCAGAGCCGTGATATCGGCATGATCAGCGCCAATGACCTGAAAGTGGTGACCAAGCGCGCGCCGACCGAACAGGAAATCCACGACCTGATCTTCGCCTGGAAAGTCGCCAAGTACGTCAAATCCAACGCCATCGTTTACGCCAAGAACCGCCAGACCATCGGTGTCGGCGCCGGCCAGATGAGCCGCGTCAACTCGGCACGCATCGCCGCGATCAAGGCTGAACACGCCGGTTTGCAGGTGGCCGGTTCGGTCATGGCGTCCGACGCGTTTTTCCCGTTCCGCGACGGTCTGGACAATGCGGCCAAGGTCGGCATCACTGCGGTGATCCAGCCGGGCGGTTCGATGCGTGATGCTGAAGTGATTGCCGCTGCCGACGAAGCCGGCATCGCGATGGTATTCACCGGCATGCGCCACTTCCGTCACTGATACACCGATTCAAATGTGGGAGCGAGCCTGCTCGCGAATGCAATCTGCCAGCGACGTTGACGTTGACTGACACCCCGCTTTCGCGAGCAGGCTCGCTCCCACATAAAGCGCTCCAGCAGCGCCTGACAGATTTTTGAGGTTTTTGAAATGAATGTTTTGATCATTGGCAGCGGTGGCCGTGAACACGCTCTGGCCTGGAAAGTGGCTCAGGATCCGCGTGTGCAGAAGGTTTTCGTTGCACCGGGCAACGCTGGCACCGCTATTGAAGCCAAGTGCGAGAACGTCGCCATCGACGTGCTGGCGCTGGAGCAACTGGCTGACTTCGCCGAGAAAAACGTTTCCCTGACCATCGTCGGCCCGGAAGTGCCGCTGGTGGCAGGCGTGGTCGATCTGTTCCGCTCCCGTGGTCTGGACTGCTTCGGTCCGACTGCCGGTGCTGCGCAACTGGAAGGTTCGAAGGCCTTCACCAAGGACTTCCTCGCCCGCCACAAGATCCCGACCGCCGATTACCAGAACTTCACCGAGATCGAGCCAGCCCTGGCTTATCTGCGTGAGAAAGGCGCGCCGATCGTGATCAAGGCCGATGGCCTGGCTGCCGGCAAAGGCGTGATCGTCGCCATGACCCTGGCCGAAGCCGAAGACGCCGTGCGTGACATGCTCGCCGGCAACTCGTTTGGCGACGCCGGTTCGCGCGTGGTGATCGAAGAGTTCCTTGACGGCGAAGAAGCCTCGTTCATCGTCATGGTCGACGGCAAGAACGTGCTGCCGATGGCCACCAGCCAGGACCACAAACGCGTCGGCGACGGCGACAGCGGCCCGAACACCGGTGGCATGGGCGCCTACTCCCCTGCCCCGGTGGTCACCGCCGAGGTGCATCAGCGCGTGATGGACCAAGTGATCTGGCCGACCGTACGCGGCATGGCCGACGAAGGTAACGTCTACACTGGTTTCCTCTATGCCGGTCTGATGATCGACAAGGCCGGTAACCCGAAAGTCATCGAGTTCAACTGCCGCTTCGGCGATCCGGAAACCCAACCGGTAATGCTGCGTCTGCAATCGAGCCTGGTGCTGCTGGTTGAAGCCGCATTGGCGCAGGCACTGGACAAAATTGAAGCACAGTGGGATCCGCGTCCGAGCGTTGGCATCGTTCTGGCTGCTGGCGGCTACCCGGGCGACTACGCCAAAGGCGCAGCGATCAACGGTCTGGACGCAGCGTCAGGTCTGGAAGGCAAAGTCTTCCACGCCGGCACCGCGTTGAAGGACGGTCAGGTCGTTACTGCCGGTGGTCGTGTATTGTGTGCCACTGCCATGGGCGCCACCGTGGGTGAAGCTCAGCAGCAGGCCTACAAACTGGCCGCTGCCATCGACTGGGAAGGCTGCTTCTACCGCAAGGACATCGGCTACCGCGCCATTGCCCGTGAACGCGGCGAAACCCAGGAGTAAGCGATCCATCAGGCCCGGCGCGGGATGCCATTCCTCGCCGGGCTGTTCGGTCGTCGCGCATCGTTATATTCTGGCATCAACCTACGAAGGGATTTCGCCGTGCGCTGGCTCAGGACTGCCATAAGCTTCACCGTCACGCTGATGACCTTGCTCTGCATGCTCCCGGCCCAGGCCGCGCAAGGCAGTGGCTGGTCGGTATTGCTTGACGATCAGGGCATCCTGCAACTGAGCGACATCCGCTCCGCTCGCTACACCAATCAATTCAGCCCCATCGAGCTTGACCGCCTGACTGCGGCCGAACCCGAGGGCGCCCTGTGGCTGCGCTTCAAACTGGCGCCGGGCAAGCACGAACAAGTGCTGCGCATCTTTGCCCCCGACCTGTCACAACTTAATCTTTACGTGCTTGACGGCGACCGGCTGATCGAGCAACGCAATACCGGCAACGAACGGCCGCAGGCCGAACATCCTTTGCCAAGCAGCGATTTCATGCTGCCCCTGCCCCAGGCCGACAAGCCGCTGGACGTCTACGTGCGCATGGTCTCCGGCCATCAGTTGCGCCCGCACATCACCCTGCAAGCGGCAATCGAGGGCGCAGCCGATCAGAAGCAGACGCTGATTTTCGGCCTGCTGTTCGGCTGCCTCGCCATGCTCCTGCTGCACAACCTGGTGCGCTACGCCTACTCGCGCTCGCGCAGCAGTCTGTGGCTGGCGATCTGTGAAGGCCTGCTCGGACTGAGTCTGTTCCTGTTGCTCAATCTCGCCGGTCCGTGGTTGCCGAACTGGCAAGCCATTCAGACGCCGGGCGCTTATCTGGCATTGCTGCTGACGGCTCCAGCCGGATTGATGTACGCCCTGCGCTTCTTTGCACCACTGGGCCAGCATCCGCTGAACAAACTGCTGTGGGGCGACATTCTGTTGATCGTCACGTGCAGCCTGTTGCTGCTGTTCGTCAACACCTTGCCGCTGAACATCATCACCTACGCACTGGTCGCACTGGCCGGCCTGAGCATGTTGCTGGTGGGCTTCTATCACTGGCAAAAGGGTTATCGACCAGCGCGTCTGTTCGTCGCCGCCATGATCGTGTTCAACATCGGCACCCTGGTTATCCTGCCGGCGCTACTGGGACTGACACTGGTCACGCCGCAAGGCCTGATCATGACGCTGATGGTGTTCATCTGCATCAGCGGTCTGCTGATGAGCGTCGCCTTGGGCGAGCGACAGCGCAGCATCACTGAAAGTCGTTTCAGCATCAGCCGCGACCTGGCGGCAAGCAACGCCGAAATCAACGCCAAAGCCGAATTCCTCGCCAAGATCAGCCACGAAATCCGCACACCGATGAACGGCGTACTGGGCATGACCGAGCTGCTGCTGGGCACGCCGCTGTCGGTCAAGCAACGCGATTACGTGCAAACCATCCACAGCGCCGGCAACGAACTGCTGACGCTGATCAACGAGATCCTCGACATCTCCAAGCTCGAATCCGGGCAGATCGAACTCGATGACGTGCAGTTCGACCTCAACGCGCTGATCGACGATTGCCTGAGCATCTACCGGGCCAAGGCCGAGCAACAGAACGTCGAGCTGATCAGCTTCATCCAGCCGCAAGTGCCACGGGTAATCAGCGGCGATCCGACGCGCCTGCGCCAGACCTTGCTGAGCCTGCTGGAAAATGCCCTGAAGAAAACCGAAGAAGGCGAAGTGCTGATCGTCGTTGCACTGGATGAGCGCAGCAGCAAGCCGCGCCTGCGCATTGCCGTGCAGGACAGCGGCGTGCCGATGGAGCCGGAAGAGCGCGAAGCACTGTTGCACGCCGAATTGCACAGCAAGCACTTCCTCTCGGCCAATCGCCTGGGCGGCAATCTCGGCCTGGTGATTGCGCGCCAACTGATCCGCCTGATGCAAGGCGAGTTCGGCATCAAGAGCGGCGCCACCCAGGGCAGCACTTTGTGGCTGACCTTGCCACTGGACCCGGATCGCCTCGAACATCCGACCTCCGACCTCGACAGCCCGCTGCAAGGCGCGCGGGTATTGGTGGTCGACGACAACGACACTTGCCGCAAAGTGCTGGTGCAGCAGTGCAGCGCCTGGGGCCTGAATGTCAGCGCCGTGCCGTCGGGCAAGGAAGCGCTGGCGCTGCTGCGCACCAAGGCGCATCTGCGCGATTACTTCGACGTGGTCCTGCTCGACCAGAACATGCCCGGCATGACCGGCATGCAACTGGCAGCGAAGATCAAGGAAGACCCGAGCCTGAACCACGACATTCTGCTGATCATGCTCACCGGCATCAGCAACGCGCCGAGCAAGATCATTGCGCGCAATTCGGGGATCAAACGAATACTGGCCAAACCGGTGGCCGGCTATACGCTCAAGACCACGCTGGCTGACGAGCTCAATCAACGCAACAAGGGCCAGGTCGCGTTCCAGCCGCAGGTCGTTACGGCGGCCACAGCGGCCAAAGTGCCCAGCGACTTCCGCATCCTTGTCGCCGAAGACAACACCATTTCGACCAAAGTGATCCGTGGCATGCTCGGCAAGCTCAACCTGCAACCGGACACCGCGAGCAATGGTGAAGAAGCGCTGCAAGCGATGAAGGCCCAGCGTTACGACCTGGTGCTGATGGACTGCGAAATGCCGATCCTTGATGGCTTCTCCGCCACTCAGCAACTGCGCGCCTGGGAAGTCAGCAATCAGCGCATCCGCACACCGGTTGTAGCCCTCACCGCGCACATCCTCGCCGAACACAAGGAGCGCGCCCGGCAGGCCGGCATGGACGGGCACATGTCCAAACCGGTCGAGCTCTCCCAGTTGCGCGAGTTGATCGAACACTGGGTTGCCCAGCGCGATCAGCAGAACCGGGCCACGACCCAGCCGTCGTAAACCGACAGAATCTGCGGTGCCTGATAGACTCCCCCCCGACTCCATCGCCAGTGAGCTTGCATCATGCTCCATGTGTTGTTCAGCGTTTATCTGAAGATGCTGGTGCTCTACAGCCCGTTCTTCGTGTTGTCGTGCTTTATCAGCCTGACCCGTGGCTATTCGCGCAAGGAACAGCGGCGTCTGGCGTGGAAGGTCGCCCTCGCGACGCTGATTTCCAGTGTGCTGCTCTATTTGTTCGGGCGGGTGATTTTCGATGTCTTCGGCATCACCGTGGACGCCTTCCGAATCGGTGCCGGCAGCGTGTTGTTCATTTCCGCGCTGGGCATGGCTCAGGGCAAACCGGCGGTGCAGGCCGACAATGTGCAGCAGGACGTGACCATCGTGCCGCTGACCATTCCGCTGACGGTCGGCCCCGGCACCATCGGCGCCTTGCTGGTAATGGGCGTCAGCCAGCCGCACTGGGACGACAAGCTCACTGCAATCATGAGCATCGCCCTGGCCAGTTTTACTGTCGGAGTGGTGCTGTATCTGTCCAATCGCATCGAGCGGATTCTCGGCGATCAGGGCTTGCAGATTGTCAGCCGCTTGATGGGATTGTTTGTTTGCGCACTGGCCGCGCAAATCATCTTTACCGGTGTGAAAGGCTATCTGGTGCCTTGAGTGTTGTTGCGGCGCAACCGCCACAACGAAACGCCGCGTACGGTCACCGTTCGCGGCGTTTTGCTGTGCGGAGCGACCTCAGCGCAGCGCTGCGATCACCGCTGTCAGGCTGACCGTGGCCTCTGCGCCGCGCACAGTGGCAAACGCTTCCAGCCCTTGAGCCAGCGTGAACGTGTGTGGCCGCCCGGCAATGGGCAGCATCAGTAGCAGTGGGCGTTGTCCGTCGAAATTACGCAAGATCAGACTGTGCCCGGAGTCCGGATCGGTCAGTACCACACCGTCATCGACCCGTGACATCCACCAATGCCCGCACTCGTCCAGATCCAGATCCAGCAGGCAAGGTTCTGCCGTTTCAGCATCCGAAGCCTGTCGTCCATCGACCACGATGCAGTCCAACCGCTGGAAGGACGCTTGCGCCAGCCGATAACCCGAGGTCTGCGCACCGTAAGTCAGCAGCAGCCTGGTGACGCCATCGGGCAACAATGTTTCGATCTCTGTGATTTCATCACCTACCTCAAGCACCATGACCTCGGCGTCGCGATGGGCATAACTGTCGGGCAGCCAGACGCCGTCGTTCGGGCCGGCGCTGAAAATCAGTTGGTCGAGCGGGTCGAACAGCATCGGCTGCTTCGACCCGCGCGTACCGAGGAATGCCGACCACTGTCCGTCACTGCGCCCGGACAGATCAAACAGCCGATCAAGTTGCGGCAGGTAATACAGATAGCGTCCGGTTGCACTTGCCACTTGTATGACAGGCGCGTGGGCATGCCCTTGCAACAATGCTCGCAGGCGTGCACGTAACTGTTCATCGCTCTGCCCCGGCACATGAGACCAGCGATTTTCCACGCCTACGATCATTGCCGGCTGGTTATCCAGCAATTGCAGATGCACCCCGTCGAGGGTCTGCGCAATCAGCCCTTCACCCTGGCGCCGCACCTCAGCAAAAGTCCATGACGTCCAGACCTTTTCAGGCCGGTCGAGCACCTCCGGTTTCAGCAAACGATGGTCAGCGGCAAACACTCCCCGCAGTGCTTCGATCGCCATCAGCGGCTGGCGATAAAGTTGTCCGGCGCTGACCTCAAGCAACCAGACAGCGCTTTGATCCGGGGTCAGACCGAGCAGCGCCAGCTCCTTGCCCTGACCGATATCGGCCACAGCGACTTTGCCATCGACACACCACGCCGTCAGGAACGCCTGACCTGCCCCATCACGTAAACCGAAAACCGGGAACGGCAGCAACGCTGCGACCGTGGCCAGCGAATGCAATGTGCTCAACCAATCGGGATTTCGCTGCAGCCAACGCTGCCCGACACCGGCGAACCGGAGAATCGAGGGTTTATCGGCCTGATCGAGCCATGCCTCATCGCTTCTGTGCGCAAGGGAAGGTACCCCGTACTGAAACACAATCACCTCGTCGATCGCTGCCGCTGCCGGCACGTCGACGATATCGACCTCGAACAGACGGCCGTCGTCCTTGGTGGCGATGAAGCGCTGATTTGTCTGAGTGACCTCCACCACATCGCGCTCGATCACCACATTCTGCCAATGACCGACACGGGGTTCGATGCCGCGGCTGATCGTCCGCTCCTGCTGGCTATAGAACAGCACCGCGTTGTTTTCAGGGCTGGACGGCATCAGCATCAACAAGTCTTCGGGCCAGGACAGGTCGTGCCTGGCCTCAATGCACTTGCCCGTCGTCTTGTTCAGCCAAGCCCTGTCGCGCAACTGCGACCCGGCATAGCCCTCGACAACAATGAACGGAGCACAAGACCAATCACTGCTGCTGGCGGCCATGTCTGACGAGACGCTCATGTCCGGGGCATCGGTTTGTCGAAGCGCTTCACGCGGCTCGAACCGATAGTCCTCGGCGGCAAAAGCGATCTGGCAAGCGGTCAGTTCTACATGCTGCCCGCTAATCCGGTACTCGACCGTGGTGGTGCCATGCAACGCTTCTGCCGTCAGCTTCTGCGCAATCCGCAGCGCTCCATCGGCTTGTTGTCGGCAGCCGATGATGGTCGAACCTGTACGTGGATTTTTCAGACGGTAGCGATGCTGGACAGTGCCGGTCAGCACATCGACCCGCCATACCGATGGATGATCGGGATGGTAGAACCACGCATGGCGGGCGTTGACGCCTGCCAGAACCACACCCTCGTTCACCTCCAGCGGCAGGTTACGCGCGAACAGCACCCGATCCCGCGCAGTGTCGTAATAGCCGGTAGTCACCACTGGCCGGTTCGGCGAATCGAACGGCACTCTGAAGTTACGCAACGGCAAATAGGCTGCGGTCAGTTGCCCGCTTGCGACCTGAGCGCGCAAATAGCGCTGCACCGGCGCCGGGATGCCACTGGCGGTCATGGTTGCGCTACGCAGTTGAGTCGCAGCGTTGTTTTCGTAGTCGAGGACAACGGCGATCAGATGCAGGCTGCGGCCCGTCCAGTCGATCCGGAACAGCCCCTCAGCCAGCTCGATGACGCCGTAAAAACGATTCAACACGAGGCCATCGACCAGCATGTCAGGTGCGCTATCGATGCTGTCCCGTGGTTTTGCACGAAAGCTGACCTGCTCGACCCGTGCCCAGGACGCCTGCACCGTCCAGGTCACCTGTTCCCAGCCTTGGGCTTGCTCGAAATTCACCGCCAGCAGGCCCGGCACCAACCGAATTCGGTACTGCCCCTGCGGTGCGGTGATCCGGTAGGCAATCTTCTCGCGCCACTCTGGTGGCAGGTCCGGAACCACCAGTTGGCTGACCTCTGCGCTCAACTGCACCTTGATCGTCGTGACCATGAATACCGGATGCAGCTTGTAGAGGATGTGTGGCGCAAACGGCGTGCTGAACAGGTAAAACACCCGGTTACCGAGCGCGTCATATTCCAGCTGATGTGCCAGGCGGTCGTGCAACCGCGGGTAGCGGGTTGTTGAAAAGGGCACGGTTCCGGCGCTGCCGAGTTGATATTCGTAGCCGTAGTAACAGATTGGCGAACAAGGCAGCACCACCATCGTGGGCAAAGTACCCCAGACGCTGCCGACAGCAGGACGTTGAAAGGCTATGGGGATGTTGATCGCAGCATGCCGCCTGGCAGGATCATCGTCGTATTGCGGCAATTCCAGTGCACTGCCCTTCCAGGGGTAAAACTTCTGCCCTTCGAACGCCACCCTTCTGCTGTGCAGATCCACCTCGGTAATCACTGCCAGTGCGGGGAACTGCAAGACCGCACCAACGCTTTCGTAAGACTGCTGATAAGCGTCGTGAATCTGCGAGAGGTGCTCGCCGATGGCCGCAGCCTTGTCCATGATCTGCCCGAGATTGCTGGCAATCGCGGTCACCCCGATACCGACGCCCAGTAGCGGCACGGACAGCGCTGCGGCGAACGCGCCCACCGTTCCGCCCGCCGCCAGGGCGACAATATCCAGACCCAGGGCCGCCGTATTGAACGCCAGGGACGTGGAGAATCGCGCTCGCTGCTCATGATTCTCTGCCTGCGTCAGGTTGTAGATGTCGAAGCCGATATTGGCCACGGAAAATGCCACCCCGACGCCCGTGGCGGCCTGCCCGGCCAGACGTGCGGAGAACAAGGCCTGCTGCAACGCCCGCTCGGCCACCGCTAAATGGCGCACCAACTGGATGACCTGCACTGCATCGCTGGCCACACCAAAGCCCAGCTGTGCATAACTGACGTACACCTGAAGTTGCAGGGCGACGGTCAGTGTCGGCGCTGTATCGCCAGCGCGGTACTCGCGCTGGCGCATTTCACTGATCAGCGTCTGGATCGCAAAGGCGAAACTGAGTCGGCTGCCACCGTCGTGATCAGCCGTCTGCCCGGGCCTGGCCGCACCGCCCTGCACGAGTCGTTCGACGTATTGCCTGATTTTCTGAAAGCGCGAATCCCGGGTGCTGACCGTCCGGGCATTTTGCGCATTGCGCAGATCCATCAGCGTAATGCTGTGGCCGCCGTCGGCGTTTTTGCTGTGGGTATCGAGCAACGGCACGTAATCACGCGCCAGGTTGTGCTCACGGCGCAAACGCTCGGTCGCCTGCTCGAACTCGCTGGCCCAGTAGCGCGCATCCAGTTGCGCCAGGCTGGTGCCCAGCCGAGCGTTTTCCCCCAGAGATCGGGTACGGGCCAGCGCTTGCTTGTGCCAGATCGAGGCTCCCTGCGGATCGGCCAGCGCAACGTTGTGCAGAAAACTGTCCACACGCAGATCCGATGACAGCCTGCGTTCGGCGATCGCCGCAGTGTCCAGCTCAGTGACGGTGAACTGCGCCGTGGCCATCTCACCCAGACCATAAAGCTTCGCCAGCGCGTTATCGTCCGCGCTCAGATAACGCTCTACGCCACGTTGCAACTGCGCGCCATCGGCAAATCCGTAGAGGGCGAAGTTGGGATCGTAGAAGCGATAGGCCGCGTGCTCACCGGTTCGCACTTTCGCTAGCAGCAGGGCGTGGTCGCCAATGTCGAGCAGCAGCACCGCAGGCGCCGCACTGGCGTCCAGCGCGGCGATGATGCTGTCCAGGCGTTGCACGCCGCGAGCGCTGCCGACCTCGCCGGTGGGCAAGGCGCGCAGTTCGTCCAGCGCACTGCGCAACGCCCGCGAGCCAAGTTCGTCGGGACTCACGCTGGCGCTGGCGACATGCCCGACCAACGCCCGTTCCGCCGGCTCGCCGGCTGCCACTGCGGCGCCCATCAGCAGCGCCAGCGGATAACAGCGGCGCCCCGGGTCGCCCGCGTTGCGCTGCAACAGATCCTGCGGCAACTGCTTGACCGACACCGCGCCGGCCTTGAAAAAGATGTCACGCACTTGTCCGCTGCGCTGCAGGATCTGCGTGCGAAACTCCCGCTGCGCGCTGTGCTTGATCTGGCCGATACGTTCGCCCCACTGGCGCAGCGTCAGCGGCTCGGACATGGCTTGAACCTTGAGCTCGCGGGTCGTCGATGTGGCCGTCGGCAGGTCGCGTTCCAGTCCGTTCTCGAACGCCGCCGAGCGGCGCTGGCGCACGGCTTTTTCAATCGCATCGTAGCGCGCGAAAGTGCCGTCACGGTCGGTGGCGATGGCCAGGTCGCGAACCTGTTGCCAGGTATCGGCGAACCCGACATCGTCCACGCTCGTCGCGCCGAAAATCCCCCCGAGCACGACTCGCATCGCGGGGCTCAGTTGTTCCAGCGGCAGCGTACCGTGGGCGATCCGGCTGAACAGTTCGTTGAGATGGCTGACCGATTCCGCACCATGGGAGGTCGGCACAACCACAGGTCCTTGCGCCAGCACTTGCTGACGGGCGTCGAAGTCGATGACCACGGCTTGAGCGAAATTGACCTCCCCGCTCAACTTGTCTCGCATCGCTCGAATGAACGGCTCGCCCAGATCATCCATCAAGCGTTGCAGCACTGAGGTCAACAGCACCAGTTTGCCCTCGACAACGGGCCAGCCGCGCTCGAAGGTCAGGCTTCGATCGCTGAGCAGGTTGGACAAGCGTCCGGCATAACGAGACGTGAGCTTTCCCTCGGCCCACCGGGCGTGTTCCTTCTCCAGCCAGTCTTTTTCCGTACCCCTGACGATCCAGCCGGAAATGGTTTCCTCTTCGGTATTGACGTTGTAGCCCTCGCGCAGACGCTGTTGCGCCAGCACCTGACGAGTGAAAAACGGATCGCAATTGGCTTCGATATATTCATGTAATCCGGCGAGTGCCGCGCCCGGGCCGGTGAGCGTTACCGTACCCGCCGCGTCATTGCGGATACCGTCCCGATAATAGGTGACAACCGCTTTAAGCAATTGGTAGGCATAAGCTTCATTCCAGCTGGTGAAGTTCGACCTGACCAACATCTCTTCAATGACTGTCGCCGCGACCGTGGTCAGGGTTTCACCGTCGGCCCAACCGGATGCCGAGTTGGCCATGCGCTTTTCAACTTCAGCGAGCACGTCGTAATTGAGCCGAATGACTTGCATGATCGACATCGTCATGCCGCTGCCCGGCTGGGCGATGAAATGAGCATTCATTTCTTCGTCGATTTGCAGCCCCATGCGAAAGCCGTTCTCGCCGGCCTCCACGGTTTGTGGCGGCACGAACAGTTCAAGCACGTCCGGTTTGCTGCGAGCAAAATCCTCGAGAAGTTGTTTGTGTTGCTCTGGAAGACTGTCGGTCCTGTCGGGGTAATGCTGCGGATCGCGCCCCGGCATCAACTGCGGATTGTTGTTCAACAGAAGTTGCAGAACCGCGATTTTCTGCGTCTGGCTGTAATCGCTGATATCGACACCGCCCAACTTATCGAGCAGTGGCGGCAGATAATCCATGTCGGTATAACGCCCGCCTTCACGAAATTCCGCCTGCAAGCGCACCACATCGCTCGCTGCGGCGAAGTTGCCGCGCATCGACACTTCGCGGCGGTAGACGTCCGCCAACAAGTCATCGGCAAAGACGTGAGTGACATCGCGCAATTGCAGATCCGGCCCCACCATCGCCAGATGGCTGTCGAGGCAGCGCTGACGAAAATCCTGCAGCCTCGCGCGGTCCTTGCCATAAGCACGCACCATCAGATCGATGCGTGCTTCATCGGTCCGCCCCTTCCACCTCGGCTGGCTGAGGTAGTCGAACATCTGCTGTTTCAACACCCGTGCACGCTCTTCAATCATCGTCGCCAGTTGCCCGGCATGCTTGAGGGCTGCACCACCGGATGCCATCGCATCAGCCCTGGCGCTGTCGAGAATGATCCGGTTCATCTCGAAAGCCAGCAACGCATCGCTGTCGTACCAGAGATTGAAGCGGTAACCCTGCGCCGCCATCACCTGGCGCCAGATATTCATGTAATCGCGCTGATTGACACCGACTTCGCTGCCGCCAACCCAGACGAAATGGATGACTTTCGGCACCGGCCGGGTCGGCCCCGACAACATTTCCACGGTCGTCAAAAGCCGTGACAGATAACGTTGCAGCCCTCGCGCAATGTCATCGACAGCCACCGGAACAGGGGTTTTATTGCGTTTCAACAACGCTGCAAGTTGCTCTTGAAACAGGCTCGCCAGGGTCAAGAACGACACCGGGTCGGTCGTTTGACCGGCTTGCTGGTAATAGTCGTTCAGCGCTTGATATTGGGGGGTGGCAGAAAGCTCCCGCAATGCTTTTGAAAGTACGGAATACTCTTGCGCAGAAATGAATGCTCGCCCGAACGAGTAATCGTTTTTTAAAGCCATCACACACTCCTTGTTTATTTAATGGCCCATTGACGCGCGCACTCTTGCGCCGCTGCAGAGCGGTAAATTGATTGAACGACACTCGACAAGTGCTATGAACACAGCACCCTAGTGGGCGAATACGCGCCACACAAACAACAAGGAATACAAAGCTTGTCCCCGGCAATATCTGATAACACCGAAACACTATGCTGTAACGGCTGCGAAATAATTAGCGGACCGGCGCGACCGTCGGGCAAAAAAAATGGCCCTGCCCTGTGGGACATGACCATTGTTTATTGCTGGTGGAAAACAATTGAAACTTCAATCGGACTTACAACCGCTCAAACTTTCCCAAAGCCGAATATTGAATGAGCGGAGGGTTTTTCAGGACAGCGGTTTTTCACCATACCAACGCGGCGTGTAAACCCACTCACCGCCTCCGGCACGGGCGAAGGTGCAGGTGGTCGAAGAACCGATCAGCACCATGGTGCGCATGTCCACCTGTTCCGGTGTCAATGCGCCCAGGGTCGTGGTGCGCAGCGTCTGCCCCGGCCGGCCGATGTCCCGGCCGAGCACCACCGGTGTTTCAGGCGAGCGGTGCTGCGCAACGATCTCCAGCGCCCGGCCCAGTTGCCACGGGCGCGCCCGGGAAATCGGGTTGTAGAACGCCAGGGCCAGATCCGCTTGGGCGGCCAGATCCAGACGTTTCTCGATGATCGCCCAGGGCTTGAGGTTGTCCGACAGGGACATCACGCAGAAGTCGTGGCCCAGCGGCGCACCGGCCTGAGCCGCAGTGGCCAGCGAGGCGGAGACGCCGGGGAGGATTTCCAGATCAACGCTGTGCCACGCCGGATCGTCCGATTCGTGCAGGGCTTCGAGCACCGCAGCGGCCATGGCGAATACGCCCGGGTCGCCCGAGGAAACCACGATCACCGAGCGGCCTTCGGCGGCGAGCCTGAAGGCATGGCGGGCACGCTGCATTTCTTCACGATTGTCGGTGCAGTGCTGCACCTGATCATCGCGGAACGGGCCGGCCATGCGCACGTAGGTTTCATAGCCCAGCACATCGGTGGCGCGGGCCAGTTCGGTTTTCACCGCTGGCACCATCAGTTCGGCGGCGCCGGGGCCAAGACCAATGACCGCGAGGCGACCACGCGGGCGGCCGATCTGCGCGACGTCCAGCGGTTGCTCGGCAATCGCGATCGCCAGATGTTCTGCGCAGATCACGGTCGCCGCTGGCACTGCCACGCGGGCCAAAGTCTGAAGATCGTTTTGCGCCGCGACGAAGCGCAGTGGCACGCCCAACTCGAGCGCAGCCTCGCGCAAACTCGATGAGGCCATTTCAGCGTCTGCTGCCACCAGACACGCCAGTGCCGGCACGGCGACACTGGCCTGTTGCAACGCAGCGCGAACGGCGTTCGGCAGATCCGCCACGTCAGCGCTCACTGCCACCGCCACACTGCGCGGGTAAATCAGCAATTCATCGGCGCTGGCCACCCGCTGCACACTGCTCACATGAATCGACCGCTGCGCCTGCGGATCCTGCGGCAACTGCGCCTGATCGAGCCATGGCGCCGCGCCTTCGATGCGCACGCTGTGCCCGGCGAGCAGGTCGGAAACGAAGCGTTTGCCCGATTCCAGATCCGCCAGTGCGTAGCCGCTTGGCGGATTGAGCAGGCAGGTACCAAAGCGTAATTCGCCGCTGGTGGTGATCGCCGGCGCCACTTGCAGCGCCGCCGCGATGTCCCGGGCCATGACATTGACCCCACCGAGTCCACCCAGCAATGGCACCACCGCGCTGCCGTCTTCGGCCACCGCCAGCACCGCTGGTTCGGCGCCTTTCTCCAGCAACAGCGGCGCCAAGGTGCGAATGACAATCCCCGCCGCGCACAGGGCAATGATCGGCGTGTCCTGTTGATACAACGCGCGCAGGGTCGCGCCGAATTCCTGATAGCTGCTGTCGGCGCCTTCAACCCGTCCGGCAAGGCCATGGATTTGCGCCGCCGGGTAGACCTGCTGAATGCGCCGCGCCGTCGCGAGGCTGCCCTGGCCGAGAATGACGATGGCGGGAGTCGCTTGGCTCATCAACCTTGCCACCGTTCGCCCGGGACGATGATCAGCGAGAAGTACGGCGAGGACATCGGCTCGACCTGATCCATCGGCACGATCTTCTGGTTGGCCATGGTCGCGCGCTCGACATACAACGCGCGCCCGGCGAGGCCGAGTTCTTCCAGCACCTGACGGACCTTGGGAAAGTTGCGCCCCAGTTTCATGATCACCGCCGCGTCGGCATCGGCCAGACGCCGTTTCAGTTCTTCGTGGGGCAGCACGCCGGAAAGCACCGACAGGCTCTGATTGCGATACACCAGCGGCGCGCCGAGCACCGAAGCGCCGCCGAGCATCGAGCACACGCCGGGCACGACTTCGGCCTCGTAACGGCTGGCGAGACGATCATGCAAATACATGTAGGAGCCGTAGAAGAACGGGTCGCCTTCGCAGATCACCGCCACGTCGCGGCCGGCGTCCAGATGCTCGGCGACCGCCACAGCGGCTTCGTCGTAGAAATCGCTGATGACCTGCTCATACGACAGCGGCGCCGGCAACGCCTCGGTGGTCACCGGGTACACCAGCGGGAGCAGGTTCTGCGCCTCGACCAGATGCGCCTCGATGATGCCGAACGCATTGCCCTTCTTGCCCTTGGCCACGAAATACGCGACCACCGGCGATTCGCGCAGCAGGCGCAAGGCTTTGACAGTGATCAGTTCCGGATCACCGGGGCCGACACCGAGGCCGATCAGACGTCCTTTGGCCTGCATCATTCGATCTCCGTGGCGAGGGCATTGACGGCGGCCGCGGCCATGGCGCTGCCGCCCAGCCGGCCTTGCATGATCACGAACGGCACGCCACGACTGTCGGCGGCCAGTGCCGCTTTCGATTCGGCAGCGCCGACGAAGCCGACCGGGAAGCCAAGGATCAGTGCCGGTTTCGGCGCGCCGGCGTCGAGCATTTCCAGCAAGTAGAACAGCGCGGTCGGTGCGTTGCCGATCACCACCACACTGCCTTCGAGGTGCGGGCGCCACAGTTCCAGCGCGGCAGCCGAGCGGGTGTTGCCCAACTCGCGGGCGAGCTCCGGCACGCTGTCGTCGCGCAAAGTGCAGATCACTTGGTTATTGGCCGGCAGGCGCGTGCGGGTCACGCCTTCGGAGACCATCCGCGCGTCGCAGAGAATCGGCGCACCGGCCGCCAGTGCATCGCGCCCGGCCTTGCCCGCGCCCTCGGAGAATTGCAGACCGTCGATGGCCTCGACCATGCCGCAGGCGTGGATCACCCGCACCGCGAGTTTCTCCAGATCGGCGGGAATGCGCGCCAGATTGGCCTCGCGGCGAATGATCGCGAAGGAGTTGCGATAGATCTCCTGACCGTCGCGGATGTAATCAAGCATCAAGGGGGCTCCGGGAGCGGGCGTCGAGCAGGGTCGCGGCCGCTTCAATAGTAAGATTGCAGGCGTGCAGCGTGCCGAATCCGGGCTGTGCTGCATCGCGAAAATAGAGGTCGTAATGACCGGGAGCAACGGCCAGCAGCGTGGCTGGCGCGCAGTGGGCGGCGGCGCAGGAGCGCGAGCAACCCGACAGGTGCACGCTGAGCTCTGCGGGCAGCAAAGGTGCCAGTTGCCGGGCATCCTGTTTGGTGTCGGCAAGGCCTTTGCCGCAGCCATCGGCGCCGGTGCAGGCGATCAGGCGAGCCAGTGGCTCGGCCTCGGTCGTCAACAGGTCCAACGCCCGCAACTGCTCAAGCACGTTGTCGGTATCAGTGGCTTTCACGTTCGGCAGCAGCAGGCTCTGCCACGGCGTGAAGCGCAGACTGCCATCGCCAAATTGACGGGCCAGTTGTGCCGCGCCACGCAGCATCGCCGGATCAAGTCGGCCCAGTGGCGGCACCGCGCCGACGTAGCAGAGACCTTGCGTGTTTTGCTGATGAGCGCCGATGTGCAGCGCGTCTGCCGACGTCGGGCGCTGCCAATTGCTGATCGCCTTGAGCGATACGCGCTCGCGCAACGACTCAAGGAACGCGAGCCTGGGCAACTCGTCGAGCAGATGGCGCATCCGTGTTTGCTCTGGCCGGGCCAGGTCGAGGAACAACTCCAGCGCGGCGACCACCAGCGCGTGAGCGTTGTCCTGGGTCACAGCGCCGAGCGGGCGATCGGTCGGGCAACCGGCCAGACCGAATGCCCAGAGGACATCGCCGTCACGCTCGAATGCCGACAGCCACAGATCATGCGGATGTTCGAGCATCGCCAGCGCTTCGCCGCCATCGAGTTGCACGGCGAACTTGGCGCTCAACTCATGGAAACGTGGATGGCATTGCAGCGTGTCGAGGATTTGCCCGGCGAGCGGGCGTGTATCGATACGCATCTGCCGATCGATTCCGGCGGCCGGGCTGAGCATCAGATTGCGCACATCGTCGCCGGCGGCGTGCTTCGGCCCAAGGCCGGCGGCCAGCAAACACTCGATCAGCGCTGCCGATTGCGCACCGATGCCGCGAATCTGCAGGTTGCCGCGATTGGTCGCTTCGATCGCTCCGCTCGCAAACGCTTCGGCGGCAGCGGCCACCGCATCGGCCTGATCGGCACTGATCGAACCGCCATCAAGCTTGATCCGGCAGATACCGCCGTCCAGTGCCTGGACGATACGCAGCAACCCCGGGCAGGCCGAGGGGCGTAAGGCAGTGGACATCGGGCGTTCGTTCAAGGGGCTGACCGGTTGTGTGGCAGAAGCGCTTCGCGGGCGAAGGCGCAGTATTATGCCTGCTTTGCCCACCGGTATGAAAAGTCTGCCCTCTGTCTCGACCGGTGGGGCAGGCAGGCTTCAGTTGTTGCCTCTGCCGCGCTCTCAGGTCAGGGCGATAATCTGCTTTTCACGCCGCTCACCCAATAACGCAATAATCCTGGCTCTCGAGAAACAGTAATCATCGGCATCTATAAGAGCCTTGTAGCAATCAACAGCAAGGTTGCCCACTATCTGCTCGGCATTGAAGCGTCGCTCAAGCACATTGCCCGGAACAGGCTCTTTGACGGCAAACGAAATGACGACCATCGTAATCGTTGATTCCGCAGATACGCTGCCAAGCATGAAGCGAATCGACTTGCCCTCTTGCAGAATATTTCGCTGAAGCAACTCAAGGGCAGCACCGTTGCTCTCCAGTTGCGAGGTCAGATTGGCAATTACCTGTTGGTTCAAAACTGCCGACGCCCAACCTTGCAAGAGTTCTTGAGTCAACTCCAGCAAAGTAAAAGTATCGGGCGTTGTGACAGGCGCGCTGATAACCGGATCGTCGAAAAACAAAGCACCGGTGACTTTCAAAGCCGTTTTATTGGCGTCATTCCATGCATCGCATGCAACAGCATCGGGAACTTTATGCGAGGCGACCGTTTGTGAATAAAGCAGCGCATCGAGACTGTCGTCAATGTCAGATGCCGTCAGCTCTTTACTCACCAGCACTAATGCCCCTGCGCATACGAAAACCTTCGAAATCGCGAACATTTGCATCTCCCACAAAAAAACCAGAGGCTTGCGCCTCTGGCATTAATCACTTTCAGACCGATTGGCCAAATTCGTAGCTGAGCGCTTTCTCACGTTGCTCCGTCAGAGCCTTGACAATCAATGGTTCTACCATTGCATAGTCTTCCTCATCCATATACATCGTGGCACCGGCGTTATAAATCTCCACAGCAGATGTTGCCCATTCTACAAACAGTACTTTGGTAGGTTGAGCCGAAGCCAGATATTGCACAGCAGCGATTGCCAGGGTGATACCACCCTCATCATCCTGCGAAGCCGCACTCATGCAAAAGTTGCCACCTTCGGCTTTCTTCGAGTTGTTCTCGAACAGCGTCAGGGCCTGTGGTTCATTTTTCAGCGCATCCATGGTCGCATCTGCCACAGAGGACAATACTTTAAGGGCTGCCTGGCCCTGTCCTACTGCTGCACCAACAGCGGTATGCAGAACAGACAGGACAACATTATCCATGGTCAATTTTTGCGAAGTAGCGGTATATCGATTATAAGGCTGGCTGAAAGCAAACCAGCCAGCCAGTTTCATCAATCGCATAAACTCGTTATAGCGCTGTTCTTTTTGGTTGGACGCCGGATATTTGAGCAAGGCAACCAGATCAGCGTACATGTAGGTGTTTTTAACGATTCGCTTGCTGCGCTTGGACATGCTTGCATCAAAGCCTGCAATACCCGAGCCCATGATTGCAGCATTCAGTTCATCTTTATCAACCGGCAAGCTACTGCCAACACTTGCCGAACGCGAGCGCAGCACTGGCTGCGCAGCGAAAAACTCATTGGTTTGTGCAATCAAACTAAACCGCTCAACAGCGGAGATTACATCTTTATTCAGCTCAGTCATAAATGAATTCCTTTCATGATTAAAACACCGACTTGGTGTGGAAAACAAACTAACCACAGCACCGGAGTTAATCAAATCGAAAATCCATGCATTTAATTTCAGACCGTCATACAAACCATCAAACAAAGCTGTACAACTAATATCAAGCGCCCCGAGCCAACTCAATTTCACGCGTGCGCATATCAAGCACTGCAGCAGCCAACTGAAGCCGATTTTCATTTATCGCGGCAGACCTGATCAAAAAGCGCCTGGAGCGGATATCAAGCTCCGAACCCGTATGCTGAATAGTCCAGAACAAATAGGTAGAGGACCACTTCGCATCAAGCAAGCGAACATTACTGACGACAATCTCCAACTCCCTATTGAAATTGTACTGAGCAGGAGAAAAACGAAAATCGCTCCATTCCCGAGCGCTGCCTCTAAATACGTCTATGGCGTCCGAATGTGTCTCAAGCATATGGAACGCTTCCTTCATTAGCCCGACTTTCTCCCGACTTAGTTGTTGCGACAAGGATCGCGCCCAGACGTCCAGCGCATTGCCGGTAAAGTTCTTGTCAACATGGATTACCGGAGCTTGCTCCAGGCTCCAGCCGACAGACCAGAGCACCCCGGAATAATATTCGAACCAAGCAGCTGGCTCACTGTTTCTGTCATGACGCAAATCGGCTCTGTATTCTGCCCAGCGCATACTGTCTTTGACGAATCGTTTGTCTTCCGCAGTCAACCCGGAAAAGTAGGACAACAGATTATTCCCCATCACCGTCGCACTGCCTTGGTCGGGCAGTGCTGAGATACTGTTCAAAACATCGCTCATTTCAATTATCCATTCGATTATTCAATTTACTAAAAAAGTACCTTCCGGATAGCCACAAGCACTTCCAGCGGAACGCCAATTCAATACTTGCGAAGAACTCGAAAAATCACAAAAGACAATGTAAACATTCAATGTCGGCGCTCCTGAAAAAAGGACAGCAGCCAGTTATCGATTGTCGCGTTATCATGTCGCCCGCTTCGCTGGACGCAGGATCTGGAGTATGAAATGGGCGATTGGCTGACCGTTGTGGGTATTGGTGAAGACGGCTTCAAAGGCCTGGGCAAGAACGCCCGGCGTGCTCTGATGGGCGCCTCGCGGATCGTCGGCGGCCAGCGTCAGCTGGATCTGCTACCGCCGTGCATCGGCGGCGAGCGGCAATTGTGGCCGAGTCCGTTTTCCCTAGCGCCGGTGCTCGAGTCGCGTGGCGAGCCGGTCTGCGTGCTGGCCAGCGGTGATCCGATGTTCTACGGCGTCGGTGCCAGTCTGGCGCGTCATGTGCCGAGCGCCGAGATGGCGATCATCCCCGCCCCTTCGTCCTGCGCACTGGCGGCGGCGCGCCTGGGCTGGCCGTTGCAGGAGGTGACGATTGTGTCGCTGGTGGCGCGTCCGTTGGCGGCGCTCAATGCGCATCTGTTCAGCGGCGTGCGTCTGTTGTTGCTGAGCAATGACGGCAGCAGCCCGGCCGCCGTTGCGCAATTGCTCTGCGAACGTGGTTTCGGCCCAAGTCGCATGACTGTTCTGGAGCATTTGGGCGGCGACGCCGAACGGCGTATCGAGCGCCGCGCCAGTGACTGGGAAAATGCGCCGATTGCCGATCTCAACGTTGTTGCTGTCGAGTGTCTGGCCGAACCCGGTGTTACCGGCCTGTCACGCCTCGCCGGTCTGCCCGATTCGGCGTTCCGTCACGACGGCCAGCTGACCAAGCGCGACGTGCGCGCCATCACCCTCGCCCGCCTGGCGCCGAAGCCCGGCGAACTGCTCTGGGATGTCGGCGCCGGCAGCGGCTCGATCGGCATCGAGTGGATGCGTGCGCACCCGAGCTGTCGTGCCATGGCGGTCGAGGCCGACGAGGGCCGTCAGCAATTGATCGAACACAACCGCGATGCGCTGGGCGTGCCCGGCTTGCACCTGATTCGCGGCAAGGCGCCGCAAGCGCTCAATGGCCTTGAACGTCCGGAAGCGATTTTCATCGGCGGCGGCGTCACCCGTGAGGGTGTATTCGAGACCTGCTGGGAACAGCTCAAGCCCGGCGGCCGATTGGTGGCCAACGCCGTGACCCTGCAAAGCGAAGTCACCCTGATGCACTGGCGCGAACAATACGGCGGTGAGCTGACGCGCATCCATGTCGCCCAGGCGCAGCCGCTCGGCGAGTTCGACACTTGGCGTCAGGCGTTGCCAATCACCCTGCTGGAACTGGTCAAACCCATCGATGCGTGACGAAACCGCCGAACAACCCGCGCCCCTGCGCAGCGGCCTCACCACCGGCAGCTGCGCCACCGCCACCAGCCTCGCCGCCGCGCGCCTGTTGCTCACCGGCGTCAGCGCCGACGCGGTGCAGATCACGCTGCCCAAGGGCAAACAGGTGCAGATGCGCCTGGAGTTCTGCCGCTTGAGCGAGGGCGGCGCCGAGGCCGGTACGATCAAGGATGCCGGCGATGACCCTGACGTCACTCACGGCGCCCTGCTCTATTCACAGGTGCGACTGTCCGCCGAACCGGGAATTCGCTTCAACGCCGGTGTCGGCGTCGGCACGGTGACCCGACCCGGTCTGGTATTGGCCGTCGGCGAACCGGCGATCAATCCGGTGCCGCGCAAAATGATCAGCGATCACTTGGCCTTGCTCGCCGCCGAAACCGGTTACGGCGGCGGCTTCGAAGTCACAGTCAATGTCGAGGGCGGCGCAGAACTGGCGCTGAAAACCATGAATCCACGGCTGGGCATTCTTGGCGGCCTGTCGATTCTCGGCACCAGCGGCATCGTCCGGCCATTTTCCTGCGCCGCTTACATCGCCTCGATTCATCAGGGCATCGACGTAGCGAAAACCAACGGTTATCTGCACATCGCCGCGTGCACCGGCAACGCCAGCGAAGACACCATGCGCCGGGTCTATGACCTGCCGGAAATCGCCCTGATCGAGATGGGTGACTTTGTCGGCGCGGTGCTCAAGCATCTGCGCAAAGTACCTGTGGATAAACTCAGCCTGTGCGGCGGCTTCGGCAAGATCAGCAAACTCGCCGCCGGGCATATGGATCTGCACTCACGGCATTCGAGCATCGATTTGCCGCAACTGGCCGAGTGGGCGGCGGCGATTGGCGCGGATGCGGCATTGCAACAGGGCATTCGCGAAGCCAATACCAGCCAACAAGCCTTGGCCATAGCCAGTGCGGCGGGCATCGCTTTAGGGGATGAGGTGTGTCGCCACGCATTGAATTTCGCCCGCAGCGTGGTACCGGCACAGGTCCAGGTCGAGGTGTTTGCCATTGATCGTCAGGGCGGGATTGTCGGGCATGCCGGAGGTTTTGTATGAAGCGGATCTTGTTGCTCGGCGGCGTGACTGAAGCGCTGGCGATGGCCCGCACGCTCGGCCCACAACATATCTACAGCCTCGCTGGCGTTGGCCGGGTGCCGAGCGATTTGCGCTGCCAGGTTCGGGTCGGCGGCTATGGCGGCGCTGAGGGTCTGGCGCAGTTCATCGCCGATGAAGGCGTCGATCTGCTGCTCGACGCCACGCATCCGTACGCCGCACAAATCAGCGCCAACGCCGCCCGCGCGGCACAGCTCGCCGGCATCCCCTGCTGGGCCTTGCGCCGGCCCGCCTGGCAACCGCAAGCAGGCGATGACTGGCGCGAGGTCAGTGACTGGGCCGAACTCATCGCCGCCCTGGAACCGTTCCACCGCCCGTTGTTCACCCTCGGCCGTGAACCGCTGCAACACCTCGACGAAATCCCCGCCCACCAGTTCTGGACCCTGCGCGCCCTCGACGTTTATCCCGGCAACGCGCGCTGCGAAGTGATCGGCGCCCGTGGGCCGTTTCTGCTGGAAGACGAGCGCGCGCTGTTCGAGCGCAGGCAGATCGATGTGCTGATCAGCAAGAACAGCGGCAGCACCGCGACTGAGCCGAAGCTTGAAGTGGCGCGCGAGCGTGGCGTGCCGGTGCTGGTGTTGAAGCGGCCGGAGTTGCCGGGGGCTGATCGGGAGTTTGGATCATTCGCTGAAGTCCTCGCTGCCCTTTCCCACTGAATCGGCACGGCCCTTTGTGGGAGCGAGCCTGCTCGCGAAGACGTCAGCACCAGTAGCCCATCAGTGCCTGACAAATCGCTTTCGCGAGCAGGCTCGCTCCCACAGGAACCGTGGATGTTGCTGATATCTGTGCACACTCACAAAATTTGTGGGAGCGGGCTTGCCCGCGAAGGCGTCAGGTCTGGCACTGCAAATTCAAGTAGCTACACTCCTTTAACAGCTCAATGCGACACCAAACCGCACGACGCTTTTTTACTTATCGGCCCTGATCAGGCTAAATGGGCCGCGCCTGATCGCCCACCCAACGGACCTGTCCCATGAACCGACGCCGGTTAGCATTTGCCTGGATCGCCTGCCTTGCAGTGCTGTTCAACATGCTCGCCATGCCGCTGAGCGGGGCGATGGCGCAGGCGGCCAGTTCACCGGCCGAGCAGATACTCTGGAGCAGTTTCTGCACCGGCAGCGGCATGAAGATGGTGGCGATCGACATCGGTGCCTCGGATCAGAAGGCCCCGCAAAACGACAACCATTCGAACATGCAGCACTGCTGGTGTTGCTCAGGCGGGGCGCCATTGCTGGCGCTGCCGGGGCATTCGCCGCAGCTGTATTTCGCGCAATTTGAAAGCAACCGCAGCGTTGCGCCCGTCTCCCTGCAAGCCCCGACGCCGCGCCAGCAATGGCCGAGTCTCAATCCCCGTGCCTCCCCTCTGGTCTGATTGGTTCGCGCCCTGAATCCGCGTTTCAAATCGTTCTGGAGAACTGCCATGTTGAAGAAACTCTTCGTCCTCGCTGCGCTGTTGTTGCCGGCGTGCTTTGCCCATGCCCACGAATACAAGGTGGGTGCGCTGGAAATCGCCCATCCGTGGTCGCAGGAACTGCCGCCGAATGCGCCGACCGTCGCCGCCTATTTCATCATTCACAACACCGGCAAAAGCGCCGATCGCCTGCTCAGCGTCGACTCGCCCATCGCTGCACAAGCGCAGTTGCATGAGCACGTCATGCAGGGCGATCTGATGAAGATGCAGCAGTTGCCAAGCGTGCAAATCCCCGCCGGCGGCACCGTGACCTTCGCGCCGATGGCTTATCACGTGATGCTGCTCAACCCGAGCGATCGCAGCCTGCTCAGTGACGGCAAGCGTTTCCCGATGACCCTGCATTTCGAAAAGGCAGGTGACGTCAGCGTTGAAGTTGCCGTGCAGAAGAAACCGCCGGAATCCGCCCAGGGCCACGTGCACGCTCAGTAACTGCTTCGGCTGACTTCGCCCATGCGTCCGTTGCGCGCCAGGCCCGTCCCGCATCACCGTCAGACTCAAGCGCTGACGCGTGGCAGCTGGATCGCCCTGTTCGCCATGTTGATGATCTTCATCGGTCCACTGATTTCTCAGTCGATGCCGATGGATCAGCACGCCTCGACGTCGATGCCAATGAGCATGGACATGTCGATGGACATGCCCGGCATGGATCACAGCGGCCATGACGCCCAACCTGCTGCCGAGCATTGCCCGCCGCAATCTTCGCATCACGTGCTGTGGGAAAAGTGCGGCTATTGCACCCTGCTGTTCAATTGCCCGGCACTGACCGGCGGCGGCGATTTCGTCGCTTTCAACATCCCGCCACCCAACACCTTCACCACACCCTCCCCGCGTCTGGGCCATGCCCGCCAACCCTTCTTCCCCGGCGCCCGCACCCGCGCCCCGCCCATCGCCACGTAAACACGCACCTCTGATTGCACACGGTTGAGAAGACAGCGCCAGGCTGCCGACCGTGGTGTTTACGACTGTTCGATGGAAATTGTCATGTCCAGGTTTACTGCTGTCCCCTGCGCGGAATCTGCCCGCGCGCACTTTGCCCTGAACGAATCGCGGATTCGTTGCAGGCACGCTATTGCCGTCCTTTGCGGCGTACTGCTGACACCGCTGGCGCTGGCCGACGCTCACGCCGGCCATGAACATGAACTGAGCCCGACGGTGATCACTGCCATCGCCCCGAGCTCACCACTGACGATCGTCACCAACCCCAAGGATCCGCGCCAACCGGTGCCGGCCAGTGACGGGGGCGATTACCTGAAGACCATTCCCGGCTTCGCTCTGGTGCGCAATGGCGGCACCAACGGCGATCCGGTGCTGCGCGGCATGTTCGGTTCGCGCCTGAACATCCTCACCAACGGCAGCATGATGCTCGGCGCTTGCCCTGGACGGATGGACGCGCCGACCTCGTACATCTCGCCGGAAACCTACGACAGCCTCACGGTGATCAAAGGCCCGCAAACCGTCCTGTGGGGTCCGGGCGCATCGGCCGGTACGGTGCTGTTCGACCGTGAGCCGGAGAACTTCGGCGAACTCGGCACGCGCGTCAACGCCAGCCTCCTGGCCGGCTCGCATGGGCGTTTCGACAAGGTTGTCGACGCCGCTGCCGGCGGTCCTCTGGGTTACGTGCGGGTGATCGGCAACACTGCGCATTCCGATGACTATCGCGACGGCAACAACGACATCGTCGCCTCGCGTTACGACAAGTGGAACGGCGATATCGCACTGGGCTGGACGCCGGATGCCGACACCCTGATCGAACTCACCGCCGGCAAGGGTGATGGCGAGGCGCGGTATGCCGGGCGCGGCATGGACGGTTCGCAATTCCTGCGTGAAAGCCTCGGCCTGCGTTTCGAGAAATCCAACATCAGCGAGGTGCTGGAAAAACTCGAGGCACAGGTCTACTACAACTACGCCGACCATGTGATGGACAACTACACCCTGCGCACCCCGTCCGGCACCGGCATGATGGCGGGACCGATGGCGTCCAACGTCGACCGTCGTACCCTCGGTGCACGGATCAAAGCAACCTGGCGCTGGGCTGATGTTCAGCTGATCACCGGCCTCGACGCACAGACCAACGAGCACCGTCAGCGCAGCTCAATGGGCATCGATACCTACAAGGACCTGCCGTACAGCAAGGACGCCGATTTCCACAATTACGGCGTGTTCAGCGAAATGACCTGGTACGCCGCCGAGCGTGATCGCTTGATCACTGGCGCCCGTGTCGACCGTGCTTCGGCGAAGGATTACCGGCAAACCACAGGGTCGGGGATGATGTCCCGCCCCAACCCGACCGCCGACGACACCCGCGCCGACACCCTGCCCAGCGGCTTCATCCGTTACGAGCATGACCTCGCCGATAGCCCGACCACGCTTTATGCAGGCCTCGGCCACGCGCAACGCTTCCCGGATTACTGGGAGTTGTTTTCGCCCAAGTCCGGCCCGGCAGGATCGGTCAACGCGTTCGACTCGATCAAACCGGAAAAGACCACGCAGTTCGACTTCGGCGTGAACTACAAGAGCGCCGACCTCGAAGCCTGGGCCTCGGGTTACATCGGTGTGGTACGCGATTACATCCTGTTCGACTACACGCCGGGAATGATGGGCATGAGCACCTCGCGCGCCGAGAACATCGACGCGCGGATCATGGGTGGCGAACTCGGAGCTGCCTACAACCTGACCGACAACTGGAAAGCCGATGCGACCCTGGCCTATGCCTGGGGCAAGAACAGCAGCGACGGCTCGGCATTACCGCAGATGCCGCCGCTGGATGCGCGCTTCGGCCTGACCTACAGCGAGGCCAAGTGGAGCGCCGGCGCATTGTGGCGAGTGGTCGCCGCGCAGCACCGCATCGACGCGAACAAGGGCAACGTGGTCGGCAAGGATTACGCCCAGAGCTCGGGCTTCGGCGTGTTCTCGCTCAACGGCGCGTACCGCATTAACCAGCACTGGAAAGTCAGCAGCGGCGTCGACAACCTGTTCGGCAAAGCCTACGCCGAACACCTGAATCTGGCCGGCAATGCCGGCTTCGGCTATCCGGCCAACGACCCGCAAGCGCTCAATGAACCGGGGCGCACGCTCTGGACCAAAGTGGATATGAGTTTCTGACACCCACCCATGTGGGAGCGAGCCTGCTCGCGAAGACGGCGCCACGGTCGGCATTGATATCGACTGAACAACCGCTTCGCGAGCAGGCTCGCTCCCACAGGTAAACAAACAACGAAAAGAACCAAGCCCAGCGGAGCACACGTGATGCAAAAGCCTCAACCCAATTTCTACAACCTGACCTGGCGCTGGCATTTCTATGCCGGGCTGTTCGTCGCGCCGTTCATGGTGATGCTGGCCCTGACCGGGATCATTTATCTGTTCAAACCGCAGCTCGATTCGCTGATGTACAGCAGCCTGCTCGAAGTGCCGGCCGGGCACCACACGGTGCCGGCCGATGACTTGCTGCAACGGGTGAAAAGCGCTTACCCACAAGGCCAGGTCACTCAGTATCTGCCGCCGTTGAATGCTGAGCGCAGCGCGCAATTCGTGGTGAAGAACGCCGGTCATGAACTCAACGTGTTCGTCGATCCGTACCACGGTGACATCCTCGGCGAGCAGGATGCCAAGCAGAACCTGCAAGCCATCGCCCGTGCGATCCACGGCGAATTGATGATCGGCACAGTCGGCGATCGCCTGATCGAAATGGCCGCTGGCTGGGGCGTGGTGCTGGTGGTCTCGGGGCTGTTCCTGTGGTGGCCGCGTGGTCAGGCGGCGGGCATTCTATGGCCGCGTTTGAACAGCCGCGGTCGAGTGTTGTGGCGCGATCTGCATGCCGTCACCGGTTTCTGGGGCGCGACATTGCTGTTGGTGATGTTGCTCAGTGGCATGACCTGGACCGGTTTCTGGGGCAAGCAATACGCGCAGGTGTGGAACGTGTTTCCGGCAGCGATGTGGGACAACGTGCCGACCTCCGACATCGAGGCACGCAGCCTCAACAGCGCCACCCGCCAGACCGTGCCATGGGCGATGGAAAATACGCCGATGCCGATGTCCGGCGACCACGCCGAACACATGAATCACGGCAATGCCCATGCCGGCCCCGCAGCACCCGCGATCAGCCTGCAGGACGTGCAGAACATCGCCAGTGAACGCAAGGTTGAACCGGGCTACAGCATCACCCTGCCGACCACCGCCACCGGCGTGTTCACCATTGCCGTGTTCGCCGATGACCCGCGCAACGACGCCACCCTGCACGTCGATCAGTACACCGGCAAAGTCCTCGCCGATGTCCGCTTCGAGCACTACGGCACCGTCGCGCGCGCCACGGAAATCGGCGTGATGCTGCACGAAGGCAAGATGTTCGGCACCTTCAACCAGATTGTCGTGCTGCTGATCTGCCTGATGATTCTGCTCAGCGCCGTCAGCGGCGTGGTGATCTGGTGGAAGCGTCGGCCTGAAGGCAAATTCGGTGTGCCGCCGCTGCGCCATGACCTGCCGAAGTGGAAAACCGGCGTGGCGATCATGCTGGTGCTGGCGGTGGTGTTTCCACTGGTGGGGGCGTCGCTGGTGGTGGTCTGGTTGCTCGACCGGTTTCTCGTGCCCCGACTTGGCGAGCGTTCCGCGCAGGTGCAGCGTTGATGTGACGGGCGCGGGCCGTTGCGGCGGCCCACGCCTGTTCATTCATTTCACTTACAACTCGTCGCGCAAGCGCACGGTTCCGGGTGTCGGGGTCTGCTGACGACGGCTTCGCCAGGTAGTGTTCATGCGGCCGGTCTGGCGCCAGTAATAACCGCCGATCAGCACCCGAAACTCACCCAGCGCCATAAGCCGCGAAAGAAACTCTCCAGGGCTCAGCCGGCTGATCCAGCGTCCGCCCTCGAAAGTAGCTGAGCGGGTCAGCAACAGATCTCTTTCCGCCCTTGAATACACAGGTGTGTACTTGAGCAGCACATCGTGCGGCGTTGAATAGTAGTAGTGCAGGATATGCAGGCCTTTTTCCGTGGGTGCACGGGTGTGCGCATGCACCAGCGAAGGCGCAGCGTAATTGGCATAGACCTGATCCACGTCCGCCGCCAGCGTGGTGTTGCCCGAGACATGCAATTGATGGGTGGCCATCACCGAGTAACCCTCGGGATAACGCGGCGCCGGATCGCGCCAACTGACAGCCGGATCCGCGACGGTACGCAGTATGCGCAACAGCGGATTGTCCTCGTTGGCCAAATACACGATCGGCTCAAGCGGAACGAAGCGAAGGCTGGACGGGTTCGCCAGAATCGCACTCTCATAACCGGTGCCTATTACCGCCTGGCCGGCTACCCGTCCATGAACATGGCAGGCGGCATCATCGGGATGATGAAAGACAGGTCCCAGCGCTGGCGCCGGATGCTCGCGCCAGCGTTGCTCACTGGACACCTCGGTCAGCCGTGGCTGCCAGTGTTCATCCACCTGACCATGCCGCGACCAGTATTCACTCGTTTCAATTACCTCAAGTCGGCCGGCATGAGCCATCCGTTGGACATAGTCGACAAATCTGAACGTACCGCTGGCAATGCCCCGCTCATCGACCGCCGCTTCCACCTTCGACACAAAGGCATTGGGGCGCAGTTGCACTTGCCCGAACTCATCGTAGAAAGTGCCGGGCTCGAATGCATGCAGTTGCAATTTCAACAACGCGCCATCGGCGCAGGAGAAGTAGATCGGCCGGTACCCTTGGGGCGTGTTGGCCCATGCGCAGGCTGCCTGGACATCGTTGGGCAGCAGAAAAAAGTGCCGCATATCGTCCGGCCGCGCGCCCAGAGGTGGCAGCGCTGCTCGCAAATAAATGGCGCTCAGACTGAAGCCTGGCGGCAGCTTGCCCTGCTCGAACACTCGATCCAGCGCCAACCCCGAACGCTGCACCGCGACTGGCAGAGTGGACACCAACAGGTCTTCAGGGCCGTTCAAAACGTAGCCGAAGGTCTGCGTATCCCTGCTCAACGACAGTTGATGAGCGTACCGCGCGGCAGCGTCTGCCTGGATGAACAGCGGGCTGCCGACCGGGCTGCTCAACGCCTTGTCATAATCGGCGGCCGGCAACAGATCCCCGGAGTATGGTGCCCACTGGATAATCTGGCGCGGTTGCCCCCAGATCGCGCTTGCGGCGACCACCCACAGACGTCCGGCCCTGGCCAGATCGTTCACCCATTCGACGGGTTTCAATTGCCGATTGCGCAGGCGCTGTCTTACCGCTTTTGCATCGACGACGGACAGCCGCTCGCCCTGATCAAGCAGCTGCGAAAGCAGTTCGGCTTGCGGCCGATAGCCAATCACCGCGCCATCCGGACAGAACAGGTACTCATCCCGTGGGGCGGGTGTATAGCGAACCAGCGAACCGTCCGCCGCCACCCGGTATTCCTCTTTGATGCCGCGTTTGTTGAACGCCGACTCCAGCACCTCGACCGAAAACACGTTCTGGTACACCTGCTTTTGCACAGGCGCCAAGACCAATGACACCTCTTGGGCGACGCGCGAGCGGTACCGCGCCACGACGCGACAACCCGCAGGAAACAATCCGGCGGCGCGACTTTCCTCAGGGCAGATATCGGTGAAATCAAAATCCTCATGGCTGACTTCAACAGGCACTGTGGCGACGTAGCGCTTATCGACCGTCTCCAGAATCAGCCCGCCATGCACCCTGTCGGTCACCAGAGGCACGAGTGTCCTGGCGTGGACGGCCGCGTCGTCAGCCGTCAGAAAGACCGGACCGAGCCGGCGCCGTTCGAGATTTGCGTACGGTTGCCAGGTGGCTGGCACCAGCCCCGCCCGGTCCCAGCACAGACCGGTGCGCATGACGGAGAGCTCGCCGCTGCTGGCGACCTCATGGATAAAGTCGGTCGGTAGACGGTTGCCAGCGGCCAGATCGCTTTTGATCTGTTCAAGCGTGCGCTGGGACGAGGCGTCATGAAACAGTTTGCTGGACCTGCTCCACACATATTTGAGCAAAGCACCATCGCGCACGGCGAGATAAAGCGCTGCGGGAGCGTCCGACACCATGACCGGACGCCGGCCGCCGTAATACATCGAGGCTGTCAGGTGGTCCGGCGAGATGAAGTAATGCGCCAGCCATTCAGCCGGGCTTTTCGTCGGATCACCGGCTCGTTGCGATGCATAAAAATTGCCGTGCAGTTCGAAGCCCTCGGGCAACGCATGCCAGGGCTCTGAGGGCAGGTCGGCGAAAACCGAATCGAGCCTGAACAGATTTTTGCCTTGATCACTGACGGGCACCAGCTCGGTAGCCACATACTCTGGCCGGCTCTTGTGCCTGAGAATGAAGCCGAAGTACGCGCGCGTTTCGCCCTGTGGACGAAAGTCCCCCATGCATCGATCCCGTGCAGCCTCATCCGCCGAGGGAAAAATCGCGCCGAATGCCACACCTTCCAGGCGTTTCCAGGGCAACGGCAACGTCAGCGGCGGCAACGGTATTTGCGGCTGCGGGAGTGGCGTGGGTTTGGGCAGGATCGGCTTGTCTCTGTCCGGCTGGGGATACAGAAGCGGCGGCAGTTGCACCACCGGCAACTGCGGCACGGGCAAAGGCGCGGGCGTGGTGCGCAGCGACCAGGTAGCCGGCACCCGCCCGCGATAGCCCCACAGTTCGTTATCGATCAGAACCGTTAAACGTCCGGCCGCTGCCTGTTCACGTATGAAGTCCTGCGGGCGTTTACGGCCGCTGTCCAGTTCCAGCGCCAGGGCGCCCGGATGCTGGCGCGTGCCCAGGCGCCGGGCCAATTCCGTGGAGCCCGCAGATCCGATGACCTCATACCTGACGAGACTGTCCGGCGCCGCGCTGACATACAGGGCAATCTCGTCGAGCAGGACTTGCCTGACCTCCGCCACACTCAACATCTGCAAGCTCACAGCCGCTTCCTGATACGCCCAGCCAAAAAGCTCCGTATCCACCGGCAACAGTTGTGACAGCGCCGTGTGTGAGACGTAACGGGCGTGCAGCGCATGGTCGTCGGGAAAGACCGGACGCCCATGATTGTCCATCGGATAAAGCCTGCCCTGACTGAGCGTGTCGATATCTCCCGGCAACGGTTCGGTCACCACGAAACGCTTGTCGCTGCGCTGAAAAACATACCCGGCGTACGGTTTGTCACGGCGCAGGCCGGCGAGTTCATGGGCATGGCGCACGGCATCATCAGCGCACAGAAACACGCCGCTCAATCGCGGCCAGGGGAGATTGGCGAAGGGTTGCCATTGCAGATCCACCGGCCCCAGATGCGCCCACAGCGCACTGCCGCGAATGACCTCCAGGGTGCCAGCCAGTACCAGCATCGAGACAAATGCGCGGGTATCCAGTGTGCCGGCCAACAGCCTTGCCTGCAGACCATTGTCACTGACCGTGCCGTCCGACTGCGTAACGCTCAGTGCCGCTTCGATCGAATCGCCGCTGAAGCGGTACTTCAACATCGCATGATCCTGCGCCCGCATGTACAGCGACAACGCATGTCCCGCTTTCGCCAGATGTTTGCTGCGGGCATTCGCTTCGATAGCGACGGCGATCTCCCGGGGCGTGAAGAAGTTCTCGTAGAGCCACGGCTGAGCGGGTGGAAACTGCGCAGGGTCGGGCCGCGAGGCGAAGTAGAAGCCCTCCAGCAAATAACCCCTCGGCAGCTGCAATTGCCCTTGGGCATCAACCGGAAATATTCGCTCAGGATCCCATGCAGCCAGCCCGGCCGGGCGCGCATGGGTGGCGACATACTCCTCGCCAATCAATTTTTTCAATATCAGGCCCGTCGTCTGTGCGCCTCTGGATTTCAAGGCGGCAAGCACGGCGCGTTCGGCATTGACGCATACCCGGGTCATCAGCGGCAGTTCGGTGACCGCACCCTTTGAAAACGACGCCCCGGCCTTCCAGTCCGCAGGTACGCGCCCCACCGAGTAGCCCCAGTCGGCATTCGAAACAATGACTTTGAGTTCACCCACGGTCGCCAGCTTGTTGATCACCGCCATCACGTCATAGGCCCCCGCCGGATGGCCCGACGGCCCGCCGGACTGCTGCCAGAGGAAGTAGTCGCGTTCCTCGGGCGAGCCGCTCGAGACGTATTTGAGCAAGCTGCCATCCGGGCCTGAAAGGTAAGCGCTGCGGAAAAAATCCCGCGCCGACACATCGCCAATGAAATCGCCGCCTGAATAGAAGCTCATGAACAGCCTGAGCAGGGTTTCATCCTGACGCCGATTGCCATTGCGGAACTGGTCATGTATCGGCGGATGGCTGTGTACGCTGGCGATACATCGGTAGCCCAGCGGATGGAGCATGCCGCCAAGGGCATCGGTCTGCACAATCGTGCCGAAGTCGAAGCGCGTGGCTTCACCTGCGATGGGAGAGGTGGCGAGGAATTTCCCGTCCGGTCGCAGCAGGATCACGCTGCCGTACTCTTTGTCCGGGTTGAGTGGAATTCGTGTGTGCACCCAATAGGCGGCGTCTTCTTCAGTCAGAAAAGCCGGGCTCAGTGGGGGCAGCTTGAACGTTGCTGAAGAACTTGCGGTACGACCGGATCGGCCTGAGACATGACTCATAAAAACCTGCGCTGAGAATCGGATGAGCAACTGAGTGTGGCCCGTCGGTTTTCTCGAGCTGTGGTACAGGGTTATCGCTTTTGTATCCGCATCTGAGTGCCAGCGGGCGCCCCAATCTGGCGCAACTCGACGCACCATCGGCCGCCTGCCGTCCCCTCCTGGTGCACGCATTCAGCACGCAAGCGCTCTGGCACGACATTTTCTTGCCTGAACGCGACCGGGCACAGCCTTTGCAAAACACAGCTTCAGTCGTCCGCATCTGCCAACCAGAAAAAATCGAATGTTCATGGAGATCGCACAATGAAGCGTCGCAGTTTGATCAAGGCTTTCACACTCACGGCATCCATTGCCGCGATGGGCATGACCTGGACTGTCCAGGCCGCCGAGACCATCAAGGTCGGGATTCTGCATTCGTTGTCCGGGACCATGGCGATCTCCGAAACGTCGCTCAAGGACATGGCACTGATGACCATCGACGAGATCAACGCCAAGGGCGGTGTGAACGGCAAGATGCTTGAACCTGTCGTCGTTGACCCTGCATCGAACTGGCCGCTGTTCGCCGAAAAAGGCCGGCAGCTGCTGACCCAGGACAAGGTCGCGGTGGTGTTCGGTTGCTGGACGTCGGTGTCGCGCAAATCGGTACTGCCGGTGTTCGAAGAGCTCAACGGTCTGCTGTTCTACCCGGTGCAGTACGAAGGCGAAGAGATGTCGCCGAACGTCTTCTACACCGGCGCCGCGCCGAACCAGCAAGCGATCCCCGCCGTTGAATACCTGATGAGCGAAGAAGGCGGCAGCGCCAAGCGCTACTTCCTGCTCGGCACCGACTACGTCTACCCGCGCACCACCAACAAGATCCTGCGCGCGTTCCTGCATTCCAAAGGCGTGGCCGACAAAGACATCGAAGAGGTCTACACGCCGTTCGGTCACAGCGATTACCAGACCATCGTTGCCAACATCAAAAAATTCTCCGCCGGCGGCAAGACTGCCGTCATTTCCACCGTCAACGGCGACTCCAACGTGCCGTTCTATAAAGAGCTGGCCAACCAGGGCCTGAAAGCCACCGACGTACCGGTGGTGGCGTTCTCGGTCGGCGAAGAAGAACTGCGCGGCATCGACACCAAACCGCTGGTGGGCAACCTCGCGGCGTGGAACTACTTCGAGTCGGTGGAGAATCCTGCGAACAAGAAATTCGTCGCGGACTGGAAAGCCTATGCGAAGAAACACAACCTGCCGGGTGCCGATAAAGCCGTGACCAACGACCCGATGGAAGCCACCTACGTCGGTATCCACATGTGGGCGCAAGCGGTCGAGAAAGCCAAATCCACTGACGTCGACAAGGTTCGTGAAGCACTGGCCGGGCAGACCTTTGCTGCGCCGTCCGGTTACACGTTGACCATGGACAAGACCAATCACCACCTGCACAAGCCCGTGATGATCGGCGAAATCCAGAGCGACGGGCAATTCAACGTCGTGTGGCAGACCGAAGGCCCGATCCGCGCGCAACCGTGGAGCCCGTACATTCAGGGCAACGACAAGAAGCCGGATTATGCGGTGAAGAGCAACTGAGGCGAATTCAGTTTTTGAGGCGAGCATGAGACTTTCCCCTCACCCCAGCCCTCTCCCTCAGGGAGAGGGGGAAAGGGAGCCGATCTTCATGCTCTTCAGACCCTGAGTTCGACTCGAGTTCGCAGGTCGCAGCACATCGTCCAGACACCTCGGTCAGTCCCCTCTCCCTCCGGGAGAGGGTCAGGGTGAGGGGGCGGTTGAACAGGACACCACTAATGCCCACTGCCATACACCGCGTACTTCTCGCCATAGCACTGTTGCTGCCACTCCTGGCCCACGCCGGCGACGCCGAAGACTTCGTCGCGGCCAACCCGATGCAACAGGCCAAACTGCTGGAAGCCTGGGCCGCGCAGCCCGATCCGGCGCGTATCGAATTGCTCAACGCCCTGCAACAAGGCGAACTGACGATCGACGGCCAAGCGAAAACCCTGCGCCTGAACAATCGCCTGCGGGGTCTGATCGACACCGCTATGGCCAGCCATCAATTGCTCGCCGCTGACAGCAAAATCCGTCTGAGCGCCGCGCAGCAATTGCAGAAAAGCGCGAAACCCGCGCAGCTGAAATTTCTCGACCGGCAACTCGCTGGGGAAAAAGACCCAAGCGTCCACGCCGCCCTGAGCCTGGCGCTGGCCAATCTGCAACTGGTCGACAGCGACCCGGCGGTGCGCCTCGCGGCGGTACGTCTGCTCGGTGAAACCGGCGACCCGCTGGCACGCACGCGTCTTGAAGGCCTGCTCGAGCCCGGCATGGAAAGCGATGCCGGCGTGCGCACCGCCGCCGAAACCAGCCTCGCTCAGGTCAAGCGCAAGCTGCTGATCGGCGAAGTGCTCGGCCAGGCCTTCAGCGGCATGTCGCTGGGCTCGATTCTGCTGCTCGCGGCCCTCGGCCTGGCGATCACCTTCGGCCTGCTCGGGGTGATCAACATGGCGCACGGCGAGATGCTGATGCTCGGCGCCTACTCGACCTACGTGGTGCAGTTGATGTTCCAGCGTTACGCGCCGCAAGCCATCGAGTTTTATCCGCTGATCGCGCTGCCGGTAGCGTTTTTCGTCACCGCCGCCATCGGCATGGCCCTGGAGCGCACAGTCATCCGCCACCTTTACGGTCGGCCACTGGAAACCCTGCTCGCGACCTGGGGCATCAGCCTGATGCTGATCCAGCTTGTGCGTTTGTTGTTCGGCGCGCAGAACGTTGAAGTCGCCAACCCGGCGTGGTTGTCCGGCGGCATCCAAGTGCTGCCCAATCTGGTGCTGCCGTACAACCGCATCGTCATCATCGCTTTCGCATTGTTCGTGGTGGTGCTGACCTGGCTGTTGCTGAACAAAACCCGCCTCGGCCTCAACGTCCGCGCCGTCACTCAGAACCGCAACATGGCCGCCTGCTGCGGCGTGCCGACCGGGCGCGTGGACATGCTCGCCTTCGGCCTCGGCTCGGGCATCGCCGGCTTGGGCGGCGTGGCGCTGAGCCAGATCGGCAACGTCGGTCCCGACCTTGGCCAGAGCTACATCATCGACTCGTTCCTGGTGGTGGTGCTCGGCGGCGTCGGCCAACTGGCCGGTAGCGTGCTCGCCGCATTTGGCTTAGGGATCGCCAACAAGATTCTCGAACCGCAGATCGGTGCGGTGCTCGGCAAGATCCTGATCCTCGCGCTGATCATTCTGTTCATTCAGAAACGTCCGCAAGGCCTCTTCGCACTGAAAGGACGGGTGATCGACTGATGAACCAGCCTCTGTTAGTCACGGCCACACAAAAGGCCGGGCCGAAAGTCACGCTCGCGGTCGGCGGGGTGATCCTCGCGCTGCTGATCGTTCTGCCGCTGCTCTCGTTGTTGTCGCCGGACAATGCCCTGCACGTCTCGGCCTACACGCTGACCCTGGTCGGCAAAATCCTCTGCTACGCCATCGTCGCTCTGGCGCTGGATCTGGTCTGGGGCTATGCCGGCCTGCTTTCGCTGGGCCACGGCCTGTTCTTCGCCCTCGGCGGGTACGCGATGGGCATGTACCTGATGCGTCAGGCGGCCGGCGATGGCTTGCCAGCGTTCATGACTTTCCTGTCGTGGAGCGAATTGCCGTGGTACTGGACCGGCACCAGCAGCTTCCTCTGGGCGATGTGTCTGGTGGTGCTGGCGCCGGGGTTGCTGGCGCTGGTCTTCGGTTTCTTCGCCTTCCGTTCGCGGATCAAGGGCGTGTATTTCTCGATCATGACCCAGGCCCTGACCTTCGCCGGCATGCTCTTGTTTTTCCGCAACGAGACCGGGTTTGGCGGTAATAACGGTTTCACCAATTTCCGCACCATCCTCGGTTTCGGCATCACTGAGCCGGGCACGCGCGCGGTGTTGTTTCTGGCCACGGTGTTGTTGCTGGTAACCAGTCTGTTCATCGGCTGGCGCCTGGCGCAGAGCAAGTTCGGTCGCGTGCTGACAGCGCTGCGTGATGCGGAAAACCGTTTGATGTTCTGCGGCTACGACCCGCGCGGTTTCAAGCTGTTCGTCTGGGTGCTGAGTGCGGTGCTGTGCGGTCTGGCCGGAGCGCTTTATGTGCCGCAGGTCGGCATCATCAACCCCAGCGAAATGTCGCCGACCAACTCGATCGAAGCGGCGGTGTGGGTCGCCCTTGGCGGGCGCGGCACGCTGATCGGGCCGCTGCTCGGTGCCGGCGTGGTCAACGGCATGAAGAGCTGGTTCACCGTGGCCTTCCCGGAATACTGGCTGTTCTTCCTCGGCGCGCTGTTCATCGTCGTGACGTTGTACCTGCCCAAGGGCGTGATCGGTCTGCTGAAGAAAAGAGGTGAACAATGAGAGTCACAGCGAGTGCTGAATTCATGCTGGAGCCGGCGTTTTTCCCCGTGGAACCGAACAAGGACGAAGGCACCAGCCGCGACTCGATCGGCCTCGGCCAGCGCGTCGGCCCGGGCCTCGATACGCGTCACGGCACGATCCTGACTTTGGAAGACATCAGCGTCAGCTTCGACGGCTTCCGTGCGCTGAACAATCTCAACCTGTACATCGGCGTCGGCGAACTGCGCTGCATCATCGGCCCCAACGGCGCGGGCAAGACCACGCTGATGGACGTGATCACCGGCAAGACCCGGCCCAGCCACGGCAAGGCCTGGTTCGGCGAAACCCTGGACCTGACGCAGATGAGCGAAGTGCAGATTGCCCAGTCCGGCATCGGCCGCAAGTTTCAGAAGCCAACGGTGTTCGAAGCCTTGAGCGTGTTCGAAAACCTTGAGCTGGCGCAGAAGACCGACAAGTCGGTGTGGGCCAGTTTGCGTGCACGCCTGAGCGGCGAACAGAAGGACCGCATCAGCGAAGTGCTCGAGACGATTCGCCTGACCACCTCGGTCAATCGCCAGGCCGGCCTACTGTCCCACGGCCAGAAGCAGTTCCTCGAGATCGGCATGCTGCTGATGCAGGACCCACAACTGCTCCTGCTCGACGAACCGGTGGCGGGCATGACCGACGCCGAAACCGAGTTCACTGCCGAGCTGTTCAAATCGCTGGCGGGCAAGCATTCGTTGATGGTGGTCGAGCACGACATGGGCTTTGTCGGCTCGATTGCCGACCACGTCACCGTGCTGCACCAGGGCAGCGTGCTGGCCGAGGGCTCGCTTGAGCAAGTGCAGGACAACGAGCGGGTGATCGAGGTCTACCTCGGCCGCTGAAGACCTAGATCGTTCCCACGCTCTGCGTGGGAATGCCGCCATGGACGCTCTGCGTCCGCCGTTATGTGACGCGGAGCGTCACGGGATGCGTTCCCACGCAGAGCGTGGGAACGATCACCGGGGGAGAATTCGAACATGCTGCAAGTCGACAAGCTGCATCAGTACTACGGCGGTAGCCACATCCTGCGCGGCCTCAGCTTCGAGGTGAAAGTCGGCGAAGTCACGTGCCTGCTCGGGCGTAACGGCGTGGGCAAGACCACTCTGCTCAAATGTCTGATGGGCCTGCTGCCGGCCAAGGAAGGCGCGGTGAACTGGGAAGGCAAACCGATCACCACGTTCAAACCGCATCAGCGTGTGCATGCCGGTATCGCCTACGTGCCGCAGGGCCGTGAGATCTTCGGGCGCCTGACGGTAGAAGAAAATCTGCTGATGGGCCTGTCGCGCTTTCCAGGCTCAGAAGCCAAGGAAGTTCCAGGTTTCATCTACGAATTGTTCCCGGTGCTGCTACAAATGAAGCAGCGCCGTGGCGGCGATCTGTCCGGTGGTCAGCAACAGCAACTGGCGATCGGCCGGGCATTGGCCAGCCGCCCGCGCCTGCTGATTCTTGATGAGCCCACCGAAGGCATTCAACCGTCGGTGATCAAGGAAATCGGCGCGGTGATCAAGCAGCTCGCGGCGCGCGGTGACATGGCGATTCTGCTGGTCGAGCAGTTCTACGACTTTGCTGCAGAACTGGCCGATCAATACCTGGTGATGTCGCGGGGCGAGATCGTTCAGCAGGGTCGCGGTGAAAATATGGAGGCCGAGGGTGTACGCGGGCTGGTCACGATCTAACGCGCCGGTCTAATCTGTAGCTTCCTAACGATAATCACAAACCATGAATTCGATTGTTGCACCTGCCCTGTTTACCCCGAGCTGGCACGCCGAGCTGGAACTGGCGTACGCGCGTTTCGGCGATTGCACGCGTCCGGTCATGCGCCGTCACCTCGGCCCGCTGCGCGTGCAAAAGCATCTGTACGCCGAAGGCCCGCAAGTCTGCCAGCACATCATCGTCCATCCGCCGGGCGGAATTGCCGGTGGTGATCGGCTCGATATCAGCGCCCGCGTCGAACACAACGCCTGGGCGCAAATCACCAGCCCCGGTGCCGCCAAGTGGTATCGCGCGGGTGGGCCGGCGTATCAACAGCTCGACTTGCAAGTCGCTGCCGGCGCGACTCTGGAATGGCTGCCGCAGGAAACCATCGTCTACAGCGCCGCGCAAGCCGAGTTGACCACAACGATCGAGCTTGAAGGCGATGCGCGGCTGTTCTACTGGGACGTGGTGGCGCTGGGCCGCCCGGCCAGCGGCGAGCGTTTTGACCTCGGGCATTTTCAGGCGCACCTGGACATCCGCCGCGACGGTCGGTTGCTCTGGCACGAACGGCAGCGCATTGTCGGTGCAGACGGTTTACTCGATTCGCCGATCGGCCTGGATGGCAATCCGGTGTTCGCAACGATGCTGGTGACCGGTGAGATAGACGCCGGGTTGCTGGAGCGCTGCCGCTCGCTGGGGCATGGGGTACGCGGGGATTTGACTCAGTTGCCGGGGTTGCTGGTGGCACGGTGCCTGGCCAGTGAGGCGTTGCTCGCCCGCGCCTGGCTCATCGATTTGTGGCAATTGCTCAGACCTGCGCTGCTGGGGCGCGAAGCTATCGCGCCAAGAATATGGAGCACCTGAAACCCCGACCCTCACCCCCCGCCCTCTCCCGGAGGGAGAGGGAGCCTGACCGAGTCGTCTGAAATAAATTTATCTGCCTGAACGAATATTGCTGACTGAATTGGCCATTGAAAACAACCAAGATCAGTCCCCTCTCCCTCGGGAGAGGGCTAGGGTGAGGGGCTGCTCCAACTGGCACCCCACACTTCTCGAGAGCCACCCGAATCTGCCCTGATGGAACCCGAACCATGGACCTGACCCCACGCGAAAAAGACAAGCTGCTGATCTTCACCGCCGGCCTCGTCGCCGAGCGGCGGCTGGCCCGTGGCGTGAAACTCAACTACCCGGAAGCCATGGCCTACATCTCCGCCGCGCTGCTGGAGGGTGCCCGCGACGGCCAGACCGTGGCCGAGCTGATGCACTACGGCACCACCCTGCTCAGCCGCGAACAAGTGATGGAAGGCATCCCGGAGATGATCCCGGAAATCCAGGTCGAGGCGACGTTCCCCGACGGCACCAAACTGGTCACCGTTCACCAGCCGATCGTCTGAGGCCGCGCCATGACTTACGCCATTCGCGATGCAACCCGGGCCGACCTGCCGGCGATCCGCGACATCTACAACGACGCCGTGCTCAACACCACGGCGATCTGGAATGAACAAGCGGTCGACCTCGGCAATCGCCAGGCATGGTTCGACGCGCGTCAGTTGCAGGCGTACCCGATTCTGGTGATCGTCGACAGCCACAACGCGGTGCTGGGTTACGCCTCGTTCGGCGACTGGCGGCCGTTCGACGGTTTCCGCCACACCGTCGAGCACTCGGTGTACGTGCGCAGCGATCAACGCGGCAACGGCCTCGGCCCGCAACTGATGACCGCGTTGATCGAACGCGCCCGCGCCTGCGGTAAACACGTCATGGTCGCTGCCATCGAGAGTGGCAACGCCGCGTCGATTCGCCTGCACGAGCGCGCCGGTTTCAGCGTCACCGGGCAGATGCCGCAAGTGGGCACCAAGTTCGGCCGCTGGCTCGATCTGACCTTCATGCAGTTGACCTTCAATCCCGGCGCACAGCCGCCGGATACTCACAAGGAGTGATGTCGATGAACGCCGCCCAGTTGCGCCGCGTCAACGCTGAAAGCTTTGCCCACTATCGCCAGGGCCTGATCGATCTGCTGCTCGACGCCGTCGGTTACGGCGCCAGCGTCGGTTTTATGGCCGACCTCGATGAGGTGCAGGCGCGCGCATATTTCGATGAGGTGCAGGACAACATCAACAAGGGCAGCACGCTGCTCTGGGTGGTGGTGAAGGACGAGCAGGTGCTGGCCAGCGTGCAACTGGGCCTGTGCCAGAAGGCCAATGGTCTGAACCGCGCCGAAGTGCAGAAACTGCTGGTGCGCGAACACGCGCGGCGCCGTGGCCTCGGCCAGCAACTGATGCAGGCGCTGGAACTCGAAGCGCCCAAGCACAAGCGCGGCATGCTCTATCTCGACACCGAGGCCGGCTCGCCGGCAGAAGATTTCTACAAGGCGCTGGGCTACGTGCGCGCCGGCGAAATACCCGATTACGCCTGCGACCCCAACGGCACCTATCGCCCGACCGCTCTCTATTACAAAGTCCTGCAAGGAGCCCAGCGATGATTCCTGGCCAATACCAGATCCAGCCCGGCGACATCGAACTCAACGTCGGCCGCCGCACCCTCAGCCTGAAAGTCGCCAACAGCGGCGACCGGCCGATTCAGGTCGGCTCGCATTTCCACTTTTTTGAAACCAACGACGCGCTGACCTTCGATCGCGCCGCCAGTCGCGGCATGCGCCTGAATATTCCCGCCGGCACGGCGGTGCGCTTCGAGCCGGGGCAAAGCCGTGAAGTCGAACTGGTGGATTACGCCGGGCATCGCCGGGTGTTCGGCTTTGCCGGCCGCATCATGGGTGATCTCTAAACAACACGGTGCCCGCTCTGGCCCCTTCGCGAGCAGGCTCGCTCCCACATGAGAACGCGATCAAATGTGGGAGCGAGCCTGCTCGCGAAAGCGAGTAATGCGAGCGATTTCAGACCCAATTGAATCTCAAGGCATGCCCATGAAAATCTCCCGCCAAGCCTACGCCGACATGTTCGGCCCCACCGTCGGCGACAAGGTGCGCCTGGCCGACACCGAGCTGTGGATCGAAGTCGAAAAGGACTTCACCACTTACGGCGAGGAAGTGAAATTCGGTGGCGGCAAAGTTATCCGCGACGGCCAGGGCCAGAGCCAGTTGCTCGCCGCCGAAGTGGTCGACACGCTGATCACCAACGCACTGATCATCGACCACTGGGGCATCGTCAAGGCCGACGTCGGCCTCAAGGACGGGCGCATCGCCGCGATCGGCAAGGCCGGCAACCCCGACGTGCAGCCCAATGTGACCATCGCCATCGGCGCCGGCACCGAAGTGATTGCCGGCGAAGGCATGATCCTCACCGCTGGCGGCATCGACACGCATATCCACTTCATTTGCCCACAGCAGATCGAAGAAGCGTTGATGAGCGGCGTCACCACCATGATCGGCGGCGGCACCGGGCCTGCCACCGGCACCAACGCCACCACCTGCACCTCCGGCCCGTGGCATCTGGCGCGCATGCTCCAGGCCGCCGATGCTTTTCCGATGAACATCGGCCTGACCGGCAAGGGCAACGCCAGCCTGCCGGAGCCGTTGATCGAACAGGTCAAGGCCGGTGCCATCGGTCTCAAGCTGCACGAGGACTGGGGCACCACTCCGGCGAGCATCGACAACTGCCTCAACGTCGCCGACCAGTACGATGTGCAGGTGGCGATCCACACCGATACCCTCAACGAATCCGGCTTCGTCGAAACCACCCTTGGCGCGTTCAAGGGCCGCACCATCCACACCTATCACACCGAAGGTGCCGGTGGCGGCCACGCGCCAGACATCATCAAGGCCTGCGGCTTCCCCAACGTGCTGCCAAGCTCGACCAACCCGACCCGGCCGTTCACCCGCAACACCATCGACGAACACCTCGACATGCTGATGGTCTGCCATCACCTCGACCCGAGCATTGCCGAAGACGTCGCCTTCGCCGAAAGCCGGATCCGCCGCGAAACCATTGCCGCCGAAGACATCCTCCACGACCTCGGCGCGTTCTCGATGATCAGCTCCGACAGTCAGGCCATGGGCCGTGTCGGCGAAGTCATCACGCGCACCTGGCAGACCGCCGACAAGATGAAAAAACAGCGCGGCCCGCTGCCGCAGGACGGCGCAGGCAACGACAACTTCCGCGCCAAGCGTTACATCGCCAAGTACACGATCAACCCGGCAATCACTCATGGCATCAGCCATGAAGTCGGCTCGATCGAAGTCGGCAAGTGGGCCGATCTGGTGCTCTGGCGCCCGGCGTTCTTTGGTGTGAAGCCGACGCTGATCCTCAAGGGCGGTGCGATTGCCGCCAGCCTGATGGGCGACGCCAACGCTTCGATTCCAACACCGCAACCGGTGCATTACCGCCCGATGTTTGCCAGCTACGGCGGCTCGCTGCACGCCACCAGCCTGACCTTTATCAGCCAGGCGGCGCAGGAGGCCGGATTGCCGGAAGCCTTGGGATTGAAGAAGCAGATCGCTGTGGTGAAGGGCTGCCGCGACGTGCAGAAAACCGACCTGATCCACAACGACTATCTGCCGAACATCGATGTCGATCCACAGACCTATCAGGTCAAGGCCGATGGCGTGTTGCTGTGGTGCGAACCGGCGGAAACGCTGCCGATGGCGCAGCGCTATTTTCTGTTCTGATGAAGGCGTGCGCTGAATACGGACGCGCAGGTCCGTATTCAGTCGCGATCGCTCAGGCAATCACGCGAACAGTTTCGCGATGTCCGCATCGCTGTAGTTGTAATCGATGCGTAACTCGGTTCCCGCCGGAATGTCTTCGGTAGCGAAGATAGCGTTGAGAATGAAGTCGCGGGTGACCAGTTCCTTGCCTATCCACTGTTGCGCTTCGACATCGAACGGTACGAACTCGACGTTGTAACCCTCCGTAGCCTGACGAACCGGCTTGCCCGTGGCGTCATACCAAAAGCGCGTGTTGATCCGGGAAATAATCGTGTCACCGACCAGCGCGAATTCGTAGGGGATCAAATATCCAGGTCCCGGCTGATAACGGACGCCGACCTTCATGGTGTATGACTGCTGGGGCAGCGGCACAAGACGTCCCGGCATGATCGCGCCAGCATAGACACCGACCACCTCGCCTCGGGTGATGCGCCGGTTGGCGACCACCATTGACTGGCCGACCAGGGCCCGCTCTCCGGGCACCGTCATGTCGGCCTCGGTGAACAATCGCCATTGCAGCTTTTCTTCATACAACCGCGCGACATGCTCGTAGGCGCCAAACTTGATGTAAGGCTTGATCTGCTCGGAGGTATAACGGCTGCCGTCTTCGAAACGCGCCAGGGTCTGGAGCTTCTTTATCCTGACAGGCCGGCCGGCCATGTCCCGGAAAGGGTATTTGCCGTTATTGGCACGGTCGTAGACCCCGGGCCGATTGGTGAGGAACGAAAACCGTGTTTCGCTGCGCATTGCACGCAATTCCTCAGCGGTGAAGGGTTTGACGGGCATCGACTCGGACGCCAGATAAAAATGTTCCTGCGTTACACCGCCATCGTCGGGCAGCTCCTCAACGGCAGACTCATAGTCTTCATCGCTCTGGCGCGCCACCCTGCGGCTTTTACCCGGGACAGCGGCAGCGTCCGGCGACGCGCCGGACTCTTCAAGCGCGTACCAGTGCTTGTTCAACGGATCGTAGGCAAGCACAGGGCCGGACGGCTGCAGCTCGCTGGACAATCTGGCCCGATGCAGACCGGTCTCGGCATCGACGCCGATCAGCACCGTACCACCGCCCTGCAGGTCCGCGTATTGGCGTCCTTTGAATACGCGAAACCCGTCAACGTCCGCTTGCGGTAGAGGGGCTGTCGAGGCAATCAGGTAACGCTCCAGAGCCGAGGTTTTAAGCTTCGGGACGGGACCAGATGTAGACGGCGTCGGGTCGACGTGCACGCTGTGCGGGGCAACTGCAGTTTCCATTTGCTGCGTGTTGCTGCCGGGCTCACTGGCATCGGGCGGGGTCTTGCGAATGAACGGACCGGGGGTCAGGTGCGACGACTCGATCCCGTGCGCGGCGGGATCCCGGGATGTGCGCCCAGGGGTGGTGATATCGACTGCGCCCGGCTTGGGCGGCTTGGGTCTGACTGGCATTGACAGGCTTCCTTGCAAAGATTGCGCAGCGCTGGCCAGTCTGGCTGGCGCTACGACCGTCGGCATCCATTGCCAACATGTGCCCGGAAAACTATCAGACCATCCTGCCGGTTCATACCGGACGAAACACCCGCAAACATTAATCAGGCGGGAGCGGGCCGGCACGCGATGAGGCCAGCTAGGACCTCACGGCCTCAAACAATTCATTCGACCACCAACCGCCCCAAACGCTGGCGCAACATGCGGTTCTCGGCACGCAACTGCTTCACCTCGTCCAGCAGATCCAGCGCCAGCGCCACGCCTTCCCACTCCAGTTCCAGATCACGGCGCAGCTTCGCCGCACGCTTGGCCAAGGCCAATTCGTAATCGGTGAAGCGCCATTCCCGGGGCTGCGCGCCCTGAGGTTCGAGGATGCCGTGCTCGACGATTTCGATCACGTAGACGTCCGACAAGTCGGCCGCCTCACAGAATTCTGCCAGGTCCAGTTGAACGATCAGGGGGCTGCTCATGATGGGCTACTCCGTCGTCGGGTTCAGAAGTTCTCTCGCGGATTGAAGGCGGCTTTCTTCGCCAGTTCCTGCCACAGCGCCTTGACCTCATCGTCGGAGGCTTTAGGCATCACGGCCTTGAGCTGCACGAACAGGTAACCGCGTTCGCCGGCCTTGTTCAGCAGGCCATGGCCCTTGGCGCGCATGCGCTGGCCGTTCTGGCTGCCGGCCGGGACCTTGAGGTTGATCTTGCCGGTCAGGGTCGGCACGGCCACTTCAGTGCCCAATGCCAATTCCCACGGAGCCAGGGGCAAGGTGATGATCAGGTTTTCGCCTTCGACATCGAATTTCGGGTGCGGCGCAAAACGAATGGTCAGGTACAGGTCGCCATTCGCCCCGCCACCGATGCCCGGTGCGCCCTGGCCCTTCAGGCGAATTCGCTCGCCATCGGTCACGCCGGCCGGAATCTTCACGTTCAGGCTCTTGCTGGTGTTGCTGACATGCTGGCCGTGCGCGTTGTATTGCGGCACCTGAAAGGTGACTTTCTTCGATTCGTTCGACAGGGTTTCTTCGAGGAAGACCGGCAGTTCCATTTCCACGTCTTGCCCTCGGCGTCCGCGTGATTGGCGGCTCTCGGCGCCACCGAAACCGGGGCCGCGATTGCCGAAGATCGAACTGAAGAAGTCCGAGAAGTCGCCCGTGTCGCCACCGCCACCACCGAAACCGCCACGGCTCTGCCAGCCCGGTGGGCCCTGGAACGGCTGACCGTGCTGGCCATAACGGCGCAGTTCGTCGTATTCGGCGCGCTTGTCGGCGCTTTTCAGCGCTTCATAGGCTTCCGAGGCATCCTTGAACTTGGCCTCGGCGTCTTTTTCCTTGCTGACGTCGGGGTGGTATTTGCGCGCCAGCTTGCGATAGGCCGCCTTGATGGCCTTGTCGTCGGCTGTCGGCTCCACGCCGAGTATCTTGTAATAGTCTTTGAAGTCCATGGAAGGATCACCATCCGTTATCGATTTCGCGCCGAGACCAGCATGCGCCGATTGGCACGTGCCGGGTTGACCGATCTCAAGTTTGTGACCGGGTGGCGCCGCAGAAGTTTATCGGCAGTGGACGACGGTTCTTGCGACCGCCGGTGTGTCTGCCGGCCCATGCCAGCAAGTTTGGGGCGATGCGGTGGTTTTCAACTGTCTGGGGGCGAAATAGCGGATGACCGGCCTTCGAATCTGCCGCGCACTGACATACACTGCGCGGCCGTTTTTTTGACCGGAAACCGAAAGACATGAAAGACGCCTCTCCAGCCCGTGCCTGCGGCATCGACTTCGGCACGTCCAACTCCACCGTCGGCTGGCTGCGCCCCGGCATGGACACCATGATTGCGCTGGAAGACGACAAGATCACCCTGCCGTCGGTGGTCTTCTTCAATATCGAGGAACGTCGCCCGGTATACGGTCGCCTGGCCCTGCACGAGTATCTGGAAGGCTACGAAGGCCGACTGATGCGCTCGCTGAAAAGCCTGCTCGGCTCCAAGCTGATCAAACACGACACCAGCGTCCTCGGCACGGCGATGCCGTTCAAGGATCTGCTCGGGCTGTTCATCGGCCAGCTCAAGAGCCGCGCCGAAACCGCCGCCGGTCGGGAATTCGAGCAAGTGGTGCTGGGCCGCCCGGTGTTCTTCGTCGACGACGATCCGCTGGCTGACCAGGAAGCCGAAGACACACTGGTCGAGGTGGCGCGCAAAATCGGTTTCAAGGACGTGTCGTTCCAGTACGAACCGATCGCGGCAGCGTTCGACTACGAGTCGACCATCGAGAAAGAAGAGCTGGTACTGATCGTCGACATCGGCGGTGGTACCTCTGACTTCTCGCTGGTGCGCCTGTCGCCCGAGCGTCGTGGTCTCGACAACCGTCACGATGACATCCTCGCCACCGGCGGTGTGCACATCGGTGGTACCGACTTCGACAAACAGCTGAGTCTGCAAGGCCTGATGCCGCTGTTCGGCTACGGCAGCCGCATGAAGAGCGGCGCGTACATGCCAACCAGCCACCACATGAACCTGGCGACCTGGCACACGATCAACTCGGTGTACTCGCAGAAATCCACGCTGGCGCTGGGCAGCATGCGTTACGACATCGAAGACACCGGCGGCATCGATCGCCTGTTCAAGCTGATCGAACAGCGCGCCGGGCACTGGCTGGCGATGGAAGTGGAAGAAACCAAGATCCAGCTGACCCACGCCGACAGCCGCCACGTGCCGCTGGACCGCATCGAAGCCGGGCTGAGCGTCGAGCTGAGCCGCGCGCTATTCGAATCGGCGATCGAGGCCTTGCTCGAGCGCGTGCGTGGCAGCGTTACGCAGCTGTTGAATGACGCCGGCGTAGCAGTCGATCAGGTTGATACGGTGTTCTTCACCGGGGGCTCCAGCGGCATCCCGGCCCTGCGCAACAGCGTCTCGGCAATGCTGCCGAACGCCCGGCATGTCGAAGGCAACATCTTTGGCAGCATTGGTAGCGGTTTGGCGATCGAAGCGATGAAGCGTTACGGTTCGATGGCCTGATCACAATCTCTGTGGCGAAGAGCCTTTGTGGCGAGGGGATTTATCCCCGTTGGGTCGCGAAGCGGCCCCCGATTTATGAAAGCAGGGGCCTGCTGCGCAGGCCAACGGGGATAAATCCCCTCGCCACAGATGCATTCAATTCAGTTGCTTGGCCTTAGACCATCCCGCCCAGCTTCAGCTCACTCTTCAGATACGCGTAATAAATCGGCCCTGCCACCACCCCCGGCAAACCGAACGCGGCTTCGAACACCAGCATCGCCAGGAGCAACTCCCACGACTTGGCACTGATCTGCCCGCCGACGATGCGCGCGTTGAGGAAGTATTCGAGCTTGTGGATAACGATCAGATAGCCCAGCGCGGCGATCGCTACCCAGATCGACAGCGACAGGCCGACGATGGTGATCAGCGTGTTCGACATCAGGTTGCCGATCACCGGCAGCAGGCCGAGCAGGAATGTCAGCACGATCAGGGTTTTGGTCAGCGGCAGCTTGATGCCGAACATCGGCAGGATCACCGCGAGGAAGATCCCGGTGAACACGGTGTTGAGCAGGGAAATCTTGATCTGCGCGAAGACGATATTGCGGAACGCCTGCACCAGCAGATGCAAACGGTCGAACAAGGCGGCGGCCAGCGGCTTGCGCTTGGTCACGTCGGGGATGCGCTGCAGGGCGATGATCGCGCCGAGCACCATGCCGATCAGCAGGGTGACGAACATGTGCGCGGCGTCCTTGCCGACCAGTTGCAGGTCGGCCAGATGCTTGCTCGCCCACTCGCCGATCGCCACGCGAAATTCCGCTGCACTCGCCGGCAGGTAGGCATCGATGAACGGCGGCAACTGCCCGCGCGCGCGATCGACTACGCCCATGAATTTGTCGAGTGAAGCGCCGGGGTTTTCCGCTTCATGCAGGAGGAAACTGATGGCCCCGGCGAAGATCAGCGCCAGCGCACTCACCACCAGCGTGCCGAGCAGCGCCACCGCCAACCAGCGCGCACGGCGCCCTTCGATCAGCCGTTGCAGTTGCGGGGTGAGCATGTTGACCAGCTCGAACACCAGCAACCCGGCCAAAAGGCTGGGCAACAAGCGCAGCGGCAGCACCAGCAGCAAACCGCCAAAAATGATGATGCAGCTGACCCAGAACACAACATGACGCTGAGAAAACGTTGGCATACAGCCTCAAAACGAACGGCGTGAAAGGATGGGCAGTCTGCCAGCGATCCTGGGTTAGCACTAGGGATATGCGGGGTTTCGGATTTTCGTGCAAGGCTTGCGAATTTCCCCCTCACCCTAGCCCTCTCCCAGAGGGAGAGGGGACCGATTGGGGGTTGCTCGAAAAATTTTCCGACCTGAACGTGCAGTGCCGAATCCGCAATCGACCCGGTATTTCAGACCCAGTTCCTGTCGGCATCAATGCGGTCGGTCCCCTCTCCCTCCGGGAGAGGGTTAGGGTGAGGGAAAATCTCAAGCCGACCGAGTCAATCGGACACCCATGGCGCCCCCTTATTTTTTCTTCAGACACTCACTCATGAACGCCTTGCGCGCATCGCCGGTCAGTGCCTTGGTTTTCGCATCGGCATTACAGGTGGTCATCTTCTGCTGCTGCGGGGTCAGCTCCTTGCCATCGTTGGCCGCTGGTGCCGCTTTCAGGCAGGTGCTCATGAACGCCTTGCGCTCATCGCCCTTCAAACTCTTGGCGGTCGCATCGGCATTGCAGGTGGTCATCTTGTTCTGTTGCGCCGTGGCGGCGAAACCCTGGGAACACACAAGCAGCCCGATCATCAACAACGGCACACGCAACATCTTCATGGAGTTTTCTCCTTGTTGCCGCACCGATGGATGCGGCCTCTGTCGCAGTGTAGTCAAAGCTTGTTACACCTTCCTGCCCTCGAGGTGGCTGCGCCGATACTGCTCCGGCGTGCAACCGGCCTGGCGGGCGAACATGGCGATGAACGCCGAGCCGCTGCTGTAGCCGAGGTCGAAAGCGATTTCCTGCACCGAACGCGAGGTCTCAAGCGCCTCGATCGCCGCCAGATAACGCAAGCGCTGACGCCACTCGCCAAAACTCATGCCCAGCTCACGAACGAACTGCCGCGCCAGCGTGCGCTCGCTGACATGCACTTGCGCGGCCCAATGCGCCAACGGTTGGTTGTCGCCCGGCGCGGCCTGCAAGGCGTCAAGAATCGTCAGCAAGCCCGGGCTGCTCGCGTACGGCAGATAACATTCCTGCACCGGTGCCTGTTGCAGTTGATCGACCAGTACCTGGGCCAGACGCTGATCGGCTTCATGCTCGGGGATCTTCACATCGCGGGCGGCGAAGTCCTTTAGGATGGCCTTGAGAATGTCGCTGATTGCCAGCGTGCAGGCCCGCGCCGGCAATCGCGCGCAGACGTCGGGATCAAGACACACCGCGCGGTAGTTGACCGGTTGATGGCTGTAGAAACTGTGCTTGACCTCGGGCGGCACCCACACCGCGTACTGCGGCGGCGACATGAAGCGGCTGCCGTCGACATCCATGTGCAGCACGCCATGGGCCGCGTATTCCAGCGTGCCCCAAGGATGCCGGTGTGGCGCGGCATATTCGTGGGCATTGAAATCGGCGTAGCGGAAATACACCGCTGACGGCAGTTCGCTGAAATCGAGCAGATCGATGTGTTTGCTGTTCATGCTGTCCGGATGCAGAGGCAGGTTGTCTGGATCGCAGTATAGGCCTGCATCCAGACAGGCGATAATCGCGCTTCATCAACGTTCTGGTTTTGTCCCATGCAATACGCGTTTCCCCTGCTGGCGATTTTCATCTGGGCCGGCAACACCGTGATCAACAAACTGGCGGTCGGCGCGATCTTCCCCGCCGAGATCGGTTTCTATCGCTGGCTGCTGGCCGGCGTGCTGTTCACGCCATTCATGCTGAAGAAAGTCATCGCGCACTGGCCGCAGATTCGGCCGAACCTGGGGCGGATTTTCGTCCTCGGCGTGCTCGGCATGGCGGTGTATCAGAGCCTCGCCTATTTCGCTGCAACACTGACCACCGCGACCAACATGGGCATCATCCTGTCGTTGATGCCATTGATGTCGCTGGCCATGGCGATCATCAGCCTCGGCCAGCGCCTGACCGCTGGTGCGCTGGTCGGTGCGGTGCTGTCGTTCGCTGGCGTGCTGGTGGTGGTGTCATCCGGCAGCCTCGGAGCGCTGCTGCAACACGGGGTCAATCTGGGCGATGCGATGATGCTGATCGCCACGCTGGCCTACGCGGTTTACAGCACGCTGCTTAAAAAGTGGCAACTGCGCCTGCCGCCGCTGGTGCTGCTGTACTTGCAGGTGCTGGTGGCGATTGTGGTGTTGTTTCCGCTGTTCGCGGTGTCGCCGAAGATCGGTTTGAATCTGCAGAACGTGCCGCTGGTGCTCTATGCATGCCTGCTGGCTTCGATGGTCGCGCCGCTGGCGTGGATGCAGGCGGTGCAGCGACTGGGGCCGAGCCGGACGACGTTGTTCTTCAATCTGCTGCCATTGATTACTGCGTTGATTGCGGCGCTGGTGTTGAAGGAACAGTTGGCGATGTATCACCTGGTGGGCGGTTTGCTGACCTTGGGCGGGGTGGTTTTGTCGGAGCGCTGGACCACCGTGTTGGGCCGCCGGGTCAGCGTTGCCTGATAAGGCCCCTTCGCGAGCAGGCTCGCTCCCACATTGAAATGCAGACACCTGTGGGAGCGAGCCTGCTCGCGAAGAACGATGACGCGGTCTGTTTGGCTATAACCCTGCAGCCTCCAGCCGCGCCGCATGCTCGACAAACAGCCTTACCGGATCCGCGCCCTTGCCCACCAGTCCCAGCGACTGATTGACGATGTCGAAATGATCCAGCGGATAGTCATCACCGATCACCGTGCCCAGATGCGAGCTGTAACGGCCGACCATGCCATCGCACTGCCCCGGCTCGCGGACGAAGGTCTTGGCAAACAAGCGACAACTGCGGTTGGTGCCGTCAAAAAGATTGCCGCCACGATCGGTCTTGCCCGGTTGCAGCGTCCCTGACCAGGAGTAATAGCGCACACCGTTGACCTCTTCCGACCCCTGGCCGCCCCAGACTTCCGGCAGCCCTTGTGGATAACGCTGATTGAATAATGCAACGCCCGCCGTCGTTAGCGATTGGTGGGAAGCGTGGATATCCACCGGCAGTTTCGGACCGTGATAACCCGTGTCGAGCAATGCCATGACCCAGCCGATCAAGCGCAGCAACGCTTCGAGCAAGCGGCCCTTGGCACTGCTACCGGGATAGTGCTTTTCCAGATAATCAGCCAGCTCGGAACCATGATTCGGACCGGCCACCGAAGTCACCGAGGCCACCAGATCCGGACGCTTCGCCGCCGCATATCGTGCGGTCAACGCGCCTTGGCTGTGGCCGAACAGATTGACCTTTTGCGCCCCGCTCTCGCGCAGGATTTCCTCGATCCGCGCCAGCAACTGCTCGCCGCGCACTTCAGTAGAGTTGAGCGGCGAAACCTGCACCGCGACCACCGTCGCACCACCACGGCGCAAGGCCTTGATGATGCCGAACCAATACGGGTAAAGCACCAGCCGGATAAAGCCGAGCATGCCCGGCACCAGCACCAATGGATAACGTGTCGACATGGGTTACATCCTTGTGCGCGGTGAGTGGATGCCAGACCTGCAAGACGCCCGCCAAGCATCCAACGTGACGATGACAACTGAACGATGAGCCTATTCCAGTCCGCCAGCACCCGCTCCACCGAAACCGGTCTGACTCTCCCGACATAGCAGTCTTCAGCAGTTCCTGCAGCGCGTCCGGCGTAAATCGCATAAAACTTTTCGCTTCGCTCAAGACTCACAACCTGGGTAGCGACCGCGTCTTCAGAACGTGGCGCCTATCGGATTAGCCTCCAGGAGAATGAAATGAGTGACGTGCATTTGTCTGATGTTCAAACCCTGCGCGAGCGCGCGCGGCAACACGTGGAAAACGGCGCGGTCACCGAGGGTTACAACGCCAACCGTGAAGAAATACTGCGTTTGCTCAACGAGTCGCTGGCCACCGAACTGGTGTGCACCTTGCGCTACAAGCGCCACTACTTCATGGCCAGCGGCCTGAAAGCCAACGTCGCCGCCGACGAATTCCTCGAACACGCCAACCAGGAAGCCGAGCACGCCGATCGCCTCGCCGAGCGGATCGTGCAACTGGGCGGTGAGCCTGAGTTCAACCCTGACCTGCTGAGCAAGATGTCCCACGCGCAATATGTGGCTGGCAACACGCTCAAGGAAATGGTTTACGAAGATCTGGTGGCCGAGCGCATTGCTATCGACAGCTATCGCGAAATCATCCAGTACATCGGTGACAAAGACCCGACCACCCGCCGCATCTTCGAAGACATCCTCGCCCAGGAAGAAGAACACGCCGACGACATGGCGGATATCCTCAACGACCTATAATCCCGTCACACCGCTTTCGCGAGCAGGCTCGCTCCCACACTGGAACGTATTTCGATTGAAGAAACGCGTTCGAATGTGGGAGCGAGCCTGCTCGCGAAGGCGCCCTCAGAGACGCCGCATTACTTGCTGGGTTTAACGGTCACCGGCGCCTTGCCCTGCTTCATCTGCTCGAGCAACGGCGCGCACTGATTCGGCTCGCCCCCGCTCGGCGCCACCAGTGCCAGCAATCCCGCCGCCGGTGCGGCAATCACGCCCAGCGCAACCATCCCCGCCCCGCGCAGCATCAACGGTACGGCTTTGACGCCGGCATCCGGTTTGATGAACTTGCCGCGCACATACAGCGGCGAGCGCAGCGAGATCAGACGCCAGCCTTTGGATTCCGGGGTCACGGTCAGATCGAGTTGTTCGGTGGCCATGTTCGCCGTGCCATCGATGTAGATGATTGCGTTCTCGGTATCGAAGACAAACAGCCGTGTCGTGGCCAGGCCGGTCTTGATGTCGAAGTCCGCCGCCGCGCAATTGATCTTCACTTCCTTGTCGCCAAAGATCTTGCCGACCACGTAGTTACCGACGTTGAGCCCGGCCAGCTCCATCAACTCACGGCTGATTGCACCGTCGTTGATCAGCATCTTCAGATTACCGTTGGCACCACCGAGCAGCTTGGCCACGGAGTTGCCCCGGCCACTGATGTCGGCGTCGCCATTGAGCTCACCGAAACTGGTTTTCATCGGTTCGAAGGTCGGGAACAGCTCTTTGAGTTTGAATTTGCGTGCGGTCAAACGCGCCCGGCCTTCCAGCGGCTCGGTGCGGCCATTCAGGCGAATCAGCGCATCCAGCGTGCCGCCGGCGACACCAAAGCGCAGCGGTTCCAGGCTGAGCTCGCCGTCGTTGAGTTTCAGATGGGTATAGAGGTCGTTGAACGGCAGCTTCTCGCTGTGGACGATGCGTTTGCCGGTGAACTCGACATCGGCGTCCATGGCCCGCCAGCGATCGGTTTTGAATTCTTCGACCGGCAGGACTTTGTCCGCCGGTTGCTTGCTCGCGCCGCCACGGGCCTTTTGCTCGGTGTTGGAGTCGGCGCCGATCAGTGGCGCGAGGTCGGCAAACAGCAGTTGATTGGAGAGCAGCGCACCGCTGAGTTTCGGCCGTGGCTGGCTGGCAACATAGGTCAGGTCGCCATGAATGTCGCTGTCGCCGATCTTGCCGTTGAATTTTTCATATGTGAATTTCGCCCCGGCTTCGTCATGCAGCCTGGCGATCAGGTGACCGTCGGTGGAATACGGTGGCGTGTCCGGTAGGGTCACGCCGGTCAGCGGGTAGAGATTGCCGAGGCTGTCTCCAGCGAGCTTGAGGCGCAGATCAAGAGCGCCAAGATTCAGCGGGTCAGTCAGGGTGCCGGCCAGTTCGATACGGGTATCGCCGATCTTCGCCTGGGCCTGCAACGGGAACGGCTTGCTCGCGTCCTGCAACGCCAGCAACCCGCCGATCTTGCCCTGCCCGGTGAGGTTCTGCCCGTGGTACTGGCCTTTGACCTTGAGCGCAAAGGCGTAATCCTGCGGTGCGCCGCCCTTGTCCTGAGCAGTTTTCGCCGCTTTGTCGCCGACGATCTCGCTGAATGGAATCGGCTTGCCGAGCGGGTCGATCAACACATCGAGATTGGTTTTCAGGGTCTGATCGTCGAGGGTCACGTGGCCCTTGTCGAAACCGATCGCGCCGATGTCGACCACCCAGCTCGAAGGCTCGGCGTTCGGGTCCTTGGGATCGAATTTGAACGTCCAGTTGGCGCGGCCATCGGCCAGACGTTGCAGCTCGGCATTCGGCTCGGTCAGGTCGATGCGCGGAATCACCACGCGCTGGGCCAGCAGGGCCAGCGGCGAAATGCGCAGCTCGACACGTTTCAGAGTGACCATCTGCGGCTGCTTCGACCAGTCAGGATTACCCAGGCTCAGATCCTCGGCGACCACGTGCGGCCAAGGCACCCAAGAGCGCCAGCCGCCCTCTTCCGGCTCGCGCTGCCAGATCACCGCGAGGTTGCCATTGATGGCAAACGCCCGGTGCAGTTCTTCCGAAACTTTGGCATTGATCGTCGGTTTGATCCGGTTCCAGTCGAAGAACACGATGATCAGAATCAAGGCTGCCAGCAGCAGCACGAGGATGGCGAAGGTCCAGCTGAAGATTTTTCCAGTGCGCGTCATGCACAAAGCTCCTGATCACGACCGCACGCCGATTACCCGACGCACAGCTGAAACGGCAGACCTAAGCGGCCCCTATGCAGTCTGTGACTGGCGAAAGGCCCGCAGGTTTAATCGAAAGGCAGTTTAAGCCATAAAAAGCGCAGCAAAACTGACCGATCGGTCGAGCAGTGTTACCGCGACCCGCACTTTTGCGAGGCACGAGTGAGTCGAAAATACCCACGACGGTGCAAAACCGTCGCCCGCAAAGGCCCGATCTAGAGCCTTCGCGCCGAACAATCAATTCTGTTGATTATTACCATTGCGTTTATGAACTTTTATATCGACATATCGAGAGTAGCATTGCCCTCGTACCCACTTTATCGCCCTCCCAAGGAGCCACTATCATGAAACGCCAATTACTGCTCAGCCTTACCCTGTCGATGCTAGCCAGCACTGCTTTTGCCCTGCCCGCTGCCGATCAGGCCACTCCGCAAGTCAAAGACAGCCACTCGGTGTTCAGCCAGACGCTCGCTGAAGACGGCTACGACAAAACCCCACAAGGCCAGACTCTGGCTGAAGACGGCTATGACAAGACCCCTCAAGGTCAGACTCTGGCTGAAGACGGCTATGACAAAACCCCACAGGGCCAGACCCTGGCTGAAAACGGCCGCAATCGTCTCGAAGAAAAAGGTCTGGTGGAAGACGGCTACGACAAGACTCCCCAAGGTCAAGCCCTCGCCGAAGGTGGTGGTGATCGTGTAATCGAACGCAACAGCGCCGTGAGCTGAGCCTATGACGGCCCAGCGAAAAAGCCCAATCAGCGGATTGGGCTTTTGACTTTTCAGCTTCTGTGAATCCCTCGCTGCATGACTCCCCGTTCGACGCCGACAAAGCCGATTTGCTAGAGTGCGGCGCTTGTCCTGCCGAAGAACACACCCTGCGATGCTGCCCCGCGCCGAACAGAAACAACAGACCCGCAACGCCCTGATGGACGCTGCCCGCCACCTGATGGAAAGCGGCCGAGGATTCGGCAGCCTGAGCCTGCGCGAAGTGAGCAAGACCGCCGGCATCGTGCCCACCGGTTTCTACCGGCACTTTGCCGATATGGACGAGTTGGGTCTGGTACTGGTCAGCGAAGTCGGCCAGACCTTCCGCGAAACCATCCGCCTGGTGCGGCACAACGAATTCGTCATGGGCGGCATCATCGACGCTTCGGTGCGCATCTTCCTTGATGTGGTCAACGCCAACCGCTCGCAATTCCTGTTTCTCGCCCGCGAACAATATGGCGGCTCGCTGCCGGTGCGGCAGGCGATCGGACGCCTGCGGGAGAACATCAGCGCCGACCTCGCGGCGGACCTGGCGCTGATGCCCAAGCTGCAACATCTGGACATCGCCGGTCTGAGCGTGATCGCCGACCTGATCGTCAAATCGGTGTTCGCCACCCTCCCCGACATCATCGACCCGCCCGCCGAGGCCTTGCCGGAGCATCTGACGCCGCAGGCGAAGATCACCCAGCAACTGCGCTTCATCTTTATCGGCCTCAAGCACTGGCAAGGGCTGGGCAGTACCGAGTAATCCCCTTCTCTATCTGACACAGCGCAAAGCCTCTGTGGGAGCGAGCCTGCTCGCGAAAGCGCTGGGTCAGCTGAATACATCTGTCTGACACGGCGCATTCGCAAGCAGGCTCGCTCCCACATTGAACATCCGTCACGGCATCGAATTGGTGCATGACAAATCCTTCATGCACCAAAACCTTCCAGAATCGCCGCGCCTGTTGAAAGATCAGGCAAGCGCCGACAGCTATTTCCTACAGATCACCCGATTGGCGCGGCGCTTGCTCTAGCCCATTCAACGTTCATTGCTGGAAGCTTTCCGATGCTGGTGATTCATCGCAGAATCGACCCTCAACCCGTCTGGGCCGCCGAGCTGCACCTGACCTTCGAAGCGCGCAGCAAAAGCCGTTTGCGCTGTTTCAGTGCCGAAGGCGAAGACGTCGGGTTGTTTTTGGAGCGCGGCCAGCCACCGCTGTATGACGGCGAATGCCTGCAGGCTGAAGACGGCCGTGTCGTGCGCGTCTGCGCCCGCCCTGAACAACTGCTCCATGTCACTTGCGCCAATGCGTTCGAACTGACCCGCGCGGCCTATCACCTCGGCAACCGCCATGTCGCCCTGCAAGTCGGCGGTGGCTGGCTGCGCCTGCTCGACGATTACGTGCTCAAGGCGATGCTCGAACAGCTCGGCGCGCAGGTCGAGGCTATCGAAGCGCCGTTCCAGCCGGAACACGGCGCTTACGGCGGCGGCCATCATCATTCCCGCCACGGCGACGAAGACTTCAACTACGCGCCGAAACTCCACCAGTTCGGCGTGCGCCTGTGAATCCGGCCTGGGCGCTGCTGCGTCTGGCCAGTCCGCAATTGCCGATTGGCGGCTACAGCTATTCCCAGGGTCTGGAAATGGCGGTGGATAATGGCCGGGTCCACAACCCGGACGCCGCCCGCCGCTGGATCAGCGATCAACTGCTGCTCAACCTCGCGCGCTTCGAAGCGCCGCTGCTGTTGGCGCATTGCCAGGCCGCAGCAGATGAAAACTGGGCCGAATTACGACAACTCTGCGAGAGCCACCGCGCCAGTCGCGAAACCCGCGAGTTGCATCTGGAGAGCCGGCAGATGGGCTACTCCCTGCAGCAGTTGTTGAACGGTTTGCCGGAACTCGATGCGCCCGCCCGCGACTTTCTTGAACAGACCACAGAACCGCATCTCGCCCTGTGCTGGGCACTGGCGGCACGCGCCTGGGGCATCACCCCGCAGGACGCTCTTGCCGCGTGGCTGTGGAGCTGGCTGGAAAACCAGCTCGCCGTGCTGATGAAAACCCTGCCGCTGGGCCAGCAAGCCGCGCAGCGCCTGACCAGCGAACTGCTGCCGCTGCTGCAACAGGCGCAGCACGACGCGACCCACCTCAACCCCGAACACATCGGCAGCGCCGCGTTTGGCCTGTCTCTGGCGTGCATGGCCCACGAGCGCCAGTACAGCCGTCTCTTCCGCTCTTAGGGCTGTTTATTTTGGAGAATGAAATGGATACACAACCTCTGCGCGTCGGCATCGGCGGCCCGGTCGGTTCCGGCAAAACCGCGCTGACCCTGGCCCTGTGCCTGGCCCTGCGCGAGCGTTACAACCTCGCCGTGGTCACCAACGACATCTACACCCGCGAAGACGCCGATTTCCTGGTGCGCAACGAAGCCCTCGCGCCGGAGCGGATCATCGGCGTGGAAACCGGCGGCTGCCCGCACACGGCGATCCGCGAAGACGCCTCGATCAACCTCGAGGCGGTCGATCAACTGAACCGGCGTTTTCCCGGGCTGGATCTGATTCTGGTGGAATCCGGTGGCGACAACCTCTCGGCGACCTTCAGCCCGGAGCTGTCCGACCTGACCATCTACGTGATCGACGTCTCCGCCGGCGACAAGCTGCCGCGCAAGGGCGGCCCGGGGATCTGCAAGTCCGACCTGCTGGTGATCAACAAGATCGACCTCGCGCCACTGGTGGGCGCCTCGCTGGAAATGATGGACAGCGACACCAAACGCATGCGCAACGGCAAGCCGTTCGTTTTCAGCAACCAGAAAACCGGTCAGGGCCTTGAAGAAATCATCGCCTTCATCGAACGCCAGGGCCTGCTGACCGCCGCCTGATCCACTTATCAACAAGGAAGCTTATCCATGACACTCAAACGCATTCTTGGCGCTCTGGCGTTGCTGCTGACACCGGCACTGGCCTTCGCTCACCCGGGGCATGGCGACAGCGGCCTCGTCGCGGGCATCAGCCACCCGATCGGCGGTCTCGATCACTTGCTGGCAATGCTCGCCGTCGGTTTGTGGGCCGCGCAGCAACAAGGCGCGGCGCGCTGGGCGCTGCCGTGCACGTTTGTCGGCACCATGCTGCTGGGCGGCCTGCTCGGTTTTGAAGGGCTGGAGTTGCCGGCGCTGGAAAGCGGGATTGCTGCTTCGGTATTGGCGCTGGGCCTGGCCGTGGCACTGGCCGTGCGTCCGCCGCTGGTGATGGCGGTGGCAGCGACGGCGCTGTTTGCGCTGTTCCATGGCGTGGCGCATGGGCTGGAGCTGCCGGAAATGAGCAGCCCGTGGGCGTATGCGGCCGGGTTTGTCGCGGCGACAGCGGTTTTGCATGCGCTCGGTTATGGCGTGGTGCGAGTTCTTCCGCAGGCAGCGGCGCCGCTGGTGCGGTTGGCGGGTGCGGCTTCGGCGGCGACTGGGGTGTGGTTGCTCGCAGGCTAATCTCTATCGCCTGAGCCGGCCTCATCGCTGGCAAGCCAGCTCCCACAGGTTATTGGGTAAGTCCACAATTGTGTGAACACTCAATTTCCTTGTGGGAGCTGGCTTGCCAGCGATGACGGCCGATCAGACACCAAACCTTTAAAGGCTGCCTCTCTGCTACCATGTCGCGCAATCGCCCCAGCCCGTGACGCCCGCCCATGCCCCACGCTTCCCGCTCCACCGCCCTGCCCGAATTGACCGCCCTGTTTGGCCAAGTGCAGCAGCATTTCCTCAACGTGATCGTGCCGCTGTGGCAAGGCCCGGGCTGGAATGCCGACATGGCGTTGCCCTATGAGGCGCTGGACGCTACACACCAGCCGTTGCCAGTGCAGCGCTATCGGGCGATGGCCTGCGCACGGCAGCTGTATCTGTTCTCCAGCCTGATCGGGGTTGTGGATAACGCCGAAGTCCGCGCCGCCGCGTTGTTCCGTTCGCTGCAACGGCATTTCCATGATGCCGAGCACGGCGGCTGGTTCTACAGCATCGACGCACAGGGCAAGCCGCTGGACCAGCGCAAGGATCTCTACACCCACGCCTTCATCCTGTTCGCCTGCGCGCATTACTGGGACAAGTCCCGGGATTCGCTGGCCGAGTCGACATTGAACGCCGCGCTGGAAATCATCGGCCGCCGATTCGCCACCGGCGACGGTTTGTACGAAGCCTGCCTGGAGCGTGACTGGCTCACCCTGCAAACCGGGCCACTGCAAAATCCGCTGATGCACTTGGCCGAAGCCTTTCTGGCCACTCTGGCGGTGCGCGAAGACCCGCAAACGCAGAAGGCCCTGCTTGAGTTATGCACAGCCATGCACAAGCAATTCGTCGATCCGCAATATGGCGTGTTGATGGAGAAGCCACTGGGTGCTGTGGATAACTGGTACGAGCCGGGGCACCAGTTCGAATGGTATTTCCTGCTCGAATCGTCGGCGCTGTTGCGCGATTCGAAACTGCACCGGGCGCTGGATCGGGCGTTTGCCTTCACCGAGCAGTACGGCGTGCTGGAGTCCTGCGGCGCGGTGCGAGCGATGCTTGATCTGGAAAGCAATGGACGGCCAAGGGATTCGACCCAACGGATCTGGGCTCAAGCCGAATACCTGCGCGCGCTGACCTTGCGGGCGGACAGCGAAGCGGTGGTACTGCGCCAGTTGCAGGCGTTGCAGCAGCGGTTTCTGCATGCCGGCGGCTGGCATGAGTGTCGCGATGAGAATGGAGAGGTCAGTCGCAAGGACATGCCTTCGACCACGCCTTATCATTTGGCGACTTGCTACCACGGCTTGGCTGCGTATCTTCGCTGACCGAACAATTGCTATCGCGAGCAGGCTCGCTCCCACATTTTGGAATGCATTCTCCTGTGGGAGCGAGCCTGCTCGCGAATGGCCTCAGCGCGGTATCAAGCCTTGTTACGCTCGATGGCAAACCCGGCCCAGGTCTGGCTCACCGGCATCAGTTCGAGGCTATTGATGTTGATGTGCGCGGGGGTGTTCATCACCCAGAAAATCGTCTCGGCGATGTCCTGCGGCTGGATCGGCTCGGCGCCGGCGTAAGTGGCGTTGTAGCGTTCCTGGTCACCGGCAAAACGTACCAGCGAGAACTCGCTTTCGCACAGGCCGGGTTCGATGTTGCTGACCCGCACGCCAGTACCTTGCAGGTCGCAACGCAGGTTCAGCGAGAACTGTTTGACGAAGGCTTTGCTCGCGCCGTACACGTGGCTGCCCGGGTACGGGTAGTTACCGGCGATGGAACCGAGGTTGACGATACCGGCGCCACGGCCGTGGGCAATCAGCCGTGGCAGCAGCAGGCGAGTGGCGTACATCAGGCCTTTGACGTTGGTGTCGACCATGGTGTCCCAGTCATCCAGATCGCACTTGGGCGCCGGATCGACGCCGAGCGCCAGGCCGGCGTTGTTGATCAGGCCACGGAGTTTGGCGAACGACGGCGGCAGGTTGGCGATAGCCTCCTCCATCGCTTTGCGATCGCGCACATCGAGAACCAGACCATGCACTTCGGTCTGCTTCGACAGTTCGGCGCACAGGGCATTGAGGCGTTCTTCACGACGGCCGGTCAGGACCAGCTTCCAGCCAGCCTCGGCAAAACGCCGGGCACAGGCTTCACCAAAACCGGACGTCGCGCCGGTGATAAACAGGGTGTCGGACATCGTGTTCTCCTTGCTTCGGCCGCCACGGCAGCCCTTGGAATAGAAAATCAGCAGGCAGCATGCCCGCCCTCGCGAATACGGGCAACACTTGCCAGCTGTACAAAAATCAACCAAGTGCGCCAAGACCTTAGCCTGCGTGGCCTGCAGCCATGTGCACGCATGTTATCCACAATCTGCTCCACAGTTTCCGGGGGCAAGTTCAAACGTTCAAAGCCGCGCCACACAAGGCTTTGCGGGCGAAATGGAAAGTTTTTTGCTTGACCGTGAGGCGGGCGATGTGCGGGACAGGGCATTTTGCACGACGGACGGTATCACCGGGTGATTGCGCGAGGCCAGCAATTACGGTGCTCCGCGAGGTCTTTCCAGAGTTTAGTCACAGACTTATCCACAGGCTTGCGCACATGGAATTGCCATGTCTCTCCTCCCCAGAAAAAGGTTGACAACGACGCCGCGCGCTCCAGCAAAAATGCCTGATCAAAAAACAAACACATCCCTGCAAGCCACGTTTCATAAGGCTTGCAGCCAGATACACCCACGTTATTCACAGCCAGCTCCACAGTAACCGGGGACAAGTCAAAACTGTGGAAAAACAGCCATTTGCAGCGTCTATATGTCGCGCTTTGGCAGCTTGGGGAATTTGTTTTCCACAATTCTGAATTCCGCTTGATGTCATGTCTTGATTCCATGTAGGAGCTTCCGAAGGCTGCGATCTTCTGATTTTTTTAAGATCAAAAGATCGCAGCCTTCAGCAGCTCCTACACAGTGAGTTTGAAGGATAAAAAAGCCCCGGGACTCTTGTCGCCGGGGCTGTGTGCAACCGCGAGAAGAATCAGTGCCCACCAAGATAGGCGTTACGCACCTCCTCATTCACCAGCAGTTCTTTGCCGGTGCCGGTCAGGCGAATCTCGCCGTTGACCATCACATACGCCCGGTCCGACAGCTTCAGCGCATGGTTGGCGTTCTGCTCGACGAGGAAAATCGTCATCCCGGTTTTCGCCAGCTCGCGCAGCGTGGCGAAGATCTGCTTCACCACGATCGGCGCCAGACCCAGGCTCGGTTCATCGAGCAGCAACAGCTTCGGCCGGCTCATCAGCGCACGGGCGATGGCGAGCATCTGCTGTTCACCGCCAGACATGGTCATCGCCCGCTGATTGCGCCGCTCCTCAAGCCGTGGAAACAGCTCGAACATGCGCTGCATGTCCTCTTTGGCGTACTTGTCGCCAATCGGGATGGTGCCCATCAGCAGGTTTTCCTCGACGGTCATGTCGGGGAAAACCCGCCGCCCTTCCGGCGACTGCGCGATACCGTTGGAGGCGATGTAGTGCGAGGACTTCTGCGTGATGTCGACGCCCTGATAGAGAATCTGCCCGCCCGCCGCTCTCGGCTGGCCGAAGATCGACATCAGCAAGGTCGACTTGCCGGCGCCGTTTGAGCCGATCAGGCTGACGGTCTCGCCTTCGTTGATTTGCAGAGAAACGCCTTTGAGCGCCTGAATCGGGCCGTAGAACACGTCCAGATTGCGCAGTTCGAGGATCGGTTGGCTCATACCAGCTCCTCTTCATCGGCGCCCAGGTAGGCCGCGATCACTTTTGGATCGTTACGGATCGCTTCCGGTCCGCCCTCAGCGATGACGATGCCGTGGTCCAGCACCACGATGTGGTCGGAAATGCTCATGACCATGCCCATGTCGTGTTCGATCAGCACCACGGTCAGATCGTGCTCGTCGCGCAGCAGCCGGATCATCGCGCTGAGCGCTTCGGTTTCCTGAGGATTGAGGCCGGCGGCCGGTTCGTCGAGGCAGATGATCTGCGGCCGCGTGCACATGGCCCGGGCGATCTCCAGACGCCGTTGCTGGCCGTACGAGAGTTCACCGGCGAGACGGTTGGCGCAGTCCACCAGATCGACTACTTCGAGCCAGTAGAACGCGACATCCAGCGCATCGCTCTCGGCCTTGCGATAGCCCTTGGTGTTGAGGATGCCGGCGAGCATGTTGCGGTTGACCCACATGTGCTGCGCCACCAGCAGGTTTTCCAGCACCGACATTTCCTTGAACAGGCGAATGTTCTGGAACGTACGGGCGAGACCGGCACGGTTCACCAGGTGAGTACCGCCAAACATTTTGTAGTACATGCGGCTGAGGAAGGATTTCGGCGAGACGAAATCGGTCGCTTTGAACGACTCGCCCAGCAACTGGATGACGTTGGTCTGCTGGCCGCGCACATTGAGTTCGATCTTGCCGCCCGTGGCCTTGTAGAAACCGGTCAGGCAGTTGAACACCGTGGTCTTGCCAGCACCGTTGGGGCCGATCAGGGCGAAGATCGAATTGCGTTTGACCTTCAGGCTGACATCGCTCAAAGCCTTGATGCCACCGAAATGCATCATCAGTTTTTCAACAGAGAGTACGACTTCACTCATGGCGCAGTCCTCTCGTAGTGAATGGCACCTTTGCGTGGTTTGACCCCGGTGCGGCTGATGCGGATCAGCCCGCGTGGTCGCCAGATCATCATCAACACCATCAGGATGCCGAACAGCAGCACGCGGTATTCAGCGAAGCCACGCAGCAGTTCCGGGGCGACGGTGAGCACGAATGCGGCGATGACCACGCCGATGGTCGAACCCATGCCGCCGAGCACGACGATGGCGAGGATCAGCGCCGATTCGAAGAAGGTGAACGAGGTCGGGTTGACGAAGCCTTGATAGGTGGCGAAGAACACCCCGGCCAGACCCGCCGTCGACGCACCGATGGTGAACGCCGAGAGCTTGACCAGTACGTGGTTGAGGCCCATCGAGCGGCAGGCGATTTCATCTTCACGCAGGGCTTCCCAGGCGCGACCGACCGGCATCTTCACCAGCCGATGCTTGACGTACAACACCGCCAGCACCACCAGGAACAGCACCGCGTAGATGAAGTAATACTTCACGTCGGGGTTGTAGGTCAGGCCGAAGAACTCATGAAACGGCACCCCGCCATCCTTCGCCCGCTTGCCGAACTCCAGACCGAAGAACGTCGGCAATGGCGCCGGCATGCCGTTCGGGCCGCCGGTCAGGGACAGCCAGTTGTTCAGCACCAGACGAATGATTTCACCAAAACCCAGGGTCACGATCGCCAGATAGTCACCGTGCAGACGCAACACCGGGAAACCGAGAATGCAGCCAGCCAGGCCTGCGGTGATTGCCGCCAGCGGCAGCACGGTCCAGAAACCCAGACCGAGATACTGGTAACCCAATGCCAGACCGTAGGCGCCGATGGCGTAGAACGCCACGTAACCGAGATCGAGCAGCCCGGCCAGACCGACCACAATGTTCAGCCCCAGCCCCAGCAGCACGTAGATCAAACCAAGGATGACCACCCCCAGCAGATAGGAGTTGGAGACAAACGGCACGATGATCGCCAGCACGATAATCAGCGGGATGATCCAGCGCAGCCGTGATTTGTAATCCGCCGGCAGCACGTGCACACCGGAACCGCTGCTCTCGAATCCGTCGAGGATCTTCAAGCCTTTGGGTGTTTGCAGGAACAGGCTGAGGGCAAAGCGACCGGCCATGACGATGGCAATGATCCACGCCACGCGAGTCGCTTCGAGGTTGAAGCTGTAGCCGTCGAGGACCACGCCGACAATCGGCCCGAACACGATCAGCGCAATCAGGCCGGCAAGAATCGCCTCGACCAGACTTTTTTTGATATCGATGGATTTTTCAGTGGTTGCAGACATCGCTTACACCTTCGACACAAGAGGACGGCCCAACAGGCCCTGCGGCCGGAAGACCAGTACGAGGACGAGCAGCGAGAAACTGAACACGTCTTTGTAGTCGGAGTTGACCAGACCGGAGAACAGCGACTCGGAGATGCCGAGGATGATCCCGCCGAGCATCGCGCCGGGCAGTGAACCGATGCCGCCCAGCACCGCTGCGGTGAACGCCTTGATGCCGATGATGAAGCCGGCATAGAAGTCGAACGTGCCGTAGTTCATGGTGATCAGCACACCGGCCAGTGCCGCCATGGCTGCACCGATGATGAACACGTAGGAAATCACCCGGTCGGTGTTGATCCCTAGGATCGAGGCCATCTTGCGGTCTTGCTGGGTCGCACGGCACATGCGGCCGAGCTTGGTGTATTTGATGATGTAGGTCAGCAGCCCCATGCCGACAAACGCGGCGATCAGGATGAAGACTTTGGTGTAGGTCAGTTGCACGAAGCCGGTGCCGACTTCAACACGCCAGGCACCGGTCAGCAGCGTAGGCACGCCCTGTTGTTTGGCGCCCTGAGCGATCTGTGCGTAGTTCTGCAGAATCAGCGAAATACCGATAGCGCTGATCAGCGGCGCCAGGCGGGTCGAGTTACGCAGGGGTTTGTAGGCAACACGCTCGATGACCCAGCCATATACCGCCGTGACGACGATGGTGAAGATCAGCGTGCCGAGCATCAGCAGCGGGAAGGATTCGATACCGAAGTAAGCCAGCAGAGCCAGACTGATTGCCGCCAGGTAAGCGGAAATCATGTAAACCTCGCCGTGGGCGAAGTTGATCATGCCGATGATGCCGTAGACCATTGTGTAGCCGATGGCGATCAGGCCATAGACCGACCCGAGGGTCAGGCCATTGACCAGTTGCTGCAGGAAAATACCATCCATAACGCAATCTCACGCAGTGAGAACCTGCGCGCCCATGACGCGCGGTTCTTCTAGGAAAAATACAGATGTACGTCGGAGCAATGTCGGAGCGTGATCAGCCCGATCGCCACTGAATCCTGTGGGAGCTGGCTTGCCAGCGATAGCGGTGGATCAGCCAACTTGTGTGTCGATTGACCTGACGCCATCGCGGGCAAGCCCGCTCCCACAGGGTTTCAAGTGAGCCGAGTGATCGCTTCAGCCCTTACTTCTGCTTTTCCAGCTGGTGGTATTTGCCGTCCTTGTCCCACTGGTAAACCACGTAGTCGGAGACTTTCAGGTCGCCTTTGGCGTCCCAGGTCTTCTCGCCCATCACGGTTTTCACCGGGTTGGCCTTCAGCCACTTGGCAGCGGCTTCGCCGTCGTTTTTCTTCGCGCCATTGAACGCTGCCGCCAGGGTCTGAACCGAGGCGTAAGCGTACAGGGTGTAGCCTTCAGGCTCGGTGCCGGCCTTGCGGAACGCGTCCACTACGGTCTTGCTTTCAGGCAACAGGCGCGGGTCGGCGCCGAAGGTCATCAGCACGCCATCGGTGAATTGCGGGCCGCCAGCGGTGGTCACCAGTTCGTCGGTCACGATGCCGTCGTCGGACATGAACTTGACGTCTTTCAGACCTTGTTCACGCAGCTGACGAACCAGCGGACCGGCTTCCGGGTGCAGGCCGCCGAAATAGACGACATCGGCGCCGGCGCCACGGATCTTGGTGACGATGGTGCTGAAGTCTTTCTCGCCACGGGTCAGGCCTTCGTACAGCACAGGCTTGACGCCGCGTTTTTCCAGCTGAGCCTTGGTGGCGTCAGCCAGGCCTTGGCCGTAGGTGTCCTTGTCGTGCAGCACGACGACTTTCTTGCCCTTGAGCATGTCGACGATGTAGTCGCCGGCAACGATGCCTTGCTGGTCGTCACGTCCGCACATACGGAACATGGCGCTGAGGCCGCGTTCGGTCACTTGCGGGTTGGTCGAGCCCGGAGTGATCGCGATGATCCCGGCTTCGTCGTAGATTTCCGACGCTGGAATGGTCGAAGAGGAGCAGAAGTGACCGACCACGCCGGCGACTTTCTGGTTGGTGAGGTCCTTGGCGACCGTCACTGCCTGCTTCGGTTCGCAGGCGTCGTCGCCTTTGACCAGGACGATTTTTTCCCCGTTGACGCCACCCGCCGCGTTGACCGCATCGGCCGCCGCCTGTGCACCCTTCATGTACTGCTCGCCGAATGCCGCGTTGGCACCGGTCATAGGACCCGCTACACCGATCTTGATATCAGCTTGAGCAAACGCAGAAACACCCAGCGCAGTAGCGACTGCGAGGGCCAGAAAGCCTTTCTTGTAAAACGTCTGGGACATGAGGTGGTGCTCCAAGGTTTTTTTTAGTTGGCACTGCGACTTCACTTCACTCAAAGCTCAGAGCAAGGCCCGTGCCATCGGTTTTTTATTCTTCAAAAAGTCGCTGCATTGTTGTTATTTCGACTGTTTCGGTCCCATTTTCATTGGGCGTGCAACCGTCTAAACCGCGGAAGGTGAAACCATTTGTTTTTTCAGGCGCAACCCGCACGCGCCATCATTGCAACCGCAGCGACAAACGACGTGCAACCAGCCTGTAACAGCCCGCGTCACCGAACTGCACACTGCTGGTGCGGGACTGCTACAACCCGCACCATTACAGGCTAGTCGCTGGATGCAAAAGCGCCGCTTGCGGCAACAAATTTCAACACTCAAATAACGATGCGCAGGCACTGGCCCGCGTGATACAGGGAAAACCCGGCCTCGTACAGGCAACTGCGCAAGCCCACACCGGCCAGGGGCTGCATGGGTGCGAAGGGAATCGGCAGTGCCTGCGGATCGCCGTTGCACAGGTAATCGGCGAAGGCTTTGCCGACGACCGTGCCGGTGGTGACGCCGCGACCGTTATAACCGGTGACGGCCACCAGTCCCGGCGCCGGCTCGAACAGGCGCATCAGGTGATCGGGGGTAAACGCAATGCGCCCGGTCCAGGTGCACTGCCACTCGACCGGCTTCAGATTGGGGAAGTAATGCTGCTGCACCCGATCAGCCCAGGCCTTGAGAAACCAGGTCGGTTTCTGGTTGCCATTGCCGAGGCTGCCGAGCAACAGGCGCCCGTCCTTGTCGCGACGGATGCTGCTCAATACCTGACGGGTGTCCCACGAGCCCTGCCCGCCCGGGAGAATTTCTTGCGCAGCGTCTTCGGTAAGTGGCACCGAGGCGACCTGGTAGTAATAGCCGGGAAAGAAATTGCGCTTGAGCTCGGTCCAGTCGCCTTCGGTATAGGCATTGGAGGCGATGACCACTTGTTCAGCGAGTACCGAACCTTGGGCGGTTTGCACCGACCAGTTCTGCCCGATGCGCTCGAGGCGAGCCACTGGCGAATGATCGAACATCTGCCCGCCGAGCCCGCGCACGGCATTGGCCAGCCCGGTGACATAGGCCATCGGATTGAGCGTGCCGGCGCGGCGATCGAGCAAAGCCGCGGCGATCTTTTGCGTGCCAGTGGCTTGCTCGCAAGCCTTGCCGGTCAGCAGTTCGACCGGCGCGCCACGACGTTTCCACTGCTGCTCGCGACTGCGCAGATCCGCCTCGCCCTTGGCGTTATGCGCCATGTGCAAAGTGCCTTCGCGGCGCAATTGGCAATCGATAGCGTATTTATCCACAAGGCTGAACACCAGCGCCGGCGCCGCACCGAGCATGCGGTTGAGCTGACTGCCGACCGCCTCGCCGAACCCCGCTTCGATCTCGTCCGGAGGAATCCACATGCCGGCGTTGACCAGCCCGACATTGCGCCCGGAGCCACCGTGCCCTGCGCGATGCGCTTCCAGCACGCAGACGCTTTTGCCTTTTTCCAACAGATGCAGCGCCGCTGACAACCCGGTGAACCCGGCGCCGATCACACAGACATCGACCTTGACCTCGCCCTTGAGCGCGGTGTTATCCGGGCGTTGTGGCGTGAGCGTTTCCCACAGACATTCTTCGCGTAACGGCATTGCCAGACTCCAACAGAAACCCAACAAACACACAAACCTGAGTGAGCCCCCTGTGGCGAGGGGATTTAGCGAAACGTCGCACCGCCCCGCTGGGTCGCGGAGCGGCCCCAAAATTTCAAAAGCGACGACTGCTTCGCAGCCGAACGGGGATAAATCCCCTCGCCACAGTGCTCACTCCTACAGAGGATCTCCACCTGTCAGTCGAATGTAATGCCCTGCGCCAACGGCAATTCCAGCGAGTAGTTGACGGTATTGGTCTGCCGCCGCATGTACGCGCGCCAGGCATCGGAGCCGGACTCACGGCCGCCGCCGGTTTCTTTCTCGCCACCAAAGGCGCCGCCGATTTCCGCGCCGCTCGGGCCGATGTTGACGTTGGCGATGCCGCAGTCGCTGCCGACCGCCGACATGAACCGCTCGGCCTCACGCACATCGGTGGTGAAAATGCACGATGACAGGCCTTGCGGCACGGCATTGTTCAGGCGCAGCGCTTCCTCGAAATCGCTGTAGCCGACCACGTAGAGAATCGGCGCAAAGGTTTCGCTGCAGACCACATCGCTCTGCTCGGGCATTTCCACGATGGCCGGCGACACGTAATAAGCATTGGGGAATTGCTCTTCCAGTTGGCGCTTGCCACCGAACACCCGGCCGCCTTCGCTCAGCGCCTGTTCCAGCGCATCCTGCATGTTTTCGAAGCTGTGCCTGTCGATCAGCGGGCCGACCAGATTGCCTTGCAGCGGATGGCCGATGCGTACTTTCGAATAGGCAGCCTTGAGGCGGGTGACGATTTCTTCCTTCACCGATTCATGAGCGATCAGACGGCGCAAGGTGGTGCAGCGTTGCCCGGCGGTGCCGACGGCGCTGAACAGAATCGCGCGCACTGCCATGTCCAGATCGGCGCTCGGGCCGAGGATCATCGCGTTGTTGCCGCCCAGTTCGAGAATGCTGCGGGCGAAACGCGCGGCGACTTTCGGCGCCACTTCGCGGCCCATGCGCGTGCTGCCGGTGGCGCTGATCAGCGCAACACGCGGATCATCGACCAGCGCTTCGCCGGCATCGCGACCGCCGATCACCACCTGGCACAGGCTCGGTGGGGCATCACTGAAATTTTTCACTACGCGATCAAACAGCGCCTGACAGGCCAGCGCGGTCAGCGGGGTTTTCTCTGATGGCTTCCACACCACCGGGTTGCCGCAGACCAGCGCCAGGGTGGTGTTCCACGCCCACACTGCGACCGGGAAGTTGAACGCGCTGATGACGCCGACCACGCCGAGCGGATGCCAGGTTTCACGCATATGGTGGCCCGGGCGCTCGGAGGCGATGGTCAGACCGTACAACTGGCGCGACAGGCCAACGGCGAAATCGCAGATGTCGATCATCTCCTGTACTTCACCCAGGCCTTCCTGAGTGATCTTGCCCGCCTCCCACGACACCAGCTCGCCGAGATCGGCCTTGTACTCGCGCAACACTTCACCGAACTGACGCACCAGCTCACCGCGACGCGGCGCCGGCACCTTGCGCCAGTGCTCGAATGCATGATCTGCGCGACTGATGTGTTGCTCGACTTCGGCAGCGCCCTCCCAGTTCACCGAGGCAATTTCACTGCCATCGATGGGCGAATGCACCGGCACCTTGCCGTTCTGGTACAGGGCCGGGTTGACTCCCAGACGATCAAGCAATGCGGCTACCATCGGTCTCTCCTCAAGCAAAAACAGAATGTGTGCGGCCATCCTTTGCATGGCCGGGCAGGCCTTTAGTTGTAGCCTCACTGCGGCGATGCAACAAACGACCTTTACGCCAGATATCATTCCGTTTATTCATGCTGCCTTGAGAAAGACAAGAAAAAGGACTGGCCATGCTGAACAAACGCCACTTGCCCTCGATCACCGCGCTGCAATGCTTCGAGGCCGTGACCCGGCACCTGAGTTTTACCCGCGCCGCCGAAGAGCTGAACCTGACCCAGAGTGCGGTGAGCAAACAGGTCGCACAGCTTGAAGAACTGTTGCAGCACTTGCTGTTCCGCCGCGTGCGTCGGCGCTTGCAGATGACGCCGGCCGGGGATTTGTATCTGGTCGAGGTCAGAAAAATCCTCAGCCAAGTGGAGATGTCGACGCATTACCTGCGTTCCTACGGCGGCGAAACCGAAGTCTTGCGCGTCTCCACCCCGTCAACCTTCGGCGCCCGTTGGCTGGTGCCGCGCCTGAAAGGCTGGCGCCTGCGCCATCCGTCGATTCATCTGGATCTGTGTAACGAGCAGGAAGCCGACGATCTGTTGCAGGGGCGCAGCGATCTGGCCTTCTATTTCGGCCAGGCTTCGCGTCCGGGCACCGAATGCCTGAAATTGTTCGGCGAACAACTGGTGCCGGTCTGCGCCCCGGGCAGCCTGCCGGACACGCCATTCACTGACCCGACGCAACTCACCGACCTGGTACTGCTGCAAAATGCCTCGCGACCGCAGGCCTGGCACGACTGGTTCGACAGTCAGGGCTACCACACCGAACACAGCTATCACGGGCCGCGTTTCGAAACCTTTTACATGTGCATCCGCGCCGCCCAGGTCGGCTGTGGCGTGGCGCTGCTGCCACGGTTTCTGGTGGAAGAGGAATTGGCCGAAGGCAAACTGGTCATACCCTGGCAGCATGCGATGCCCAGCAGCGATGCCTATTACCTGGCCTACCCGGAGCACGCGGCGGAAGTGCCGAAGGTGCGGGATTTTGTGAAATGGATGCTTGAACAAATCGATAGCCCGGTGTGAGGTCAACCGGGATCCCTGTGGGAGCGAGCCTGCTCGCGAAAGCGTCGGGTCAGCCACATCATCTTTAACTGACACACCGCATTCGCGAGCAGGCTCGCTCCCACAGTGGATCTGCGGCGCTCTGAAAAAATGCTGGCAATCCCCACCGCCGATATGCGCCACTAGCGCCATCGATATAGACCGCGCCAGGCGCGGCGCAACTGGAGACCCGTTTATGAGCGAGAGTGTGTTTGCCGATCGCATCGTGCAGAACCTGCTCGACACCGACTTCTACAAGCTGACGATGATGCAGGCGGTGCTGCACAACTACCCCAACGTCGAAGTCGAATGGGAGTTCCGCTGCCGCAACGCCGAGGATCTGCGTCCGTATCTGGCCGAGATCCGCCACCAGATCGAGCGTCTGGCCGAGCTGAGCCTGAGTGCCGATCAGTTGAGTTTCCTTGAGCGCATCAGTTTTCTGAAACCAGATTTTCTGCGCTTCCTCGGCCTGTTCCGCTTCAACCTGCGCTACCTGCACACCGGCATCGAGAACGGAGAGTTGTTCATCCGCCTGCGCGGGCCGTGGCTGCATGTGATCCTCTACGAAGTGCCGCTGCTGGCGATCGTCAGCGAAGTGCGCAATCGCTATCGCTACCGGGAGACTTCGCTGGAGCAGGCACGCGAACAGCTGTATCGCAAGTTCGACTGGCTGACCGCCAATGCTTCGGCCGATGAGCTGTCGCAATTGCAGGTCGCCGATTTCGGCACGCGCCGGCGCTTTTCCTTTGGCGTGCAGGCCGAAGTGGTCAACGTGCTCAAGCATGATTTTCCCGGGCGTTTCGTCGGTACCAGCAACGTGCATCTGTCCCGCGAGCTGGACATGAAACCGCTGGGCACCATGGCCCACGAGTGGATCATGGCCCATCAGCAACTCGGCCCGCGCCTGATCGACAGCCAGATCGCCGCGCTCGATTGCTGGGTTCGCGAATACCGTGGCCTGCTCGGTATCGCCCTCACCGACTGCATTACCACCGATGCGTTTCTTGGCGATTTCGATCTGTTCTTTGCCAAGCTCTTCGACGGTCTGCGCCACGATTCCGGGGACCCGGTAGCGTGGGGTGAAAAGTGCATCGCGCACTACCACAAGCTCGGCATCGACCCGATGAGCAAGACCCTGGTGTTTTCCGACAGTCTGACCCTGCCCAAATCGCTGGAGATTTTCCGCGCGCTGCACGGTCGCATCAATGTGAGCTTCGGCATCGGTACCAACCTCACTTGTGATATCCCGGGTGTCGAACCGATGAGCATCGTGCTTAAAATGACCGCCTGCAACGGCCAGCCGGTGGCGAAGATCTCCGACGAGCCTGGCAAGACCCACTGCAAAGATCCGAATTTCGTCGCCTATTTGCGACATGTGTTTCAGGTTCCTGCCGAATCCAGTCTATCTAGCAAGGAGTGAATTCATGCAAGCCGTACAGCGTGAGATTGCTGAGCAGCTCAAGGTGCAACCACCGTTCGCCGACGATCAGGCCCTGCAGGCCGAAGTCACCCGGCGCCTGACGTTCATCCAGGAATGTCTGGTCAATTCCGGGCTCAAGACCCTGGTGCTGGGCATCAGCGGCGGCGTCGACTCACTGACCGCCGGCCTCCTGGCCCAGCGCGCGGTACGTGAACTGCGCGAAAAAACCGGCGACGACCGCTACAAATTCATCGCCGTGCGCCTGCCGTATGAAACCCAGTTCGACGAGCACGACGCCAAGGCCTCGCTCGATTGCATCGCCCCTGACGAAACTCACACCGTGAACATCGGCCCGGCGGTCAAGGCACTGGCGGCTCAGGTGTCGGCGTTCGAAGGCAAACCGGCGGCGTCGGTGGATTTCGTGCTGGGCAATACCAAGGCGCGGATGCGCATGGTGGCGCAGTACACGATTGCCGGAGTGGCGGGCGGTCTGGTGATTGGCACCGACCATGCGGCAGAAGCGGTGATGGGCTTCTTCACCAAATTCGGCGACGGCGCCTGCGACCTCGCCCCGCTCAGCGGCCTGGTGAAAAATCAGGTGCGTGCGATTGCCCGCAGCTTTGGCGCGCCGGAATCGTTGGTCGAGAAAGTGCCGACGGCTGACCTGGAAGACTTGTCGCCGGGCAAGCCGGACGAAGCGGCGCACGGCGTGACCTATGCCGAGATCGATGCATTCCTGCACGGTGAAACGGTGCGGGACGAGGCGGCGAAGATCATTGTCGATACGTACAACAAGACTCATCACAAGCGGGTCATGCCGTTTGCGCCTTGATTTTTCAAAGGCATGAAAAAGCCCGCTGAGGAGTGATCCTAAGCGGGCTTTTTCTTTGGCCATCAGTCTTTCGGTGAAGCAGATGGCCTCTTCGCGAGCAGGCTCGCTCCCACATTGGCCCTGATTACTTGACGACGATAGTGCCTTTCATCATCGAGATGTGCCCAGGGAACGAGCAGAAGAAGCCGTAGCTACCGTCAGCCACCTTGGCCACATCAAAGGTCACCGAATCGGTTTCCTTGGCGCCGATGATCTTGGTGTGGGCGATGATGCGGGCGTCGCCATCTTTCAGGTAGTTCTTGTCGATACCGGCTGCCAGGCCGTCGGTAGCGATTGGCTGCATGTCAGCTTCTTTGCTGATCACCAGGTTATGGCCCATGACGTTCTTCGGCAGGCTGCCGGAGTGGGTCAGTTCGACGGTGAAGGTCTTGCAGCTCTTGTCGATCACGATTTCCTTGGTGTTGAAGGTCATCTGATCGGTGGAATCAACGGTGGTTTTGCACTCGGCAGCCATCAATTGGCTGCTGGCCAGCGCCAGCAGGGATACCGCAACAACTTTGGAAAACATGGTGAATCTCCAAGGCAGGGTTAACAAAAACACTAGTGGTGGAAAGACTGCCTGAAATCATCGCAAGTTCATATGACTTGAGTAAAAAATTGTATACAACTTTCAGGCTATGACACCCATCGACACAATCTAACGGCCATTTCGTACGGCCAGCCCTATGATCGGCCCACCTACTGAAACGGAGTGCCAGTCATGTTCTTTAACGGTCTGTTGTGCAGCTTGCTCGCCGCCTACGCCTGTGGCGCCAGCGGTACTTTTGAATCACCCGAACGCGAAGTCTAGTCCTTGGAGCGCAGCGTGCCAGCCGTTACCCTGTGCGCCTGATCGACTCAGGAGTAACGCATGTCGCTGAAATCCGTCTGTGTGTTTTGCGGTGCCAATGCCGGTACCGTGCCGGCCTACACTGAAGCTGCCGTGGCCCTTGGCCGGGCATTGGCCGAGCGAAATCTGACGCTGGTCTACGGCGGCGGCGCGGTCGGCTTGATGGGCATTGTGGCTGATGCCGCGCTGGCCGCTGGCGGCGAAGTAATCGGTATCATTCCGCAAAGCCTGATGGACAAGGAGATCGGCCACAAAAGCCTGACGCGCCTGGAAGTGGTCGACGGCATGCATGCGCGCAAGGCGCGGATGGCCGAACTCAGCGATGCATTCATCGCCCTGCCCGGCGGCCTTGGCACGCTGGAAGAGCTGTTCGAAGTCTGGACCTGGGGTCAGCTCGGCTATCACGGCAAGCCTTTGGGCCTGCTGGAAGTGAACGGTTTTTACAGCAAACTCACAGCTTTTCTCGATCATATCGTCGGCGAAGGCTTCGTTCGCGCGCCACACCGTGACATGCTGCAAGTGAGCGAATCGCCAGATTCCCTGCTCGACGCCCTCGATCAGTGGCAGCCGACCGTCACGCCCAAGTGGGTCGACCAAAAACCCGGTTAACCCCCGGACACCGATACAGGGCAGAATACGCGCCGCTCAACCTCACCTTCGACCCCAGAGGATCGCCCATGGCCAAACCCAATTACTCCTTCGCCAAACGTCAACGAGACCTGGCAAAGGAACAGAAGAAAGAGGAAAAGCTTCAGCGCAAGAAGCAAACCGCTGAAGAAGCGGCACTGAACCCTGACGGTGAAGTGGCGACCGATGATGATGTTGATGCATCCGATGCACCGAAAGATCAGACGCCCGACGCCTGAGCCCCACCGGGTTTGATGATCGAATCAGACCCTGCGGATTTGTGACGGGGCTGGCAGTTCTGCTGCCGGCCCTCACAGCCCTGCTTTCCCTGAAACACCAAAATCCCCTGTGGGAGCGAGCCTGCTCGCGAATGCGATATATCTGTTACAAATCTATTGGCTGACCTGACGCTTTCGCGAGCAGGCTCGCTCCCACATTTGAAGACTCATCAATTCTGAGGCATCACCGTAACTCGCACTTCCGGGTCGTGATTACCGCCACCGAGAATCACCCCCCGCAACGGCGACACATCGGAAAAATCCCTCCCCCACGCCAACGTGATGTGTTCCAGCGCCGGCCGCACATTGTTGGTCGGATCGAAATCCACCCAGCCCGATACCGGACAGAACACCGATACCCACGCATGCGAGGCGTCGGCGCCGATCAGGCGTGGCTGTCCCGGCGGCGGCTGGGTCAGCAGGTAGCCGCTGACATAACGCGCCGCCAGACCGCGCGAGCGCACACAGGCCAGCATCAGATGAGCGAAGTCCTGACACACGCCGCGTCGACGCTCCAGCACTTCCACCAGCGGCGTCGCCACCTGGGTGGCTTCGGCATCGAAGGTGAATTCGCTGAAGATCTTCTGCATCAGCGCCTGCACGCCGAGCAGCAACGGTCGCCCTGGCGGAAAACAGCTTTGCGAGAACTCGACGAAGCTGCGCTTCAAATGCACATAAGGTGACTGGAACCGGTAGCGACAGGCTTCGAGCAACTCGGCGGACAACGGCTGACTGCTGTAGGTCAGCGCATCGCGGGTCTGCTCCCACGCCGGCGACTGATTGAAATCCAGCGCCGGTCGCGCCAGCACTTCGACCGTCAGCCGGGCGTTGACCTGCAATTGGTCATGGGGCCGCTCAAAGGCCAACCGCGTCAGCGGATTGCCGAAAACATCCAGCTCATCCCGGCGCATGGTCGGTTCGGGGCTGATCAGCAACTGCTGCTCGGTGCAGCGTTGCCAGCTGCATTCGCGCGGCCACAGGTGCGCCAGTTGCTGCGCGAGGGAGACCGGGCTGTCGTAGTGATAACAGGTGTCGTGAAAGATCTGGTACTGAGCGCTCATCACACGGACACCGTTCGCTGGCTGACATCATCGACATGGGCGAAATGGCGCAGGGCCAGACGATCCGATACCTGGCCGCTGGCTTCGGCGATTTCCTGCAACAGATCGGCCAGACCATCCAGCGCGGCACGTACGCTGGATTTGCCGAACAGCGGGTTCTCCAGACAACCGAGATCAAACCGCGACAGACGTTCGACCAACTGTGGCAACGCAGTTTCGCGAGGTGCGCCGAAGTCGTCGTTCAAGCGTTTCAGCGTGCGGGTCACCAGTTTCAGCTGAAACAGCACCGCGTGGGGGTTCTGCTCATCCAGCAACAGCAGATCGAGCACCGGAATCAGTTGCGCCACCGCCAGATAGCGCGAGCGATAGGTGATGCTGCTGTTACCCAACTCCAGCAACCACTCAAGCCCGGCCTGATCGAAAGCACCCGCACCGCGCAGAAATGCGGCGAGGCTGCTGCTGAGAAATTGCAGGCGTTCGATGCGCCGGCCAATCATCAGAAAGCGCCAGCCTTCATCGCGGGTCATGTCATCCAGCGCAAACCCCGACAGCGCTGCCAGCGACATCACCAGACGGTTGAGAAAATCCAGCAGTTCGCCGAAGTCCGGTTCATCGACTTCCAGCTCCAGCGCCTCGCGCTGCAATTCGACCAGCGCCTGCCAGTTTTCCCGGGACAGCTTGCCGCGCACTTGCGAGGCGGCCCATTGCAGGCGTTGCAAGTTGGAGCGCAGGCTGAACGACCAATCCTCGCCCAGCAACGCAGCGAGCAGGCGCTCCGGCAGTTCGCCCTCATCCGGCAACAGCGCCAGCCGCTCGCCGAGATCGACCGCTGCTTGCAGCGCCTGCGGATCATCGCCATCGACGTAACGCGTGAGCATGATGCGCAGCAGCCGCGCGCTGTCGTCACAGCGCTCGCAGTAGCGGCCGAACCAGAACAGATTCTCCACCACCCGCGACGGCAGGTACGGATCGCGCCGCACCAGATCGTGCACGCCGACATTGCGCTGCGCCTTCCACTGCTCGCCGCTCGGTGCACGGTCGCTGAGCACCCAAGTGTCCTTGCTCGCCCCGCCGCGCTGCATCGACACCACCTCGGCATCGGCGTCGGCCGCCACTCGGGTCAGACCACCCGGCAATACGCGGTAGCCATCGTGGCTGGCCACCGCATACATGCGCATGCCGATCGCGCGGGGTTGCAGATGACCGTCTTCGGCTTGCCACACCGGCGCCTGCGACAGTTGCGCGAGTTCTTGCGCGACGTAGGCATAAGGCCGCGCCTGCATACGCTGCGCCAGTTCCAGGCGCTGGCTTTCACTCAAATCACGGCCGAAAACAGGCGCGAAGCTCTGCGACGGGAACGCCGGTTTGATCAACAGCTCCGGGAGTTTTTCCAGCGCCTGCGCCAGCACCGGCGCCTCACCGCACCACCAGGTGGCGATCGACGGCAGGATCAGTTCTTCGCCGAACAGGAACTGATTGATCTTCGGCAGAAACCCCAGCAGGCCCGGCGATTCCAGCATGCCGCTGCCGAGCGCATTGGCCACCAGCACCCGCCCCTGCCGCACCGCCTCAAGCAGACCGGGGACGCCAAGCGCCGAGTCGGTACGCAGTTCCAGCGGGTCGCAGAAATCATCGTCGAGGCGGCGCATGATCGCGTGCACCCGGCGCAGGCCACTGAGGGTTTTCAAGTAAACGGTGGCATTGCGCACCGTCAGATCGCCGCCCTCGACCAGCGGATAGCCGAGCTGGCGCGCCAGATACAGATGTTCGAAATAACTTTCATTGAACCGCCCCGGTGTCAGCAGCACCACCAGCGGTGCGTCATCGCCCTCCGGTGCCTGACGGGCCAAAGTTTCCTGCAAGGTGCGGAAGAAACCGGCCAGATGCTGGACCTTAAGATCCCGGTACAAATCGGGAAAGGCGCGGGAGACGATGGTGCGGTTTTCCAGCGCATAGCCGGCCCCGGAAGGCGCCTGGGTGCGATCGGCAGTGACCCACCAGCGACCATCCGGTGTGCGCGCCAGATCCACGGCATACAAATGCAAAAAGGCTGATTCGGGCGGGGCAATGCCCTGACAGGGCCAGAGAAAATTGTTGTGTCCGAATACCAGCTCGGCGGGCAGCAGGCCTTCGCTGATCAACCGCTGCGGACCGTACAGATCCGCCAGCACTGCATTGAGCAAGCGCGCACGCTGAGCGATGCCGGCGGACAATTGCTGCCATTCATCTGCCGCGATCACATGGGGCAGCAGATCCAGCTCCCACGGCCGGTCAGCGCCCTTGGGATCGGCATAGACGTTGTAGGTGACGCCGTTTTCCTGAATCTGCCGCGCCAGCAAGGCTTGGCGCTGCACCAGTTGCGCCGGACTGCTGCGCTGCAACTGATCGAACAGGCGCTGCCAATGCGAGCGCACCGCGCCGCTGCCGTCGAGCAGTTCGTGATAGGTGCCCGCGGTCAGCGGGTAGCGGTCTAGCAGGTCAGGCATGGAAAGCTCGGCAGACAGCAGGGAACGGTCAGACTAACGCAGGCACATGACACGCGGATATACGAAAAATCCGCGTGTTGCGTAGGCTCTAGAAACGGCGCAGATCGATGGTCATCGGTAGCTCGTCATTGATTTCTACTTTGGGTACGGGAAGTTTCCCCGGCGTGTGTCCGAGGCGGAAAAACCGCGCCATGCGCCGGCTCTCCGCTTCATTAGCATTGACCGGCAAGGTTTCGTAATTGCGCCCGCCGGGATGGGCCACGTGATACTGGCAACCGCCCAGCGAACGCCCCATCCAGGTATCGAGCAGGTCGAATACCAATGGTGCGTGCACCGCTATGGTCGGATGCAGACAGTTGGCTGGTTGCCAGGCCCGAAAGCGCACCCCGGCGACAAACTCGCCTACTCGTCCGGTCGGGTGCAACGGCACCGCGACGCCATTACAGGTCAGCAGATAGCGCTGTGGCGGCAGGCCGTTGAGCTTGACCTGCAAGCGCTCCAGCGATGAATCGACGTAGCGCACCGTGCCGCCCGCCGAGCCCTCCTCGCCCAGCACATGCCAGGGTTCAAGCGCCTGACGCAGCTCCAGCTCGATGCCATTGACGGCGTAGTCGCCGACCTTGGGAAAACGAAATTCCAGATGCGCCGCGAACCACTCGGCGCGCAACGGGTAGCCAGCGTTGTTGAGTTCGACGATAACGTCGGCGAAATCCTCTTCGATAAAGTGCGGCAGCAGAAAGCGGTCGTGCAGCTCGGTGCCCCAGCGCGCCAGTTTCGCCGGCGCGTAAGGCTCGCGCCAGAACCGCGCGACCAGCGCCCGCAGCAACAACTGCTGAGCCAGACTCATGCGCGCATGGGGCGGCATTTCAAAAGCGCGCAGTTCCAGCAAGCCAAGACGCCCGGTGGCGCCGTCCGGTGAATACAGTTTGTCGATGCAGAATTCGGCGCGATGGGTATTGCCGGTGACGTCGATCAGCAAATTGCGCAGCAGTCGATCGACCAGCCACGGTGCACATTCCTCGCCCGGTTCCGGCATTTGCGCAAAGGCGATTTCCAGTTCGTACAAGGCGTCATTGCGCGCCTCATCAACCCGTGGAGCCTGGGACGTCGGACCAATGAACAGCCCGGAAAACAGGTACGACAGCGAAGGATGGTTGTGCCAGTAACTGATCAGGCTGCGCAGCAGATCCGGCCGCCGCAGAAACGGTGAGTCCGCTGGTGTCGCGCCGCCGAGGACGAAATGATTGCCGCCGCCGGTACCGGTGTGGCGCCCGTCGATCATGAACTTTTCGGTGGTCAGGCGGGTTTGCCGTGCCTGTTCATAGAGAAACTCGGTGCGCTCGACCAACTCGTCCCAGCTTGCCGATGGCTGCACGTTGACCTCGATCACGCCCGGGTCCGGAGTGACACGGAAGTTGCTCAGGCGCGGATCACTTGGTGGTTCATAGCCTTCCAGCAGCACCGGGCAATGCAATTCTTCGGCAGTGGCCTCAATGGCCGAGACCAGTTCCAGATAATCCTCGACCCGCTCCAGCGGCGGCATGAACAGATACAGCCGGCCTTCGCGGGCCTCGGCGCAGAATGCGGTACGGGTCAGCCAGTCGGCGGACTCATCGATTTTCGGCACCCGCTCATCCAGCGCAGCAGGTTCGCCGTGCACACCGAGCTGCGCCGGATCCGGCAGTTCAGCGAAGTCCTGATTCGGATCGTTGGGATGGATGAACGGATATTCCGCCGCTTTCACCCACGGCTGCGAGGCCAGCGGCAAGCGGTAACCCAGCGGCGAATCCCCCGGCACCAAGCGACAGTGCTCATCGCGCAGATACCAGCGCCCGCTCTGCCATTGATCGCCCTTGGCCGTGCGCGCCAGTGGCAGCACCTGGCCGATCACCTTGTTCAGGCCCTGACTGAAGACCTTGCGCAACCGCGCGCGCTCCAATGGCTCTTCCAGACGCGAATCTTCGGCGCTGACGTTGCCGGGTAACGCGCCCTCGCGCCAGAGGTAATAGAGATGATCCTCGTAAGCCGGGAAGACGAAGCGCGCAGGCAACTTCAGGCGCTCGGCGACGCTGGCGAGAAAGCGTCCGGCCAGTTCGCCGTCGGCGCCATAGTCCTGCTGTTCGTCGGCGATCAATGCGTCGTTGTGCCAGATCGGCTGACCGTCGCGGCGCCAGTAACAATTGAGCGACCAGCGCGGCAATTGCTCGCCGGGATACCACTTGCCCTGACCGAAATGCACCAGCCCCTGCGGCGCGTATTGCTTGCGTAGGCGTTGAAACAGTTCGGCGGACAGCCGGCGCTTGTCCGGCCCCAGTGCGGCGGTGTTCCATTCGGCGCCGTCCGGGTCGTCGATGGAGACGAAGGTCGGTTCGCCGCCCATGGTCAGGCGCACATCGCCTTCGAGCAGATCGGCATCGATCTGCCGGCCCAGTGCCTGGATCGCCCGCCACTGTTCATCGGTGTAAGGCTTGGTGACGCGCGGCGCTTCCCAGATTCGCTCGACCGACATTTCATGGCTGAACTGTGTCTCGCAAGGTTCGACCAGACCACTGATCGGCGCCGCCGAGGACGGATCGGGACTGCAGGCCAACGGAATATGCCCTTCCCCGGCGAACAACCCGGACGTCGCATCAAGGCCAATCCAGCCGGCACCCGGCAAATACACCTCGCACCAGGCATGCAGGTCGGTGAAGTCGACTTCAGTGCCGGACGGGCCGTCGAGGCTTTTCACGTCGGCGGTCAGTTGAATCAGGTAACCGGAAACAAACCGTGCCGCCAGACCGAGATTGCGCAACAGCTGCACCAGCAACCATGCCGAATCACGGCAGGAACCGGAGGCGTGTTGCAGTGTGTGCTCAGGAGTCTGCACGCCGGGCTCCATGCGGATCAGGTAGCCGATGTCTTCGCTGAGGCGCTGGTTGAGCGCCACCAGAAAATCCACCGCAGGCAGCGGCGTGCGGTCGATGCTGTCCAGGTAAGCCTTGAACGTTGGCGTCAGCGGCAGGGTTTCGAGGTACGGCGCCAGCTCCTTGCGTTCATCGGCGGCGTAGCTGAACGGAATTCTCTCGGCGTACGGTTCGAGGAAGAAGTCGAACGGATTGAACACCGCCATTTCCGCGACCAGATCGACTTCGATGCGCAGCTCTGCGGTTTTTTCGGGGAACACCAGACGTGCCAAGTAATTGCCCTGGGGGTCCTGCTGCCAGTTGATGAAATGCTGCTCGGGCGAGACTTTCAGCGCATAGGAAAGAATTCGCGTGCGGCTGTGGGGCGCCGGGCGCAGGCGGACGATCTGCGGGCCGAGTTCGACAGCGCGGTCGTAGCGATAATGCGTGACGTGATGCAATGCGACATGAATCGACACGGCGTGCCTCCTGCGAGCCTTGGGCGTATGGGAAAGCGCGCAAGACTTATGCCATGCACAGGCTTGCGCGCTTTCGCGAAATGCTCAAGGCAGTACAGCACCAAAACCGGGCGATGCGAGGAAATGCTTGGACTCAGTTGCACGCAAATGTTGCGGACGCTGATTCTTGCGGTGTTTGATCGGACGCTTTCGCGAGCAGGCTCGCTCCCACATTTGGAATGCGTTCCCCCGTGGGAGCGAGCCTGCTCGCGAAGAGGCCAGCGGCAACAACTTGATCATTCCCACGCTCTGCGTGGGAATGCAGCCCGTGACGCTCCGCGTCACAACCATGTTCGACAATACTGCGAGTAACGGCTGGAACGCGGAGCGTCCCGAGAGGCATTCCCACGCGGAGCGTGGGAACGATCAGCAAAACGCCAACCCGAAGGTTGGCGTTCTGTTCAGCTCAAGCAGTGTTTAGCGCGGCACGACCGGCTTGCGTGTCGGCTTCGGCCCTTTGCCTTTGGCCGCATCCTTGCGCTCCTTGGCCGCCTGCTGGTTGCGGGCGAATGCCGCAGCCTTGGCCTGTTCACGCTTGTCCCACGGATTACCGCCATCACTGGCACGCGGCGGCAGACCGGTGTGCTGAGTGAGAATCTTGGTGGTCTTCTCTTTGGCGACCTTGTGGCTGCCGGCCGGAGTCGAGTTCTTGCGGCGGGCGCTCTGGTAGCTGTCGGTGGCCGGCTGATGCGCCGGAATCAGTTGATCCTTGCCCGGGCCGATCAGATCGGCGCGGCCCATGCGGATCAGCGCTTCACGCAGCATCGGCCAGCCTTTCGGGTCGTGATAACGCAAGAACGCCTTGTGCAGACGACGCTGATCTTCGCTCTTGACGATGGTCACGCCGTCGCTCTTGTACGTCACCTTGCGCAGCGGGTTCTTGCCCGAGTGGTACATCGCCGTGGCGGTGGCCATCGGCGACGGGTAGAACGCCTGCACCTGATCGGCGCGGAAGCCATTGCCCTTGAGCCACAAAGCAAGGTTCATCATGTCTTCGTCGGTGGTGCCCGGGTGGGCAGCGATGAAGTACGGAATCAGGTACTGCTCCTTGCCCGCTTCCTTGGTGTACTTCTCGAACATGCGCTTGAACTTGTCATAGCTGCCGATGCCCGGCTTCATCATCTGGTTGAGCGGACCTTCCTCGGTGTGCTCCGGGGCGATCTTCAGATAACCGCCGACATGGTGAGTCACCAGCTCCTTGACGTATTCCGGCGACTCGACGGCGAGGTCGTAACGCAAACCGGAGGCGATCAGGATCTTCTTCACACCCGGCAGGGCGCGGGCGCTGCGATACAGCTGGATCAGCGACGAGTGGTCGGTGTTCAGGTTCGGGCAGATACCGGGGAACACGCACGAAGGCTTGCGGCAGGCGGATTCGATTTCCGGGCTCTTGCAGGCGATGCGGTACATGTTCGCAGTCGGGCCGCCGAGGTCGGAAATCACGCCGGTGAAACCCGGCACCTTGTCGCGGATCTCTTCGATTTCGCGAATGATCGACTCTTCGGAACGGTTCTGGATGATGCGGCCTTCGTGCTCGGTGATCGAGCAGAAGGTGCAGCCACCAAAGCAGCCACGCATGATGTTCACCGAGAAACGGATCATGTCGTAGGCCGGGATCTTCTCCTTGCCGTACGCCGGGTGCGGCACACGGGCGTAAGGCATGCCGAACACGTAGTCCATTTCTTCGGTGGTCATCGGAATCGGCGGCGGGTTGAACCAGACATCGAGCTCGCCATGCTTCTGCACCAGCGCACGGGCGTTGCCCGGGTTGGTTTCCAGGTGCAACACGCGGTTGGCGTGGGCGTAAAGAACCGGGTCGTTGCGCACCTTCTCCATCGACGGCAGACGAATCACGGTCTTGTCACGGGTCATGCGCGGGCTGGCCAGGATCTGCACGACCTTGGCTTCCTGCGGATCTTCGACCGGGCCTTTTTCCTGCTCGATGGCGCAGGCCTGGGTGTCCTGGGTATTCACGTACGGGTTGATGATCTTGTCGACCTTGCCCGGACGGTCGATGCGCGTGGAGTCGACTTCGTACCAGCCCTGCGGCGTGTCGCGACGGATGAACGCGGTGCCGCGCACATCGGTGATGTCTTCGATCTTGTGGCCCCACGACAGACGCTGGGCAACTTCGACAATGGCCCGCTCGGCGTTGCCGTACAGCAGAATGTCGGCGCTGGCGTCGATCAGGATCGAGTTGCGCACGCGATCCTGCCAATAGTCGTAGTGGGCGATGCGGCGCAGCGAGGCTTCAATGCCGCCGAGCACGATCGGCACATGCTTGTAGGCTTCCTTGCAGCGCTGGCTGTAGACCAGGCTGGCGCGATCCGGACGCTTGCCGGCCATGCCGCCGGGCGTGTACGCGTCATCGGAACGGATTTTCTTGTCCGCGGTGTAACGATTGATCATCGAGTCCATGTTGCCCGCCGCGACGCCGAAGAACAGGTTCGGCTCGCCGAGCTTCATGAAGTCGTCTTTGGACTGCCAGTTCGGCTGCGCGATGATCCCGACGCGGAAACCTTGCGACTCCAGCAGCCGGCCGATGATCGCCATGCCGAACGACGGATGATCGACGTAGGCATCACCGGTAACAATGATGATGTCGCACGAATCCCAGCCGAGCTGATCCATCTCCTCCCTGCTCATCGGCAGGAATGGCGCTGGCCCGAAACATTCGGCCCAATATTTTGGATAGTCAAATAACGGCTTGGCTGCTTGCATGTCGACGACCGGTGCTGAAGTGAAAATTCGCGGGCGCGGAATATAGCACAAATTTTGACCAATTCCGACGACGGTGGTCGGTTTCTCTGCGAGCTGGTCTCGCGCAGCCAGCCCGCGACACATCACGAGTTTTCGCTGAGCGTACGACGCACCAAAACGGCAAGGAAGCCGCCCGCCCGCAGCACTCCCCCGGGAGTAACGGGGCATTCAACGTAAAGGAAGACAGGCAATGTCACCCAAACCGCCAATCAGAGGCATCACTACCGTCTCGATCCATAATCCGCGACCCGATTATTCGCTAACCCGGCCTGGTTTCCCCCTGTCCTTCGATGGCACGTCGGGGCTCAGGATTCCCACGCGCCCGACGACAACGATCGCAACAGCGATCGATCACGTGCTCAACCACATTATCCCCATGCCTGCGCGGGCGGCGGTCAGAACGGCGGCGGTAGCGCAATCTGTTGCCTTTGTGCACGACCGCCCTTTGAAGGATTACTGGATCACTTCGCTGGTTGTGCTGCCGGCGGCCGATGCCGAAGGCATGTCGACGCTCAATGGACGCCAGTATGTCCAGGTACCGGAGGGTGGCACCGTACAGGTGAGTCTGGACTCGGCCAGCGGTTTCTACCGGGCAAAATTGCCCAGCGAATTGCACGCGTCGGGACCGCTATTGCGCTTCGATACCGACAGCCGTCTCTGGCAGCCCATCGACACCTCGGCGCCCTCCACCTACCCCTTGTCCACGACCCGGCTGGAGGCGTTTCGCACCGATCTGGATTTCAGCACGGTCGAGCCGGACGGCGATGGCCTGTTGCGCTTCAACGGCAAACTCTATGTGCAGATCGAGAGCTACGCCTATCAGGTTCTGCATGATCTCGACGCCTCGACACCGCACAGAGCGGTGATGCGCATCGTTCGCCCTGAAGATCCGATCGCCGCCGATGCGACAAACGTTTACGTCGCATCACGTCCCGGCAGGTCGGAAGCGATTACTTTCAATGCTCAATCCGGCTGGCGCGGAACCTCCTTGACAGGTGTAGCCGGAATGCCGAGAGGGGCAGCGGCGCGACCCTCAGACTTATGGCTGCATCTGGAGGTGACAGTCGCACTCGAGGGTATCAACAAGCGGATCAAGCAGGATCAGGATAAACGTGAACAGCTGATAAACGCCTGGCTGGAGGCGAGTAACGCGCAGGGAGAGCATGCGCAAACCGTTCGACGCGAAACAATGGCGCTGCTTGATCGCGAGGTTCACTGCCACAAAGAACTGAAACACCTTGGAAAGGCGCTGAAATACTACGAGGAGCAAAAATCCTCGATCAAGCGCTTCATGAAGCAGGACGCTTACCTGAACAACATAATCAGGCTGCAAAAAAAACAGATGCTCGCCTATCAGCAACTGATCGAATGCGGCTTGACGCGCCACGCCCTGGAGGGTCCGATGATCGACCTCGACCCGGAGCGGCTTCCGCGAACAGTCAACGTTCTGGGCAGGATGCTGAGTCATCTGAAAGAGCGCCAGCAAATCGCCGACAATCTGGTGAACAAATGGCGGGTCTCTCCAGACGAGTTCAGCGCGGATGTTCTTTCACCAATGGACACCCATAACGTTGTTGCCTCCTGGGTCCTGACCAAAAGTCTGATGCTGGATACCCCACAATCGGCCGGCAACGCCCCTCTTGCATCGGAACTGGCCACCCGCTTTGGTCAGGTGACCTTTGTTTATGGAGCGCTTGGCGCAGTTCCCGAAGTTTCCCACCCTGCCGTATTGAATAACCTGTTCCAGGAATGCACAGCCATCCGCCACTGGTTCGAACGCCTTGATCTGGCACCGGGGGAGCAGCACGCCACTTCACGCAGGGAGATCACTGCGGAAATCGAAATATTCGAGCAGACGCTGGTAGGCCGCTTGAACCAGTTTCTCCATCAGGCTGACCGTCCGGTGCTGACGTTCGACCAGCAGAACATTGATTTCGAGTTCATTCCGGCCCAGGACAGAAGCGGTCTCCAACCGCCGCCCAAGCTCATCTTTCGGGCAAAGAAAAACGGCGTCTACAAGCTCAATGTCGGCGAGTCTCGACGCACCGCGCAAAACGAAGAGGTGATTGAGGTCCGCGACCTCCACAATCCCAGGCAGCCGTCACAGACCTATGACCGAGGACGCGGTGAATGGCGTTCGCCGCGGACAACGCCGCAGAGGAGCTTGCCGTCATTGGTTGCCGAAGCCACTCGGCACCTTGACCGTGTCGACGCGCATGTTCGCGCTGCCCTGCACGAAGAACGGCAAAGAAACCATCCGGACAACATTGTCGAGATGCTCGAAAGCAGCGCCGGGGCAATGGATGACACCGTATTGCAGTTGCAGCGGGCGGAACTGGCCCATGATGAGAGCGCCGCGCTGATTCGGCGCCTGCAGGACGCCAGTGAACGTCTGCGCAATGAGGGCGAAAACATCCGCCTGCGAATCTATAAGGACAAGCATGTTCTGAACGTCGACCGACTGCTGTACCTGATCGACAAGGGCCACGTGAACGCCCGGAAAATCGAGAGCCGATTGAAACGTGGCAAGGGTTCGGACCGGCAATATCTCGACATTTATCTAGTCACCGATGCACATACCCACGATCCCCTCTGGCACGCACATTTCCATTATGCGAGACAGGATTCCCCGGACTTGAATTTCAACGTGCGCGGCGCGCATTTGAAAACCCTTGAACAAAGCAGCAGGGGTATTCAATCGCAGCGCAGGGAAGAACTGGCGCAGCGGCCGCATCAACCTGTCTGGCGCGAATATCTCGATGGACGCACAGCGCAAAAAATCTTCGACCTGGCCGCCGCCTCCGCTCACCCGATGACACAGCCTAAGGCAATGACGCCGAACAGGCCGGCAGCTTCCGCTGAAGAAGCTACCGTGCAACGACTACAAGGAATGTAAGACATGCCAAGCAAACCGCCGTCGAAAGTGACGCTTCCCGGTCATTCACATATTCGACCGGACACATCCATGGATACGCCCCCGCCACGCCTCAACCTGACCCCGCGCCCCGGCCTGGATCCGACCACGTTGAGCGGCCCGTCAATCCGCGCGAACAGGCCCACAGACGGTATCGATCCTGATGCAATCGTTCCTGCTCCCAACGTCACAGTGCAGGCGATTGCTTCAATGCATGACGCCTTCGCTCATGTGGGCCACCCGCCTGAGCATTACCGGCTCAGTGCAACGATCGGCTTGCCCGATGCCGACGCTGAAGGCCTGAGAACATTCAAGGGCCGCCATTACGTGGAAATGACCGATGGTGGCTTCGTGCAGGTGGGCAAGGATGCGCAGAGCGGCCTCTGGCGCGCCAGGCTGGCCAGTGAATCGATCCCCTCCGGACCGCTGATGCTGCACGACCCCGAGAGTGGTCGATGGCATGCGCTGGAATTTTCGCAACCAAGCACCTTCGCTTTATCGGGGGCGCGTCTGCAGGCGTTTCGCACGCCGCTCGACTTCAGCACCAGCTCACCCGACAGCGACGGGCTGCACCGCCATGACGGCAAGCTCTATGCAGTGATCGATAATCACGGCTATCAGGTCTTGCACGATCCCGATGCGTCGACGCCTCTGGCCGAAGTGATGCGCATCGTTCGCCCGCAAGATCCTGTCGCCGCCGACATCGACAACATCTACAGCGCTACGCGCCCGGGCAGATCCGAGCCTGTGGTGTTCGATGCCCGTCAGGGCTGGCAAGGCATCGTAGTCGGCGGAGCCGGCGGAATGCAGCGTGGCAGTCCCGACCAACCGGCTTCACCGGGGCTGCGGGAACGGCTCAACACCGCGTTCAACCGACTGCGCACGCCACAATCGCGACTGCGAAAACTTTATCCCTCTCTGGACAGCGAGCAGATCCGCACGCTGCTGAGCCCCCACGGCGACGATGTACAAGGCTTCTTGACCCGCGTCGAGACTGAATACAAGACCTTGAAGCTGGAACTCGCGACGTGGCTGAAGACCAGTACGCTGGCCGGCGGGGCGGCCCATCCCTCGGTGGAGCGCGCCGCGCAAGAGATCAAGCGTTGCTGGAAACGGCAGACGGGAACAACGCTGCAGCTGGATCTTGGCGGCGCCGGCATCGCTGCGCTCTCGGCAGATTTCAGCCATGTACGCACGCTGCACTTGCAGGCGGTGGCATGGTCGGCGGGCTCCGAAACTTTTCTCAAGCGGTTCACAGCCCTTGAGCGCTTGAAAATCAACGCTTCGGCGCTCGATACACCGCCGGCGAACCTCACGCAGATGCCCGGCCTGAAGGAACTGGACCTGCGAGCGAACCGCATTGAACTGAGCGAGCAAACCGCCGGCGAGCTGGCTTCGCTCAGCCAACTGGAAAGCCTTGATCTGTCGGACAACCCGCTGGGCAAGACCCTGGACTTCAGCGGCATGCTCCAGCTCAAGACCGTGAGTCTGCGCAACACCGGGCTGGATGAATGGCCAACCGGGCTGCGAGATCAGCTAGCGATAGAGTCAATCGATCTGCGCAACAACCGATTGCGCGAAATTCCGCAGGCGATCATCAATCCGGCGAGTGATCAGTTGCTCGACATCGCCAACATCAACCGCGTCACCCTGATCGAAGGCAATCCCTTCGCCAGCGGTTATTGGCGGCGGCTGGAAGTCTATTGGCAGCGGGTTACGGCGCAATACCCGGCACTGATTACCAGCGCACGCACGGCTGCATTCCGGATTGATGGCGACATTCCAGAAGTCGCCATGCTGCTGCGGATGCATCCAGAGAGAACCCCGCAAACTGCCCGGGAATACCTGATCGGTCTGGGGGATGATGCAGAAGCCACGATCAGCCGGCGTTTCGAGGAGTTCAAGGTGCTCGACGCACAGCTGCAGGCTTACGTCGCCGACAGCACGTCGGCAGCATCCAGCGCCGCCGGCCAGGAAAAGCTTCGGGCAGAATACATTGCCCGGACTATCAAGGACTGCTGGCTCCAGGAATCGACGTCGCTCATGCTGCCAGCAGTGAACGGACCGCTACCGTCACTGACGGCCGACTTCAGTCGGTTGAAAATGCTCATCCTCAATAACGTCGTCTGGTCCGACACTGCCGACACGTTCCTGTCGCGGTTGCCTGATCTGGACATTCTGACGATCACCCGCTCCGGCCTGAAAAAATTGCCCGCAGCCATCAGCGGGATGAGCCGGCTCGCCCACCTCAATCTGACTGAAAACCAGATAAAACTCGATGAGCACAGCGCTGGTGCATTGAGTGCATTGCATCAGCTGGTTACCGTCAAGCTCTCTGACAACCCACTGCAGATACCGCCCGATTTCAGCGCGATGTCCGGACTGCAGACACTGGAGCTGAGGAACACCGGAATCAGCGAGTGGCCCCTCGGGCTGGCTGACAAGACCACCTTGACCGGCGTCGACCTCAGCAACAATAAACTGCGCATCGTCCCCGACGCGCATATCAACCCGCCTGCCGATCAATTGGCCGTGGTCGCGCGGATCAACAACCGCACGCTGATTGAGGGCAACGACTTCCCTTCGCCTTACTGGAGAAAGTTCGATGGCTACTGGCGAAGACTCAATGAACTGCATCCCGAGTTGATGACTCCAGCCCACCCCGCCGTATTCGATACTGAGAACTCGCGAGCGCAACGCTACCGAAGACTGTTTCCGGGCAAAAACATCAAGGCCTGCCGGGATTTTATCTGGAGCCATGACAAGGGCACTGTCGCGACCAGGCTGTTGGCGCTCGAGCAGGATTTCGCCGTGCTGAAAAACCAGTTGGATGACTGGGTTTTTTCCGGAGGCAGCAATCGTCTGCGCTATATCCGCGTCAATCAATTGCACGCCAACACTCAAACCCGCAATGAGCGCATCGAGGCACGTGACCGGATCATCAGTTGCTGGCGACGTGAAACGCCCGAGCAACACGCCTTCGACGGCACGCCGATAGGTCTTGAACTGGATTTGAGCGGTTTGACACTGCCAACCCTGCCGGATCTGAGCAGCGACTTCAGCCATGTCGGCTCACTCAAACTCAACAACATGAATCTCACCGAATCCCCGGAAGGTTTCCTGACCCGCTTCCGGCATTTGCGCTGGCTGAACATGGCGAACAATCGACTCAGGGATCTCCCTCCGGCCATCGGCGAGATGCACGGGATGACGCGGTTGTTCCTGCAGGGCAATCAACTGGAACTCACCGCCGAGACCGCGCAGATACTGGCCGGGAGAACCACTCTGAGGGCCTTGTGGATTCACGACAACCCGCACTTGAGCGTGAGCCCGGATTTCAGTGCGATCACTGACATGCGCGAGGTCGACATGTCCAATACGGGCATCGAAAGCTGGCCAACCGGACTGTTCGATCAGCCCCTGCTGGGCAAGGTCCATCTGAACGACAACCGGATCACGAGTCTGCCCGACTTTGTCGTCGCACCGGCAGCGGATCGCCTGACGCATTCGATTCAGGTCAACAGTGGCACTCAGATAAGCGGTAATCCCCTGAGCGCATACACACGAGAACGCCTGGCCGGCTACGGTGAATGGCTGAACCGCTCCGCAGCATCGCTCTACAATCCATTGAACCTGCTGACGACTTCTCTTTCGGCAGCCCACCCGCAAGCAGTGGCAACGAACTCTGTTTCGGTCTATCCGCAGTTGACCGTCGGCATGACGGCAGACGAGGCGATGATTCGCGCCGAGCAATTGAACAGGCTCAAAGCACAGGTGGGCTCAGATGGCTTTTTCAACATCATTTCCAAGCTCGCCCACCATGCCGATTTCCGCCGACAGATCTGGGACGTGGTCGATGCGATCAGCGAGAACAGCGTGCAGACACGTGCGCTGCGCAGAGACGTTTTTGATCGCGCCTGCGAGGCTGGCTGCACTGACCTTGCCGCTGCCACGTTTACAGACATGCAAGTACTGACCATGACGCACAAGGCGCGAATGCAGGCGAGGCAAGACGGCGATGGTGCTCGATTGGTGGACCTGTCCAGAAGCCTGTTCAGACTCAGACAGGTCGATGATCTGGCCGCAGCCGAAATCGCTGCGAGCAGGGCAATCGTCGACGATCCGCAAACTTCAGCGAGGGAGCGCAATATCCATCAGCTGCGCTTGCGCGACCCGCACGAGATGACGATGGCCTACCGCTTTGGGCTCAAGGATCGGCTGCAGTTACCGTTTCAGCCGCAGACACTGTCCTTTATCGGCATGGCCGGCGTCACATCGCCGATGCTGGAAGTGGCCTACCGAAAGGTCATCGCCTTGAACGACTCCCCCGATGAGTTTCAGGCTCTGGTATCGATGGATTTCTGGCAGGACTTCATCACGCACAAATACTCGTCCCGGTTCGACGCCGCACGTCAGCCCTATCAACAGAAACAGGCCGCACTGGACGCGCAGTCTGCGACAAATGCCCTGACCGAAACCGAATATCAGGCGCAAACCAATGACGTCACAGCACAGCTGGCCATCAGCGAAGCGACGCTGATCCAGGCACTGACCCGCGAGGAAATTCGCCCCGGTGACGGAGTCGAAACAACTGCAAGCAGCGAGACGGCAGCTTCGGCCGATTGAAACCGACCACGACAGCAGGCCGGATGATCCGGTCTGCTGTTACTCGTCGTCGTCGAAGTTGTAACTGCCCGGCGCGAGGTTTTCGAAGCGCGTGTACTTGCCGATGAACGCCAGCCGAATAAACCCGATCGGGCCGTTACGCTGTTTGCCGATGATGATTTCGGCAATGCCCTTGTGCTCGGTTTCCGGGTGATACACCTCGTCGCGATAAACGAACATGATCACGTCGGCGTCCTGCTCGATCGCTCCGGATTCGCGCAAGTCGGAGTTGACCGGGCGTTTGTTGGGGCGTTGTTCGAGGGAGCGGTTGAGCTGCGACAGGGCGACTACCGGGCAGTTGAATTCCTTGGCCAGCGCTTTCAGCGATCGCGAAATCTCGGAAATTTCGTTGGTGCGGTTGTCACCGCTGGAACCGGGGATCTGCATCAGTTGCAGGTAGTCGATCATGATCAAGCCGACATCGCCGTGCTCACGCACCAGACGCCGGGTCCGCGCGCGCATTTCCGAAGGGCTGATACCGGCGGTGTCATCGATGAACAGTTTGCGATCGTTGAGCAGGTTCACCGCTGACGTCAGGCGCGGCCAGTCGTCATCTTCGAGCTGGCCGGAACGCACCTTGGTCTGGTCGATTCGGCCGAGCGAAGACAGCATACGCATGATCAGCGATTCGCCTGGCATCTCGAGGGAGTAAACCAGGACAGCCTTTTCGCTGCGCAACACGGCGTTTTCCACCAGGTTCATCGCGAAGGTGGTTTTACCCATCGATGGACGGCCGGCGACGATAATCAGGTCGGACGGCTGCAAGCCGCTGGTCTTTTCATCGAGGTCGGTGTAACCCGTAGACAGGCCGGTGATGGCGTCGGCGGTGTTGAACAGGGTATCGATCCGGTCGATAGCCTTGGTCAGCAACTCATTGACGCCGACCGGGCCGCCGGTCTTCGGCCGCGCTTCGGCGATCTGGAAGATCTGCCGTTCGGCTTCATCGAGGATCTCTTCGGCGGTGCGGCCTTCGGGGTTGAAGGCGCTGTCGGCGATCTCGGTACTGATGCCGATCAGTTGGCGCAACGTCGCACGCTGACGGACGATCTGCGCATAGGCCTTGATGTTGGCGACGGACGGGGTGTTTTTCGCCAGTTCGCCAAGATAGCCGAGGCCGCCGACTTGCGACGTCTGACCTTCCTTGTCCAGCTGTTCGGCAAGGGTCACGACGTCGATCGGCGAGTTCTGATCAGCCAGTTTGGCGATCGCTCGGAAGATCAGACGGTGGTCATGTCGATAGAAATCGCCATCGGAGACTTGATCGAGCACGCGTTCCCAGGCGTTGTTGTCCAGCATCAGACCACCGAGTACGGCCTGTTCGGCCTCGATGGAATGCGGCGGCACCTTCAGGGCAGCGGTTTGCAGATCGTATTGCTCGGGAGCGGAGATATCGTTCATGGCCACTTGAGTGTTGGATGAAAAGCAGGGAATTCAGAAAGACAAAGGGCACGACCTGTAAACAGGATCGTGCCCGATGTTAACCGTCTGACGGACAAGCCGCCAGCCGATCGATGTTGCTTAAGCTGCTACCACGACAACGCGTACGGTGGCTTCAACTTCGGCGTGCAGGTGCACGGCCACGTCGAATTCACCCACGTTGCGGATGGTGCCGTTCGGCAGACGAACTTCGCTCTTCTGCACTTCAACGCCGGAGGCGGTCAGTGCGTCAGCGATGTCGTGAGTACCGATCGAACCGAACAGCTTGCCTTCGTCGCCAGCGGTGGCAGTGATGGTCACTTCCAGCTCAGCCAGTTGGGCAGCACGGCTTTCAGCCGATGCCTTACGGTCTGCGGCGGCTTTTTCCAGCTCGGCGCGACGCTCTTCGAACGCAGCCAGGTTGGCAGCGGTCGCAGCGGTAGCCTTGCCGAAAGGCAGCAGGTAGTTACGGCCGTAACCGGCCTTAACGTTTACTTTGTCGCCCAGGTTGCCCAGGTTGGCGATTTTTTCCAGAAGGATCAGTTGCATGTGAAAATCCTCTAACTTTTAACCTTCACCGTTCGCGCTGTCGGTGTCTTTCGACACGTGACGACCGCGAAAATCAATCAGGCTGTCGACAATGGCCAGAACCACGAGCAACGGATAGATCAGCTGCATGAACAACAGCAGCGTGACGTACAACCCCACCAGCCAGAAACCGGCCAGTCGCTTCTGCCCGACCAGCCCGTGAATCAGGGCCAGCCCGGCGAACACCAGCGGTACACTGCACAACGGCGTCAACATGGCCATCTGTGCACCGAGATTCGGGCCCAGAAGCATCAACGCCAGCAGTAACATCGCCGGCCCCAGCGGGATGCGGATGGCGCGAAACTCGCGACCGAAACCACCCGGGTTGTACAACAACGCCTGCCAATGCCGCCCGACAATCAGGCTCAGCACGCTGACGATCTGCAACAAGGCCGCAATCAGTCCGGTCAGGACCGGTGCAATCAGGGACGCGAAACGCGCTTGCTCATCGACCGACAATTGCTTGTAGGTCTCACCGAGAAGTGCCGGCATGACCTTTATGAGGGCCTGCGCGAGCATCTCGATCTGGGCCGCAAACGCGACCCCGAGCACCACTGAAAACACCACTCCGATCACTACGCTGACCAGCAGCGTGCGGACCCAGGATTCGCTTGCGCGCAAAACCAACGCAAGCCCCGAAGACCCCAGCAGCACCAGAAGTGCCCGTGGGTCGTCGGCATACAGCCACCAGATCAAGGCCGGCAGCAGTCCCAGTGACAGAACGCCAAGGGCGTCCGTCAATCCGCGCCGCAGCAGCACAAGGCTCCCGGCGGCAGCACCCAACCAATACAACAACGGCAATGTTGCACATCCGGCCACCACGAGAGTGGCCTGCATTCGGCCTCGCATGATGAACTCAGCTAAGGCGCGCATGCATTCAATCCTTTGCTACTTGTCGACTGCCCGGTCTCAGCGGCCGTGGCTGTCGGTGTAGGCCAGCAGGGCCAGGAAGCGGGCGCGCTTGATAGCGGTGGCCAGCTGACGCTGATAACGAGCTTTGGTACCGGTGATGCGGCTTGGAACGATTTTGCCGGTCTCGGATACGTAGGCTTTCAGAGTGTTGAGATCTTTGTAATCGATCTCTTTCACGTCTTCAGCGGTGAAGCGGCAGAATTTACGACGACGGAAGAAACGTGCCATTTGATAGGCTCCTTAATAAGGTCCGTGGATTACTCGTCAGCGTTATCGCTGTTGTCGCTGTCATCACTGTCGGTGCCTTCGGCGCCTTCGTGCTCAGGACGGTCGCGACGCTCACGGCGCTCACTGCGGTTTTCTTCAGCCTTGAGCATCTCGGACTGGCCGGTAACGGCTTCGTCGCGACGGATGACCAGGTTACGGATCACTGCATCGTTGTAGCGGAAGTTGTCTTCCAGCTCGGCCAGGGCCTTGCCAGTGCACTCAACGTTCAGCATCACGTAGTGAGCCTTGTGAACATTGTTGATTGCGTAGGCCAGTTGACGACGGCCCCAGTCTTCCAGACGGTGGATTTTGCCGCCGTCTTCTTCGATCAGCTTGGTGTAACGCTCAACCATGCCGCCGACTTGCTCGCTCTGATCCGGGTGGACCAGAAAGATGATTTCGTAATGACGCATGAATGCTCCTTACGGGTTGTAGCCTGCCGCTCAAAAACGGTCAGACAAGGAGTGAATGACACTTATGGACTTGCTGGCGCGGGGCACTGGCGTGCCTGCCGTCACAGCAAGGGGCGCAATTGTAGAGAAGGGACTGCGGGCGCGCAAGGCAATTGGTGAATATTTGAACAACCACCGATCTTCCAGACACCGTAAACGAATGTGGGAGCGAGCCTGCTCGCGAATGCGGCCTGCCAGGCAACAATGACGTCGACTGACACTCCCTCTTCGCGAGCAGGCTCGCTCCCACAGTTGATTGCGTTAAGCTTATTTCTTCGCGGCAGCCTTGGCCTTCGCACCGCGCTGGCGCTGGGCTTCGAACAGGCACACGCCGGTGGCGACCGAGACGTTGAGGCTGCTGACGCTGCCGGCCATCGGCAGGTTCACTAGATAGTCGCAATGCTCGCGGGTCAGGCGACGCATGCCTTTGCCTTCGGCGCCCATGATCAGAATGGTCGGGCCGGTCAGGTCCTGGTCATAGATGCTGACCTCGGCTTCACCAGCGGTGCCGACTACCCACAAACCGCGCTGCTGAAGTTTTTCCAACGTGCGCGCCAGGTTGGTCACGGCCACCAGCGGGATCACTTCCGCCGCGCCGCAGGCAACTTTACGCACCACCGGGGTCAGCGTGGCCGACTTGTCCTTCGGCACGATCACCGCCAGCGCACCGGCCGCATCGGCCGAACGCAGGCAGGCGCCGAGGTTGTGCGGATCGGTCACACCGTCGAGCACCAGCAACAGCGGCGCGCCTTCGGTGCGATCGAGCAACTCGTCGAGCATCGCCTCGCCCCAGACCTGACTCGGGCTGACTTCAGCGACAACGCCCTGATGCACGCCTTCAACCCAGGCGTCCATTTCGCGACGCTCGGCCTGGCCGACCTGAACACGGTTTTCATTGGCCAGCTCGACCAGCGTCTGCACGCGCGGATCGTTGCGGCTTTCCGCCAGCCAGATCTGCTTGACGCGCTTGGGGTGGTGACGCAGCAACGCTTCTACCGCGTGAACGCCGTAGATTTTTTCCAACTGACTCATGACTTCGCCTTCGGTTTACGCGCCCCGCCACTTTTGGCTGGAGCGGAACCCGCTTTTGGCGGGCCCTTACGGTGTTTGCTCGGCTTGGCTGGCTTGCCGTCGGTCGCCCTGTCAGGCGCCGACCGTCCGGTCTTTCCCCCGGACGCCGCTTTACCACCGTTTTTCGCATCGGCCAGCAAGGCCTTCTTCAATTCACGGCTTTTGCGCAGCTCGGCGTTTTTCGCCACGGCATCGCTCGGACGATAGGCTTCGGCAACCTTTTCCTTGGCCGGACGACGGCTGGCGGTTTTCGCTGGAGCCTTTTCTTCCGCAGCCTTGGCAGCAGGCGCAGCGGTTTCGGCGCCACGTTTCTTGCGACCGATCGGCGCGCTGATGGTTTTCTCGGCCATCTCGAAGTCAATCTTGCGCTCATCAAGGTCGACGCGCATGACGCGTACTTCAACGGTGTCGCCAAGACGGAAACTGCGACCGGTGCGCTCGCCCGCCAAGCGGTGATGCACAGGATCGAAGTGGTAGTAATCGCCCGGCAGCGCGGTGACATGCACCAGGCCTTCGACGTAGATATCGGTCAGCTCGACGAACAGACCAAAACCGGTAACAGCGGTGATTACGCCCGGGAACGATTCGCCCACGCGATCCTTCATGAACTCGCACTTGAGCCAGTTCACCACGTCACGGGTCGCTTCGTCGGCACGACGCTCGCTCATCGAGCACTGCTCGCCAAGCTGCTCCAGCGCCGCTTCGTCGTACGGATAGATGCGCGCTTTCGGAATGGTCATCGCACCGGCACGACGAACGTGCGGGGTGTCCTGTTTCGAATGGATCACGCTGCGGATCGCGCGGTGCGTGAGCAGGTCCGGATAACGACGGATCGGCGAAGTGAAGTGGGTATAGGCTTCGTAATTCAGGCCGAAGTGGCCGTCGTTTTCAGCGCTGTACACCGCCTGACTCAACGAACGCAGCATCACAGTCTGGATCAGGTGGAAATCCGGACGATCCTTGATGCTCGCGAGCAAAGCCTGATAATCCTTCGGCGACGGACCGTCCTTGCCCTTGTGCAGGGACAGGCCGAGCTCACCAAGGAACGCGCGCAGCTTTTCCAGACGCTCTGGCGGCGGACCGGCGTGAACGCGATACAGCGCAGGGATTTCGTGCTTCTTGAGGAATTCGGCAGTGGCCACGTTGGCGGCCAGCATGCACTCCTCGATCAGCTTGTGCGCATCGTTGCGCACGGTCGGACGGATTTCCGCGATCTTGCGCTCGGAGCCGAAGATGATCCGGGTTTCCTGGGTTTCGAAATCGATCGCGCCACGCACGTGACGGGCGGCCAGCAATACCTTGTACAACGCGTAGAGCTGCTTGAGGTGCGGGACGACGTCGGTGTACTCGCCACGCAATTTGCGCGCTTCGGTAGCCTTCGGCGTTTCCAGCATCGCGCTGACCTTGTTGTAGGTCAGACGGGCGTGGGAATGGATCACCGCTTCATAGAAGCAGTAGTCGGTCATTTCGCCGGACTTGGAGATGGTCATCTCGCAAACCATGGCCAGACGATCGACTTGCGGGTTCAGCGAGCACAGGCCGTTGGACAGTTGCTCGGGCAGCATCGGAATCACGCGCTCGGGGAAGTACACCGAGTTGCCGCGAACCTGAGCTTCGTTGTCCAGCGCCGAGCCGATCTTCACGTAACTGGAAACGTCGGCAATCGCCACGTACAACTTCCAGCCACCGGAGAACAGACGCAGCTTGCCCGGTTTGGCTTCGCAGTAGACCGCATCGTCGAAGTCGCGGGCGTCTTCGCCGTCGATGGTGACGAACGGCAGATGACGCAGGTCGATGCGCTTTTCTTTGTCTTTTTCTTCGACTTCCGGCTTGAGCTTGGCGGCTTCTTTCACAACCGCCTCAGGCCAGACGTGCGGAATATCGTACGTGCGCAGAGCAACGTCGATTTCCATGCCCGGCGCCATATAGTTGCCGACCACTTCGACCACATCGCCTTGCGGCTGGAAACGCGGCGTTGGCCAGTGGGTGATTTTCACCTCGACGAACTGACCGATCTGCGCATTGGCGTTGCGGCCCGGGGTGACCAGCACTTCCTGCTGGATCTTCGGATTGTCGGCAACGACGAAACCGATGCCGCCTTCTTCGAAGTAGCGGCCGACGATGGTTTCGTGAGCGCGGGAAACCACTTCGACGATCACGCCTTCACGGCGACCACGACGGTCGAGCCCGGAAACCCTGGCCAGCGCGCGGTCACCGTCGAACACCAGACGCATTTGCGCCGGGCTCATGAACAGGTCGTCGCTGCCGTCGTCCGGCACCAGGAAGCCGAAACCGTCACGGTGACCGCTGATGCGGCCGAGGATCAGGTCGAGCTTGTCCACCGGCGCGTAAGTGCCACGGCGGGTGTAGATCAGTTGAGCGTCGCGCTCCATGGCGCGCAAGCGGCGGCGCAGGGCCTCGATCTGGTCTTCGGTGGTCAGACCAAACTCTTCGACCAGTTGCTCGCGGGCAGCAGGCGAACCCCGATCGGCGAGGTGCGCCAGGATCAGTTCGCGGCTGGGAATAGGGTTTTCGTATTTTTCCGCTTCACGAGCGGCCTCGGGATCGAGGGACTGCCAATCGGCCATTAGAGAGTTTTCACCTTGTCTATATGCGGGTTAGTTTGGCATAGGCGCCGGGAAACGGGAAATTTCCGCTTCTATAAGGCTTTGCATGGCCCTGTATCGACGCTCTGATAGGGTTTTGAACGCCGCTGGTAAAAAAATTCAGTTTTTTCTGCAGCAGGGGTTTACAGTTAAAAAGGCGCTCCGTATAGTGCGCGCCATCGACGACGCACAAGCGCTTTCGATGATGCCCAGGTGGTGAAATTGGTAGACACGCCAGCTTCAGGTGCTGGTGACCTTACGGTCGTGGAAGTTCGAGTCTTCTCCTGGGCACCAATTTCGAGTTTGAGACTAGATCAGTTTCAAGACTCACACAAAACCCGCGAAAGCGGGTTTTTTGCATTTGCGGGAAAGCTTTTGTTCACACTGATTTATTAAAACCAAATCAGGGGTTTACAGATCAAAAAGGCCTCCGTATAGTGCGCCACATCAACAGCGGCAACGCTTGCGATGATTGCCCAGATGGTGAAATTGGTAGACACGCCAGCTTCAGGTGCTGGTGACCTTACGGTCGTGGAAGTTCGAGTCTTCTTCTGGGCACCAATTCAAATTCAAGGTTCACGCCTTGGATTTCAAAAAAACCCGCGAAAGCGGGTTTTTGCGTTTCTGGCTTCCTGAATTTCGCCATCCCTACAGGATCGCCAGTCGCCCCACAAGGCGCACTTGAGAAACAATATCGTTTATCATTGTTGCAAGTTTTTGCAATGCGACAGTGAGGAACCCTGCGAATGACGTTTCGAAATACCCTGCGCCGAGGCCTGACCTTCACCCTCCTCGGCCTGGCACTCGCCACTCCCCTCTCCCAGGCTGCCGATGCGGTTTCCCTGACTCTCTACAACGGCCAGCACAAGGAAGTCGGCGACGCGATTGCCAAGGCTTTCGAAGCCAAGACCGGCATCCACGTCAACGTGCGCAAAGGCAGCAGCAACCAGCTCGCCAGCCAGATCATCGAAGAAGGCGACCGCTCCCCCGCCGATGTGATCTACACCGAAGAGTCGCCGCCGCTGAATAACCTCGGCGAACAGGGTCTGCTGGCCCAGGCCGATGACGCCACGCTGGCAGTTCTGCCGGAAAAATACGTCGCCGCCAATGGCACCTGGATCGGCGTTACCGCCCGCGTACGCGTGGTCGCGTTTAATCCGAAACTGATCGATGAAAAAGACCTGCCGAAATCGGTGATGGAATTTTCCGAGCCGCAGTGGCAGGGCAAGGTCGGCTTCGTTCCGACCAGCGGCGCCTTCCAGGAGCAGGCCGTAGCGATCATCAAGCTGCACGGTCGTGACGCCGCCGAAGAATGGCTGACCGGCCTGCGCGCATTCGGCAAGACCTACAGCAACAACATGGTCGCGCTCAAAGCGGTGGAAAACGGTGAAGTCGCCACCGTACTGGTGAACAACTACTACTGGTTCGCCCTGCAACGCGAGAAAGGCAAGCTCGATTCCAAATTGCATTACTTCACCGGCGGCGACGCTGGCGGCTTGATCACCGTGTCCAGTGCTGCCGTGCTGAAATCCAGCAAACATCCAAAAGAAGCCCAGCAATTCCTCGCCTTCATGGCCAGCGAAGAAGGTCAGCGCGTGATCACTCAGACCACCGCCGAATACCCGCTGCACAAAGGCATGGAATCGGATCGCGGTCTCAAGCCGTTCAGCGAACTGGAAGCGCCGAACGTTACCCCGGCGGACCTGGGCAACGCTGAAGAAGCGCTGGAACTGGAACGCGAAGTTGGCCTGAACTGATGGCAGCATCGTTATCGGCCCCCGCCGCGCGCGGGGGTTACGTACCAAGACGCAAACGGCCGTCGATCTGGCTGGTGCTGCCGGTATTGCTACTGGTGTTACTGAGCCTGTTGCCACTGGCCTACGTCGGGGTGAAAGCCTGGCAGGCCGGCTGGGCCGAGGCGCTGCATTTGCTGTGGCGCCCGTATGTGTTTGGCCTGTTGCGCAACACCTTGGCACTGATGGTCGGCGTGACGATCACCTGCGCCGTGATCGGCCTGTCGCTGGCATGGCTACTGGAACGCAGCAATCTGCCGGGTCGACGCCTGTGGGGCGTGATCCTGTGCCTGCCGTTTGCGGTGCCGGCGTTTGTCAGCAGCTTCACCTGGGTGTCGCTGAGTGCGCAGTTCGAAGGCCTCGGCGGAGCGATTCTGGTGATGAGCCTGTCGAAGTATCCGCTGATCTTCCTGCCAGTCGCGGCGACCCTGCGCAATCTCGATCCCTCTCTCGAAGAATCCGCCCGCACATTGGGACAGAATCGCTGGGGCGTGTTTTTCCGCGTCACCCTGCCGCTGTTGTGGCCATCGCTGTTGGCCGGCTCGCTGCTGATTGCCCTGCACATGCTGGTGGAATTCGGCGCGCTGTCGATCATCGGTTTGCAGACCTTTACCACGGCGATCTACCAGCAATTCGAACTGGAATTCAGTAACGCCAACGCAGCGATGCTTTCGGCGGTGTTGCTGGCGCTGTGCCTGCTGCTGTTGTGGCTGGAACTGCGGGTGCGCGGCAAGGGCCGGCATGTGCGCACCGGCCAAGGTGCAGCGCGACAGGCTGAGCAAGTAAAGCTTGGGCCATGGGCTGCGGCAGGTCAGTTGTATTGCCTGTTGCTGGCGATTATCGGCAGCGGCGTTCCGCTGGGCATGTTGGCCTACTGGCTGGCGGTCGGTTCGTCGGCGGCATTCCCGGTAGCAGCGATCACTGAGGCGCTGCTGTCATCGCTGGCATTGTCGTTGGGCGGCGCGGCGTTGTGCCTGGCGCTGGCAGTGCCGGTCGGGCTGCTGGTGGTGCGCTATAAAGGCCAATTGGCAATCTGGGCCGAACGCCTGCCTTATCTGCTGCACGCGCTGCCGGGCCTGGTGATTGCGTTGACGCTGGTGTATTTCGCCCTGCATTACGTACCGGTGCTGTATCAGACGTCGGGCTTGCTGCTGATCGCCTATGCGCTGCTGTTTCTGCCACTGGCGCAGGCGCCGATTCGTACGGCACTGAACAAGGCTGCGCCACAGCTGGAAGAAGCGGCGCGGACCTTGGGCGCATCGTCGTTCACGGCGTTTTGCCGGGTGACATTACCGATCATTTTCCCGGCACTGGGCGCGGCGTTTGCGCTGGTGTTTCTCGATGCGATGAAGGAATTGACGGCGACGTTGCTGCTCAGCCCAACCGGACTGAATACGCTGGCGACCGAGGTCTGGGCGCATACAGCGAATGTCGAGTTTGCGGCGGCGGCGCCTTATGCGGCGTTGTTGATCGTGGTGTCCGGGCTGCCGGTTTATCTGCTGACGACGCGGATGTATCTGAGCCGCTGATACCGCTTTCGCGAGCAGGCTCGCTCCCACAATGGATTGAGTTTCCCTGTGGGAGCGAGCCTGCTCGCGAAGATGCCAGCCCGGATAACATCAAGCGCGAAACTGCCCCAGGCTAGCCTTCAACTGCGCCGCCAGACCATCCAGCACCTTGCCACTGGCCGTGGTTTCCACCACTGCCTGAGCCGCTTTCTCGGCCTGTGCATGAATCGTTTCGACGCGCCCACGCACTGCCTGTGCACCCTGCGCCTGATGCGCTGCTGCTTGCGTCGCCAGACCTATCGCCGCATGCACCTGCTCGACCGAAGCCTGCACCGATTGCTGCAAGCGCGCACTGTCGCGCAAGACCAGCAAACCTTCGCTGGCCTGCCGTCCGGCCTGGCCAATCGCCTCGACTGCCTCACGTGCGCCCTGCTGCAGAGCGACGATGTGCGCTTGAATATCGCCCGTCGAGCTCTGCGTTTTGCTCGCCAGTGCCCGCACTTCATCCGCCACCACGGCAAACCCACGCCCGGTTTCACCGGCCCGCGCCGCCTCGATCGCAGCGTTCAACGCCAGCAGGTTGGTCTGTTCGGCGATGCCGTGAATCACCGTCAGCACCACCTCAATCTGCTCGCTCTGCTGCGCCAGTCGCTCGATAACCTTCGCCCCGGTATCGACCTGCCCGGCCAGCGCTTCGATCAGGCTGCCAACCTTCGCCGAAGTCCGGGTGTTCTCATCGGTGGCCTGACGAATATCGACAACCTGCTTGAGCGCCGCCTGCATTGCCTGACTTTCCGACTGCGCCTCGTCTGCCATTTGCGACAGCGCGCGCAGGCTTTCTGCAACTTCATCGCGCTGCATTCCGGCAGCCGCATCGGCGCCAGCGTTGCGCAAAGTCATCGCGCCAATTTCCACGCCAGTGCGCTGCGCGACATCGCCCGCCTCGCGCACGATCGGCTGCAGCTTGTCGACGAAGCGATTGACCGCCGACGCCATGTCGCCGATTTCATCCTTGCTGTTGATCTGCACACGCTTGGTCAGGTCGCCCTCGCCCGCCGCCAGATCGTCCATCGCCGCATTGAGCATTTTCAGGCGATTGACCACGCGATGACCGAGCACCACGGCCAGCAACAGCAGCACGCCGCAACCGACCAGCGCCAGGCCAAGGCCAATGCGCCAGCGAAGAGTGGCGGCAGCTTCCTGAACGGTTTGTGCGGTGTTGGCTTTCATTTCACCAGCGGTGGCTTGCGCCGATTGCAGGCGCGCCTGCATCGCTTTGGCGCTGTCCGCCGCTGCGCCTTTGAGGCTGTCGCCGACCAGTTGATCGCTGCTGGCAATCAGCGCCAGGAAGCGCTTGTCGAGCTCGGCCAGATCGGTTTCCACCGAGGCTGTGGAAACGCCCATCAGCACTTTGCCGATCTCCACGCCATTGGGATTGATCGAGGCTTCGAGGTAATAGACTGAGGGATCGTTCTTCGCCGCATCCAGCACTTTATCCAGCGCACGCTCACCCTGACCTTTTTCCAGCAAGGCCTTGTTGATCGGGTTTTCACGATTGAGATAACGGGTCAGATGCTGGCCGGTGGCGTCGTCATACACCACGAACAACACGTTGGGATTGCGCTGGGCGCGACGAGCGAACTCCGAGAGCGTCGGCACGTCGCTGTCCCACATGGCACGCGGCGCTACGGATGCAAGCAACTGCGCCATGTCGTTGGCCGAATCCTTCAGATCCTTTTCCAGCGTCGCTCGCAGCTGCGCCTGCTCTTCTTTCAGACGCGCGGACAGGCCGACCGTCAGGCGCTGACGAGTGCTGGCCGATAACGCATCAAGACTTGAAGTGACTTCACGCCCGGCCTGCTCCAGCTCACCGGAGAGCTTCTGGCTGTCGGCACCCAGGCGCACGGCCAGATCGGCTTCCAGCGCGGTCACCGTGCTCCGCGTCAGGGCAACCGCCACCAACACCTGCACCAAAAGGGCGATACCAAGGGTAACGAACACTGGCCGCAACAAACGGCTTTGTAACAGTGAGAGAACGGCTGACACTTTAAATCCCTCTACTTCTGACGCCATTAATTTGATGGCACTCTTGTAGACAGATTCACAGCAAAGGTCATGCCGTCCAACAGGCATAAACGACAAAGGCCCCGATTAAGGAGCCTTTGTTTTTTACATCAACGACTTATCAAGCAAACGGATGACGCAGAACGATGGTTTCGTTGCGGTCCGGGCCCGTCGAAATAATGTCGATCGGCGCGCCGATCAACTCTTCAACGCGTTTGATGTAGGCACGAGCATTGGCCGGCAGCTCTTCCAGGGTTTTTGCACCCACGGTCGATTCGCTCCAGCCTGGCACTTCTTCGTACACAGGCTGCAGGCCTACGTAGCTGTCAGCATCGGTCGGGGCAACAGCATTGCCTTGCGCGTCTTTGTAGCCGACGCAGATGTTGATGGTTTCCAGACCGTCGAGTACGTCCAGCTTGGTCAGGCAGATGCCCGAGATGCTGTTCACATCGATAGCGCGACGCAGGATGACGGCGTCAAACCAGCCGCAGCGACGGGCACGGCCGGTGGTAGCGCCGAACTCGTGACCCTGCTTGGCCAGGTGTGCACCGACTTCGTCAAACAGCTCGGTCGGGAACGGACCGGAACCGACGCGAGTGGTGTAAGCCTTGGTGATGCCCAGGATGTAGTCGAGGAACATCGGACCAACGCCCGAACCGGTCGCCACGCCACCCGCAGTGGTGTTGGAGCTGGTCACGTACGGGTAGGTGCCGTGGTCGATGTCGAGCAACGAACCTTGCGCGCCTTCGAACATGATGTCCTTGCCGGCACGACGCAGGTCGTGCAGCTCGGCAGTCACGTCGAGCATCAGCGGCTTGAGCAGCTCAGCGTATTCCTTGCACTCGGCCAGGGTCTTTTCGAATTCGATGGCTGGCTCTTTGTAGTAACCGACCAGCATGAAGTTGTGGTAATCCACCAGTTCACGCAGCTTGTCTTCGAAGCGTGGCATGTTCAGCAAGTCGCCGACACGCAGGCCACGACGGGCAACTTTATCTTCGTACGCCGGGCCGATGCCGCGACCGGTAGTACCGATCTTCAGCTCGCCACGGGCCTTTTCACGGGCCTGGTCCAGCGCGACGTGGAAGGACAGGATCAGCGGGCAGGACGGGCTGATACGCAAGCGCTCGCGCACCGGTACGCCTTTCTCTTCCAGCTTGGTGATCTCGCGCAGCAGGGCGTCAGGTGCAACCACCACGCCGTTGCCGATCAGGCATTGCACGCCTTCGCGCAGCACGCCCGACGGAATCAGGTGCAAGACGGTTTTCTCGCCGTCGATCACCAGCGTGTGACCCGCGTTGTGGCCACCCTGGTAGCGCACTACGGCGGCAGCATGTTCGGTCAGCAGATCAACGATCTTGCCTTTGCCCTCATCACCCCACTGGGTGCCCAGGACTACGACATTCTTACCCATAACACTTGTCCTCATTCGCGCAAACTTGGTGCCGGCGATGGCCGGCAGGAAAACTCAAGAAGCCAGTGGCGATACTTGCCAAAGCCCGTTCTGCTGAATCAATTGCCGGTCGCAGTCCGCATCACGGGCGGCGGCCAAAGGTTGTCCAGGCAAGGCCTGAACGACACGCTGACCCTCACTGCGCAACTGGCAAACCTGCTGCCAGAGTGCCGCATCCGTACTGTCAGGCATCCAGATACCGCCAGACGGTAGCTCGATCTCAGCACGCCCCAGGGTCACCAGGGTTTTCAAATCGGTAGAGAAACCGGTCGCCGGACGGGCGCGGCCGAAGTCAGCGCCGATGTCATCGTAACGACCGCCCTGAGCGATGGACTGGCCAACGCCCGGCACGAACACCGCGAACACCACACCGGTGTGGTAGTGGTAGCCGCGCAACTCGCCGAGGTCGAAATACAGCGGCAGCTGCGGGAAGCGCACGGAAAGACGTTCGGCGATCGCCAGCAGATCTTCCAGCGCCGCCAGCACCGGCGCCGGGGCATTGGCCAGACGCTCGCGGGCAGCGCTCAATACTTCACGGCCGCCGCACAGATCAACCAAGGCACGCAGCATCCCCGACAGATCGGCCGGGAGACCTTCGGTCAGGGTAATCACTTCATCGATGGCCTTGCGCTGCAGGGCATCGAACAACTGCTGCTCGACTTCACCGGACAGACCGGCGGCGCGCGCCAGACCACGGTAGATGCCGACATGGCCGAGGTCCATGTGCACGTCCGGCACATCGGCCAGTTGCAGCATGGCCAGCATCAGGCTGATCACTTCGACGTCGCTGCTCGGGCTGGCGTCGCCGTACAGCTCGGCGCCCAGCTGGATCGGGCTGCGCGAGGACGACAATGCACGCGGCTGGGCATGCAGGACACTGCCTGCGTAGCACAGACGGCTCGGGCCTTCGCGGCGCAGGGTGTGCGCATCGATGCGCGCCACTTGCGGCGTGATGTCGGCGCGGAAACCCATCTGCCGGCCCGATTGCGGGTCGATGACCTTGAAGGTACGCAGATCCAGGTCCTGGCCCGCGCCGGTCAGCAGGGATTCCAGGTACTCGATATGGGGAGTCACGACGAACTCGTAACCCCAGCTCTGGAACAGATCCAACACCTGACGACGCGCGACTTCAATGCGCGCCGCCTCCGGTGGCAGTACTTCTTCGATGCCATCTGGCAGCAGCCAGCGGTCTACCGTTGCCATTACGCCATTCCCCTTTGATCCGGGCGGCCAGCACGAGGGCGAGCCTTGAGTGAAGCAGAAAATGACCGGGTCGTTCAAAACGCACGCGCATGAACGACGCAGCGAAAGGCCGGCTGGCGGCTTCGCCCATCACTTTCCTCGAAAAACGCTCGGGCTATTCAAACCCGATGCCTGCAACAAAAACAGCAATCAAACGTGCAGACGCAAAAAAGCCGGGAATTTCCCGGCTGCCGCATCATACACACGTTTTCCGAAAGGATCACCCCGCCCGAGGTTTTAGCCGCCGGGCGGACTGATTCAGGTCAACGTCGTATCAAGGTTTGGCTTTTTCCAGGTAACGGAAGAAGTCGCTGCTTGGGTCGAGGACCAGGACGTCGGATTTGTTCGCAAAGCTTTCACGGTAGGCACGCAGGCTACGGTAGAAACCGTAGAACTCCTGATCCTGACCGTAGGCCTTGGAGTAGATCGCAGCTGCCTGGGCGTCACCGTCACCGCGAACCTCTTCGGATTCACGATAGGCTTCGGCCAGCAGCACGCGGCGTTGACGATCGGCGTCGGCACGGATGCCTTCGGCCAGCTCGTTACCCTTGGCGCGGTGCTCGCGAGCTTCACGCTCACGCTCGGTGCTCATACGCTCGAACACGCTGCGGTTCACTTCCTTCGGCAGATCGATGGCCTTGACCCGGACATCAACCACTTCGATACCCAGCTCTTTTTCCGCCATCTTGTTCAGCGATGCAGTGATGTCAGCCATCAGCGCATCACGCTCACCCGACACCACTTCGTGCAGGGTGCGCTTGCCGAACTGGTCACGCAGGCCCGATTCGAGACGACGGGACAGACGTTCGTCGGCAATCTGCTTCAGACCCGAAGTCGCGGTGTAGAAGCGCTCGGCATCCTTCACCCGCCACTTGGCGTAGGCATCGACCATCACGGCTTTCTTTTCCAGGGTCAGGAAGCGCTGCGTCGGTGCATCCAGCGTCAGCAGACGCGCGTCGAATTTGCGCACCTGGTTGACGTAAGGCACTTTCACATGCAGACCCGGCTGGACATCCGCCTGAACCACGCGACCGAATTGCAGCAGCACCGCGCGCTCGGTCTGAGCGACGATGTAGAAGCAATTCCAGCCCACCAGTACCACAACGACGCCAACGATCAGGGCGATCAGCGATTTATTGCTCATCAGCGGGTCTCCCTTGTACGCGTCTGCGGCACGTCAGTGACATGCGGCGTGACGTCCGTATTGTTACTGGCGGCCGAACCGGTCACCGGTGCGTTGCCCGAGCTGTTCTGGATCATTTTGTCCAACGGCAGGTAAAGCAGATTGCTCTGGCCGTTCTTGTTGCCGGTCACGAGTACCTTGCTGGTATTGCTGAAGACTTCCTGCATGGTGTCCAGGTACAGACGCTCGCGGGTGACTTCAGGTGCCTTGCGATACTCGGCGACCAGCTTGGTGAAACGATCGGCCTCACCCTTGGCGCGCAAGATGGTCTCGTCGCGATAACCGTTGGCATCTTCGATGATGCGCTGGGCCTGACCACGGGCTTCCGGCACAACGCCGTTGGCGTAGGTTTCAGCCTGGTTGCGCGAACGCTGCTCGTCTTCACGGGCGCGGATCACGTCATCGAAAGCTTCCTGCACTTCACGCGGTGCCGCTGCGCTCTGTACGTTGACCTGGGTGACGGTGATACCGGTGCGATAGGTATCGAGGAAACGTTGCAGACGCTCCTTGATTTCGCTGGCCATCAATTCACGACCTTCGGTCAGCACCTGGTCCATGGCGGTGGAACCGACCACGTGACGCAGTGCACTTTCGGTCGCGTGCTGCAGACTGATTTCCGGCTGATCGACGTTCAGCACGAAGTCCTGCAGGTTGCTGATCTTGTACTGCACGGTCAGCGGCACTTCGACGATGTTCTCGTCTTCAGTCAGCATCTGGCCCTGCTTGGTGTACGCACGCTCACGCGTCACGTTCTCCATGTACTTCTTGTCGATCGGCGGGAAGTAGATGTTCAGGCCCGGGCCGACAGTCTCGTAGTACTTGCCGAAGCGCAGCACAACGGCTTGCTCCTGCTCGTCCACCACGTAGACCGCGCTGTACAGCCAGACAGCCGCCAGCACGACCAGGCCGATGCCGAGCAGACCGCCGAAGCCGCCACTGCTGCGCCCCGACCCGCCGCCGTCATCACCGCGTTTCTTACCACCACCGAACAACCCGTTCAGGCTTTCCTGCAGCTTTCGGAAGGCCTCGTCGAGATCCGGTGGCCCCTTGCGGTCGCCGTTATTGCGGCGCTTGCCACCCCAGGGATCCTGATTATTCGAGTTGCCACCCGGCTCATTCCAAGCCATAGCGCTCTCCATCTGATAAAGCAAAGACGCACCCACGGCGCGCCGACCAATGCTACAGAATGCCTGCCGTTGCGGCACAACCGCTTTGTCAGGCTTTTATTGCAAAGTGTGTTGCTCGATGAATTCCATCGGCTGCAATCCTTCGCGGCTTACCAATCGATTCAACTCGATCCGGGGCAAACGAACGGCCAGCAGGCTGACACCTTCATCATCGTATTCTTCTTTCTGCACCGCCCCGAGTTCGAAGAACTGCGCACGCAGCCGAGCGAATCGTTGCGGCAAGCGCAAGGTACCGACGAACAGATCACTGCCGAGCAACTCGGCGATGGCCTGTTCAAGCAATTCCAGACCGCTGCCATCACGCGCCGAGAGCCAGACCCGTTGCGGCTTGCCATCGGCATCGCGCTGGATCTGCGGCTCGACGCCTTCAAGCAAATCGAGTTTGTTATAGACCTCGAGGATCGGCAAGTCCTGGGCACCAATCTCGCCCAGCACCACCATCACCTGCTCGATCTGCAACATGCGATCCGGTTCAGCCGCATCGATCACGTGCAACAGCAGGTCGGAATTGCTCGACTCTTCGAGCGTAGACCGAAATGCCTCGACCAGCTTGTGTGGCAGGTGACGAATGAACCCCACGGTGTCGGCGAGGACGATCGGACCGAGGTCGTCAAGCTCCAGCCGGCGCAGGGTCGGGTCGAGCGTGGCGAACAACTGATCGGCCGCGTACACCTCGGACTTCGTCACGTTGTTGAAGAGTGTCGATTTTCCGGCGTTGGTGTATCCCACCAGCGAAACGGTAGGGATGTCCGCACGGGATCGGCCACGGCGCGACTGCTCGCGCTGACTGCGCACCTTCTCCAGCCGCCCCTTGATCTGACGCAGGCGAACCCGCAGCAGACGGCGGTCGGTTTCCAGCTGGGTTTCACCCGGACCGCGCATACCGATACCGCCACCCTGACGCTCAAGGTGAGTCCAGCCGCGAACCAGCCGCGTGCTCATGTGGTCAAGCTGGGCCAGTTCGACCTGCAGCTTGCCCTCATGGGTGCGTGCGCGTTGGGCGAAAATATCGAGAATCAGCCCGGTGCGGTCGATCACGCGACACTCGAAGACACGTTCAAGGTTGCGTTCCTGACTGGGCGTGAGGATGTGATTGAAAATCACCAGATCGGCTTCTTCAGCCTTGACCAGGTCGCGCAGTTCCTCGACCTTGCCGCTGCCGATCAGATATTTGGCGGTTGGCCGATGACGCGGCACGTTAAAAAACGCGACGGTCTCGGCGCCAGCCGAATTTGCCAACTCCTGAAACTCCTGCGGATCTTCGCGCGCCTCAGGGTCCTGTCCATCCAAGTGAACGAGGATGACTCGCTCACCACCACCGTGGCGCTCAAAGAACAAAGGAGACTCCTATCAGGCGTTACCCGGCGCTGCATCGGCATCGCCCTGTTCGTTTTCGGTTGCGCTAGGCAGACGAATTGGACGAACCGGCACGACGGTCGAGATAGCGTGTTTGTAGACCATCTGGCTTACGGTGTTTTTCAGCAGGATCACGAACTGGTCGAACGACTCGATCGTCCCTTGCAGCTTGATACCGTTGACCAGGTAGATGGAAACCCCGACTTTCTCTTTACGTAAAGTGTTCAGGTAAGGGTCTTGTAGCGAATGCCCTTTTGACATGTGCCGCACTCCTTTAAGGATTCAATAATAAAAACAGGTAAATTCAGATGGCTTCGGCCGTCACACCCCCAAGGATAGACGGCAATTGCAAGGACTCAGCTCAATATGGAGATGGTCCCGAGGTATTTCAAGGCGCGTGGCAGATTGTCGCAATCAAGACTGTCCAGCCAATGCAAATCGTCCCAGCTGCGCAGCCAGGTAAACTGGCGTTTGGCCAATTGGCGCGTGGCGATGATGCCCCGCTCCTGCATCTGGGCCAATGTCAGCTTGCCGTCCAGGTAATCCCAGACTTGGCGGTAGCCTACCGCACGTATAGACGGCAACCCCGAATGCAGGTCACTTCTTTTACGCAGGGCTACGACCTCGTCGATGAATCCCTGTTCCAACATATTTGTGAATCTTTGTTCAATTCGCTGGTGCAGAACCTGACGATTCGCCGGAGCAATGGCCAGGTTCGCGACAGTATAGGGCAATTGTTGCCGTCCCGAAGCGGCTGCTTCAGTACTTTGCACAGATTGTTGCTCGCGCAGAGCGGTCATGCTCTGCCCGCTGACTCGATACACTTCCAGTGCCCGACTCAAGCGTTGCGGATCATTGGGATGGATGCGCGCCGCCGACACCGGATCGATCTGCGCCAACTGTTCGTGCAGGGCTTGCCAGCCGAGGCGTGCAGCTTCTTCCTCGATCTGCGCGCGGACCTCGGGATCGGCTGCCGGCATGTCCGCCAGACCTTCGACCAGAGCCTTGTAATAGAGCATGGTGCCGCCGACCAGCAGCGGGATCTTTCCTCGCCCAGTGATTTCGGCCATGGCCTGCAACGCGTCGCGACGGAAATCGGCAGCGGAATACGCTTCAGCGGGGTCGAGGATGTCGATCAGCCGGTGCGGGTATTCGGCCAACAACTCTTTCGAAGGCTTGGCCGTGCCGATGTCCATGCCGCGGTAGACCAGCGCCGAATCGACACTGATCAACTCGCACGGCAGCACCTTGGTCAGCTCGATGGCCAGATCGGTCTTGCCCGCAGCGGTCGGGCCCATCAGAAAAATCGCTGGAGGCAGCTGGCTCATCAACGACCGCGCAGGAACAGTTTGTCCAGATCGTCCAGGCCCAATTGGGTCCAGGTCGGTCGGCCATGGTTGCATTGACCACTGCGCTCGGTGTTTTCCATATCGCGCAGCAGACCGTTCATTTCCGGCAGGGCCAGACGCCGGTTGGCGCGGATCGCGCCGTGGCAGGCCATGGTGCCGAGCAGTTCGTTGAGGTGCGCCTGGATACGGTCACTGGTGCCGTATTCCATCAGGTCAGAGAGCACGTCGCCGACCAGTCGATTGGCTTCGGCCTGCTTGAGCAAAGCGGGAATCTGCCGGATCGCCAGGGTTTCCGGCCCCAGTCGCTGCAATTCAAAACCAAGACGCTGAAACCAGGCGGTGTGTTCTTCAGCGCAATCGGCCTCGCGCTGACTGACCGCCAGCGATTCCGGCACCAGCAACGGCTGGCCACTGAGACCTTCGCTGGCCATGGCGATTTTCAGGCGCTCGTACATGATCCGCTCGTGGGCGGCATGCATGTCCACCAGCACCAGGCCATGGGCGTTTTCGGACAAGATATAGATGCCTTTTAGCTGCGCCAGTGCATAGCCGAGCGGCGGAATATCTTCCTGACCGGTCGGCAGTGCGCTGGCATTGGCTTCAGGCAGCGGCGCGAAAAATTCCTTGTATGCGGCTTGCGCCTCGGCAGCAGGCACCGCCGATTGCGGACGCGGCGTGTATTGATACTGATAAGCGCCGCCAGCGCTGGCGCCGGATGACGTGTTGAACGCCGGTTGCGCCTGCGGCTGCTCCAGCAGCGCATTGGCGGCCAGACGCATCTCGCCCTGTGGGCCAAACTCGCCCGCCTCGATCCCGCTCGGCCGAACGATCGCCGTGGTGACCGAGCCGGCCAATTGATCTTCCGGACGCACATCGCCCAGCGCACGGTGCAGCGTGCCATACAGGAAATCGTGGACCATGCGCCCGTCACGGAAGCGTACTTCGTGCTTGGTCGGGTGCACGTTGACGTCTACTGCTGCCGGATCGACCTCGAAAAACAGTGCGAAGGTCGGATGCCGACCGTTGAACAGCACGTCGCGATAAGCCTGGCGTACCGCGTGCGCCACCAGTTTGTCGCGCACCGCCCGCCCGTTCACAAAGAAATACTGCAAGTCAGCCTGGCTACGGTTGAAGGTTGGCAAACCGACCCAGCCCCACAGGTGCAAGCCATTGCGTTCGATCTCGATCGGCAACGCCTGCTCAAGGAAACCCGAACCGCAGATCGCCGCCACACGCCGTGCGCGGGCCGCATCATCGTGGGCCTCGTGCAGGCTGAGGATGGTCTTGCCGTTGTGGCGCAGATGAAAAGCCACGTCGAACCGCGCCAGCGCCAGACGCTTGATCACTTCCTGCAGGTGATCGAATTCGGTTTTTTCGGTCTTGAGAAATTTGCGCCGGGCCGGGGTGTTGAAGAACAGGTCGCGGACTTCCACCGAAGTGCCGACCGGATGCGCCGCCGGCTGCACGCGCGGCGCCATGTCCCGGCCTTCGGTTTCGACCTGCCAGGCCTGATCGGCATCGCGGGTGCGCGAGGTCAGGGTCAGACGCGCCACGGAGCTGATCGACGCCAGCGCCTCGCCACGGAAACCCAGGCTCATCACCTGTTCGAGATCCTCAAGATTGCGAATCTTGCTGGTGGCGTGACGGGCCAGGGCGAGCGGCAGGTCATCGGCGGAAATACCGCTGCCGTCATCGCGCACGCGCAGCAACTTGACGCCGCCCTGCTCGACATCGACGTCAATACGCTTGGCGCCGGAGTCGAGGCTGTTTTCCAGCAACTCCTTGATCACCGAAGCCGGGCGCTCAACCACCTCACCGGCGGCAATTTGGTTCGCCAGCCGGGGGCTGAGCAGCTCGATGCGCGCAGTGTTCAATACCTGGTTCATTCTTTGGACGCCAGTTCGGTGCCTGGAATGGTCAGGTGCTGACCGACTTTCAGCTCATCGCTTTTCAGATTGTTGGCGGCGCGCAAGGTGGCCGGCGAAACCTGATAGCGCACGCCGATCATCGCCAGGGTTTCCCCCGGGCCGACACGGTGGTCGCGCGGGCCTTGAGCAATCTTGCCGGAATCACGCAGCCAGGCGATGTAGGTGCCCGGCGGCGGATTCTGCTGGAAGAACTGGCGCACGCCGCTGCTGATCGAACGGGCCAGCGCTTGCTGGTGGCTGGATGCGGACAGTTTGTTCGCTTCGTTGGCGTTGGAGATAAAGCCGGTTTCGACCAGGATCGACGGGATGTCCGGCGACTTCAACACCATGAAGCCGGCCTGTTCCACGCGCTGTTTGTGCAGCGGCGTAACGCGACCGATGTTGGTCAGAACCTTCTGGCCGACGTTGAGACTGGAGGTCAGCGACGCAGTCATCGACAGGTCGAGCAAAACGCCGGCGAGCATGCGGTCCTTGTCGTCGAGGCTGACGTTGCCGGCACCACCGATCAGGTCGGATCGGTTTTCACTGTCGGCCAGCCAACGGGCGGTCTCGGACGTAGCGCCACGATCGGACAGGGCGAACACCGAAGCACCGAAAGCGGCTGCGGACGGCGCGGCGTCGGCGTGGATCGAGACGAACAGGTCGGCGCCCTTCTTGCGGGCGATTTCGGTTCGCCCGCGCAATGGAATGAAGTAGTCGCCGGTACGGGTCAGCTCGGCGCGGAAGCCTTTCATGCCGTTGACCTGACGCTGCAATTCGCGGGCGATCTGCAGCACCACGTCTTTCTCACGCTGGCCGCGCGAGCCTGACGCGCCCGGGTCTTCGCCACCGTGGCCGGCGTCGATGACAACGATAATGTCGCGCTTGCCGGCCGGGGCTGGCGGCAACTTGATCGCCGGTTCGGTCGGAGTCACCGGCACCGCCGGCACGGTCGCCACCGATGGCGTCGGGGCTGGCGGCGGCGCGGCATCGGCCGGGTTGTCGAACAGATCGACCACCAGACGGTTGCCGTACTGCGCGTTCGGCGCCAGCGAGAAGCTTTTCGGGGTGACGGCTTTTTTCAGGTCGATGACCACCCGCAGGTCGGTCGGCGTGCGCTGGGCTGAGCGCATCGCGGTGATAGGCGTGTTCGCGGTCTGCACGTTCAACGGCGCGCCGAGGGTGGCGCCGTTGATGTCGATCACCAGCCGATCAGGGGCTGTCAGGGTGAAAACGCTGTGCTGCACCGGCCCGCTGAGGTCAAAGACCAGTCGCGTATTGTCCGGCGCACGCCACAGGCGCACGCTGTTGACCTTTGAATCGGCCACAGCGTTGACGGTTACTGCCATCAACATCAGTCCAGCGGCAGCCACCAACGCGCGAAAGCGCATACCAAACCCCATCATTTAATTGGATTCCAATGCCAAAGCGGCACACCAGGCCTCGCCACGCGAGCCCTGGGCTAAAATTTTCAGCGAACGCCCGCTGTCTTGCGGGCTAATGGTAATGGTCAGGTCAGGCTTTGGCAAAAAGCCTGCACCTTTATCGGGCCATTCGATCAGGCACAGGACATCGTCTTCGAAGTAGTCGCGGATGCCGAGAAACTCCAGCTCCTCGGGATCGACCAAACGATAGAGGTCGAAGTGGAAGGCACGTATGTCACCGATCTCGTAGGGCTCGACCAATGTGAAGGTCGGACTTTTTACCGCGCCGACATGCCCCAGCCCACGAATGATGCCCCGTGACAGGGTGGTTTTGCCCATACCCAGATTACCTTCAAGAAAAATCAGGCCATGGCCCTGGGTGACGCGGGCGATCCGTGCGCCAAAGTCGCTCATTGCCTGTTCATCGGCCAGGTACAGGGTTACTTCAGACACGGTGCTTGCTCCTCCAACAACTGACGAATGGCTGGAATCAGATCACTGGCCGCCAGCCCACGGCCGAATTTGCCTTGTTGCATACCCGCGTTGGCGTGCAGCCAGACGGCCAGGCATGCCCCATCGAACGCGTCCATGTCCTGGGCCAGCAATGCGCCGGTGAGACCGGCCAGCACATCCCCCAAACCGCCCGTGGCCATCGCCGGATGGCCCTGATGACACAGGGCCAGACGCCCATCGGGATGGGCGATCAGACTGCCGGCCCCTTTCAGAACCACTACCGCTGAATACTTTTTGCTCAACGCCAGAGCAGCGGCCGGGCGATCGGCCTGCACTTCGGCGGTACTGATGCCAAGCAAGCGCGCCGCTTCACCCGGATGCGGGGTGATCACGCTATCCTTGGGCAACTGGACAAAATCGCTGGCCAGCAGGTTCAACGCGTCAGCGTCCCACACTTGCGGCAACGCAGCATTGGCGGCCGCCGACAACAGGGCACGGCCCCAACTGCCCTGACCGAGACCCGGTCCGACCACCAGCACCGAAACCTTTTCCAGCAGCCCCATCAGTTGATTGGCTGACGAAGTGCCGAGCGCCATCGCCTCCGGGACCCGAGTCAGCGCCGCCGGCACATGCTCTGGGCGAGTCGCCAGCGAGACCATGCCCGCGCCGCCGCGCAAGGCCATTTCCGTGCTGAGCAGAATCGCTCCGCCGAAACCGTGATCGCCGCCGATCAGCAACACATGGCCAAAGCGGCCCTTGTGCGAGGTCGGCGCGCGCGGCGCAAGTGCTGGAAGATTAGGGGCGCTCAGGCGCTGAGCGCAGACAGGAATGTCACTGAAAATTTCGTCGGGGGCTTGCAGGTCGCTGAAGACCAGCTCACCGATATGATCCGCAGCATCACCGGTCAACAGTCCGACCTTCATACCAATGAAGGTCACCGTTAGATCGGCGCATACCGCGACACCCAGTTCACACCCGGTATCGGCACACAGCCCGGAAGGAATATCGACCGCTGCTACCGGCAAACCGCAGGCGTTGATCGCCTTGATCGCCGAGGCATAGGGCTCACGCACTTCGCCGCTCAGGCCAGTGCCGAGCAAGGCATCGAGGACGACACCGCACAGCTCGCTTTGCGCCTGCCAGCCTTGCACCACAACACCAGCAGCCACGGATTCGGCATGGGCCAGTGCGGCATCGCCCTGCAAACGTTGCGGATCGCCGACGGCGAGAACGCGCACGGTCCAGCCGGCCCGCAGCGCCAACCCGGCCACCAGATAACCGTCACCGGCATTGTTGCCATGGCCGGCGAGCACGGTCAGCTCGTTCGCGCCCGGCCATTTGCGCACCAGTGCGCGCCACGTCGCGCGGGCGGCGCGTTGCATCAATTCGAAGCCCGGCGTGCCGGCGGCGATCAGCCGCGCGTCGAGTTCGCGCACCTGCGCGGCGCGGTACAGCGCGTCGGGTAATTCATCTTTCGTCTGCGGCATGCGTCTTCGGGCTCCGATGTCTGGCAGAATTATACGCACCTCAGCTCCGGTTTCTCTCGCCTCATGTCCGCCATCACCACAGACCTGCCCGCCCTCGCCCAATCGATCAAGGATTGGGGCCGCGAGCTGGGCTTCCAGCAAGTCGGCATCAGCGGTCTGGACCTGGCCGAACACGAGCAGCATCTGCAGCGCTGGCTCGAGGCCGGCTACCACGGCGACATGGACTACATGGGCGCCCATGGCAGCAAACGTTCGCACCCGGAAGAGCTGGTGCCGGGCACGTTGCGCGTGGTTTCCCTGCGCATGGACTACTTGCCAGGCGATACCGAAATGGCCAAACGCCTGGCTGAGCCGGAGAAGGCTTACGTGTCGCGTTATGCCTTGGGCCGCGATTACCACAAATTGATCCGTAAACGTGTTCAACAATTGGCCGACAAGATCCAGGCGGAGATCGGCCCGTTCGGCTTTCGTGCGTTTGTCGACAGCGCACCGGTGCTGGAAAAAGCCATCGCCGAACAGGCTGGACTGGGCTGGATCGGTAAAAACACCTTGGTGTTGAACCGCAAGGCCGGCAGTTATTTCTTCCTGAGCGAACTGTTCGTCGACCTGCCGCTACCGGTGGACGAACCGCACAGCACTGAACATTGCGGGCGTTGCACCGCATGCCTGGATATCTGCCCGACCAACGCCTTTGTCGGCCCGTACGTGCTGGACGCCCGGCGCTGCATTTCCTATTTGACCATTGAGCTGAAAACCGCGATTCCCGAAGAATTGCGGCCATTGATAGGCAATCGGGTATTTGGCTGCGATGACTGCCAGATCGTCTGCCCATGGAACCGCTTCGCCCGGCCGACTGGAGAAAGCGATTTCAAACCACGGCACAATCTCGATAATGCCGAGCTGGCTGAACTGTTCATGTGGGATGAAGAAAAGTTCTTGAACAGCACCGAAGGTTCACCGTTGCGGCGTGCCGGGTACGAGCGCTGGTTACGCAATCTGGCGGTGGGGCTGGGGAATGCGCCTTCATCGATTCCTGTGCTGGAAGCGTTGAAGGCGCGACGTGATTATCCGTCAGAGTTGGTCAGGGAACATGTCGAGTGGGCACTGGAACAGCACGCCCACCGCGCGCTCGCAAAACCGGCAAGCGCACTGTTCAAATCGTAGCCGGACCTTGAGTGTTCCTGCTTTCGCCTTGTATCGTTTCGTTGCGTGCTCCGACTTACTTTTTTTCCTTTAAATGACCACCCAGCTGGTTGATGACCGCGATCCGCTCCTTGGCGTTTTCGGTCATATATATTCGGTCTCCTTGCGACAGATAGAGATGCATCGGCTTTGATGCTGAGCCGGATGGACCATGCATCGGCGTGTATTTGGCATGAATCAGCGCTGCAGAGGACGTCGGGGAGTTACCCGCCTCAATGTGCTGCATGAAGGTTTCGGCCTTTTCAAGCAAGCCGGTAAGGCCCTCTTTCTCAAGGATGTTCTTTTTGGGGTCGACCCTGACGAGTGACCATGGTTTCTCGGCCTCTTCCTGAACGGCCGCGCTGGCCTTCGCCTTCGCCTTGGCCGCCGCCTTGTTTCCCTTACCCTTGATCATGCCTCGGGCCATCTCTTGACCCGCTGCTTTGGAGCCTTTACTACTCAGGCCCTGCTTGAAGGCGCCAGCCAGTTTCCTGCCAGCATTGATGCCCGCTTTGGCACCAGCTGCCAGCCCTGCCCCCACCGAAGCCAGCCCAAGACCAAAACTGATCCAGCCCAATATCTCGCCCGCTTGAGAACCCGGTGCGAGTTCATTGACCACCTCGCTGGCAATACCCGCCAGGCCTGAAGCAACCGCCAGCCCCAATGCCGCCACTGCCCATGGCGTCGCCGCGCCCATCGTCACCACGCTGGCAACAATTCCGAGAACACTGAGGCCGATGCCCAGGATCGATTGCCAGGAGATATGCCCGGTAGGGTCGACACGATTGACAGGGTCGCCCAGGCAATAACTGTAGGCATTCAATCCGCCCGCGCCAAATGGACTCATGCTGTCGGGGGCGAGAAAGCGCATCAGTGTCGGACTATAAGCCCTGTAACCGTTGCCCAGCAGATACAGCCCGGTAACCGGATCCAGCTGTTCGCCGTTGAACCCTGCAACGCTGAACAATCCACCTTCGGCGGGACGATGCCCATAAGGGCTGTAGGCGCAATCGGTGAGCTGCTCCTTGCCCAGCGTTGCCAGCACACTTTGCTGCTGATCGGTGGCGTATAGCTGCGTGTCGGGGTTCAACCCCGATTGCTGTTGCCCCACGAGCGCTCCACCGTGACGCACAACACTCGTTGAACTTTCACCACGCACCTCGTTGGCAACCCGGCCTGCGTAGTAGTAACGCTGCACAATTGCTTTTTCGGGTTGCGACAGCTCCACCAGATCGTCGAAACCGTCGTAATGGTAGCCACGAATCACTGATCCCCCTGCGCTGGACAGCTGCTCGAGACGTCCGAACGCGTCATAGGCCAGCGTTCGCGCCTGGTCGTCCTTGATCATCCTGCCGTTGGCGTCGTATTCCAGCGTCACTGCCGAGGGATAGTCGACGTGGGAATGTTTGACGGCGCTGAGCTGTGCAGGATCAGGGTTGTCGTAACTGAAGGTGGTCAGATTCATCCCCAGCGGGAACTTCGTCTGCACGGTGAGGATGTTATCCAATGCATCGAAGGTGAATGTCTGGCGGACAATTTCCTTGCCATACGGATCGCGCGGCTTTTGCGTGCCGGCACAGTCGTACTGGATCAAGCGCCCGCGCACATCGTAGGTGAACTGTTCATCACGTAACACTTGAGTGCCACGTCTGGACACTTTCTGCGCCAGTTTGCCAGCCAGCGTGTAAGTCGATTCCAGGGTCTGGTCTGGCTGACCCTGAATCTCGAAAGTACGGCGGGTTTCACGCCCGATATCGTCATAGGCAAACCGGGTGAGCATTTGACGCTTGATGGACGTTTCTTCGGTTTGCGTCCAGTCCAGCATCCCCGTCTGCGCGTTGTAGTGGAATTCGGTTTTAAGCGAGCCTTGAGAGGTGGATAGCAGGCGGCCGTGCTTATCGTATTCGGATGTGCTTTCGACTCCGAGCACATCGACATGCGCGATCGGTCGCCCCTGCAGGGACCAGGTACTGGAGGTTGCTTTGGTGATAGCGCCGAGGGTCGTCGTTTCGGTTTTCACACGCCCGGAGGGGTGATAGGCGAAATTGCGCTGTCTGCCGTTTTCGGTACAGGTCAAGGGATTGCCACTGAGGGGGTCATACGTCATGGTCGTGACCAGATCCCCTGCCTTGCGCTCAGTCAGCAGGCCGCCCAGTTCCCGCAAATAAGTGAATTCGGTTTTTTTGCCATCAGCACTCCTGTACCACTGCGGCTGGGTGAAGCCCGCTTCATAACCAGCCTCGGACTTACGTCCGCCCACGGTACTTCGGATCAAGCGACCCAGACCGTCATAAGTTTGCTGCCCCAACACTTTGTCAGCGACCTTGATGTTGATCGGCAGACCTTCATCACTGTGCCCGGCGTAGTCGGTCACGACCGCAGTGGCGTCGGGCAGGACACTGCGGGTTATCCGGTCAAAAACGTCGTACTCATATCGACTGGTATTGCCGACAGGGTCTGTCTGACTGGTTGTGCGCCCGTAGCCGTCATAGGTGTAAACGGTTTTGCCGAGACTCTTGTTCTTCAGATTGAAGCTCTCGACGCTCAGCGGTTTACCGAAATCATTGACGAGGGTGATCGTCTTGCCCATCCCCTGGAACCAATGGGTCTGCCGGCGAAGAACCGGGTCCGCCTCGCTGTGTTCGATACGCCCATCATCGTGCAGCGTCTTGCTGACCTGGCCCCAGGAATCGAATTCGTAGCCGGTGCTGACCGGATAAGGCTTGCCATCACGCCAATCAGTCAGCGTCACTTTCACCTTGTGGCCGACCGAATCATGCAGCGCAGAATAAAGCGTGCGTGTCTGAATCAGACCGTCCTTGTCGGGATGGTCGCAGTCCTTTTCATGAACGGTGATCACCCGTTCCATCCCGTCATAAGTCACTTTTTGCTCGCCGCCAGCAGGATCCGTGGTCACCATTGTCGCCGGATGCTGTTTGCTGGCAGCCAGATAGGTCCACCGGGTAACGGCCGCATATGGGGTGCCGCCAGCAACCGTTTTGCCCACTGCCCGACCGATTGCGTCGTACTCATGCTCGATGTGCTCGCCATCGACACCGACTTCAGAGACCTGTAATCCGGTCAGCGTCGACAGCACTTTCTCACTGGTCTGCAGCGTGCCGTCAAATCCGCGCGTGCTGGACCTGACTCGCAACCTGTCACCCTCAAGTTCATAGGAAAACTCGATAGCGGTTTTTTTATCATTCAGGATGACACTCTGCTCTTTCGTGGCTCCATGCTTGAGTGGATCCCCGGGCGTATTCAAATAACTGCGTGCGGTTTTCGAACGCAATACCTCAACGCCTTCCAACACTTCACAAAAACGCTCCTCGACCGGTAACACGGATGCCAGTTCCGCACCGTCCAGCGCCGGATGCAGCGCGTAGTCGTAGTAGGTGACTGTCGAAGCACCATCGGATGCGGCAGCAGTCACCGTCCTTTTTTTCGGGAATCTGGAAAAGCCCAGCGGATCCTCTGGGCAGTTATCTCCACCACTGGCCGGATAAAATTCCGTGGTCGTCGTCACCCCTGTGGGCTCGACCTGCTTGAGCAAGTTACCTTCGTCATCGAACTCGGTGACGGTGGTTTCCACACGCTGCTGTTGGGTGCGCCGATCAAGGTGCGTCACCGTGTGGACTTTAGGCATGCGGAACTGAGCCACCTGCTCACTGAATGGCTTGGTAATGGAACAGTGATACTCCGTGGTGGTGGCGATCTGAGCGTCACCACAGGTTGTAACCTCAGCCACCAACAGATGGAATTTGTTGTAGGTGCGTTTGATGCGGGTATGTACTTTGCCGCTGACCAGCAAGTGCTCGTCCGAGGTGTAGACGTAGTGGCCGGGCGCAAGATAGAGAGGATCCAGGTCACTATCCTTGGCAGGAAGGAGGCCCTGCCCAAGGAAGTTATGGTCGGAGTACGTGTAGGTCTTGCAAAGTCGGGGCTGGCCGCGCCCTGGGTAGACATCGTGAGCAATCACAAACGGCAGTGTCCGTTCCACACCGCTGATGAAGCGGTGGCCGTGCCGCTTGTAGCGAATGATTTCGACCCCGCGCAGCGGATTGACGATGCGATGAACATAGCTGGCTCCAGCGATGACTTCATACTCAAGGTCCCAACCCTTACCAACCGGCAGCTCGATGGCCGTCACTCGAGAGTTTTTCAAGATCAGCTTGTAGTTGGAACTGGAAGTAGTGTCGGGATGCCGGGACAGCGTCACCTGGCCAGCCGCGCGGGTGATTTTCAACAGGCAGCGCTTGGCATCACGGACTTCGGCCAATCGGGGAAACTGGTTGAACAACTCATGCTTCAGCGTAATGCTCACACCGTTCGCCGCTATTATTTTTTCCGCGACGGCGACCTGAGTGCCGGCCAGGACTTTGAGCAGTTCACGCCGGCCATCCTTGTATCGAACTTCATAGCGCCCTGCTCCAGCGACTGACACTTTCGCCGTTTGCAGTTTCATTTCCTTGAACTTAAGGCCGGTAGACGTCTCGACAGCCTTGTAGCGCTCACCGTTGGACAAGGTCATCACTTTGCTGCGCAAGTCATAATTGGTCAGTGTCAAAGACCAGCCAACGCCGAAACCACTATCCGCCTGATTGAGCGGATTAAAGCCCACTGAAAGTGCAAGCTCCGGACCATTGAGATCCGCCGAGTGCAACTTGCCAAGCGAAAATGCGCAGGTGTACATGCCCGTGCGGGGATCAACGCCTCCTGAAACAAATTCACCAAAGTTGAAAGCGTTTGAATGAACAGAGGGAGAGAAATTACTTTCCATTGGTAAACCGTCCTTTTATTTCCAGACTTAGGTTGAGCAGTTAAAACTGGCCAGCAAAAAGCGCCGACCACACAACGAAGTCAGCTAAGCTGCTTCATTGACCGCCTGGATTGATCCAGAATAAAAGTGAGCCGCTCTTTATCACCATCGATACAAAGGCGGTGCTCCGTACCGAACTCATCGAACACGGCAAACTCGAATGCGCTTTCATTTTCCCGTGCTGCTTGCGGGTCAGCGGAAAGATACTGAACAAGGGTTAATTGCCCAGGCACCTTATTGATAGGGACGGTAACGTAGCTCAGGGGACTGCGGAATGTTGCTTGCACGCCATATATCGGTGCCATATAGCCATAAAAAACTTTGCGACTACCTTGTATTCCGGGGATATTACCGGACACATAGACTTGCACCGCCTCTTCGGAATCATAAGGATCAAGTTTCACCTCACTGCTGTACCAGTCAAGGAGGTGAATCTGCCTGCCTTCAGCGCGCAGGGCAATATGATAATGCTGAATCGAATCGTATCGACCCCTCTGCCGTTTCTCATCATACTTGCTCAATGAAAAGCTGCTCAGCGAGTACTCTTTTGGAGGAATCGCCTCCAGCGTGACACTGCTGTCGAAACCAACCCCATTACTTCGCAATACCACGCCATTCAAGGAGATCTCGGCAGCCACTTCCATAATTCCAGGTCGGGAAGCCGAGACCCAGAACTGGAAAATCTGTACCGGATCTGCGGCGTTGCTTACCTGGTTGTCACTGACCCGCGGGACTTCTGTCAGGCGCGTTGCCCCACCCGACATTTCGTGAGCGTAACGATTTTCCTGAATCGAAACACTCCAGTCTCCCTCCAGAGGCCGAGCACCGTTGTAGGCAATCAGCCGCAATGACGGCAATGCAGGATGTCCATGCAGCGATACGCCGTCGCCATTGTTATCGATACCGTGCAGAAGCACCAATACACGCACCTGCATGCGACCGTTGGCATAAAGCACTTTGTGCTGGCCATGATTTGTGGCGTCGAGCTTTACCTCGATACGGGAAATACCAACTTGCTCATCAAACATCTGATAACACCTCAGCCGATTAATATATTTCGCCCTTCAAGGGCTGGGCAAAGTATTAACGTCGAATTTAAATATAAACAGCCGCGACATTTGACATTTTGTGAAAAAGCAAACTTTCAACATCATCTTTAATAATTCACACAGATGCTAATAACTTCAAAAAATGCGATCTGCATGTTACGAGATTCAACACTAAGCCTTTCGCCCCTTTGATTCTGGCCCACGAAGGCCTGTTACCCCTTCCGAATTCAATCAACCCGAACCGGAAGGGGAGTCAGCGAGTAGCTTATGTTTGCCAAATCATGTTGGCAGCGTGATCGATCCGTTACTTTCGACAACACTCAGTCGCTATCTGGACCTGTCGAAAATCCGCTCTCCGATGACTCACTATCGGAATCAACGTCTGAAACTGTTTCTTCCGTTTGGATTTCCACTTTCCGGTCCATACTGGAATTTTCAAGATATTGATTAATCCGCCGCATCGACTCGTCACTCAGCGGATTGTTCAATAAACCAACATATAGATCTTGAGTATCCGGAATATCGAACAGATCGCCCCCTATGTCTGAGATATTATTATCCTGTAACGCCATGACCCGAAGATCTCCAAGCCTGTCTATACCGGAAGGCAGGCTGGAGAGATTGGCGTTATATAGCATCAACTCGGTCAAACCTGTCATGAAGCCTACATGCGGAGCAACTGTCAGAGGGTTGTTGGCCAGATTCAACAAAGTGAGTGTCTCGATCCTGGACACACCTTCAGCCGTCGCTTCAGATAATTCAAGCGAGCAATCGTCCAGCACCAGTTGACGCAACTGGCGCATTTGGAATATCCCTGACGGGAAGTCCTCCATTTTTATGCCAGTGACCATCAAATATTGAACATTGGGAAAACTGTCAAAAAAAGCGCCGATGCGTGCGCCTGGCGTTTCCACAGTCAATATCAACTCTGTTACATAGTCGAACCTGGCGGATAATCTTGGTAACTCACCAGTAAAATCGACATGATGGGAAAAATGATAGTCACCGTAACCCCACCTGGAAACCGACTTGCGTCGCCAGATATCTTGCAGTTTTGCGCTAAATTGCTCGCGAGCCTGGCGCTGTTCTGCGATCTGCATTGCGTCCTGCAAAGAGTCCGCTTGGGTCGATAATCCTTCCGCACTCCAGATCGCCAATTCATTGCGCAATATTGCGAGGTCTGTCTCCAGGCGCGCTAAAACTGTGGACGGCTCAGATCCCAGGCGCTCGGAAACGAACGCGGCCAACTCCTTGTCAGCAAGCTGCGGATAGAGGCTACGGACACGTTCCACAACGGATCCTGTCAACATCGGGTTGACATCGCCGCCGCCTCGCAGCCCCGCTTGCGCGTATTGGGCGCTGGCCGGAACAGCCGTTACCTGCACCGGTGCCAGTCCCAACAATTCGCTCACGCGTTGGCGCGACGGCAATGGCTGTGCGCGTACCAGTTGCCGCAGCGCCGCACCACCGCCCTGCGCTACACCGAGCAACTGGCGCTGCCCGGGCAGTAAAAGGCGCCAGACGGCGGCATACAGATCCATCCGATCCTGGGGGGACGCGATGCCGCTGCGTTGGATAACGTAGCCTTCATGCTGACGAATCAATATGTGACGCACTGGCGATCGAGCATCGCCAATAGCACTCAATGACTCACCCTCTGACGCTTGCAGACGAATCTCGATACGAATCTGTCGCGGCCACTGATCAAGCTGCCCGAGCATCTGCAAAGCCAGTTGGTCACTGTCCAGGCTGGCTACCGCATCCAGATAGATTCCTTCGCACGCCCTGGCGAGACGCACCTCGCGTAGCGCCACCAGCGTTTTTTCTGCCATGTGCCTCGGCATTCCCGGCCGCAGGCGCAAATGCCTATGGTCGGCGGCACTGGCCTCTCGCCACAACGCCTGAGCAATCGTCTTGGGCAGATGAGGAAAAATCCGTCGTATCTGCAACGTATTGTCATCGCAATCGAGTTCGAACGCCCGCTCGCTCTGCTCAAAGAGCAAAGCGCGGGACTGTTCGATAACGCGCTCGCTCAGATCAGTTGCCTGTAGCGTTAACAAAGCCTGCAGTTGTGAATCGGCCTGCGCACGCACGGTCGGATCGGAATGTTGCACTTGGGTGATGAAATGGCGGATCTTTTGATCGAGGGCGAAGCGCCTCGCTGTGTCCTGCAGCAATGCCAGCGAAGCGGGATGAATGTCGGACCTGTGCGCCATCATCGCGTCGACGCCGCTCACGGCAAATATGCGTTGGGTCACCAGTGGAGGAAAATCCTTTATTGAATACTCCGTGCCGGGAAGCTCTGTCGTGCGATTTTGTCCGGTAAAGACAGTTGCAACTGGATTGGCCGACTCAGGATCATCCAGCGGATGCCACAAACGGCCCTCGCTGTCAGGCCTCAACAGCGGACCGGAAGGATGCAGTTCTCTGGCATGTGTGGCGCGAAACAGGCCGCTCTCGGGGTCTCGGACCACTTGTACGATGTGATTGTCAGCGACGGCAACATACTGACGCTGCTTCATGATTGCGATGCCCCATGCATCGGTCTCGTCGAGACGCTCTTGCGTGGGTATCCAGTAGTTCTCCAGCGAATTCCTTGCGGACACACTTGCGAACTCGTCGATCGTGGAATATTTCGGCCTCGTGCTCACACTGATGACAGGCATCACTGCAAGCGAATCTGAAGAAGATAGCGAAGGCAAGGGTCCCTGATGATGTGCAACAGTCGAATGCGGCATTGTCGAAGACGGGTTCAGAGCCCGGGGCAGGCCATCCCCGCTGGACTCGATGGGTCTGGTTGGGGCAGATACAGGTTTGATTTTCGGCGGTTTGCCAGTCATGAATGCTCATCCTTGAGGAGTGGTGACGCTGGCCACACATCGCTGCGGGGCCAGCGCAAGACATCAGATAAAGCACTTTCGTGCATATGCCTGATCATCGAACATGGCAGCTTATCTGCAGCCGCGATGCCAAACGCATATACAGCTACTACATCCCAGGACATTGCATCAATGGATGATGAAACTCAGCCTCGCTGAAGAGACAAATTGCGCTCATAAAAACTCACGCGAATCGCCAACTTATGCCCGGTACCATATTCATCGATAGCGATAAAGTAGAGGACACTTCCATATTTTTGCGCGCCGGTATTTTCCGAGTATTCGGATAACGCCTGCACAATAGTGAGTTCTCCGTCGCTTTGCGTATTTACTTTGTAATGCTTGTGATTCCATGTTTGCGCATCGCCGGTGAAAGCATATACAAACGGATCACCCCTATCAGGCAAGGTGACGGTCACACTGGTTTTTTCGGGACGGACGAAAATGCACTTCATATAATTTGTTTTGATTTCGTTAAGCCTGTTCCCGCCCGCAAAATCGAGGTTTTCGCCCTCTTCAGCCCCCTCGACCATCCAATCGACCAGGCGGATTTGCTTCCCGTCCGGGTACAGCCCCAGATGGTACTTCCAGATACGATTACCAGGCGACTCATTACCAATCCTGTTCTGATACAACTGAAAGACTCCATATGTCGCGGGCTTTTCAGCCTCCAGAGTCACGCTGCTGTAATAAACACTGGCAGGGGTGGTTCCGTTGCTCAAAATCCTCTCCCCGTTGAGAGACAGGCGCGCACCGACCTCAGTCGTTCCGGCGCTCGACGAGGAAACCCAAAACGTACGCACCTGTGGATGAACGCTGTCATTCTCAAGTTCATCATCGTGCCTGTCCAAGGCATCCGGTGCAGGCCGTGCCTCACGCGTAAACCGCCCTTGGACTGCGCTCGCGACCCAACCATCGCGCAAGGTCTTGCCGGTCGCGTAATGAATAAGCTGGATGCTTTCCATTACATCTTCCGGTACATGCACAGCGTTGCCGTCGGCGTCTACTCCGGCAACGAGCACCTGAACTTTGACTTGCATCCGGCCATTAGCAAAAAGTGCCCTGCTTTGAGTGTTATCACTGGCGTCAAACTTGACCTTCAGACTGGACAACCCCACAAGAACGGGCGAAGTGCTTTGTTGATTACCTGTAGCATCCATGCTTTCACTCATAATACAGCTCCTCTGTGAGAATATAACTTGATAGTGACATCGAAAACATGTCAGCAAAAAAAGTTACATACCCACCAAGAAAATATCAAAGTGAAAAGTGTAAGAAATATGCGCGCACCAGCCGCCGGCAACTCATATGCCTTTAAACCAGCCTCCAATACACCAACGCAAGAATGATCAATGTTCGTCGTTATAGACGAACTTCGGCATTTCCCAATGGAAACGGATGGCCAGCAGACGTAACAGGAACCCGCCAAATAAAGTGATCAGAATGGCTTGTTCGCCCGGCACATTTATATAGAGACAAAACATGTAGCACCATGCCGCAGCGAATGAAACACTGGCATAAAGTTCGCGGCGAAATATCAGCGGAATGTCATTGCAGAAAATGTCGCGCAGGATGCCGCCGAACACACCGGTGATGACGCCGCTGACCGAGGCCACCAGCATGCCGTGACCCATTTCCAGCGCGGTCATGCAGCCGATCAAGGTGAACGCCACCAGCCCCACCGCGTCGAGCACCAGAAACAGCGAGCGCAGGTGGCGCATCCAGCGCGCAGCGAATACGGTGAACATCGCTGCCACCGAGGTCAGCACCAGATATTCTGGATGTTTGACCCAGGTCAGCGGGTAGTGCCCGAGCAACACGTCGCGCACCGAACCGCCACCGAGCGCGGTGATGCAGGCGATCAGCACCACGCCGAACCAGTCCATGCCACGTCGTCCGGCGGACAGCGCGCCAGTCATGGCTTCGGCGGTAATGGCGATCAGATAGAGCATCAGCAACATGATGGCGGTCCAGGCAGGAAGGCGCGCAGTCTAGCCATTTCGGCGCCGCACCAGAAGAGGGCGCGCCTCTCGCGGCCGGCTCGCGTCCAAATAAGCCGCATTCCATGTGGGAGCGAGCCTGCTCGCGAAAGAGTCAGGGCTGATGCCGCCGCCTCAGAACTTGATGAAGTGCTTGCGGTAGTGCTGCAGCTCGGCGATCGATTCGCGGATGTCATCCAAAGCCAGGTGGGTGCTGCCCTTCTTGAAGCTGTCGCGCACATCCGGCGCCCAGCGCGCGGCCAGTTCCTTGAGCGTGGAGACGTCGAGGTTGCGATAGTGGAAGTAGCTTTCCAGCGCCTTCATGTGGGTATAAAGGAAGCGACGATCCTGGCAGATGCTATTGCCGCAGATCGGCGACTTGCCCTTCGGCACCCACTTTTCCAGAAAGGCGATGGTCTCAGCTTCTGCCTCAGCCATGCTGATGCGGCTGTCGCGCACACGCTGGGTCAGACCGGAGTTGCCGTGGGTGCGGGTGTTCCACTCGTCCATGCGCGCGAGCACTTCATCGCTGTGATGGATGGCAATCACCGGGCCTTCGGCCAATGTATTCAGCTCACTGTCGGTGACGATGGTGGCCATTTCGATGATGACGTCGTTGTCCGGGTCCAGACCGGTCATTTCCAGGTCGATCCAGATCAGGTTCTGCGGATTTTGCATATTCGGGCTCCTAGGCAATGCTGCGCAGTTTAGCCTAGGCCGGTGGCCGGGCGTGCTAAACTCGCGGCCGTTTTACCTAATCGCTGCATTCTTCAGACGGAACACCCATGGCCAAACGCCAACTCAATCGTCGTCAAAACTGGCGCATCGAAAAGATCCAGGGCGAGCGCGCCGCACGCGCCGCCAAACGCGAGTCCTCGGCGGTCGAAGCCCTCGAGGGCGGCGACCTTGGCCCAGAGCAACACGGCCTGGTGATCGCCCACTTCGGCGTGCAGGTCGAAGTCGAAGCCGTTGACGGCGAACTCGCCGGTCAAGTGTTCCGCTGCCACTTGCGCGCCAACCTGCCAGCGCTGGTCACTGGCGACAAAGTGGTCTGGCGCGCCGGCAACCAAGGCATTGGCGTGATCGTCGCGCAACTGCCGCGCAGCACCGAACTGTGCCGCCCCGACAGTCGTGGCCAGCTCAAGCCGGTTGCCGCCAACGTCGACATGATCGTCATCGTTTTCGCGCCGCTGCCCGAGCCTCACGCCAACCTGATCGACCGCTATCTGGTCGCCGCCGAACATGCCGGCATCCGCCCGCTTCTGCTGCTGAACAAATTCGACCTGATCGACGAGCAGAACGCCCCGGCGCTGAACGCGTTGCTGGCGGTGTACCGCACGCTGGGTTATCCGGTGCTGGAAGTCTCGGCTCACCACGGCGATGGCATGGAGCAGCTGCAAAAGCAGCTCGACGGGCGCATCAGCGTGTTCGTAGGTCAGTCCGGCGTCGGCAAGTCGTCGCTGGTCAACAGCCTGCTGCCGGAAGTCGAAACCCGCGTCGGGCCGTTGTCGGAATTGTCCGGTCAGGGCACGCACACCACCACCACCGCGCGCCTGTTCCACTTCCCTGGCGGCGGCGAACTGATCGACTCCCCGGGCATCCGTGAATTCGGTCTGGGCCACGTCAGCCGCGCCGATGTCGAAGCCGGTTTCATCGAGTTCGATGACCTGCTCGGCACTTGCCGTTTCCGCGACTGCAAGCACGACCGCGAACCGGGTTGCGCGCTGCTCAAGGCGCTGGAAGATGGCCGCATCCAGCAGCAACGGATGAACAGCTATCGCTCGATCATCGCCAGCCTGCCCGAAAACGGTTATTAAACCGTCGCGCCGGCAGCCCCGCACCACGGGCTGCCGGTTGTCGGACCGCATCTGAATCAGTTCTCCCCCACTTAAACATAAGCCTCTGCTGTAGGCTTTTGCGCGGCTGCTTGCAGGACCTTTCTGTTTTGCCGCGCAGACCTTGTAGGCCTGAGCCAGCGGCCTACATTCCTTTCCTCCTTCGCTCACAGCGACCTTCGAGGAAAGCCATGCCAACCTGTGTTTTATTCATCCGCCATTCGTCTCGCTACATCCACGCGTGCAGTGCCCACAGCATCGTCGGCGCGATCCGCCTGCACACGGTGGTATGAGCATGCGCAAGGCACTGTTCATCGGCATCAACGATTACACGCATATCGGCGGCCTGAGCGGCTGTTGCAACGACGCCATGGCCATGGCTTCGGTGCTGAAAACCAATGCCAACGGCGACCCCAACTTCAAGAATGTCGTGTTGACGTCCGCCGAGGATTATTTGAGCCGGCAAAAACTCGAAGATCAGATCCGCGAGTTGTTTTCCGGTGACTGCAACGTCGCCCTGCTGTATTTCGCCGGCCATGGCGGTTTCGACGCCGACACTGACGAAGGCATGCTGATACCCCAGGACTACCGCAACGCCAAGGACGGCATCCGCATCAGCGACATCCTCAACTGGGCGGACAAGGCCACGCGGATCAAAAACAAAGTGATTATCCTCGACTGCTGCGAAAGCGGTTCGGCCGGCGAAGTGCGCGCCTTGCGCAGCGAGAGCAGCATGGTCAGCGAGGGTATGACGATCCTCACCGCCTGCAAAAAAGCCGAGCCGGCAATGGAGGGCGCGCAGCACGGCGTGTTCACCGGCCTGCTCCTGCAAGCGCTGCACGGCGGCGCGGCGAATATCCTCGGCAAAATCACCCCCGGCAGTCTGTATTCCTTTGTCGACAACGCCCTCGGCGCCTGGGAACAGCGTCCGGTGTTCAAGACCAATGTGTCGCAGTTCATTTCCCTGCGCGAAGTCTCGCCGCTGATCCCCAAGGAGATCCTGCGCAAATTGCCCGACTGGTTTGCCGAAGCCGAATCGGTCTACCCGCTCGACCCCAGCCATGAGCCCACCGAAAAGGCGTTCGTGCCTAAACATGGCGAGGTCTTTGCCCAGTTGCAGAAGTGCAACCGCCACAGCCTGATCGAGCCGGTCGACGCCGAGCACATGTACTACGCCGCCCTCAACTCCACCGGCTGCCGCCTGACGGCACTCGGCGCCTATTACCGCGAACTCGCCCTCAAAGGACATTTCTGATGCCAGTCTTTATCAGCTATCGCCACATGGATCGCGCCCATGCGATCGCCATCAACACCCGCCTGACCCAAGCGAAGATCAGGACATATCTCGATGTCCTCGATCCGGAATCGCAGACCACGGACGACATTACCGGGGTCATTACCCGCAACATCACCGAGTGCACGCATCTGCTGGCGGTGGTATCGGAGACAACTGCACTGTCGTGGTGGGTGCCGTTCGAAATTGGCGAGGCGACGATCAGCAATCGGCGGATCTGTACGTTCAAGACCGGACCTGCGCAACTGCCGATCTATCTGGACAAATGGCCGAAGCTGAGCACGGCCAGCGATCTGGATTTCTTTATCGATGCGTATCGTGATGAGGTGTCGAACAAGCGGTCGATGGCGCTGGATTCGATCAGCGAATCGGTCAAAGGGGCTTACAAGCGCGATGCAGAGATGTTTCATGAACAGCTGAAGAACCGGATTCGTCGGGGATTCTGAGACTGTGCCGGCCTGTGATAGCCACAAAAAAGCCGACATCACTGTCGGCTTTTTTTCACTCACTGCTTCGGCGCAGGCGCCGCCCCACCCGGCTCAGCCGGTTTCGGCGCCGCATCGTCAAACAGATTCAACCGCTCGCGCAACTCGTGAGCCGGCACTGGCTGTTTGTCCGCCGGCAACGCATTCGGATCAACCGGGGCTGCCGGAGCAGCACCGTTCTGCCCCTGATCCGCCGGTTTCGCTGCCTCAGGCCCCTGCGCACCTTCGATGGCGGCCTGGGCTTTCTTGGTCAGCACGACAATATCGATCCGGCGGTTGACCGGGTTGAACGGATTTTCCCGATCGAACAACGCCGATGAGGCATAACCGACCACCCGCGCCACCTGCGCATCCGGATAGCTGCCCGCGACCAAGGCACGGCGAGCCGCGTTGGCGCGGTTGGCCGAGAGCTCCCAGTTGCCGTAGTCGCCAGTGCCAATGTACGGCTTGGCGTCGGTGTGGCCGCTGATGCTGATCTTGTTCGGCACCGCTTTGATGGTGTCGGCCATGGCCAGCAGGATGTCTTCGAAGTACGGCTTCAGGCGTGCGGAACCGGAGTCGAACATCGGCCGGTTCTCGGCGTCCATGATCTGGATGCGCAAGCCGTTCGGGGTGATTTCGAAGAGGATCTGATCCTTGAACTTCTGCAGTTGCGGGTTCTCGTCGACCTTGTTCTGCAGTTCTTGCAGGAGCAGTTCGAGACGCTCCTTCTCGACCTGCTCGGCCATGCCTTCAACCTGATCGGTGTCGACCGTAACCTTGTCCGGTTGCGGTTGCGACTTCACTTCCGGGTTGAGGGTGTTTTCCGGCGCCAGGGTCGGCGTGCCACCCAAGTCGATGATGTACGGCGTGCCGCTTTCGGAGAAGCCGACCGGGTCCTTGAAATAACCGGCGATGGCGATCTTCTGTTCCGGCGTAGCGGTGGACAGCAGCCACAGCACGAGGAAGAACGCCATCATCGCCGTGGCAAAGTCGGCGAAGGCGATTTTCCACGCCCCGCCGTGGTGCCCGGCGGCAATGCGCTTGACGCGCTTGACGATGATCGGCTGATTATTTTCCATGACTTAGCGACCGCGAACCGCTTGTTCCAGCTCGGCGAAGCTTGGACGGTGCGCCGGGTACAGAACCTTGCGCCCGAACTCGACCGCCAGCGACGGCGGCATGCCGGACGCCGAAGCCACCAGCGAGGCCTTGATGGCTTCGTAGACGTTGAGCTCTTCCTTGGCATCGTGGGCCAGGGAATGCGCCAGCGGACCGAAGAAACCGTATGCCGCGAGAATACCGAAGAAGGTACCGACCAGTGCCGCACCCACGTGCAGACCGATCGACGCCTGGTCGCCCTCGCCCAGCGAGGCCATGGTCACCACGATACCGAGTACCGCCGCAACGATACCGAAACCGGGCATGCCGTCGGCGATGCCGTTGACTGCGTGCGATGGGTGCTCGAGGTCTTCCTTGAGGCTGTACAGTTCCATGTCGAACAGGCCTTCCAGTTCGTGCGGAGCCATGTTGCCGGAGGACATGATGCGCAGGTAATCGCAGACGAACGCGGTCATGCGTTCATCCTTGAGCACCGCCGGGTACTTGGCGAAGATCGGGCTCGCGGCGGCATCTTCGATGTCGCCTTCGATTGCCATCATGCCTTCACGGCGGCTCTTGTTGAGGATTTCGTAGATCAGCCCGAGCACTTCCAGGTAGAAGGTGTGGGTGAAGCGCGAACCGAACATGCTCAGGGATTTCTTGAGCACGTGCATCGTCATGTAACCGGGGTTGGCCTGGAGAAATGCGCCGAGGGCCGCACCGCCGATGATCATCACCTCGAAGGGCTGGATCAGAGCGGCAATCTTGCCGTGGGAGAGCACGTATCCGCCGAGCACGCTCGCGAATACGACGATGATGCCGATAATTTTAGCCATAGGTAGAAGGTACTTGTTTAAGTCGGGTTCAAGGTCATATTCGGAAGTTAAAAAATCTCTTCTTCTACTTATCGGCAAAACTGCGCCAGACTATAGCCAGTTCAGGCGAAAAGCCAATTTAGCCCATGCCGGGCGCGTCTACAGTCAGTGAAGATCTCGTCCAGACATGGCTAATGAAACGAACATTCCATCGGTAATACCGACCACGCTCCAGGCTTGGGTCAAGCTGCTCGACAGCGTCCGCCTGCCCGTACCACAAGAGGCTCACGACAAAGTCTGCCGGGCGATCCGCGACAATCGCAGCTCGCTGCGCGACATCGCCGATCTGATGCAGGACAGCCCGGCGCTGGCCTTGAGCGTCATCCGTGAGGCGAATCGTCACACCCACGGCACCATGGCCGCGCCGGCGGAAAATCTTGAGGTGGCAATCAATCGCCTGGGCCTTGCCCGCACCGAAGAATTGCTCGCGCGCCTGCCCGCCGAACCGCACCGGCAAATCCCCAAGGCTTTGCGCCAATTGCAACTGATCAGCCAACACGCGACACAACAGGCCAACGGTTTTTTTGCCAGTCGCCTCGCGCGGCTGTGGCAGGACATTCATTGGGGCAGCTTGCTGTTTTTGTCGCCGCTGTGGCCCTTGGCACTGACGTATCCGCAGTTGCTCGAGGAGTGGGAACTGCGCGTGATCCACAAGGGCGAGTCGGCACGTGTGGTCGAAAAGCAATTGTTCGGCGTGCGCCTGTTGAAGATCGCCGAGGCACTGGTCCACGCCTGGCATCTGCCGATCTGGGTCGAGCAAGGCTACAAATTGCTGCTCAGCGAACAACGCGAACTGGTCAAAGTGCTGCGCATCGCCCGCGACAGTGAACACCCGCTGCGCCAGCAGAATCGCCTCGACGATGACCCGACATTGCGCCGCTGGCTCAACCAGCCGGCGAATACCGTGCTGCTGGCCAATGGGCTGGCGCTGTCGGCGCAACAGGCCTGGGACAGTCCGCACAGCAAGCGCTGGCAGTACCTGACCAGTCTCTATCTGCAGATTTCCATGGACGAAGTGCAGCAACAGTTGCACCAGCAAGCGGCGAACAGCGCGCGTCAGCATGCGATGCCTGATCTGTGGCACCCGGCGGTTTCGCTGATCTGGCCGTGGGGCACTCGTCGCTTGCCGGCCGGCATGCTCCCGGCCGCAGCGCCGAATGCGGATGATCTGGGCCAATGGCGTCGGCAATGCGCCGAACTGCTCGCCGAGCCCAGCCGCTTCACCAATGCCATGAGCCTGACCGTCGCCGCCCGCGAGGCACTGGTGGCCAGCGGCATGCGCCGGGTGATAATTCTGATGGCCGACCGCACGCACTCGACCCTGCGCGTACACCAGACCGCCGGTTTGCCGAAGGATGCGGCGGCGCTGAGTTTTGTCGTCAGCCAGAGCAAAGTCCTGCAACGCCTGCTCGCTCAGCAGGCGCAGGTGCGGATCACGCCGGAGAACAACGCACAATTCTCGGCCTTGTTACCGGCGAGCCTGCGCACGCTGTTTCGTGGCGAACATCTGTTTCTGCGTTCATTGGTCAACAATGGTCGGGTGATCATGATCGTCGTTGCCGATCAGGGCGGCGGCCCCTTCGCCGACATCACTGTGCAAGCCTTCGGCAAAACCGCGCAGTGCATCGAAAAAGCCCTGCACAGCTTTAGCAGCCGTGGCCAATGAGCCTGCGCTACAATCCTCCCCTTTGTGCTCTGGAGACCTCACATGTCTGACTTCTCTGGCTTGCCGCTTGTCATCGAGCCGAGCGACCTGCTGCCGCGTCTGGAGTCCCCGGAACTGATCCTGGTGGACCTGACCAGCCCTGCCCGGTATGCCGAAGGTCACTTGCCCGGCGCACGTTTTGTCGACCCGAAACGCACCCAGCTCGGCCAGCCACCGGCCCCCGGGCTGATGCCGGCGAAGGCCGATCTGGAAGCGTTGTTTGGTGAGCTCGGTCATCGCAAAGACGCGGTCTACGTGGTGTATGACGATGAGGGCGGCGGCTGGGCCGGGCGTTTCATCTGGCTGCTCGATGTCATTGGCCACGACAAGTACCACTATATAGACGGTGGTCTTCCGGCCTGGCTGGCGGACGGCATGCCCATGTCGATTCAAGTGCCGGCCGCCGTCGGTGGCCCAGTGTCGCTGACCCTGCACGACGAACCGACCGCCACCCGCGAATACCTGCAAAGCCGTCTCGGCGCGGCCGATCTGGCGATCTGGGACGCGCGTGGGCCGCTGGAATATTCCGGCGAGAAAGTCCTCGCCGCCAAGGGTGGCCACATCCCCGGTGCGGTCAATTTCGAATGGACTGCCGGCATGGACCAGACGCGTCAGTTGCGTATCCGCAGCGACATGCCGCAGATCCTCGAAAACCTCGGGATCACCAAGGACAAGGAAATCATTACCCACTGCCAGACCCATCACCGGTCGGGCTTCACTTATCTGGTGGCCAAAGCCCTCGGTTATCCGCGGGTCAAGGGCTACGCCGGTTCCTGGGGCGAATGGGGCAACCACCCTGACACGCCAGTCGAGATTTAAGGTTTTTAAGGACAACTAATGAAAGAGCGTCTGTTTATCCTCAGCCAGTACCTGCTGCCGCATCACCTGCTGTCGCGCCTGGCCGGCTGCATCGCCGAATGCCGCGTGCGCTGGTTCAAGAATGCCTTCACCCAATGGTTTGCCAAGCGTTATCAAGTGGACATGTCGCAAGCGCTGGTCGAAGACCTGACCGCTTACGAGCACTTCAACGCCTTCTTCACGCGTGCCCTGAAAGACGGCGCGCGTCCACTGGACGAGACCCCGGGCGCAATCCTCAGCCCGGCCGACGGTGCGGTCAGCCAGCTCGGCCCGATCGAGCACGGTCGTGTGTTCCAGGCCAAGGGCCACAGCTTCAGCGTGCTGGAGTTGCTCGGCGGGGATGCGGCCAACGCGGCGCCGTTCATGGGCGGCGACTTCGCTACCATTTACCTGTCGCCTAAGGACTACCACCGCGTGCACATGCCGCTGGCCGGCACCCTGCGCGAAATGGTCTACATCCCGGGCCGCATTTTTTCGGTGAACCAGACCACTGCCGAAAACGTCCCGGAGCTGTTCGCCCGCAACGAGCGCGTGGCGTGCATTTTCGACACCGAACGCGGGCCGATGGCCGTGGTGCTGGTCGGTGCGATGATTGTCGCTTCGATCGAAACCGTGTGGGCCGGTCTGGTCACCCCACCGAAGCGCGAGCTGAAAACCTTCCGCTACGACGAAGCCGCACGCGCACCGATTCATCTGGAAAAAGGCGCGGAACTTGGGCGCTTCAAGCTGGGTTCGACGGCGATCGTGCTGTTTGGCCCGGATCAGGTGAAGTGGGCGGAAGAGCTGGTGGCCGGTTCACCCGTGCGGATGGGCCAAGGTCTGGCACTGCCAAAAGCGTGACTCTGTTCGCGGAAGCAGCCGAGGCTGCTTCCGCAAACTGCGGCATTTGCTGCTATGGTTTTGCTCATGAGCCAGACCAACTTTTCTCCCAAGCTGCGCGCTCCGACTCCCACGCAAACACGCCTGTCGTTCTGCGACGCCAGCCCGCGCGACCTCAAGCGCTGGATCGCCGGCCTGCCCAAAGCCAACATCGGCGAAACCGCCCGCCTGCTGTATCAAGGCCTCGGCGAACTGAACCTGTTGCTCACTCCCAGCGACAATCGCCTGCAATTGCTTGAGCTGCTGCGGCCCGAGGTGTATTTCGTCTGCCAGCATCTGGAACGGCATTTTCTGCATCAGGCGATCATGCTCGACGAGCGTTCGCGCAAAGTCAGCAACCTGTGTCAGGCGCTGCAAGGTCAGTTGGCCATCGGCTATAAACAGATCGTTCTGCGCATCCTGCCCAAATACAGCAAGGATCGCGCGACGTTGGTCGGCACCGCCTTGCAACGCGCCGCGCATGCCCTCAAGGCGCAACTGGTGCGCGCCACGCAGCTGTACAGTTCACCGCCGGAACACGTGTGGTTCGAATTGCATCAGCTGTATCGCAGCGCGGCGCAATTGCAGCTGCAACAACGGCGGCTGCGCGATGATCTGGCGTTTTTGACCAGCGAACTGAGCGTCGAACAGACCTACATCGCCGCACTGCTATTGGGCAGTGCCCGTTGCAATCAATTACGCCAGAGCCAGATTGCTCGTCTGGCCGAGGTGATCGAGCCATGGAGCGCCCTGCTCAAGCTGCATCCCGACAGCGCCGACGACGGCTTGTTTGCGGTCAGTCCGGAACTCGATGTCGGCCCGCGCTACCGCAAAATGTTTCGCAGTGAACAACAGAGCGCGCTCCTGGGCTTCGACCCGCAGCCCTTGGTCAAGCAGCTCGAAACGCACCTGCTGCAGCAGCCGACTTCGCCCCCCCTGCCTGTTTCCGCCGGTCTCAGCATCGATACCCTGCAACATCTGCACGCGACCTGGGGCCAGGCTGCCGAACGCAGTTTTCAGCGCAGCGCCGGCCAGGGCACATTGACCGTGTGCGTCGGCATGAGCGCCCTGCACTTCTACCTCGGCGGCGAGCGCACCTTCAGCGAGTTGCTCAAACATCCCGGTGCCCGCGCGGCAAATTTCAGCAGCGTGGTGGCCAACGGCGAAAAGGACAGCTGGAGTCAGGCGTTCGACGCTGCCCCGCAAAGTAACGATGAGCTGTTGCCGTACGAGGAAATCCAGTACGACCAGTTGAGCGAGGATGAAGGCCCCGGCAACTCGCCGAACTATCCGACTTACGCCTTGCCGGTGATCAACCATAGCCCCGGCGGCTATTGCCTGGCCTGGCCGAGCGAGGTGCCGGCGGAATTGCAGGCCGGGGAAATGCTCGGCATTCAGGACAGCGAGGGCAAAGGCTGGAGCATTGCGGTGATTCGCTGGATCCGCCAGGTGCGCGGCAGCGGCACGCAGATGGGCATTGAACTGGTCGCGCCACACGCGCAGCCGTGCGGGCTGCAACTGGTTCGTTCCAAGGACGATCACAGCCATTATCTGCGCGGTTTGCTGTTGCCGGAGATCAGCGCGATCGATGTGCCGGCCACCGTGCTTGCGCCGCGCCTGCCGTTTCAGGAAGGCAACAAGGTGTTGATCAACACCCAGGGCGAAGAACACCGCGCCGGGCTGGATCGGCGGGTGGCGAGTACGCACAGCTTCAACCAGTTCGCCTATCGCTCGCTGGATCCTGCGCAGAATGGCGGGGGTGAGGAGGATTTTGATTCGTTGTGGAATTCGCTCTAGACCGAGGCGCGGCCTTCGCGAGCAGGCTCGCTCCCACACTGGAATGAGATTTCCTGTGGGAGCGAGCCTGCTCGCGAAGAGGCCAGATCAGCTTATGGAGATCTCAGAGCTGCCCGTCGCGATCCCGGAAACCCAGCAGATACAACACACCATCCAGCCCCAGCGTTGAAATCGCCTGCTTCGCCGACTGCTTGACCAACGGTTTGGCGCGGAACGCCACGCCCAGCCCGGCAATCGCCAGCATCGGCAAGTCGTTGGCGCCGTCGCCGACGGCAATGGTCTGCTCCAGACGCAGCCCTTCCTTGTGCGCCAGCTCCTTGAGCAGATCAGCCTTGCGCTGCGCATCGACAATCGGCTCGATCGCCACGCCGGTGCACTTGCCGTCGACCACTTCCAGCTCGTTGGCAAACACGTAGTCGATGCCCAGCCTGGCTTGCAGCTGCTTGGCGAAATAAGTGAAGCCGCCGGACAGGATGGCGGTTTTGTAGCCAAGGCGCTTGAGTTCGGCGAACAGGGTTTCGGCGCCTTCGGTCAGGCGCAGCGAGGCGCCGATCGAGTCGAGCACGCTGACGTCGAGGCCCTTGAGCAGCGCCAGACGCTCCTTGAAGCTGGCGCGGAAATCCAGTTCACCGGCCATGGCGCGCTCGGTGATTTCCGAAACCCGGTCACCCACGCCGGCCGCTTTGGCCAGCTCATCGATGACTTCCGCTTCGATCAGCGTCGAGTCCATGTCGAACACCGCCAGACGCCGGTTGCGGCGAAACAGCGAGTCTTCCTGGAAGGCGATGTCGACGTTCAATTCCTGGGCAACGCTGAGGAATTCGGCGCGCAAAGCCTGCGGATCGGCGGCTTCGCCGCGCACGGAAAACTCGATGCAACCCTTGCCCTTGTCGGCCGGCGTGTCCAGCGGCATGCGCCCCGACAGACGGTCGATATGGTCGATGTTCAAGCCATATTTGGCGGTGATGGCGCTGACCGCCTGCAACTGGCCGGCAGTGACTTTGCGCGTCAGCAAGGTGACGATATGGCGTTTCTTGCCCTGATTGCCCACCCACTGCTGGTAATCCTCTTCGGACACCGGGGTGAAACGCACTTGCTGATCCAGTTCGTAGCCCTTAAACAGGATGTCCTTGAGCACTGACTTGCCCTGTTCGGAATCGGGAATTTCAACCAGGATGCCGAACGACAGGGTGTCGTGGATCACCGCCTGACCGATGTCGAGAATGTTCACACCACCTTGTGCCAGAACACCGGTGATGGCCGCTGTCAGACCGGGACGGTCGACTCCCGTGATGTTAATCAGGACGATTTCGCGCAACGCGCACCCCCGCAACTGGAAAAAAACCGCATTCTACCCACTTTCAGTGACCATCGGGCACCGCGAGCGCTTTGCCGGTCTGGGGCCTGTCGCTATACTGCGCGTCAACTTCACGGACAAAGAGCCGAGCTCAAGTGAACCGGCCCACGCCAGTCAAAACCGATAACTTCTTCCTGCTGATCTTCCGTGCACTGCGCCATCGCCGTGTACCGATTGCATTGCGCATTGCCAGCCACAACGTGATCCTGGTCGCTCTGGCCCTGGTGATCTATGCCGGGGTGATGGGGCTGCAATTCAAGCAGGCCATGCACGAGCAGGCCGATGCGCTGGGCGAAAGCCTGACCACGCAGACCGCCACCTCCGCCACCGAGCTGCTGGTGTCCAACGACATCCTCAGCCTCAACGTGCTGCTCAACAACCTGACCAAGAACAAACTGGTCGCCCACGCGGCAATCTACAGTGTGGACAACCGCATCCTCGCCGAGTCCGGTCAGCGTCCCAAGCACAGCCTGCTGGGCGAAGCCGAGGGCATGTACGAGAGCAAGATCACTTTCCAGGACGTGACTGCCGGGCAACTGCGCATCAGCCTGGACATGGATCAGTTCCAGCAGCCGATGACCATCAGCCTGCAAAGCATGGGCATTCTGAGCGCAATTCTGCTGGCGCTGTCATTGGCTCTGAGTCTGCGCATGGGCCGCTATCTGTCGACGCCGTTGCTGCAATTGCGCGTGTGGCTGCGCCGCATCGACGCGCACACCCCGGGCATCGACCGCCAGGATGAAATCGGCGATCTGGCGCGCCAGCTGCATGCCAGCTACGCCCCGGAACCGGAGCCTGAGCCCGAACCCGAGCCGGAATTCGCCGAGGAAGAAGACGAGCCTGAATTCGAGGTGCGTAACCTGCGCGATCCGAGCTTCGACGAAAGCCGCCCGCTGGCCGCGAAGAAACCGGCACCGCGTCACCTGGTCAGCACCGTCGAAGACGATGATGACGATGACGCTTTCGCCGACCTGCGCGACGAATCGCTGAACGGCGCCGCCCAACCGCTGACGCGCAAACCGAGCCCTGACGTGCCACAGCACACCGCCGTACTGGCCGTGCAACTGGGTTCGCAGGAACAATTGCGTCGTTTGCCTCGCGCACGTCTGGAAGAATTGCAGGAACGCTATCGCGACTGCCTCGAGCAGGCCGCGTCGCTGTATCAGGGCGAAATCGAAACCCTCAACGATGGCAGCACGCTGTTGCTGTTCCATACCGAAGATTGCGGCGACGACTACCTGACCAATGCCATCTGCTGCGGCGAATTGCTGCGTGCTCTGGGTCATCAGTTGCAGATCGAGGTCGCAGACAGCGGCATCACCCTGCAATTGCAGCTGGGCCTGACCTTGGGCGATGAGTTGTTCGGTCTGAGCCAGATTGATCTGCTGCTGACCGATTCGGCCCAGGATGCACTGGCCTTGTCGCAACACAGCCGCAATCTGCTGCTGGTCGAGCGCAAGATCAGCGATGACACGCTGATCCGCCAGCGTGCGCGGATCCGGCCGATCGCCAGCCCTGAGGGCGCTTGCTGTGTGGAGCGGTTGATGGAGCCGTATCCGTCGATGCTGGAGCGGCAACTGGCGCGGATGCATGAGCGCCGGGCGTAAGGCTTAGGCCCGATACGCAAAAGCCCGCAGACGAGTGATTGTCTGCGGGCTTTTTGTTGCCTGCGCTGGCCCCTTCGCGAGCAGGCTCGCTCCCACCAGGTCTGCTCGCCGCCGATCAAATGTGGGAGCGAGCCTGCTCGCGAAGTGGCCAGCGTTGAAGACGAATAATCTCTGCCCCCCAGATACAACAAAGCCCGCACAAGGCGGGCTCTGTTCTGACTCGTTCCAGCCTCAGAAGCGAAACACTTCCATATCGGTACGAATCGGCGAGGCCATTGGAATCTTCGGCTGTTTCTCGGCATCCGCCGCTGGCGCTGCGGGTTTCGGCGCGGCTTTACGCGGTGCCTCGGCCACGGGCGGCTGGTTGGCCAGTGGCTTGAGCGCCACCGACAACTGCTCGGCCAGACGCTGCAACAGAACCCCTTGTGCCTGCACCTGGGACGCGGTGCTGCCGGCGTGCGTTTCCTGCAGGTGAATGATGCGGTTATCGCGCACCTTGCCGCGACGATCGATCAAACGCCATTGCGCATCGAGAATCGCCGGTTGTTTCGCCCCGGAATCCAGACGGGTGATGGTCAGCAGAACCTGCACATCCGGCGTGAATCCGGCAGTAGCAGGCGCCAGCACCACACGCTGACTGTCCAGGTGACCGGCGACCTGACGCATCAGCAGTTGATCGATATCCGACGAAAGGCTGCCAGCCCAACGACCGTCGGTCGCCGCTTGCAGGCTGCCGTCGGGTTGACGTTGCAGCAGGGTTTCGCGTTGCAGGTAATCGGCAACAACTACCGGCCCCAGCAAAACCGCCATGCCTGCGCTTTGCGCAGGCTGAACCGGACTTCCGCTGTCCAGTTGGTACAGCGACACCGGCTGGTGAACGCTGCAACCCGCCAGGCCAAGAACGCCGGCGAGCAACAAAATAAGGGGGCGTAGAGCAGTCATCATCCCGTCCAGGTGGCCGCCACAAGGCTGACCACAGTGAAAATACTCAATAAATATGAAGAACGCTCGGCCACGCCGGCGCTTGAAAGGCCATATCATCCGTGAATATGCGTTCCGACTCCAGCGCCAAAGCGTCGATCTACGCGTTTAATCGCAGATCGAACGCTCTAGGAAGGCGTTCTCGCCTAATTGAGGTTTTCGACGAGCAGCGCATCCACTCTCTGGAAGCCCCGCGGAAGTTTGTTTCCGCGCCGTCCACGCTCACCTTTGTAGTGCTCGAGGTCGTCGGCTTTCAGCGACAGGGTCCGTTTGCCAGCCTGCAATACCAGGGTGGCGCCTTCCGGCAGGACGGCGATGTCCGTGACATATTCTTCGCGACTGGCCACGCGTTCACCGGATATACCGATGATCTTGTTGCCTTTGCCCTTACCTAATTGTGGCAGATCGCTGATTTTGAAGATCAGCAGGCGACCTTCGGTCGTGACCGAGGCCAGCCAGTTCTGCTCACGATCGGCCACAGGGCGCGGCGCGATGACCTTGGCGTTGTTCGGCAGGCTCAACAGGGCCTTGCCGGCCTTGTTCTTCGCTTGCAGGTCTTCGCCTTTGACCACGAAGCCGTAACCGGCATCGGACGCAATCACGTACAGCGCATCGTCTTCGGGCATCAGCACGCATTCGAACGAAGCGCCCGGTGGCGGCGTCAGACGGCCGGTCAAGGGTTCGCCCTGGCCACGGGCCGACGGCAAGGTATGCGCGGCAACCGAGTAGCTGCGACCGGTGGAATCGATGAACACGGCAAACTGGTTGGAGCGCCCCGCCGCCGAGGTCTTGAAGCCATCGCCGGCCTTGTACGACAGACCGGTAGCGTCGATGTCGTGGCCCTTGGCCGAACGCACCCAGCCTTTTTCCGACAGCACGACGGTGACTTTCTCGTTCGGCAGCAGATCGTGTTCGCTCAGCGCCTTGGCTTCGGCGCGCTCGACGATTGGCGAGCGGCGGTCGTCGCCGTAGGTTTCGGCGTCTTTGAGCAGCTCGGTGCGCACCAGTTTCTTCAGCTTCGCTTCGCTGCCCAGCAGGGCTTGCAGCTTGGCTTGCTCCTTGAGCAGTTCGTCCTGCTCGTCGCGCAGCTTCATTTCTTCCAGTCGCGCCAACTGACGCAGACGGGTGTCGAGAATGTAGTCGGCCTGGATCTCGCTGAGGGCGAAACGCTCGATGAGCTTGGCTTTCGGGTGTTCCTCGGTGCGGATGATGTGGATCACTTCATCCAGGTTGAGGTAGGCGATCAGCAAACCGTCCAACAGGTGCAGGCGACGCTCGACCTTGTCGAGGCGGAATTGCAGGCGGCGACGCACGGTCAGCACGCGGAATTCCAGCCATTCGACCAGCAGCGCACGGAGGTTTTTCAGCTGCGGCTTGCCGTCCAGACCGATGATGTTGACGTTGACCCGGTAGGTCGACTCCAGCTCGGTGCTGGCGAACAGGTGCTGCATCAGCGCTTCGTGATCGACGCGGCTGTTGACCGGGATGATCACGATGCGGCACGGGTTTTCGTGGTCGGATTCGTCACGCAGATCGGCGATCTGCGGCGCTTTCGACGGTTTGGCCTGCATCAACGCGGCGATCTGCTCCAGCACCTTGGCGCCGGAGACCTGATGCGGCAGCGCGGTGACGATGATGTCGCCATCCTCGACGTGGTACACGGCGCGCATACGCACCGAGCCCTTGCCGGTTTCGTACATCTTCAGCAGGTCGGCGCGCGGCGTGATGATTTCCGCTTCGGTCGGATAATCCGGACCCTGAATGTGTTCGCAGAGCTGTTCGACCGTGGCTTTCGGCTCATCCAGCAAGCGCACGCAGGCGGTGGCGACTTCACGCAGGTTGTGCGGCGGCACATCGGTGGCCATGCCCACGGCGATACCGGTGGTGCCGTTGAGCAGAATGTTCGGCAGGCGCGCCGGCAACACCAGCGGCTCCTGCAGGGTGCCGTCGAAGTTCGGCCCCCAGTCCGCGGTGCCCTGGCCCAGTTCGCTGAGCAGCACTTCGGAATAGCGCGACAGCCGCGCTTCGGTGTAACGCATGGCGGCGAAGGACTTCGGATCGTCCGGCGCACCCCAGTTGCCCTGGCCGTCGACCAGCGTGTAGCGATAGCTGAACGGCTGCGCCATCAGCACCATCGCTTCGTAGCACGCCGAATCGCCGTGGGGGTGGAACTTGCCGAGCACGTCACCGACGGTACGCGCCGATTTCTTGTGCTTGGAATCAGCGTCCAGCCCCAGTTCGCTCATGGCGTAGACGATACGCCGCTGTACCGGCTTCAGGCCGTCGCCGATATGCGGCAAGGCGCGGTCCATGATCACGTACATGGAGTAGTTGAGGTAGGCATTTTCGGTGAAGTCAGCCAGCGAGCGGCGTTCTACACCATCCAGGCTGAGATCAAGGGAGTCGCTCATGCGGGCCTCATCGGTTCGTTGTCTGGCGCAGCAGCATGGTGCCACCGCGCTGGGTAAATTCAAGTTTGTTCAGGGCGCTCATGCCGAGCAGCACCTGGTCGCCATGCAGCCCCGGCGCCACCAGTGCGCGGACATCCCGCAGCACGATGTCGCCCAGTTGCAGGCGGGCAATCTTCGTTCGATAGCCCTGGCTCAGGCCATTGGCCGTGCTCAGGGTCACGCCGAAACCTTCTTGCAGCTTCAAACGCTTGGCCAGATCCGCCGGGATCGCGACATCGGTCGCGCCGGTGTCGAGCATGAACTCCACCGGCTCGCCGTTGATCTGGCCGCTGGCGACAAAATGCCCTTGGGCATTGCTCGCCAGTTTCACTTCGATAAAACCTTCGCCCTGCTCCGACGTGACCACGATGTTCGGATTCTGCTGGCGCTGCTCCCACTGCCCAAAAAATTTCGTCGCGAGAAACAGTGCCGCGCACCAGGCGAGGACCATTAGCACCCGACCGGCACGCTTGCCCGGCGGTTGCTGGCTCATGGCCTGGCACTCCAGCCACCGTCCGGCGCGGCGAAGCGCCAGACCACCGGGCGGACTTCGCCGTCGGCACGCGGGCCAAAATTGTTGTCGACGCCGATCCACGCACCCTCGACGTCGATGATCAGCGCTTCCTCCAGTCCGTAGTTCTGCGAGTAACGGCGATTTTCCTGCAACAGTTCGCCAGCATACGACCAGCATTGCTCGACCTTGGCCGTCTGTGCATCGCGACGGCAGATCTCGAAAGCGTTGCGTTCCAGGCTAAACAGCTTGCCGTTGAACAAGGAAATGTCGGAAAAGTCGCGGTGAACCGCTTTGGCTTTCGGAAACTGTGGCGGCTGCATCTCCTTGCCGCCCTCACTGACCAGCACGCAGCGACCGTCACAATCCCACACCGTCTGCTGGCGCTTGATCAGCAGCAGGCCGCGCTTTTGCCGTTCGGCGGCCAGCCATATCTGATCACCGGCCGGGTTGATCGCCAGGCCTTCGAAGATCGAATTGAACTTCAGCAACAGGCCGCTCGCCCGCGCTTCGCGAACCAGCAGCGGCGAGATTTTCAGCCAGTTCGCCGGGCCACTGACCGGCACCTGCAACACCGCCGCATGGGCTTCGCTGACGATGTAGCGATTGCCAGCGCTGTCGCAACTGATGCCTTCGAAATCCAGTTCGCCCCCGCGAATGAACGACGCCGCCCAAGTGCGCGAGCTCAAGCCCCACGGCAAGCCGCTCTCCGGCACAGGCGGCACGTCGATGTGCACGGTTTGCGCCTGCCAGACCGGATCGCGGGTATCGAGCCGATAGATCTGCTCGTCATCGCGATCGGAAACCGTCCACAGCTCATTGCCGCACATGGCCAGACCCGACAGGTTACCGCCGCGCATGCCTTCGACCGGGTGTTCGGAAAGCAGCCGCAATTGTTGCAGCGGCTCGGCCGACACGCTCAGCGCACTCAGCAGCAACGCACCCGCCAAGGCCCAGCCAAACTGCATCAGGCCAGCACCTCGGCGAGGTTGCCTTTGGATTCGAGCCAGGTCTTGCGGTCACCGGCGCGTTTCTTCGCCAGCAGCATATCCATCATTTCCGAGGTTTCGGCGAAGTCTTCGCCCAGCGTCAACTGCACCAGACGCCGCGTGTTCGGGTCCATGGTGGTTTCACGCAACTGCGGCGGGTTCATTTCACCCAGACCTTTGAATCGGGTGACCTGCGGCTTGCCGCGTTTCTTTTCGGCCACCAGGCGATCGAGAATGCCGTCGCGCTCGGCTTCGTCGAGGGCGTAGTAGATCTCTTTGCCGAGGTCGATGCGGTACAGCGGCGGCATCGCCACGTAGACGTGACCGGCATCCACCAACGGGCGGAAATGCTGGACGAACAGCGCACACAGCAAAGTCGCAATGTGCAGACCGTCGGAGTCGGCGTCGGCGAGGATGCAGATCTTGCCGTAGCGCAGCTGGCTCATGTCCGCCGCGCCCGGATCGACGCCGATGGCCACGGCGATGTTATGCACTTCCTGGCTGGCGAGCACTTCGCTGCCGTCGACTTCCCAGGTGTTGAGGATCTTGCCGCGCAACGGCAGGATCGCCTGGAACTCCTTGTCCCGCGCCTGTTTGGCCGAACCGCCGGCGGAGTCACCCTCGACCAGGAACAGCTCGGAACGCATCGGGTCCTGCCCGGCGCAGTCAGCCAGTTTGCCCGGCAGCGCCGGACCTTGGGTGACGCGTTTGCGCTCGACTTTCTTGCTCGCCTTGAGACGGCGGCCGGCGTTGTTGATCGCCAATTCGGCCAGGGCCAGACCGGTTTCCGGGTTGGCATTGAGCCACAGGCTGAAAGCGTCTTTCACCACACCGGAGACGAACGCCGCTGCCTCACGGGAAGACAGACGCTCTTTGGTCTGGCCGGAGAATTGCGGCTCCTGCATTTTCATCGACAGGACGAAAGCGATGCGCTCCCAGACGTCTTCCGGCGCGAGTTTCACGCCGCGTGGCAGCAGGCTGCGGAACTCGCAGAACTCGCGCATCGCGTCGAGCAGACCCTGACGCAGGCCGTTGACGTGCGTACCGCCTTGGGCGGTCGGGATCAGGTTGACGTAGCTTTCCTGCACCGCGTCGCCACCTTCCGGCAGCCACAACAGTGCCCAGTCGACCGCTTCTTTATTACCGGCGAAAGCGCCGCAGAACGGCTCGTTCGGCAGACGTTCGAATTCGCTGACCGCATCGACCAGGTAGGAGCGCAGGCCATCTTCGTAATGCCACTCGACTTTCTCGCCGGTGCCTTTGTCTTCGAAGCTGACCAGCAAGCCCGGGCACAACACAGCCTTGGCCTTGAGCACATGCTTGAGGCGGCTGATGGAGAATTTCGGTGAGTCGAAGTATTTCGGGTCCGGCGCGAAGTACACGCTGGTGCCGGTGTTGCGCTTGCCGACGGTGCCGACGATTTCCAGCTCGGAGGCCTTGAAGCCGTCCTTGAAGGTCATCTGGTATTCGTTGCCGTCACGTTTGACCCGTACGCGCACTTCGGTCGACAGCGCGTTGACCACGGAAATACCCACACCGTGCAAGCCGCCGGAGAACTGGTAGTTCTTGTTGGAGAACTTGCCGCCCGCATGCAGCTTGGTGAGGATCAGTTCGACGCCGGACACACCCTCTTCCGGGTGAATGTCGACCGGCATGCCACGGCCGTCGTCGCTGACTTCCAGCGAATGGTCGGCGTGCAGGATGACCTGCACCGATTTGGCGTGGCCGGCCAGGGCTTCGTCGACGCTGTTGTCGATGACTTCCTGGGCGAGGTGGTTCGGCCGACTGGTGTCGGTGTACATGCCGGGGCGTTTGCGCACCGGGTCGAGGCCCGAGAGGACTTCGATGGCGTCGGCGTTATAAGAACTAGCGCTGGGAGTGGCCATAAGGTCTCGTCGTCAGTCATTCATGAAAGAGGGGCAAGACTTCACAGCGTGGTGAAATCGATTGCCTGATACATATCGGCAGCCATGCCGGCAAAACTCAGCAACGCCGGCAATTGCCCGGCAAAGCCCTGGAAACTGTGGTCGCCGCCCGCCTGGATGCGCAGGGCACAGGCGCGGTAATACTGTTGGGCGAGCCGATAATCCAGCGTTTCGTCGCCGGTTTGCAACCAGACCTGATAACGCTGCGGATCCTGCGGTGGTGGCACTTCCAGTTCGGCCAGCGCCGTGACGTGGTCGTGGGTCAGTTCCCAGGTTTCATCGGTGTAGAGGTTCTGCTGCGTGCCCAGATAACCATCGAACATCCGGTGCGGGCTGACCGCCGGGTTGACCAGCAGGGCTTTCAGGCCATGGCGCTCGGCCAGGTGAGTCGCATAGTAGCCGCCGAGCGAACTTCCCACCAGCAACGGCCGGCCCAGCTCGGCGATTGCCTGCTCGAGCTGACCGATGGCTTCACGCGGATGGTGATGCAGCGCCGGCACGCGCAATTGCCCGCTCAAACCCAGCTGCTCCATGACCGCGACCAGCTGACAGGCCTTCTTCGAGGCCGGCGCGCTGTTGAAACCGTGGATATAGAGGATCGAACCGGACATTTGAGCTCCCTGGCTGTCGGCGAAAGATAGCGGAGTTTACAGGGAGAAGGACCGGGATTGGGGGTGGGTTCAATAAATTGGTGTGACAGCACAAGCTGCCCTCACCCTAACCCTCTCCCGGAGGGAGAGGGAACCGACTGGGGGATATTCGAGAGCTACACCGACCTGAGCGTTTTGCTGCGAATCCATAATCGATATCGCTGTTTCAGGTCGATGCACAGCCAAAGACACCGCGGTCGGCCCCCTCTCCCTCTGGGAGAGGGCTGGGGTGAGGGTCTTTGATTGTCAGTTCAGTAACCGTTGGAGCCGTAATCGACTGTGAACTCGAAGTCGGTGACTCTTTCGACGCCCGTTTCCAATTTCCCGTCCGGCAACAATCGCAACCAGCGATACCCCGGCGCCTGCTCGCCCACTTTGAAATCCGCACTCCCCGGCTCGAACTGGATACACGTCGAGGGCGAGGCCATCAAGCGCACGCCATTGCGGTCGCGATCGATTTCCTGATGCACATGCCCCCACAGCACCGCGCGAACCTGTGGAAAGCGATCCAGCACTTCAAAGAACGCTTCCGGGTTGCGCAAGCCGATCGGCTCCATCCACGCGCAGCCGATCGACACCGGATGATGATGCAGGCACACCAGATGATGGCGCTCAGGCGCCTCGCTCAGCGCGCGGGCGAGCAGTTGCAATTGATCATCCTGCAGATAGCCCGGCACCGAACCCGGCACCGCCGAATCCAGCATCGTCACCCGCCAATTGCCAATATCGACCACCGGCTCCAGCAGCGTGCTTTGCACCGCCGCCTCGGCCATGACCATCGGCTCGTCGTGATTGCCGGGAATCCAGCGCGCGGGTGCACTGATCTGCGCGCTCAGTTGGCGGAATGCCTGATACGACTGCAGCGTGCCGTCCTGGGAAATATCGCCGGTGGCCAGCACCAGGTCGATCTGCGCCTGTTGCGCCAACACCAGGTCGATGACCCTTTGCAGGCTCTCGCGGGTCTTCATGCCCAGCAGCGTGCCGTCCGCCTCGGCGAACAAGTGGCTGTCGGACAACTGCACCAGCAGCGCCGGGTCGGCGCTGGTCAATGTCGATACGCTGGGCAAGGCGCTCTCCCGGGGCTAAGCACGCAATGGATGGGTGCGGCAATTATGCTGGGGGATGACAAAAAGGGGAAACCGCCGAAGCGGACGCAGTTCACAACTAGCGAACGACTTCGTACTCGTGCCCCAACGCCAGGCAATGACTCAGCCATTCGCCCAGAAACACATTGAGCTGGGCCTTTTCATCGGGCTGGTGCATGGCGGCGTTCGGATAAGGATAGATGCCGCGAAAGCGTCGTGCATGCTCGGCGCTGACCACTTCGGCCATGCGCGCGTCGTGGTAGACCTGCACTTCCAGTTGCGGCACCGGCAACCACGGCAGACTGTGCTCCTGGCGCACCTGCAAGGTCGTGGTGTACGGGCAGGTCTGCAACACCTCGAGAGCGAGCACTCCAAGCATCTGCTCGCCCTGGGTCACGGCGATACGCCGCGCTTCGGGTTCGTTGCGCATGTCCGGCAGCAGTCGCATCAGGCGCGCGTAGTTGGCCTCGCAGGCGGCTTGCAGCCCTACGAGGTCAACCCGATAACGATCGCGCAGCTTGTTTACGACCATAGCCCCCTCACTTCGGCGCGGTTCAGCGCCAGCCACTGCAAGGCGATGATGCTCGCCGCGTTGGCAATCCGTCCGTCACGCACGGCCTGCAAGGCATCTTCAAATGCCCAGACCGTTACGCGAATGTCTTCGGCCTCTTCTTCCAGCCCGTGCAGACCGCCGACACCGTCGGTGCTGCAACGCCCCAGATACAAATGCACGAATTCGTTGCTGCCACCCGGGGAGGGGAAGTACTTGGTCATCGGCCACAACGCCTTGATGTCCAGCCCAGCTTCCTCCTGCGCCTCGCGGTGAGCAACTTCTTCCGGTTGCTCATCCTTGTCGATCAGACCGGCGACCAGTTCGACCAGCCACGGGTTGTCGGCCTTGCCCATGGCGCCGACACGAAACTGCTCGATCAACACCACTTCATCGCGCTGCGGATCGTAAGGCAGGACGCACACGGCATCGTGGCGCACGAAGATTTCACGATTGATCTCGCGGCTCATGCCACCGGCGAACAACTCATGGCGCAGGTGCACACGGTCAAGCTTGTAAAAGCCCTCGTAGCATTTTTCGCGCCGCACGATATCGACGGCGGTCGGAATGGCGTTGGCAAAGTCAGTCATAATCTTCCTCTTTACTGCACATCCATTACGAGGTTGCTGTGTACAACCGGCAACCTCGACTTCGCGCCATCCTAACGCGCCCGCACCGTTTGATGCAGCCCCTTTACCGTCAGCGGGATGGACGGTGACGGTGAAACACACTCTAATCAGCTTAGTGGCGAACTGACTGCTCCGTTGAGAGTCGAAGCGGTATCTTTTTGCCTTCCCCTGCTTTCGAAAGGACGCTCATGTCGCTTTTCAAAATTGCCTCTGTGGCCGCTATTGCCCTGACTCTGGGCGCTTGTGCCAGCCTGTTCCAGCCCAACTATCGCACGCCGCTGGAAACCACCCGCGACGCCTCGGAACAACTCAAACCCGGCTGTTCCAACCCCGATTGCCCGCTGGTGAACATCGACACCCTGCGCTTCCCGGACGAACCGGCGCTGGATGGCATCATCGAAAAACGTCTGCTGCAAATGACCCGCACCGAGAAGAACGCGCCGGTAGCGCCAACCCTGGCCGCCTACCGCGAGCAGTTCCTCGCCAGCGCCGGCCCGCGCAACAGCAGCTATCTGCAAGCGAAAGTACGCGAGCAGCATGACGGACTGGTGATCATCGAGCTGTCGAGCTACCTCGACACCGGCGGCGCCCACGGCACGCCGGGTCGCGGTTTCATCAACTATTCGCGCCAGCAGCACAAGGTGCTGAACCTGTCCGACATGTTGCTGCCGGGGCAGGAAGAGGCGTTCTGGAAAGCCGCGCAAGTGGCGCACAACAGTTGGCTGATCAGTACCAAACTCGATCAGGAGGCGGAATTCGTCGCGAACTGGCCGTTCGTGAAAACCCCGCACGTGGCGCTGACCTACGGCGGCGTGATCCTCAAGTACGACGTGACCACTATCGCGCCATATGCGCTGGGCCACGTCGAACTGAAGATCCCTTACCCGCGCCTGAACGGCATTCTCAAGCCTGAGCTGTTTCCCGGCCGTAACTGAAGGCCCGGCCCAGCACCAGTTGAAGCAATCCTGCCAGCACCAGCGCCGGCAGGGTTGCGCCGACATCCGGATACAGATTCGCCAGCAAGTGGTAGGTGCTCACACCACCCAGCCACGCCAGCAACGCCGGCCAGCGCAATGCGGCTGACGCGACCTGAGCACTGCGTTTGCGCAGGATGAAGTGATCCACCAGCACCACGCCGAACAGCGGCGCGAACACCGAGCCGATCAACAGCAGGAAATTCTGGTACTGCGCCAATGGCGCCAGCAGTGCGATCAGCGTGCAGATCACGCCGATGGCCAAGGCCAGATGCTCGACTTTCAGACGCAACAGAATCCCGCTCGAGACCGCTGCCGAATGTATATCGGCAAAAGCGTTTTCCGACTCGTCGAGCAGAATCAGCAACAGCGGAATGCCCAGGCCGGCGCCAGCCAAGGCCAGCAGCAACGCATTGACTTCACCGCTCGGCGCGAACGCCAGGGTGTAGGCCACGCCAAGGCTCATCAGCCAGAAGTTACCGATGAAGAAACCGACAGCCGTGCCACCGAAAACATTCTTCGCACGCTTGCCGAAACGCGAGTAGTCGGCAATCAGCGGCAGCCACGACAGCGGCATGGCGATGGCAATGTCGAAGCCCACGGCGAACGGCATCGAACCGTCACCGGCGCGCGCCCACAGCGCCGCGAGGTCGGCTTTGGCGAACAGGTTCCAGGTCAGCCACAGGCACGCGGCGAGCAACAGCCAGATGCCCCACTTGCGCAGAATCTGCCGCACGAACGTCAACGGCCCGCTCACCGCGAGCAAGGTCGCCAGCGCACCGAAGAACAGCGTCCACAGAATCGGATTGGCCCACAGCGAGCCTTCGCTGAAGGCGCGGCTGCCGAGCAGACTGGCAGCGTCGCGCATGACGATGATTTCGAACGAGCCCCAGCCGATCAGTTGCAGCAGATTGAGCAGCGCCGGCAGGCTCGCGCCTTTGCTGCCGAGGCTGAGCTTCAGCGCCGCCATCGATGAAAGGCCGGTGTCGCTGCCGATCACGCCGACTGCAGCCAGCAACAGCACGCCCACCAGCGTGCCAAGGAAGATCGCCAGCAAAGAACCGGACAGACCCAGACCCGGCGCGAGCAATGCGCCGGTCTGCAAAACCATCAGGCCGATGCCGAGGGAGAACCACAGGGAAAGCAGATCGCGCCCGCCGAACACACGCTTTGCAGCGGGGACGGCGAGATCGGGGGAATAGGTGCCGGGTTGAATGCTCAAGGGTGTTATCTCAAAGGGACATTTGTTGTGATCGTTCCCACGCTCTGCGTGGGAATGCCTCTCGGGACGCTCCGCGTCCAGTGACGCGGAGCGTCACGGGCTGCATTCCCACGCGGAGCGCGGGAACGATCAGTACGGGGTCAAACTTTCTTGTACAGCTGACTGCCTTCCTTCTTGAACCGCTCGGCCTGTTCCGCGAGGCCTTTGGCGACGTCCACGTCGACCGCGTTGATGCGTTGGTTGGCCGCGTATTCACGGACTTCCTGGGTGATCTTCATCGAGCAGAATTTCGGCCCGCACATCGAGCAGAAATGCGCGACCTTGGCCGAGTCCTTCGGCAGGGTTTCGTCGTGATAGGAACGTGCGGTGTCCGGGTCCAGGCCGAGGTTGAACTGGTCTTCCCAGCGGAATTCGAAACGCGCCTTGCTCAGTGCGTTATCACGGATCTGCGCGCCCGGGTGTCCCTTGGCCAGGTCCGCTGCGTGTGCGGCGATCTTGTAAGTGATGATCCCGGTCTTCACGTCATCCTTGTTCGGCAGGCCCAAGTGCTCCTTCGGCGTCACGTAGCAGAGCATCGCGCAACCGAACCAGCCGATCATCGCCGCGCCGATACCGGAAGTGATGTGGTCGTAGCCCGGCGCAATGTCGGTAGTCAGCGGGCCGAGGGTGTAGAACGGCGCCTCATCGCAGCATTCGAGCTGCTTGTCCATGTTCTCTTTGATCAATTGCATCGGCACGTGGCCCGGGCCTTCGATCATGCATTGCACGTCGTGTTTCCAGGCGATCTTGGTCAGCTCGCCGAGGGTTTCCAGTTCGCCGAATTGCGCTTCGTCGTTGGCGTCGGCAATCGAGCCCGGACGCAGGCCATCGCCCAGCGAGAAGCTGACGTCGTAGGCCTTCATGATTTCGCAGATTTCGTCGAAGTGGGTGTAGAGGAAGTTCTCTTTGTGGTGCGCCAGGCACCACTTGGCCATGATCGAACCGCCACGGGAGACGATGCCGGTGACGCGTTTGGCGGTCAGCGGCACGTAGCGCAGGAGCACGCCGGCGTGAATGGTGAAGTAGTCGACGCCCTGCTCGGCCTGTTCGATCAGGGTGTCGCGGAACAACTCCCAGGTCAGGTCTTCAGCGACGCCGTTGACCTTCTCCAGCGCCTGATAGATCGGCACGGTACCGATCGGCACCGGCGAGTTGCGGATGATCCACTCGCGGGTTTCGTGAATGTGTTTGCCGGTGGACAGGTCCATCACCGTGTCCGAGCCCCAGCGAATGCCCCAGGTCAGTTTCGCCACTTCTTCTTCGATCGAAGAACCCAGGGCGCTGTTGCCGATGTTGCCGTTGATCTTCACCAGGAAGTTACGGCCGATGATCATCGGTTCCAGTTCGACGTGGTTGATGTTGGCGGGAATGATCGCGCGGCCACGGGCGATTTCTTCGCGGACGAATTCAGGGGTGATTTCTTGCGGAATGCTTGCGCCGAAGCTGTGGCCGGCATGTTGCTGCTTGAGCAAACCGGCCGCACGGGCTTCTTGCAGTTTCATGTTTTCGCGGATGGCAACGTATTCCATCTCGGCGGTGATGATGCCTTTGCGCGCGTAGTGCATCTGGCTGACGTTGGCCCCGGCCTTGGCGCGGCGCGGGTTGTTGACGTGGGCGAAGCGCAGTTTGGTCAGCTCGGCATCGGCCAGACGCTGCTGGCCGAAGTTCGAGCTCAGGCCCGGCAGGCGCTCGGTATCGCCACGGTCATCGATCCACGCTGAACGCACATCGGCCAGACCTTTGCGCACATCGATGACCACGTTCGGGTCGGTGTACGGGCCGGAGGTGTCGTAGACCGTGACCGGCGCATTGATCTCGCCGCCGAAATCGGTCGGGGTTACATCGAGGCTGATTTCGCGCATCGGCACGCGGATGTCCGGGCGCGAGCCCTGAACGTAGATTTTTTGCGAACGGGTGAACGGCTTGACCGATTGCTCGTCGACCATGGCCGAGTCACTCAGGTTGATCGCGTTTTTTTCTTTTGTTGTCATCACGGGCTCTCCAGACAGCATCCAGCAGTGGATTGTCGGAGCAGAACCTGAAAGGCACGGACGCACCAGGACCGGTGCTGTGCATTCGTCATGAGCGTTCGATTGTCGAACAATATCCCGGACGAAGCACAAGAGGACTCGCCGGGTGACGAGAAATCTTGTTCCCTACGCAGGCGCTAACCTGATCAGGTTCAACGGGATCCGAAATTATTCGATCTCAGCCTCATAGCAAGGCACCCCGACAAGAACCCGGCCAGTCTAGACACAACCATCAAGGAACGCCAACACCGCAGCGAACGCCATGATGAATGGCGTAAATACCCAGGCTGGCCGATTGTTGCCGGAGCAATGCGCAACTACACTCGCTTGGCCTGCCCAGCCTTGACGCTGTGTGGGCTGCGCCTTACCTTTGGCGCCCGGATTACTTCCATAATATTCATGCTAGGGATCGCCTCATGCTGCGCAAACTTTCATTGGCTGTTGCCGTGTCCTGTGCGTCCAACACAATGGCCTGGGCAGCGGAAGCACCCTTGTCGACCAAAACCGATCTGGTCAGCGTCTATCAGGAAGCGGTCGACAATAACGCCGACCTCGCCGCGGCCCGCGCCCAGTATGGCGCGCAGAAAGAAGTGGTGCCGCAAGCCCGCGCCGGTCTGCTGCCGAACCTGTCCGGTGGCGCCGAAGTTGCTGACGTGCGCACCTCGATCGACCAGCCTTCGGCCATCGCCAACCGCAGCGCGCATTCCTACCAGGCGACACTCGCGCAGCCGCTGTTCCGCGCCGATCGCTGGTTCCAGTATCAAGCAGCCAAAGACGTCAACGAACAGGCCGCGCTGCAGCTCTCGGCCACCGAGCAGAACCTGATCCTGCAGAGCGCCGAAAGCTACTTCAACGTGCTGCGCAGCCAGGACAATCTGGCCTCGACCAAGGCTGAAGAAGCGGCGTTCAAACGTCAGCTCGATCAGTCCAACGAGCGCTTCGATGTCGGCCTTTCGGACAAGACCGACGTGCTGCAATCGCAAGCCAGTTACGACACCGCGCGAGCCAACCGCATCGTCGCCCAGCGTCAGGTCGATGATGCGTTCCAGGCGTTGATCACCCTGACCAACCGTCAGTACAACTCGATTCAGGGCATCGTCCACACGCTGCCGATTCTGCCGCCCTCGCCCAACGATGCGAAATCCTGGGTCGACACGGCGGCGCGGCAGAACCTCAATCTGCTAGCCAGCAACTACGCGGTCAGCTCCGCCGAGCAGACGCTCAAGCAGCGCAAGGCCGGCCATTTGCCGACCCTCGATGCCGTGGCGAAATACGAGAAAGGCGACAACGACGCCCTCGGCTTCGCCAACCCCAACTCGTTCGGCGCACCTTATGGCGGCAACGTCGAGCAGAGCACGCTGGGCCTGCAACTGAACATCCCGATCTACAGCGGCGGGCTGACAAGTTCGCAAGTGCGTCAGTCCTATGCGCAACTGGATCAGAGCGAACAGCAGCGCGAATCGCTGCGCCGGCAAGTAGTTGAAAACACCCGCAATCTGCACCGCGCGGTGAACACCGACGTCGAGCAGGTGCAGGCGCGCCGCCAGTCGATCATCTCCAACCAGAGTGCGGTGGAAGCTACGGAAATCGGTTATCAGGTCGGCACGCGCAACATCGTCGACGTGCTCGACGCGCAACGCCAGCTGTACACCTCGGTGCGCAACTACAACAACACCCGCTACGACTACATCCTCGACAACCTGCGCCTGAAGCAGGCAGCGGGGACGCTGAACCCGGGTGATCTGGAAGATCTGCGGCGCTATCTGAAAGCCGATTACAACCCGGACAAGGATTTCCTGCCGCCGGATCTGGCGTCGGCGGCTGAGGCGCAGCTCAAGGCCCGGCCTTAAGCGTTAAAAACAAAAGATCGCAGCCTTCGGCAGCTCCTACAGGGAAATGCATTCCAACTGTAGGAGCTGCCGAAGGCTGCGATCTTTTTGCTTACTTGATCAATCTGCCCAAGCTATCCAGCAGCCGCTGCAACGCGCCCTGATTGCGCCGCATCACCGCCAGCCCGGCCTCGGCCATGCGCTGCGCATCACGTGGCAGTTCGAACAAGCGCTGCACCTCGACTGCGAGGCCTTCGGCATCATCCACTTCGGCCAACGCCCCGGCTTCGCGCAATTGCGCGGCGATGTCGAGGAAGTTGAACAGGTGCGGGCCGCTGAGTACCGGTTTCGCCAGCGCGGCGGGTTCGAGCAGGTTGTGCCCGCCGTTCGGCACCAGACTGCCGCCGACAAATGCGCTGTCGGCCAGGGCATAGAGAAACAGCAACTCGCCCATGGTGTCGCCAAGCAGCACGCTCGTCTGCGCATCGACATTGGCCCCGGTCGAGCGACGTACCGTGGCGAAACCTTCGCGCTGGCACAAGTCGAACACCGAATTGAAACGCTCGGGATGACGCGGCACCAGAATCAGCAACGCATCGGGATGCCTGCCCAGCAAACGACGATGGGCGTCGAGCACCACTTCGTCTTCGCCTTCGTGAGTGCTGGCGGCGATCCACACGGGACGATCCTGTGCCTGCCACTGGCTACGCAGTTCGGCTGCACGCTGCAACAGTTGCGGGTCGATGGTCAGGTCGAACTTGATCGAACCAGTGACTTCAACGGTTTCCGAACGCGCGCCAAGATCGCGGAAGCGCTGGGCCTCGGCTTCGGTCTGCACCGCCAACAGGCTCATCTCGGCAAGCATCGGCGCAGTGAGTTTGCTGAAGCGGCCATAGCCTTTGGCGGAGCGCTGCGACAACCGCCCATTGGCCAACGCCACCGGAATCCCGCGCTTGGCACATTGATGAATATGATTAGGCCACAACTCGGTCTCCATGATCACTGCAAGCCTGGGCTGCACGCGATCAAGAAAACGCGCCGCCGCACAAGGCAAGTCATACGGCAGATAGCAGTGTTGAATGCGCGGCTCGTTGGCGAACAGTGCCTGAATCCGCTCCGAACCGGTCGGGGTCATGCAGGTCACGGTGATCGGCAGCGTCGGATAGCGGTCCAGCAGCGCGCGGATCATCGGCGCGGCGGCAATGCTTTCGCCGACCGACACCGCGTGCACCCAGATGCCACCGGGCTGCAGGGTGGGCATGCGATAAGTGAAACGTTCGCCAATCCGTTTGGCATACGCCGGCGCCTTGCGCGCACGCAGCCATAGCCGAATCGCCACCAATGGCAGCCCCAGGTAAAACAGCGCGGTGTAGAGAGTTCTATTCATGGCGGCGGAGTTTATCGGCTTTTGTCGCCGATCGCCCGCAAGTGCACGGCAAAACGTTCCGCCAGCCAGCGCGCGGCCGGGCCGAGCGGTTCGTCGCGGCGCCAGACCAGTTCCACCACCAGCGCTGGCGGCGTCCATTCGCTGTCGAGCTCAATCATCTGGCCTTGATACGCCGAGTACTGCACAACGTGGCGCGGCAACCAGGCCCAGCCGAGATCGCGCACCAGCCATTCGGACATTACGTAAAAACTGTCGGCGCGCCATACCTGTGGGCTGGCCGGCTCGTTGCCGGGATAGACGCTGGTCTGCGTCGACATCAGCAATTGCCGGTGCTGCGCCAGTTGCTGGCAGGTCACATAGGACTGCTGCGCCAACGGATGATTGACGCCACAGACCGTGACCATTTCCACTCGACCTAGTACGCGCCGCTCAAGGGCTTCGGGGATTTCATCGTGATAGAACAACAAGCCAAGATCGGCCCGGCGTTCGACCAGTTTGCGCGCGACTTCGCCTTGGGCGGCGCTGGTCAGTTGCACTTCCAGGCTGGGAAACTGCTCGGCCAGTTCGCCGAAACTTTCCACCAGCGCCTGATAGGGCATCGCCTCGTCCTGAGCCACCCGCAACTGCGCCTCCTGGCCGCGCAGCATGGCCATCGCGCGGCCGTTGAGGCGCTCGCACTGGCGCAACACTTCCCGCGCCTCTTCCAGCAATGCCTCGCCCGCCTCGGTGAGACTGGGCTGACGGCCACTGCTGCGCTCGAACAGGCTCACGCGCAAATCCTCTTCGAGCATCGCGACAGCACTGCTGATCGCCGATTGCGCCTTGCGTTGTCGACGTGCCACGGCGGAGAACGATCGCTGTTCGGCGACGTCGACAAATACCCGCAGCTGCTCGAGATTCCATTGCATGCTTGCTACCAACCCATCTATAGAACAGATAGGTAATGACTTTACCCCATCTGAGCAATCCCTAAAATGTCGCCTCAGCAAGCAAAGATTTATTTGAGGATCGAAACCATGAACGCCTACGTCTATCTGGCCATCGCCATCTGCGCCGAAGTGATCGCCACCGTTTCGATGAAAGCGGTCAAGGGCTTCAGCACCCCTCTACCGCTGATTCTGGTGATTGTCGGCTACGGGATTGCATTCTGGATGCTGACGCTGGTAGTGCGCACCGTTCCGGTCGGCGTGGCCTACGCGGTCTGGGCCGGTATGGGCATTGTGATGGTCAGCGTGGCGGCACTGTTTATCTATGGGCAGAAGCTGGATATCCCGGCGATGCTGGGGATGGCGTTGATCGTGCTGGGCGTGGTGGTGATTCAATTGTTCTCGAAAACCGCCGGCCATTAACTGCCAGACACAATCCCCTGTGGGAGCGAGCCTGCTCGCGAATGCGGTACATCAGTCAACACATATGTCGACTGGCATTCCCTCTTCGCGAGCAGGCTCGCTCCCACATTGGCCCATATGTTCGGCATGTTGATCATCGACAAATCCGCCCCTTTCCCGAGTCTGTATACTGCGCCCTCGTCTTGAGCACTGAGGTCGCTGCATGCCATCCGTTATTTCCACCGACGTTCTGATTGTCGGCGCTGGTGTCGCCGGCCTCTGGCTGAATGCGCGCCTGCGCGGTCAGGGTTTCTCGACCGTGCTGGTGGAAAGCGCCAGCCTCGGTGGCGGGCAGAGCGTGAAGTCCCAGGGCATCATCCACGGCGGTGCCAAGTACGCGCTGCACGGCGCGCTGACCGGGGCCTCGGAAGCCATCGCCGACATGCCGCGCCGCTGGCGCGAGGCGCTGGCCGGTAATGGTGAGCTGGATCTGTCCGGCGTACGTCTGCTGTCCGAAGCCCATTACCTGTGGTCGCCAGGCACTTTGGCCGGCAACCTGACCAGTTTCTTCGCCAGCAAAGCCGTGCGTGGCCGGGTCGATCAGGTCAAGGGCGATGAACTGCCGCTGGCCCTGCAAGACAAGCGTTTCAAGGGCAAGGTCTATCGCCTCGCCGAACTGGTAGTGGATGTCCCGAGCCTGATCCAGCGCCTCGCCGATCTGGCCGGTGACGGTCTGCTCGCCGGGCAGGTCATCGAGCCGCTGCTGGAAGCCGGCGTGCTGGTCGGCCTGAAAGTCGACGGCCGTGAGATCCGCGCTCAGCGCATCGTCCTCAGCGCCGGCGCCGGCACGGCCGAACTGCTTGAAGCCCTGGGCCTGAGCCGTCCGGTCATGCAGCGCCGCCCCCTGCACATGATCCTCGCCAAGGGCCCCGGTTTGAAACCGCTGTACGCGCACTGCCTGGGCGGCGGGACCAAGCCGCGCATCACCGTGACCACGCATCCGGCGGCTGATGGCCAGTGGGTCTGGTACATGGGCGGCGACATCGCCGAAAGCGAAGGCGTGGCCCGCGAACCAGCCGAACAGATCGCCACCGCGCAAAAGGAAATCGGCCAATTGCTGCCGTGGATCGACCTCAGCACCACGCAATGGGCCACCCTGCGCGTCGACCGCGCGGAGCCGCTGCAAACCGGCCTGACCCGTCCGGACAACGCATTCCTCGCCGAGGAAGGTCGCTTGCTCGTCGGCTGGCCGACCAAACTGGCACTGGCGCCGGACTTCGCCGACCGCGTTATCGCCTCGCTGCAACGCGACGGCATCCAGCCGCAGGCGACTGATCCGCTGCCGCCGCTGCCGAAACCACCGCTCGGTGTACCCGCGTGGGAGCAACTGCTGCCATGAGCATCGCCACTCTGCACGAACTGCATCGCCCACTGGGTAGCACCGGCCTGACGGTTTCGCCGCTGGGCCTGGGCACGGTCAAACTCGGCCGCGATCAAGGGGTGAAATACCCCAACGGCTTTCAGATTCCCGGCGATGATGAAGCGCGCATGCTGCTGCGCCAGGCGCGCGATCTGGGCATCAACCTGATCGACACCGCACCGGCCTATGGTCGCAGCGAAGAACGCCTCGGCCCGCTGCTGCGCGGCCAGCGTCAGGACTGGGTGATCGTCAGCAAGGTCGGCGAAGAGTTTGCCGATGGCCTGTCGCGCCACGACTTCAGCGCTGCGCACACGCGAATGTCGGTCGAGCGCAGCCTGCAACGTCTGGAAACGGATTTTATCGATCTGGTCCTCGTGCACTCGGACGGCAACGACATGGCCATCCTCGAGCACGAAGAGGTCTACGCCACCCTCGCGGCGCTGAAGGCCGAGGGCAAGATTCGCGGCTTCGGGTTTTCCGGCAAAACCGTCGAAGGCGGCTTGAAAGCGCTGGAGCAAGGCGACTGCGCGATGGTCACCTACAATCTGAACGAACAAAACGAAAAGGCGGTCATTGACTATGCTGCTGCCCACGGCAAAGCCATTCTGGTGAAAAAAGCCCTGGCCAGCGGTCATGTCTGTCTGAGTCCGGGAGTCGATCCGGTGCGCGCCAGCTTCGAGTTGCTGTTCACTCATCCCGGCGTTGCCAGTGCTATTGTCGGCACGATCAATCCGCTGCACCTCGCCCATAACGTAGCGACCGTTGCCCAGGTCCTGCGTAGTCACTGACGCCGCCCCGCGGCCTTAAGCCAGGAGCCGATATGCCGCGCACGCTCATCCGCAAGAACCCGAGCAACTTCAAAACACTGCCGCTGTTCGTCGAAGCCACGCCCGAAGGCCTGAGCTATCAGAGCGTCGGCATGCCGCTGAACTTCGCCCAGACCCTGCAACGGCGCAAACCGGTCAGTGTTGCCGACAGCGAGCGCTTTGCCCTGGAGCTGGCCAACCTCGGCGTGTCCGTGCGCCTGACCCTGCACTGGCAGAATCGCGATTACTGGGTGCTGGTGCGCCAGCGTCGGCAGGATCGCGGCGACGTGGTATTGAAGCTGATTTCCGGCTACGTGCCGGCCCATGAGCTGAATATTCCGCTGCACACGGCGATTCAGGAGATTGCCGAAGAGTGTCTGCTGGAAACCCCGGAAGGCTGGCTCGGCGGGCGTTTCAACGAGACTTGGTTGCCGGCGCCCTACTCCGCTGCGCTGCATTACCGTGAGGCGTTGCCGTTTCGCCTGACGCCGTTGTCCGGTTCGGCGCGTCCGGTGCGCTGCGCCAACCTGCAATTGCTGGAGCGACCACGGGCGTACGTGCATCTGCCGACGGCGTCCCTGCAATTGATCTATGACTTGCGCCTGGACGTGCCCAAGGAGGCGAAGTCCTTGAGCCTGTTTCATGTCGACGAGCGTCTGGAAGGCGATCAACTGGTGGCGCGGCTCGATCGCAAACGGCCAGACCTGTACTTGATGCCATTGCACGACGGCCAGCCGCTGCCTGAGTTGTACACCCTGAAAAAGGATCAACTGTATCCGGCGAGTACCCGCGGTCTGTATCTGGCCGAAAGCTTCGCGCGACAGGATGGCTGGTTGGTGCGTGATGAGCGGATTCGCTGGAAGGACTGGTTGCGCCAACAGGGTCTGACGCCACCCGAGAAGGCTACTGGACTGGCACGCCTGCGCGGCAAGGCCAGGCAGCTGCTGAAGAAAATCGTACCGCGCAAGAAAGTGAATTCCTGAAAGCAAAAAATCGCAGCCTTCGACGACTCCTGCATTGGAATGTATTCCCGTGTAGGAGCTGCCGCAGGCTGCGATCTTTTGATCTTATTGGCCGCGGATCTTTTCCACGATCGCTGTCGTCGAGCTGTTTTCCACCAGCCCCAGCACTTTCACGGTGCCGCCGTAAGCGGTGACGATATCCGCGCCGACCACCTGATCAATGCCGTAATCGCCGCCCTTGACCAGCACGTCCGGCTTGACCTCGCGCAGCAGGTTTTCCGGTGTGCCTTCAGAGAAGCTGATCACCCAGTCCACCGCGCCAAGACCGGCGAGTACCGCCATGCGGCGATCCACGCTGTTGATCGGCCGGCCCGGGCCTTTCAGGCGGCTGACCGAGGCGTCATCGTTGACCGCCACGATCAGACGGTCGCCCTGAGCGCGGGCCTGTTCCAGATAGGTCACGTGGCCGGCATGCAGGATATCGAAGCAGCCATTGGTGAAGACAATCCGCTCGTTGTGCGCACGGGCATCGTCAACCGCCAGCAGCAGCTGCTCAAGTCCCAGCACGCCTCGCTCCGAACCTTCTTCGCGCTGAATGGCGCGGCGCAGTTCCGGGGCGCTGATCGCGGCGGTACCCAACTTGCCGACGACGATGCCTGCTGCCAGATTGGCCAGCGCCACGGCGTGCGGCAGTTCTTCGCCAGCGGCAATGGCCGCGGCCAGGGTCGAAATCACCGTATCGCCGGCACCGGTCACGTCGAACACTTCGCGGGCGCGGGCCGGCAGATGCAACGCCGGATGATCCGGACGCAGCAAGGTCATGCCGTGTTCACCACGGGTCACCAGCAGCGCGCCGAGGTCGAGCTCCTGCATCAGGACGGCGCCCTTGCTCACCAGTTCGTGCTCATCGGCGCAACCACCGACGATGGTTTCGAACTCGCTGAGATTCGGTGTGATCAGGCTGGCACCGCGGTAGATCGAAAAGTCCTTGCCCTTCGGATCAGCCAATACCGGTATACCTTTGGCACGGGCGGCCTGGATCAGGGCCTGGTGATTTTTCAGTGCGCCTTTACCGTAATCCGACAACACCAGCACCTTGATGCCTTCAAGCAACCCGTCAACCTGCGCGGCCAGTGCCAGAGCATCGGTGGCGAACACTTCTTCGAAATCGATACGCAGCAACTGCTGGTGCCGGCTCATGACCCGCAGCTTGACGATGGTCGGCTGGTGCGCGATGCGCTGAAACAAGGCGCGCACGCCCGCGCCCTTGAGACTGTTGCTCAGGCTGTCGGCGGCTTCGTCATCGCCGGTCACGCCCACCAGCGATGCCGGTGCACCCAGCGCGGCAATGTTCAGCGCCACGTTGGCGGCACCGCCCGGGCGATCTTCGATCTGCTCGACCTTGACCACCGGCACCGGTGCCTCAGGGGAAATCCGTGAGGTTCCGCCATGCCAGTAACGGTCGAGCATGACATCGCCGACCACCAAGACAGGGGCTTGATCGAATCGCGGCATCGACAATTTCATGGAGCAACCCACATACAAAATGAACAGGGGCGCGATATTAACAGGATCGCGCGCGCCGGGAATACACGAGGGTGAGGCTGGCCCACCCTCATCTGCAGATCAGGCAATGTCTTCAGCCGGGGCATCCAGCCCCATCGCATGCAGACGCGCGTAGTAGCCATTATGAGCAAGCAGTTGGGCATGAGTGCCGCGTTCGACGATCTCGCCCTGATCCATGACGAGGATCAGATCGGCCTTCTCGATGGTCGACAAACGGTGGGCAATCACCAGCGTGGTGCGGCCTTTCATGACATGGTCGAGTGCCGCCTGAATGTGCCGCTCGGACTCGGTATCAAGGGCCGACGTCGCTTCGTCGAGGATCAGCAGCGGGGCGTTTTTCAGCAAGGCCCGGGCAATCGCCAGGCGCTGACGCTGTCCGCCAGACAACAGCACACCGTTCTCGCCGACCTGGGTATCCAGGCCTTGAGGCATCTGCGCGATGAAGTCCATGGCAAATGCATCCCTGGCGGCTTTCTCGATATCTTCGCGAGGCGCGCCTGCCAGATCGCCGTAAGCGATGTTGTTGGCGATGGTGTCGTTGAACAGCGTCACGTGCTGGGTCACTTGCGCTACATGGCGACGCAGATTGCGCAGACGATAGTCCTCGATTTCGACATCATCGAGCAGGATTTCGCCGGTCTCGTGGTGATAGAAGCGCGGAATGAGACTGGCCAGCGTCGATTTGCCGCTGCCGGAACGCCCGACCAGGGCGATCATCTGACCTGGCGACGCGGTGAAGCTGATGTTTTTCAGCACTTCCCGTTCAGTGCCCGGGTAAGTGAAGCTGAGGTTGTTCACCGCCAGATGGCCACTGACCCGATCACGCTCGATCGTACCGGTGTCGATTTCCGGCTCGACATCGAGCTGCTCGAAAATGCTTTCGGCGCCGGCCACACCTTTCTGAATGGTCGAGCTGACTTCAGACAATTGCCGGATCGGTTTGGGCAGCAAACCGGCAGCCGTGATGTAGGCGACCAGATCACCGGCCGTTGCATCACCCCTCAGGAACAACACCAGGAACATCAACACCGCCATGGCGGTGTAGATCACCAGCTGCAGCATCGGCGTATACACCGCGCCAGTCTTGGTCATACGCAACTGTTTGTCGGTGTTGCTCTGGCTGGCCGCCGCAAAACGCTGCTGCTCATAAGCTTCGCCACCAAAACTGCGCACGACGCGATAGCCTTGAATGGTTTCGGAAGCCACATGGGTGACGTCGCCCATGGCCACTTGAATCTTCTTGCTCTGCTTGCGGAATTTCTTGCTGGTGTTGCCGACCATGAACGCGATCACCGGCAGAATGGCCAGCATCACCAGAGTCAGTTTCCAGTTCATCCACAGCAGATAGGCGAACAGGAAAACCACGGTCAGGCCTTCGCGGATCACCACTTTGATGGCATCCGTGGCGGCGCCGGTGACCATGGTCACGTTGAAAGTGATGCGCGAGATCAGATGACCCGAGTTATGGGTATCGAAATAGCGATTGGGCAGTACCAACAGCTTGTTGAACAGTTCGATACGCAGGTCATGCACCAGCCCCAACGAAACCCTCGCCAGGTAATAGTTGCCGAGAAACGAGCCGAGGCCTTGCCACGCTGCGATCAGGATGATCAGCAACGGCACAGCCATCAGCAATTGCACGTCTCGCAGATAGGGAACGTTGGGGAAGAGCACCGCTTCCGGGTTGCTCAGGCCATCGACAAAATACTTGAGAATCCCGGCCAGCATTGGTTGCGTGGAAGCAAAGATCACGAAGCCCACGATACTCAGCAGGAAAAGACCGATATAGGGTTTTACGTACCCCAACAGCCGAAAGTAGATTTTCAGGCTGGATTCCTGTTCCGCTTTGGGCGGTGCGTCAGTCATCGTAGAGCTCACTGGTTAAGAAGAACGCGAAATTTTATCACAAGCGCTGCCATTGGCCCGCGCCCATACCAAAACGCTGGCAAGCCCCAACGGCAGCCAGCTGATGAACCACTCGGCGCGCGGGGTGCCGGTGAGGCTGGCAGCGTCGAACTGCATCGCCAGTGTCGAGAACAGCCAGATACCGATGATCCCCCGGGCATACAGCGTTTCCCGAACTTTCCACGCCTGGAAAATAACGGCGAACCAGACGGCAGACCACAACAGCAGTCCCGGCAGACCCAGCACGATCGCAACGTGGGTGAACAGATTGTGGGCGTGATCGAAGGTCATGCCCGACCAGAAAACCCTGTAGTCCCCACCCAGGCCCAACCCACCCCAGGGATGTTGGGCAATCATATCCAGAGAGGCCATCAGAATCTGCGGACGAAAGGAAACTCCGCGCGCCAGCACCAACGGTTCGAACAGCCACAGCGCCACAATCGCCACCACCAGGGCCACGGCTGCGACGATTCGGCTGTGGCGGTCACGACACCAGATCGGCATGGCCAGGATGGTCAGAAACAACGCCAGCGCCGCGCCTCGACTCTGACTCATCAGTACAAAGATACCCAGCACCGCCAACGCCAGTGTCCAGACCCCTTGCCACATCACGCCACGCGGCGCCCACAGGGCCAGCCACACCGCCGCCAGGCCGATGACATAGCCGCCGAGGATCGGATGCGCCAGCTCACCCAGCCCTTCCACCCGGGCAGACCAGGCGTTACCTTCGATGACGTAAAACCTGACGATGGCCACCAGCGCAGTTACTGCCAATCCCAGCCCGCCCCACTGCATGAGACGAATCAATCGCTCTGGGCGTCCGCTGGCGAACACCGGAAAAAACAGCAGGAACACCACGATATACAACAGACGCTTGGCCTCGCGGCCCGTTTCCGGTGCGTTTGTCCATGCCAGACTGATCAGCGACCAGACCAGCAATCCGAGCAATGGCAGGTAGATCCAGCGTTGTTCATGGAGCACTTCTCTGACGCGGTGCCGCGCGGCCCAGCCCAGCACTAGCGCCGGCAACCAGACGAGAGCCACCAGCCCCTGCTGGTAGACCTTGTTGGTGGGCGCTACGGCAATAGCCAGTAAAAACCACAAGAGCCCCGTCGCCATCCATAGTTGCGCCCAGCGTGTTTCCTGCATCAATCTGCTCCTGACAAGGGTTCGCCCATGCGACGCGGCATGGTTAAAATCGAAACTTTTCGGCATCATTGCCCGCTACTACACCCCGCACTTTCGACAAGGCTTCCTACGATGCGATGCTCCCGGCTCTCACAAGCCGCTCTAGACCAAATGATCGACGCCGCCAAAGTTCTGGAAGCGGACAGCTATGGGCCGAAAGTCTACCTGCTGCAGGATGGGAAAATTCTCAAACTGTTTCGTCGCAAAAGGTTTTTTTCATCCGCCTTGTTTCGCCCCTACTCGAAGCGATTCATCGACAACGCCGTCGAGCTGCACAAACTCGGCGTACCGACGCTGCAGATCCTCCAGTTCTTTCGCCTTGAGAAACCAGGCATGACCGCCGTGCTGTATGAGCCTCTGCCAGGGCAAACGCTGCGCCAGATCGCCGCAAAACAAGGTTTCAACTGGACTCAGGCATTGCCGGATCTGGCCGAGCTGATACGCAGCCTGCACCGCTCGGGCATCTATTTCCGCTCCCTGCATCTTGGCAACATCGTGGTCACACCAGACAACCGCATGGGCCTGATCGATGTCGCCGACATGCGCTTCACCCGCGGACCGTTGCCAAAGCGCTTGATCAAACGCAACCTGCAACACTTCGCACGCTATATTGCGCGCGAAAAGCTGAACGACAGCTTTCCGATGCAGGCACTTGAGCGCGCGGTCTTGTCGTCATGAAAACAATGCGCGGGCAGCCTGGCTGAAGTTCGCCCAGGCCTCGTCCGGTGAAAGCATCCGGTACTGCTCGGCATTGATCGCTTGAGATGAGGCACCGAAGGCGCGGTCGATGGTCTCGGACCAGGCCTTTGTGTCATTGACCGGGGCATACCAGCCAGCGCTGCCCAGTTGTTCGCTGAACACCTCCAGATCGCTGCACAACACCGGTACGCCGGCCATCACCGCTTCCTGCATGACCAGACCGAGGCCCTCTTCCAGCGAAGGGATCGCAACCCAGTCGAACGCACGATAAAGCTGCGCTGCTTCGTTCAGATGCCCGGTCAGCAAGACCTTGTCGTGCAAGCCAAGCGCGTCGATGCGCTGCTCCAGCGCCGCGCGTTTGGAGCCTTCGCCGATAATGACCAGGCGCAAGTCCGGGCGGCTGTCGAGTGCTGCGGCAAAGGCATCCAGCAAATAACCGAACCCCTTCTCGGAGACCAGCCGCCCTACCGCGCCCAATACCGGCGTATCGCCTTGCGGCAACCCCAACCGTGTCCGGGCTTGCTCGCGGGTGAACAGGTCAGCACGAAACGCTTCCGGATCGAACGCACTTCGCAACGGGGTGACAGGCATCTGCAGATCGCGGGCCAGTGAATCGGCGAGAGTGCTGGAAACGGCAACCAGTTTCAGCTGGGACGCAGGGATTGCCTGGAATAGAGCCTGGTCGCCGGCATTCAATCGCGCCGAACCGTGGAAAATCACTACCGCGCGGATATACGGCAGCTTCTTGAGGACCGGCAATAACGTGCGGGCAACGCCCATGCCGTCCAGCAGCAGCAATCGAGCGTCACTGTCCACGAGCGCCTGGCGAAACCTCGCCCGCATCACGGGTTTGGCAAAACGCCAGAAATGCCGGCCCTTCAGGCGCGCTGACGATAACTGCCACTCCCGGACCTCACCGACATCCACGCCGCACTCGGCTCCCTGCCCCTGGAGGAGCCAGGTTTTGACCACCGCCGACGGCGCAGCCTGAGAGAGTATTTGCTGGTGCACTTTGTGAATTGATGCGAACGGAGCGCCACCGGCCCACATGATATTGAGAATATTCATAGGGCAGAAAGCCGTTGCACGGATTTGCGGGGACAAGCTGCGGCGTACTCGAACTCAGTTGATGAACCAGCCAATGCAGACTCCCAGCAACAGAAACAAGGCAAATTTAATCTGCTCGCGGCGATTGCGGCGCGCTTTGCGTTCACGCTCGACATCCGTTTGCACATGCAAACCAAAACCGGTGTGCATGACCGCGTCTGCCTCGAGTATCAAGGCCTCCCTGTTCAGTTGCGAGTAGCGCTGTGACAAGGCCTTCTCGCCACCGTGTCCGGCGAAAGGCGCACACAACCGATAATCCTCGAGTCGGCGCAACCCCGGGTTCAGCGAGAACCCTTGCCACTCCGGCTTGTCGGAAATCAGCGGATAACAGGCGACGCCATCGACAATCTCGCGCGCGCCCAAGTGGATGTATGGGCTGTGAACACGCAGATCGTGATTATAGCTGCGCAACCAGATCTGCAGAATTTCCGGCCGCGCTTGCAGAATGGTCATCGAGTCTTCGACGAACCCCGGACGATAGAACTCCCAGTCATCTTCGCAATGAAAAATGTAGGGGGTGCTGACGTGTCCGTAGGCCAGGTCGATCGATGCCAACTGGCCCAGCTTCGGACGATTGACGAAAACCGTGCAATGTTCTTTCCAGTGGGCAGGCAGAATCCCGGCAACGCCTTCGTCGCCGGCATCTTCGGTGATGAACACTTCACGAATGGGTGCCGTGTTGTACCGGTCGAAGCTATCGAGAGTGGCCTTGAGCAGATCGAGTCGACCGCAGCTGGTAACCACCAATGTAATCTGGCTTTCTTTGGAAAATTGCACCGATATCTCGTTAATCAGAAGTCGCCAGCAATATCACTGGCTATATGACACTTGTCAAATGCCCACTTTCAGGCGGATTTTTTCCAGCAGACTCAGCGGCGCCCGCTCACGCAACGACGGCTCAAGCTCTTCAACGATGCGCTGACCGATCCGCGCGAAGCTGAACTGCTCCACCGCCAGCTCGCGACCGTTGTCAGCGATGCGTTGCGCCAGTTGCGGATCCTCGCGCAGCGTGGCCAGCTTTTCCTGCAACTGCGCGATCGTCTGATAGAACACCACGTTGTGCATGTCCTGCAAACCCAGCGCCGCAGCTTCGGCGGCGCCTTGATCATAGGCCAGCAGGACGCAGCCGCAAGCCATGGCTTCGAAGTTCTTGATCATGAACTCGCCCATGCCCACGTCCGCGCTGACAAAAAAACGGATACGGTTGAGCGTTTCCAGGTATTCAGCCCCGGACTTGGTCCGCGTCACCAGCAGCGGCTCGACCTGGCCCAGTTCATCCAGCAGCGCCTTGCGGCCACTGTAGGCCACACTGTTGGTGCTGCCGACGAAGGCGAGTTCGATATCCCGCTCGCGCCCCTGGTCCTGCAATTGCGTCTGATCGTAGCCCTTGGGCACGAACACGGCGTCGAAGCCCTCCGAGCGCAGGCGCTCGGCCACCACGAAACCGGAACTGATCACCCGTGCCCACGGCAAACGCCGATAGTGCGCACTGAACTTGCCGGTGTACTTGCAGGGGATGTAATTCTGATAGGCATCGTGCTCCAGAATCACCAGATTGGGGATGGTGCGGATAAACCCGACCTGCCGGATCTCCTGCTTGAAGCGCAGGAAAAATACGATGCGGTCATAGCGGGAAACGTCGACTTCGCGGCGGAAATATCGCCGCAGATTGCGCTGCTCCTCGCCGCTCAACCAGCGCAGGTCGCAATCACAATGGGCGGCGACACCCTCATACAAGCGATCGAGGATGGCCCGCTGATCTTTCTGCACCAGAAATAGAACTTTCATTGTCTTCCTTGCCGCAACAGCAACCCGAGCAAACCTGAACATGCCCGCCTGCAAGACAGTCTTGCGCGGGCGCCTGTGTCGCTACAAACGCCAGAACAGTTCGTGTCGCCGAACCGCCTTGCGGAAAAATTCGTTTTCGCCATAAGGCGAACCGGCGCGCCCAGCCAGCAATCGCTGCAGGCTTCGACGCAAGCGACGCTTGAACGGCGCGGGCGGCTGCAGGTCATGCATCATGCCCAGGGCCATTGCCTTGTCACGCTGCTGATCCACGGACAACGTCAGGCATACAGGCTGCACCGGCACGCCAGCATCAAAGGCTGGCGGCAGCGCCACGCCATCGCCACTATTGCCCATCGGCCACCGGTCGTTATCGTGCAGATGGTTGGCATAACCGAGCAGCGTCGGCTGCCAGTCCAGCCCCCCCAACACTTCAAGTACAGCCTGCTGCGCACAGATGTGGTCGGGGTGCGGGTCCAGCGTCGGATGCGGCAGCACGATAACGTCCGGACGCGCGCGCAGCATTGTTTCGCGCAGATCAGCCAGCAGATTGTTCCAGGTCGGCGCGCCATCGGCGTCATTTGGCAGAACAAACCGATTGAATTGACGGAACAGACGGGTATCGCTCAAATCCGCTTCGCGCGAACCCACCGGTTGCTCCGGCTTGTCCCGCATCGCGGCCAGTTGCAGGCAGAAATAGCCCAACTGCACGCAGCGTTCCTGGGGGACACCGGCCCATTGCGGTACGGTGAGGCTGTCCCAGGCGCGCAAGCGTCCCTTCAGCCGCGCGGCGTCGACCTTGCCCATGCCCATCTGCTGATAATGTTCGGCCTCGATTTCGCCAGCGGTCAGGGTGACGATCCAGGCTTCATCGGCCTGACTGTACAACCCGAACGCCGCCAGCTCCGCATCGTCGGCGTGAGGGGCAATGACCATGACCCGCTGGCGACGATAATCAGCGTGTTCCAGCGCCCACAGTACCGGCTCGCCCGACACTCGACAGAAACGGCCGCGCAGACGCAATACTCCTTCGGACAACGCTTGCGCCTGACCGCTCAGGTTCAGATAGCGCAGGCCGCCGACACCGCGTTCAAAGGTTTGCACGTCAGGATTGGCGCCGCCCGACAACTCGATGAAAGGATCAAGAAAACGTCCCAGCCAAGTGCTTTTGACCTGTACAGCCAGAATCAGCACGGCTTCGTCAGCCAGCATCACCCCTTCATCCAGACGCAGTTGCTCGCCGCTCAGATGCACCTTAGGCTGCGGCGTATACGCCGGGAAGCTGTATTGGTAATCGTCGCCGGGCGCGTAGAACAGATGATCGGCAAACCACGCCTCATGGGCGATCCAGCCGCCAACCAGCAACACCGGCGCCAGCCACCAGGCAACCAGTACGCTCAGCGCGATGATGGCGGCCAGCGCGACCAACACAGCCACGCGCTTGTTGCGTCGATGGCGTCTGAGCAATTGCTGTTTGCGGCTCATGGTCTGACTCATACGGTGAACACCGGCACAGGGTTGCACCAGCGGTCCTTGTATTCACGGTCAGCGCGACCGAACGAAAAACGCAACGGCTTGCCGAGTGCCCGTGCGTGTTCCCAGGCGCTTTGCGTATTGAGAAAGCTCAGCACGCTGCCGGGGCTGAACTCGCGGGTTTCGGGATCCACGCCGCCATTCACGTATTCGACACTGATCCATTCTGCCGCCTCAACGCGGTAGACCAATTGAATCGCAATCGGCGCATCGTTGAGGAAAATGACCGAGCCGATCAGCAACTCGCGCAGCAACTCGATGACCTCGGCCATGCGCGCCGCGCCGGTCGCCGGAAAGCCCCAGCGGCGCTGAAACAGATCGCAGTACATCGCGGCCAGCTCAACGCTGGAAAACTCGCTGACCGCTCGCACCACACCGCCCGCTTCTTCCAGCAGACGCAGCTCTCGACGCTGGTTATAGCGAAACTTTTTCGACAACTCTTCCGGCGTGCGGGCCATGGCCAGTTGCTCAGCCTGCAACTTCAGGCCACTGAAACGGCCTTCGTTGAGTGCCGACAGATAGCGCGCCCGATGCCGCAGCGGTGCCTGAGCATCGACGGCGGCTGGCAGGATCAGCTCGGCATTGCCGAGGTCGAACAGGCCTTTCTTGCCGTTGCGTTTGAGCACGTCCTTGGACAGAGCCAGGTCGCGCCCCCAGGTAGCGATGGCGGCTTTAACCTCGCCCTGCTGCTGCCAGGCCAGATAACGCACCGGGATCCCGGCCAGGTCCGCCAGGCGCTCGATGACCAGCGGATGTGTCGCGACACTGCCGCCATAACGTTGCCAGGCAGTGGCGTAGGTCGAGGCGTCAACGGGCGACCAGCCACGTTCGCGCCAGCCTTGAAATCGGTTGAGCATCAGCCCCTCGTTGCCAGATCGGTAACTGGCGGCAGGCGCCAGAAGGTCTCGCGCACCGCACGGTCGGAGAAACGCTCATGCAGTCGCTCGAGCATCATCTGCGCACATTGACGACGCTGCGGCTCATCCATCGCGGCCAGATGTTGCAGCCCCTGAGCCAGATATTCGGCATCGCCCAATGGAAACAGGATGCCCACACCCTCCACCACTTCCTTCGCCCCGCCGCACGCGGTGGCCAGCAACGGTAAGCCGGCGGCCATGGCCTCCAGCAAGACCATGCCGAACGGTTCATGATCGGAGCTCAAGGCGAACACATCGAAGGCGCGGAAATAATTGCGCGCATCGGGCACCTGACCGAGAAACAGCACTCGGTCGGCAATGCCCAGCTCACGGGCCAGCGCCTTGAGATCCTGCTCCAGGCGACCGCTGCCGAGAATGACCAGCTGACTGTGGTCCGGCAGGCCTGGCAGCGCCTGGGCAAACCCGCGCAGCAACGTGGCCTGATCCTTGTCCGGGTGCAGGCGGCCGACGTTACCGACAATCCAGGCATCCGGCGACAGCCCGAGGATCTGCCGCGCTTCTTCGGAAGGTACCTGACGGGCTTGCAGTGCAGGCACATCGATGCGGTTGTACAACGTCTGGATTCGGCTTGCCGGCCATTTCGGCAGGCAGCGTCGCATGTCGTCACGCACTGCATCCGACACGCCGAGAAGGCTCAGGCGCTGGCGGAAAATATGCGCGAACAACTTGCGCGTCCCACGCTGGTAATCGCCGAACGCGTGGTGCACACCAATGACCGGCAGCGATGTGCCGAGCAAGGCGATATAGATCGGCTTGAAGCGATGGGCGATGCAAAGACTGAAATTGCGTGAGGCGACGATCTTGCGCAGATCGCCGATAGCCCCCAGTTTCAGGCCACGAATGGCCTTGGAGCTGTACTCCATGAACAACACTTCATCGGAAGCACACGCTGCGGCCACCTCGCTATCGGCGGCCCCGGTCAGAAACACCGTGGTCACCCGATAGCCGGTGCCGGCAAACAGGCTGGCGTACTGCCGCGCGCAGTCCAGGAACGGCCCGTCATAGCCGTGACAGAACTGCAGCACATGGCGTTCAGCCGAGCGAGTCATAAGCGTTGGCGCCCTCTTTGACCACCAGAATGTCTTCCATGATCAGGTACTGCAGATCCGAGCCGAAAAACATGTTCAGCGCGTCGGTCGGCGAGCAGATCATCGGTTCGCCACGACGGTTGAGCGAAGTGTTCAGCGACACGCCGTTACCGGTGAGGTTTTCCAGCGCCTTCATCATGTCGTAGTAGCGCGGGTTGTATTCGCGCTTGAGTACCTGGGCACGGGAAGTACCGTCCTCATGGACGACTTCCGGCACGCGGGTTTTCCATTCTTCGGCGACTTCGAAGGTGAAGGTCATGAACGGCGCCGGGTGATCGATCTTGATCATCTGTGGAGCGACTGTGTCGAGCATCGACGGGCAGAAAGGCCTCCAGCGCTCGCGGAACTTGATCTGATGGTTGATGCGGTCGGCGACACCGGCCACGCTCGGGCAACCGATGATCGAACGACCACCCAACGCGCGCGGACCGAATTCCATACGGCCCTGGAACCAGGCGACCGGGTTGCCATCGACCATGATCTGGGCGATCTGCTCCGGCATGTTGTCGAGCTTGCGCCAGGTCGGCTTGTTCTCGTGCCGGGCACACGCGGCAATCACGTCCTCGTTGCTGTACGACGGGCCGAGGTAGACGTGTTCCATCTTCTCGACCGGTACGCCACGGGCGTGCGACACGTAAGCGGCAGCGCCGACTGCGGTGCCGGCATCGCCGGACGCAGGCTGTACGAACAGCTCTTTGATGTCGTCGCGAGCGATGATTTTCTGGTTCAGCTTGACGTTCAACGCACAGCCACCAGCGAAAGCCAGTTTGCCGGTTTCCTTGAGCACGTCGCCCAGATAGTGGTCGATCATCTGCAACGCGAGCTTCTCGAACAGTGCTTGCATGCTCGCGGCGTAGTGGATGTACGGCTCGTCGGCAATGTCGCCTTCGCGCTTCGGACCCAGCCACTCGATCAGCTTCGGCGAGAAGTAGAAACCCTTGCCCTTCTCTTTATAGCGACGCAGGCCGATCACGTTGGCGTAGTCGGTGTTGATCACCAGCTCGCCATTTTCGAACGAGGCCAGACGCGAGAAATCGTACTTGCTGGCATCGCCGTATGGCGCCATGCCCATGACCTTGAACTCGCCGTCGAGCATCTCGAAACCGAGGAATTCGGTGATCGCACCGTACAGACCACCGAGGGAGTCCGGGTCGAAGAATTCCTTGATCTTGTGGATCTTGCCGTTTTCGCCGTAACCGAAGAAGGTCGTGGCGTATTCGCCTTTACCGTCGATGCCGAGGATTGCGGTTTTTTCCTTGAAACCGGAGCAGTGATAAGCACTGGAGGCGTGTGCCAGGTGATGCTCGACCGGCTCGATCTTGATTTTCTTCGGATCAAAGCCCAGTTGCTCGAGGCACCAGACGATCTTGTTGCGATAGCGCTTGTAGCGACGGTTGCCCATCAGGATCGCATCGAGAGCACGATCCGGGGCGTACCAGTAGCGCTTGGCGTAGTGCCAGCGGGCCTTGCCGAACAGGCTGATCGGGGCGAATGGAATCGCCACCACGTCAACGTCGGAAGGTTTGATACCGGCCTGCTCGAGGCAGAATTTCGCCGATTCGTAGGGCATGCGGTTCTTTGCATGTTTATCGCGTACGAAGCGCTCTTCCTCAGCCGCCGCGACCAGCTTGCCGTCGATGTACAAGGCTGCGGAAGGATCATGGCTAAGGGCGCCGGACAGGCCAAGAATCGTCAATGCCACAGGGGTCTAGCCTCTTTAGTCTGCATGCAGGCGCGATGCGCCTTGAAAATTGATGTGCCCTCGCACAGGGCGAGCGGCAGCTAAAGGGCGGGATTATAGCGTAAAAGCGCCCGCAAGCCTCTAGCAGGAACAGGCAGTCGCCACGTTGACAGCCTTTGGACGTCGCAATAGACTCCAACTCAAATGGACTGGGGGATCCCGGTCGGCGCTAATGCCTCGGTGAGATCACCGGGGCTTTTCGCTTTTTGGAGGCGGGAAAATCTTCAAGCCCCAATTTTCGAAACCTTCTCCAGCGTTTATGCGCCCACCGCTGCAATAAAACTTGCGTTTGAGCACCTCGAAAGCGCGATTTTCCTGACCCGCTCTCAAAACACTCATACCAATGGGTCTCGCAACAAGATCAGCCAGCTGTAAGCCGGTGGAATTGACCTGCTTTGTGGCGAAGACTATTTCGAACGGCAGTTGCACGCCCATTCGATTGGCACCACCGCACATTCTGCGAAATTCCAGCTCCAACTCGTTATCTTCCCGCTTTCCTCGGCGTTCAAAAATCACATGCGTTGATGCGCGGTGCTGACCCTTCTCAGATAAAAAATCGTACAGAGTTTCAAGACAGAAGCCGAGCGCCAGATGATACGGATTCTCTAGAGAACCCTGCCTCTCGCAGAGTGGAGCCTTATCGATAACACAGCTGATCAAAACAAAATTGCTGGCCTCAATGATGCCGGTCAATTCGGCAAGAAACGCATGCTTATGCGCCTTTGAGGTAAACAAATTAGAGAAAGCGCCTTTTTCTTTCCTAATCTCAAGCTCATGCAGCCCGATCAGATCATGTCCCATGTGATTGAACTTGAACTTCTGAACCGCTGGGATGACCTTTTCGCAATAGTGGCGCTTATGAAACACACAAAAGGCGAGTACGAAAATCGGATAGTAAGGGTCCAACCGCTGCATTCCGTGATCACCGCTTTCATCAACATAAATGACGAAATCACTGTATCTCGCGTCGGCGTGCTGAGGCTTTACGCCTTCAAGAACCTCGCGCACCTCGCCCCGATTTTCAAAACGAGAAAACTGCACAACGTCACCCGCGATTCGGGCGCCAATAGATACTGAGATTGCCATCCTCGATTTGCCGGTAAATCGTATAGGGCAAGGAAACGGTATCGAACACGGCGGACAGCGGAAGATCGAGCAACACAAAGGGCGCCAGCATACCCGTAGGATCAGGCGGCGCATTCAGCGTGCAAAAATCGAAGGCCAGACCACTGTAGATGCGCGGAATCGATTGGCAGTAGGTCTTCTTTTTGCGCAGGTCACGGGCAGCATCGGCGTCGCCCTGCAAAACGGTCGAGACACTGCCACAGCCTGAGAGAACTGCAGACATTACGCCCAGCGTCAGAATTTTTTTTATGCTCAAGATTCGCCCTCCGAGATCGTCAGGCAAATTAGCATCGAGCCCGAGCAGGGCACAGTTCATGGCTTCTGGAGAAGTTGTAGGACAGATCGCTGTATTTTGTCCGCTACTGCCCACAGACTCCGTTTCGCAGTGGACCAGGTCCATTGCAAGAACGAGTCTGCTCGTGAGAAGGAATCACCCTGCGCTGGAGACTTCTTTCGGCAACCGCTGATCAATGACTCGATACAACGCGCTGCTTTCAGGCCAGTTGCGCATGAACCGCGCGCGATCGCGGGCGTAAGCCGGGGCAAAACTGCCGACCGATGAGTGCTGACACATGGAGTCGAGATCGATCAGCGCCCAGCGATCCGTCTGCCAGAACAGATTGTGGCCTTTGAAGTCGCCATGACTGATGCGCTCGGCGATCAATCGGGCAAACAGCTGATCAAGCGCCAGCAACTCGGCTTCCGGCGCCTGGCCATTTTCCACGTACGGCGCAAAGCGCTCGATGATGTCCGGCCCGGGCAGGTATTCGGTGACCAGATAGGCACTGCGGCGCAGCCACAAAAAACGCTTTTCCAGTACCGCCAGCGGTTTCGGCGTGGCGATGCCCAGGAACGCCAGGCGATTGCCTTCACGCCACGAATGCCAGGCCCGGCTCGGGCGCCAGAAGCGTTTGAGCCAATGGGCGAAATTCTTGATGTTGTAGCGCTTGATAACCAGAGCTCGCCCGGCCACCTCGACTCTGCCGACGCTGGCCGCGCCGCCGGTCTTGTACAGATGCCCCCGATCAAGCAAGGCGTCGGCCTGATCAAGCACCGGCAGCATGGCCGCTGCTTCTTCACGGCGAACGGCGCGCAGGGCAAATGCACCGCGCTCCACGGCAAACAGCGTGCATTCACGGCCGACCTTGTTCAGGTAGTCCCTGAGCCGCCAACTGCGCATCTTGTCGATCTGTTTCTGCAGAGCCTCCAGCGGCAAAGCATGTTCGCTGTTGCTCAACAGGTAATAGACCAGCAACTCTTCGGTGAACGGCTCGAGTGACTTCGGAAGCTGAGCGAAAAACACCCCGAGGTTTTCCAGCACTTTTTGTCGGGACAGTGGCTGCCCCGCCGCTTCCGCACGAACTCCGGCGCCATCGATCAGGTACAACTGACCGCCGTGACGCAGCAGATTGTCCAGGTGCAGATCCTCCTGCCAGAGTCCTTTGCCATGCATCCGACCGATAGCGTCAAGCGCTTCGGCCAGAACGGCGGTCTGCTCATCGGCCAGTGCCGGCAGAGACTCGACCTCGGCCCAGGCATCACCGAGGCTCTCGGCGCCCTCGAGGAATTCGAAGAGCAGCCAGCCACCCTCACCGTCTTTCAGTCCATCGGCCAACAGCAGCGGCGTGATCAGGCCTTGTGCCGCGAGAAGGCGCACACCGTCCAGCTCCCGCTGAAAATGCCGGGCGGCCTTGCTGCCTACCAGCAATTTGGCTAATACCGGCCGACCGCGCCAGACGCCGGCGCCAACATAGCGCTGCCCGGGCAACACCCGCAGCAGGCTCAGCAACTGTAAATCCGCAGCACCGGCGGCGTCCGCCAGGGTCACGGTAAGCGGCAGTGAAGGTGCGCGCCCGGAGCGGGCCAGCTCGGACAATTGCATCAGCGGGTCTCCTTGTGGCTGCGCCGCGCTGTCAGTCGGCTCAGCCAGCTGTCGAGCAGCGAGCTGTCAGTAGGCTGATCGAGATAAGCCGCGAGCAACTGGCGCAAGTCTGCCTCACTCCATTGCGGCGCTCGCCGTTGCAACGGTTCCAGATCCTTGACCCGATCACGCATGCCGAACAGCAACGGCCGGGTTTTCTCCAGATCGATCAGCTGCGCCTCATAGCCGTCGCCGGTGGCGCGCAGGAAAATATGTTTGGGATAGAAACAGCCATGCACCTGACGCGCGCCGTGCAGCCGCCGCGCCAGCAGCCCGCAAGCCTTGAGAATCGCCGAATGCTGAGCGGCACTGAGCTGCGTCCAGCGCGCCAGCAACGAATCCAGGTCGCTCCAGCCGTCCAGTGCACGGGTGAGCAGAATGGCGCGTACTTCCCCAGCGACCTTGCGCTCACCGAAAAACGCCGCCTGCAACGCCGGAATGCCCAGCTTGCGATAACGGCTGATGTTGCGAAATTCGCGGGCAAAGCTCGGTTCGCCAAACGGTGCCTGCAAAGTTCGGGTCAGATAATTGCTCTGGCGCTTGAGGTAATAGCCCTGGCCTTCAAGATCGAGACGGAACACGCTGCTCCAGCCGCCACCGGCAGTGTTGGGCTCATCCACAGCTTCAAGCTGTTTGGCCCACAGTGCATCGAAATTGCCGAGACCGTGGCGCTCCAGCAGTGCGCGGTCCTGTTCGGCAAGAAAATCAGTCATTCGCGCCCCTCAAAAAATCTCACCACGTGGCGAATCCGCTTCTTGTCGGCGACATCGAGCCGATCACACTGGCGATACTGCTTGTAGAAGCGCAGGCGCTGGGTGTTGGACAGGTGATATTTGGCCAGTTTGTCGAGACAGGCGAGGTCCTTGGTGATCCGGTACTTGAGCCAGAAGCCGCGCCAGAATTCGCCGTTAGGGCAGTCGATGAGGAAGATGCGCGCCTGATCGTCGATCAGCAGGTTGCGCCATTTCAAATCGTTATGCGTAAACCGATGGTCGTGCATGGTCCGGGTGTAACCGGCCAATTGCTGGCTGACACCGTCGACCCAGGCGCGATCCTTGAGCCTGGGATCCTTGCGCTCGGCCAGTGCCGAGAGGTCTTCGGTATTGGGCAGCTCACGGGTGATCATCGCGCCCCGATCGTAGGCCGCGCCCCGCCGCTCCAGCCCCCAGGCCACCACCTCGGCAGTGGGGATACCCCACTTGGCGAAGCGCTTGAGGTTCTGCCATTCCATTTTTACGCGCGGCTTGCCGAGGTAACGGCGCAGGCCTTTACCGGCGCCGACGTAGCGTTTGACGTAATAATTGACGCCGTCGCGCTGCACCCGAACCACCTCCGACAGCGGATCGCGGGTCAGGCGTTCGCCCTGCAAGGCAAATACGGCTTCGAGGCTGCCGAAATCTTCGGCGAGTTCGCCGTACTGCGGCTCAAGTGTCCAACCCGCCATCAGAGCGCATCCCCGTAACGCTGTTTACGCTCGTAGAGCTTGTCGGCCTTGCCTTGCAGCCAGCTCAGCAATGGCGCTTCTTCCGCCAGAATCTGCCGCAGCGGTTGCTGGAAATAGCCTTTGAGGAAACGCAGTTTGTCGCGGCGGGTCAGGCCGATGTCCAGCGCGGAGAAGTACAGCGCCGCCAGATCCTTGTTGCGCCAGCGCTGAGTGATCTTTGCGCGGGTCTGGGCTCGATGCAGGTCAATCACCGAGAGTTTGAAATCCTGCGGTGTGACCGGTTTGTCGGTGTGCAGCAGAAAATGGCAGATGTAGCAGTCGCGGTGATTGACCCCGGCGCGGTGCATCATCCCGGTCATCCGCGCGACTTCAGCAATCAGCGCGCGCTTGAGTGTTGGCTGCGGCGGCTGCTTGACCCAGTCAATGCTGAAGTCTTCGAGGCTGATGGTCGGCGCGAGTTCTTCGGTGACGATGAACGAATGCTGATCCGCCGGGTTGCTGCCTTTCTCGCCGTAGGCGACGGCAGTCATGGTCGGCACGCCGGCTTCCTGCAGACGCTGAATGGCTTTCCACTCCTGACCCGCGCCGAGCACCGGCAGCTTGGCGGTCAGCAGGTTCTTGAAGATCTCGCCCCAGCCGATGCCACGGTGGATTTTCACAAAAAACCCGTTGCCGTCGACTTCCGTGCGCAATGTCCGGCGCGCTTCCAGCTCGCGGTACACCTCGCCCTGCAAGCCTTCGACTTCGGCGAACGGGTCGCGTCCGGCCCAAAGGCTTTTGAACGGTTCAGCCAGCATCAACTTCATTAAGCGTGCTCCGCCAGAATCACATCCGCCGCGTGCTGCGGCATGCTGTAGAGGTCGGCCGTCTCGGCGAAGGCCAGACCGTTGCGGCTCCAGGCCGCCCGTGCAGCGTCGTCGCTCAACATCTCGGTCAGGTATCGGGTCAGCTGCGCCTGCTCGAATGGCTCGTCCAGCACTCGCCCGGCATCGGCTTCGGCGATGTAATGGGCGTAACCGCAGACCGCACTGACCAGTACAGGCAACCCGGCCACCAGCGCTTCAAGCAGCACGGTGCCGGTGTTTTCGTTGTAGGCCGGGTGAATCAACAGGTCGGCACCGAGCAGGAAACGCGGGATATCGCTGCGGCCTTTAAGGAAGGTCACATTGTCGCCCAGGCCCAGCGTCGCACTCTGCATCTGGAACAATTTGGGGTCATCCTGGCCGATTACAAACAGCCGGGTGCGTTTGCGCAATTCGGCCGGCAGGGCGGCCAGCGCCTTGAGGCTGCGATCGACCCCCTTGGTCTTGAAGCCGGAGCCGATCTGCACCAGCAGCAACTCGTCGTCCTTGAGATTGAATTCAGCGCGGAAACCGGCGCGAATCTCATCGGCATCCGCCGGCCGCCGACGGTCCTGGGCAATGCCCGGCGGCAGCAGGTGGAAGCGCTCGAGCGGCGTGTCGTAATACTTGATGAACAGCGGCTGCTGCACTTCGGAAATCATCAGCACTTCGGTCTTCGCGTCCTTGGCGAACACCGCGCGCTCATACTCGGCGAAGTGGCGATAGCGGCCCCAACGGCGGTACAGCGAGTTGCGCAGGTTCTGCGCCTTGTCTTCGAAGCAGCCGTCGGCGGCGTAGTAGACGTCCAGGCCCGGCATCTTGTTGAAGCCGATCAAGCGATCGACCGGACGCTTGGCCAGATCCGCTGCCATCCACGCGCTGAGCTTTTCGTTGCGACGGTGGTTGAAGAACGCTTTGACCGGCGCCACCAGCACTTCGAAACCCGGCGGCACGTCGCCTTCCCAGATCAGCGTGTAGACGCGAATCTGATGGCCGCGCTTCTGGCATTCGAGAGCGATGCGCATGAAGTCGCGCTGCAAGCCACCGAACGGGAAATATTTGTACAGGACAAATGCCAATTGCATCAGCGCAGCTCCTCAGCCATTAACAACGTGCTCAGTCGGCTGGCGACACGCTCGGGGTTCACACGCGTGAAGCACAAAGGCTGCTCGCGTTTCAGGTCAAACTGACGGGCATCCTGCTCGGTCGGTTGATAAGTACATTTTTTCTGCATGCAGGGCGCGCACGGGAAGTCGCTGGCCAGATGAATCTGCAGCTTGCCGTAAGCGCCGGTCAGGCCCGGGTTGGTCGGGCCGAACAACGAGATGGTCGGCACATCCAGCGCAGCGGCCAGATGGCCGAGCCCGGTGTCCACCGCCACGCAGGCTTGCGCGCCGGCGAGGACTTTGCCGACGCCGGCCAGATTGAGCTTCGGCAGCACTTCGGCGTGTTTGAAGCCGGCAGCGATGCGTTCGGCGCGGGCCTTTTCCTGAGGGTTGCCCCATGGCAGCCTGACGCCAACGCCGAGGTAGCCGACCCGCTCGGTCAGCTCGCGCCAGTAGATTTCCGGCCAGTGCTTGGTGTCCCAAGTGGTGCCGTGGAGGAACACCACGTAGGCGTTCTTGCGCGGCAACTCGACCAGTCGTTCAACGTTGAGGCCGTAATCGCCGAGGCCTTTGGGCAGGTCGTAACCCAAGGCAATGGCGAACAACTGGCGCACGCGTTCGACGGCGTGCTGACCACGGGCGACGGCGAGCTTGCGATCGTAGAAGCGCGCAGCCATCGGCTCGCGGGCCGAGGTTTTATCGAGGCCGGCCACCGGGGCTTTGACGTAGCGGGTCAGCCAGGCACTTTTCAGCAGGCCTTGGGCATCGATCACCAGATCGTATTTATTGGCGCGCACGCTTTGCTTGAAGCGTTTCCACTCGCCGCTGGTGATGGTTTTCCAAAGATTCTTGCGCCAGCGGCGGATCGCCACCGGAATCACTTTATCGACCGCCGGGTGCCAGCTCGGAATCTCGGCGAAGCCCTCTTCCACCACCCAGTCGAACTTGATCCCCGGGATCGCGCGTGCAGCATCGGTCAGCGCCGGCAACGCGTGAATCACGTCGCCCAGCGATGAGGTCTTGATCAACAATACCCGCAAGTTAATGAACCTCGACCACGGAGCCCTGCAACTTCTGCAAGGCATCGTTGACCGCTTCCGGCATCAACTGACGCAGGCAGTTGTAATGGCCGAACCGGCAAGTGCGATCAAAGCACGGGCTGCATTCGATGCCCAGGCGCACGATCTCGACCTGCTCAGCCAGCGGCGGGGTGAAGCCCGGCGAGGTCGAGCCGTATACCGCGACCAGCGGACGATTCAATGCCGCAGCGACGTGCATCAGGCCGGAGTCATTGGACACAACGGAATCGGCGCAGGACAGCAGGTCAATGGCCTCGGCCAGCGAGGTGCCGCCGCTGAGGTTGACCGATTCTTCGCGCAGGCCCGGGATCAAACGTGCGCGGATATCTTCACCGACCGCGTGATCGTTTTTCGAGCCGAACAGCCACACCTGCCAGCCTTCGCGGATGCGCGCTTCGGCGACCTTGGCGTAATGCTCGGACGGCCAGCGCTTGGATTCGCCGAACTCGGCGCCGGGGCACAGGGCCAGGACCGGGCGATCGAGGCTCAGGCCGAACTTGGCCAGTGCCGCCTCGCGGGTCACCGGGTCGATTTGCAGACTCGGGCGCGGGTACGGCTTCGGCAGTTCGGCGTTCGCTTCATAGGCCAAGGCCATGAAGCGCTCGATCATCAGCGGGTAGCGTTCTTTGTCGAGGGTACGCACGTCGTTGAGCAGGCCATAGCGGAATTCACCGCGCCAACCGGTGCGTTTCGGGATGCCGGCAAAAAACGGCACCAGCGCCGACTTCAGCGAGTTGGGCAGCAGGATCGCCTGATCGTACTGACCGCGCAGGGATTTGCCGATGCGCCGACGCGTCGCCAGTTCCAGCGCGCCATGGCCGAGCGGGAAGCTCAAGGCCTTGCGCACCTCGGGCATGCGCTCAAGGATCGGCCGGCTCCACTCGGGGGCCAGCACGTCGATTGCGCATTGCGGGTGGCGCTGCTTGAGACACTGAAACAGTGTCTGCGCCATCACCATGTCACCGACCCAACTGGGCCCAACGATCAGAATATTCATGTGGTTTCCAAAAACGAACCGGGGAGGCATTTACGCCTCCCCGCCTCGATAATCATTGTGGAAGCGGCGCTGCTGGCGATGGGTCATTTCCTTCAACATGACTGTCGACTGTCACTCCACTATCGCGAGCAGGCTCACTCCTACATTGTTTTGCATCTGTTCACATTACTGCGCTCAGCGCAGATCACTGTGGGAGCGAGCCTGCTCGCGAAGGGGCCGGCACGTTCAACATTGCTGTTGACTGACACTCCGCGTTCGCGAGCAGGCTCGCTCCCACCTTTTGAATCTCATTGTCTTCATTGGCGCTTTTTCAGCTTAGCCCCATCTCTTTCCATATCCGCAAAACCTGCCGGCGTTCGTCGGCAAACTGGTCGCCCGGTATTACCCCGGCGTCCTTCTGCAAGGCCTGCCGGTGGGCGGCGGAGCGGTAGGCTTTGTAGGCCTCGCGCAACAGACTGGCATCTTCTGCGGGCATCAGCCCTTCGTGTTCCAGCTCTTCCAGAATGCGGATGTTATCGGTCCAGCGCAGCAGCGGCGGATGGCTGTGCGACCACGCCAGGGCCGCGTATTGCACCATAAATTCAATATCGACGATACCTCCGGCGTCCTGCTTGAGGTCGAACGGCACGCCCGCGTCGAACGCATTCGCTGCCGTGCCGGCTGCGGTGCTGCGGGTGCCGAGGTTGTCGCGCATCTTGGCGCGCATCTCGCTGACTTCCTGTTGCAGCTTGGCCAGATCCCTAGGTTTGCCCAATACTTGCGCACGGACTTTTTCGAAGGCCTGGCCAACATCCTGACTGCCCACCAGCACCCGCGCGCGCACCAAGGCCTGATGCTCCCACGTCCAGGCTTCATTTTCCTGATAGCGGGCGAACGCGCCGAGCGAACTCACCAGCAACCCGGAAGCACCGGACGGCCGCAGACGCATATCCACTTCATACAGCTGGCCGGAATTGGTCTGCGCTGTGAGCAGATGAATGATCCGCTGCCCCAGGCGCGTGAAGAACTGCGCGCCGTCGATGGATTTCGGCCCGTCGGTTTCCGCCTGCGGATCGCCGTCATGGATGAACACCAGATCCAGATCGGAACCATGCCCCAATTCGATACCGCCGACTTTGCCATAACCGACAATGATGAAGCCGGGATCGCACAGCGTACCGTCGGTGCGCAGCGGCGTGCCGTACTTGGCCACGGTCTGCCGCCAGGCCAGGGCCAGCACCTGTTCGAGAATCGCTTCGGCCAGCCAGGTCAGGTAATCGCTGACTTTCATCAACGGCAGGCTGCCGGCGATTTCCGAGGCGGCGACGCGCAAGCGGTGCGCCAGTTTGAAATGGCGCAGGGCTTCCATTTGCTGCTCGAGGTCGTCCTCGGGAATTCGCGTCAGGCGTTCGCGCAACTCGGCCGCCAGTTCCGGCGCCAGCGGCGGCTTGAACAGCCGACCCTCGTTGAGCAATTCGTCGAGCAGCAGTGGGAAGCGCGTGATCTGCTCGGCAATCCAAGGGCTCGCCGCACACAAGGTCAGCAGGCGGCGCAGCGCGCCGGGGTTTTCCGTGAGCAAAACCAGATACGCCGAACGCCGCGCCACCGCTTCCACCAGTGGCAGCACGCGCTCGAGCACCAGATCGGGATTGTCGTGCTCCACCGCTTGCGCGAGCAGTCGAGGAATAAAAGCATCGAGACGCTCGCGCCCCAGCCGCTGCATCGCGCGCAATTGCGGACTGCCACGCAAACCGGCCAGCGCTTTCAGGGCTTTGCCGGCATCGACGAAACCGCCCTCCTGCAACTGTCGGCACGCGGCCTCTTCGTCCTGTTCTTCCTCCCAGAGTGGCAGCCACTCACCACCGACCACCACTTCGCTTTCGCCGCCCTCTTCTTCGTCGGGATCGGCGATCACCTGGGCGAAATGCCAGGCTACGCGCCCGCGCCAGTACATCAGTTGTTCATGGAACGCCGACCAATCGGCGAAGCCCAGCATGAAGGCGATCCGCGCCTGATCCTGAGCGCTGTCCGGCAGCATCTGCGTCTGGCGGTCGGCAATCGCTTGAATGGCATGTTCGGTGTAACGCAGAAACTCGTAACCCTCGCGTAACTCACTGACCACCGCCGGCGGCAGATAGCCTTGCCCTTCCAGCGTGCTCAGCACCTTTAATAGAGGACGCTGTTGCAGGCTCAGGTCGCGGCCACCGTGGATCAATTGAAAGGCCTGAGCGATGAACTCGACCTCGCGGATGCCGCCGGAGCCGAGCTTGATGTTGTCGGCCATGCCCTTGCGTCGCACTTCCTGCTGGATCAGCTGCTTCATGGTGCGCAGCGCTTCGATCGCCGAGAAGTCCAGATAGCGCCGATAAACGAACGGCCGCAGCATATCGAGCAACTGCGCGCCGGCAACCTGATCGCCAGCCACCACCCGCGCCTTGATCATCGCGTAGCGTTCCCAGTCGCGGCCCTGATCCTGGTAATACTGCTCCAGCGCGTTGAAGCTGAGCACCAGCGCACCGGACGATCCGTATGGACGCAGGCGCATGTCGACGCGGAAAACGAAGCCGTCGACCGTCATCGGGTCGAGCGCCTTGATCAGACGCTGGCCGAGGCGGATGAAGAATTCCTGATTATCCAGCGAGCGTTTCACGCCGACGGTTTCGCCGCCTTCGGGGTAGGCGAAGATCAGGTCGATGTCGGAAGACAGATTCAGCTCGACCGCGCCGAGCTTGCCCATGCCGAGAATGACCATCTGCTGCGGCTCACCGCTGCGCCGGCCGGTGGGTGTGCCGAATTGCTCGCAATGGCGGCTGTACAGCCATTGATAAGCCTGATCGATGGTGGCGTCGGCCATGTCCGAGAGGTCACGGCAGGTCTGCACCAGATCGGCCTGACGGGTCAGGTCGCGCCAGATGATCCGCACCTGATGCCGTGCACGCTGACGGCGCAAGGCGCGGCCGACTTCGTCTTCGCTCTGCGCGCAGTTCACGGCGGCGGCGATCTGTGCGCACAGTTCGCCGGGCGCGAACGCCCGATCAAGTTCGCCGGACGCCACCAGCGACAGCAACATCAAAGGGTCACGAATGCTCTGTTCAATGACAAATTCGCTGGCGGCGCTGACGCGGGCGAATTGCGCCCAGCGCTCCGACGTCCAGTTCGACAGGCCGTGATCGTCTTCAAGGGCGGCGACGGACGTACGGAACGACTGCTCGGATCGGCTGACCAACGGCAGGAGAATGGCGGGCAGTTCGGCAAGCACGGGCAGGGTCATGGTCTATCCTTGATCGGCGTAATAAGGGCCGCTTGTAGTGAATGATGAAAACCCGCTACGTGAAGGACTGTCGAACAAAAGTTAGAAATAGCTGAAATTTCTTCTTCTTTGGCATCCAGCATCAAACTTTCACCTTATTCGGATGGAAATCGACCCGCCTTAACGATTATTCTCACAACGCAGTCGGAGGCCACAAGCCTTTCATCTGTAGTTTTACTACTCGTCTATACATTCGAAAGGCTGAAATGCCGGAAGATTTGTAGTAAAACTACACGCCGCCGGAACAACCTGTCGGCAATCCAAGAATTTTAAATCGTCTGCCCACAAGGCCAGTCGCAAACTCAGGCAACCGATTCTGGAAGCCTTTCCGCCCTGGAGCAAGCCATGCAAGACCTCGATCCCGTCGAAACCCAGGAATGGCTGGACGCCCTGGAATCGGTTCTCGACAAAGAAGGCGAAGACCGTGCTCACTATCTGATGACCCGTATGGGCGAACTCGCGACCCGCAGCGGCTCGCAGCTCCCTTACGCGATCACCACGCCTTACCGCAACACGATCCCCGTTACCCACGAAGCACGCATGCCTGGCGACCTGTTCATGGAACGCCGCATTCGCTCGCTGGTACGCTGGAACGCGATGGCCATGGTAATGCGCACGAACCTGCGAGATTCGGACCTGGGTGGTCACATCTCCAGCTTCGCTTCCAGTGCGACCCTGTATGACATCGGCTTCAACTATTTCTTCCAGGCCCCGACCGACGAACACGGCGGCGACCTGATCTACTTCCAGGGCCACACCTCGCCAGGCGTTTACGCCCGCGCATTCATGGAAGGCCGCATCACCGAAGACCAGATGAACAACTTCCGTCAGGAAGTCGATGGTCAAGGCCTGTCGTCCTATCCGCACCCTTGGCTGATGCCTGACTTCTGGCAGTTCCCGACCGTATCGATGGGTCTGGGTCCGATCCAGGCGATCTACCAGGCGCGCTTCATGAAGTACCTGGAGCACCGCGGTTTCATCCAGCCGGGCAAACAGAAAGTCTGGTGCTTCCTGGGCGACGGCGAGTGCGACGAGCCGGAATCCCTGGGCGCGATCTCCCTGGCCGGCCGCGAGAAGCTGGACAACCTGATCTTCGTCATCAACTGCAACCTGCAGCGCCTCGACGGCCCGGTTCGCGGCAACGGCAAGATCATCCAGGAACTCGAAGGCGTGTTCCGTGGTGCGCAGTGGAACGTGACCAAAGTCATCTGGGGCCGTTTCTGGGACCCGCTGCTGGCCAAAGACGTCGACGGTATCCTGCAACGTCGCATGGACGAAGTCATCGACGGCGAGTACCAGAACTACAAAGCCAAAGACGGCGCGTTCGTTCGCGAGCACTTCTTCAACACGCCTGAACTCAAGGCGATGGTTGCCGATCTGTCCGACGACGAGATCTGGAAACTCAACCGTGGCGGCCACGACCCGTACAAGGTCTACGCGGCGTACCACGAAGCGGTCAACCACAAGGAACAACCGACCGTCATCCTCGCCAAGACCATCAAGGGTTATGGCACCGGTGCCGGCGAAGCGAAAAACACTGCGCACAACACCAAGAAAGTCGACGTCGACAGCCTGAAGCTGTTCCGCGACCGCTTCGACATCCCGGTCAAGGACGAGGAGCTGGAGAACCTGCCGTTCTTCAAACCAGAGCCAAACAGCGCCGAAGCCCGCTACCTCGCCGAGCGCCGTGCCGCACTGGGCGGTTTCGTGCCACAGCGCCGCGCGCAGAGCTTCAGCGTACCGACTCCGGATCTGGACACTCTGAAAGCCATCCTCGATGGCTCGGGCGACCGTGAAATTTCCACCACCATGGCTTTCGTGCGGATCCTCGCGCAACTGGTCAAGGACAAGGAAATCGGCCCGCGCATCGTCCCGATCATCCCGGACGAAGCCCGTACCTTCGGTATGGAAGGCATGTTCCGTCAGCTGGGTATCTACTCCTCCGTCGGCCAGCTCTACGAGCCAGTCGATAAGGACCAGGTGATGTTCTACAAGGAAGACCAGAAAGGTCAGATCCTTGAAGAAGGCATCAACGAAGCAGGCGCCATGAGCTCGTTCATCGCTGCCGGTACTTCGTACTCCAGCCACAACCAGCCGATGCTGCCGTTCTACATCTTCTACTCGATGTTCGGCTTCCAGCGTATCGGCGACCTGGCCTGGGCCGCTGGCGACAGCCGTACCCGTGGCTTCCTGATCGGCGGCACCGCTGGCCGCACCACCCTGAACGGTGAAGGTCTGCAGCACGAAGACGGTCACAGCCACCTGCTGGCCGCGACCATCCCGAACTGCCGCACCTACGATCCGACCTACGGCTACGAGCTGGCGGTGATCATTCAGGACGGCATGAAGAAGATGACCGAAGAGCAACAGGACATCTTCTACTACATCACCGTGATGAACGAGTCGTACCAGCAGCCAGCCATGCCGGCCGGTGCCGAAGAAGGCATCAAGAAAGGCATGTACCTGCTCGAGGAAGACACTCGCGATGCGGCGCACCACGTTCAGCTGATGGGCTCCGGCACCATCCTGCGTGAAGTGCGTGAAGCGGCGAAGATCTTGCGTGAAGAGTTCAACATCGGCGCTGACGTGTGGAGCGTTACCAGCTTCAACGAACTGCGTCGCGACGGCCTCGCCGTAGAGCGCAGCAACCGTCTCAAGCCTGGCCAGAAGCCTAAGCTGAGCTACGTCGAAGAGTGCCTGAACGGCCGTAAAGGTCCGGTCATTGCTTCTACCGACTACATGAAGCTGTTCGCCGAGCAGATCCGTCAGTGGGTACCGTCCAAGGAATTCAAAGTCCTGGGCACCGACGGTTTCGGCCGCAGCGACAGCCGCAAGAAATTGCGTCATTTCTTCGAAGTCGACCGTCATTTCGTGGTGTTGGCAGCCCTGGAAGCACTGGCTGACCGTGGTGATATCGAACCTAAGGTTGTGGCCGAAGCCATCGCCAAGTTCGGCATCGACCCGGAAAAACGCAACCCACTGGACTGCTGAGGAGACATTTTGTGAGCGAACTCATTCGCGTACCTGACATCGGCAGCGGTGAAGGTGAAGTAATTGAACTGTTTGTGAAGGTCGGCGACCGCATCGAAGCCGACCAGAGCATCCTGACCCTGGAATCGGACAAGGCCAGCATGGAAGTGCCGGCCCCGAAAGCCGGCGTCATCAAGAGCCTGAAAGTGAAGCTGGGCGACCGTCTGAAAGAAGGCGACGAACTGCTTGAGCTGGAAGTCGAGGGCGCTGCCGAAGCGGCCCCTGCTCCTGCCGCTGCTCCTGCCAAAGCCGAAGAGAAACCGGCTGCGGCACCTGCTGCTGCCGCGCCTGCCGCTGCTCCTGCTGCCGCTTCGGTACAGCAAGTGCACGTGCCGGACATCGGTTCGTCGGGCAAGGCGCAGATCATCGAGATCCAGGTCAAGGTCGGCGACAGCGTCGAAGCTGATCAGTCGTTGATCACCTTGGAATCCGACAAGGCCAGCATGGAAATCCCGTCGCCTGCCGCTGGCGTGGTCAAGGCCATCAGCGTCAAGCTCAACGACGAAGTCGGCACTGGCGACCTGATTCTGGATCTGGAAGTGGCGGGTGCTGCGGCCCCTGCGGCTGCCGCTCCGGCCCAGGCTGCTGCACCGGCCGCTGCCGCTGCGCCTGCTCCGGCAGCCGCGCCAGCAGCACCGGTTGCCGACAGCGTTCAGGACATCCACGTTCCGGACATCGGCTCGGCTGGCAAAGCCAAGATCATCGAAGTGTTGGTCAAGGCGGGCGATACCGTTGAAGCCGACCAGTCGCTGATCACCCTGGAATCCGACAAGGCAAGCATGGAAATCCCATCACCTGCCGCTGGCGTGGTGGAAAGCGTTTCCATCAAGCTGGATGACGAAGTCGGTACCGGCGATCTGATCCTCAAGCTGAAAGTCAAAGGCGCGGCCCCTGCTGCTGCCCCGGCTCCAGCTGCCGCAGCTCCGAGCGCTCCGGCACCTGCCGCTGCTGCTCCGGCTGCCGCTGCACCTGCTGCCGCCGCTCCAGCCGCCGCACCGGCCAAGCCGGGCGCGAAAGTTCACGCCGGCCCTGCCGTGCGTCAACTGGCCCGTGAGTTCGGCGTCGAGCTGAGCGCTGTTGGCGCCAGCGGTCCGCACGGTCGCATCCTCAAGGAAGACGTGCAGGTTTACGTCAAGGCGATGATGCAGAAGGCCAAGGAAGCGCCGGCCGCTGCCGGCGGCGCTACCGGTGGTGCGGGCATTCCGCCGATTCCGGTGGTCGATTTCAGCCGTTTCGGCGAAATCGAAGAAGTGCCGATGACCCGACTGATGCAGGTCGGCGCCGCCAACCTGCACCGCAGCTGGCTGAACGTGCCACACGTGACGCAATTCGACTCGGCGGACATCACCGAGCTGGAAGCTTTCCGTGTTGCGCAGAAAGCCGTGGCCGAGAAGGCTGGCGTCAAGCTGACCATCCTGCCGCTGCTGCTCAAGACCTGCGCGCACTTGCTCAAGGAGCTGCCGGACTTCAACAGTTCGCTGGCGCCAAGCGGCAAGGCGATCATCCGCAAGAAATACGTGAACATCGGCTTCGCCGTCGACACTCCGGATGGCCTGCTGGTGCCGGTGATCAAGAACGTCGACCAGAAGAGCCTGCTGCAATTGGCAGCCGAAGCGGCTTCGCTGGCTGAGAAAGCCCGCACCAAGAAGCTGTCGTCGGACGAGATGCAAGGCGCCTGCTTCACCATTTCCAGCCTCGGCCATATTGGCGGCACCGGCTTCACGCCGATCGTCAACGCGCCGGAAGTGGCGATTCTTGGTGTTTCCAAGGCAACCATCCAGCCAGTCTGGGACGGCAAAGCCTTCCAGCCGAAGCTGATGCTGCCACTGTCGCTGTCCTACGATCACCGCGTGATCAACGGCGCTGCAGCGGCACGCTTCACTCAGCGTCTGGGCAGTCTGTTGGGCGACATCCGCACCATCCTGCTGTAACTCAAACGGCCCTCCGGCGACGGAGGGCCGCTTGCTGCACCCTTTCGAGCGCCACACGCTCGTACCTCAACCCCGTCAATTGACGGGGCTTTTTTTTGCCTGAAATAAACCGGATCGCGCCTCTTTCCTACAACCTGCGCTGACATCGGCCACAGGTCTGGTCCACTTAACGCCAATATTTTCCGCCGCTGGCCAACTAACCTCTGCTCAGGAAAGTTGCTTCAACGCGCTCCGCTTATTTAAATCTTGTTTATTAAAATCTCGAACGGAATCGATCATGTTCAAACCGACTATCGGCCCCATCGTGGGCCACGCCACAACTAACGAAGTGCGCATTTTCATGCGCGGCGAACGACAGGACAAAAAACGTGTATTTGCCGGAGTTCGCGCTCGCAAGGCCGGCACGGAAAAATGGTCGAACAGCGTATTTGCACTTTTGAACCCGGCCAATGACATGTCGGGTGTACTGGTATTGCAGGATCTCGAAGCTGATTGTGAATACGAATATCAAGCCGGCTGGTTAAGTCCGATGAATCCGGTGCATACCATCGACACGGTCATTGAGTTTCCATTGCAATGGCCGCGACAGCTCTACCGCTTTCGCACCCGCACCGCGAAAGCCAGCCAGCCTCGGGGCTTTGTCGTCGGTTCGTGCCGTTATCTGCGGATTACCGCTGGCGTCGCTTCCTTGCCGCAACTGGGCGACCGCATCTTTGGCTCGATCAATCAGCTCGTCGAAAACAGTCATTTACCGGTCAGTGCGGTGATCATGACCGGCGATCAAGTGTATGTAGATGATTTGAATGTCATTGCTCCGGATCGCGAAGCCAAAGACATCCTGAAGAAATATCGAACGGCATTTTCGCAACCGAATATTCAGCGACTGATGTCCAATACATCGACTTACATGATGCTCGACGATCATGAAATAGAAGATAACTGGCCTGCCAATGCCACCGCAGCGGACGAGGACTTATATCGCAACGCCATGGCCGCTTATGAACTTTATCAAGCCAGCCACAGCCCGGTTTATGCATGTAATGAGAAGGGTCAGATAGACCGGGATACGTTGAAGCATTACTGGTATCAGTTTGGCGACAGCGATATCGCCTGGTTCGTCACCGACAGCCGCACCCGACGCAACTTGTCGAAGGATGACCGGCGCATTCTCGACATCGAGCAAGAACAGGCCCTGCTGCGATGGCTGATCCATAGCCCGGCGCGAGTGAAGTTCGTGGTGACCAGCGTGATGTTCTATCCCGATCGCAAGTTCAACGGTGACGATGCCTGGAAAGCATTTCCCGAACAGCGTCTGCGCCTGCTGGAAACCATCCGCACTCACCGGATCAAGAACGTGGTGTTCGTCTCCGGCGACGTTCATGGCTCTCTGACCAGTCGCCTGTCTCACAGCGAGGACGCCGATTTCGAAGTGCACACCATCGTGTCCTCGCCGCTGCACAACAGCAAATTGCTGCCGTATGCCAAGGCCTCGACGTTTATCCTCGATCAACCGCTGGTGCGCACGGCGGCAGGGGATTATCAGCACGAGCTCACCAGTGCAGTGGTGAGCCAAGACAATTTTGCGCATGTGGTCGTTGAGGCTGATCAGATATTGGTCAATTACCATGACCGCGATGGCAAGAAGTTGCAGTCGATCAGTATGAAATTGCGTTGAAACACCAAAAGATCGCAGCCTTCGGCAGCTCCTACACAAGGCGCATTACCCTGTTGGGGCTGCGTGAAGCTGCGATCTTCTGCTCATTTCAGTTGTGCACTGGAGAAATGTTCACTGCAGCCGACATATTCTTATAGCACTTGGCCTTCATCTCTCTTGTCAGTCGGTGCCGCAATGATGCAACCTTGCCGCAGCCAACAGACAAGAGGGCGAGAGCCCGGCGCATTCAGCATATTTCCAAGCGAGTTTCCTTCATGAAGAGCCAGCCCGATGCCGCCAGCCGTATGGCGGCCGAGGTAGTGACGCAGTTGCCTGTGCCCTCGCGGCTCGGCATGCTGCGTTTCGAGCGCTTGAATGAAGCGAGTTGGGCAATGCTGTTCCTCGATCCCAACTGCGAACGCCAGTTTGGCCAGCCGGCCGTCGAGCTCTGCGCACTGGTCGGCTCGCCTTACGCCAGCCTGATGGAGCCCGAGGCGCGCTATCAACTGCACGATGCGATCCAGCAGCAACTGAGCAAAAGCGCACATTACGTCGTGCGCTACACCCTGCACACCGCCGCCGGCGCGTTGAACATCCTCGAGCTGGGTGAAGCCTACAAACAGCACAACCGGCATTTGCTGCGCGGCTACCTGCTGGCGGTCGACGAGGTGTTCGACGAAACCCAGGCGCTGCCTTCGGTGGATCTGGAAACCCAGAACTCGCGCCTGCAAATCGCCCTTGAGCTGAACCAGCGTGCCCAGCAGGAACAACTGCAGCATCTGGAGCGCGTGCGTGCCCAGCAGGATCTGATTCTGCTGCTCGCACGCCAGCGCTACAGCACGCACAACTCGCTGCAGGAAGCCGCTGAACTGATCACCCGCTGCGCCTGCGATATCTACGAGATCGACTGCGCCAGCCTGTGGAACCTCGAAGGCCAGCGCTTGCTGCCGATCTCCGCTTACCATCGCGCGACCCAGGAATACATCCTGCCGGAGCCGATCGATATCAGCGGCTTCCCCGACTACATGGAAGCCCTGCACAGCAGCCGCGCCATCGATGCCCATAACGCCATGCACGACCCGCGTACCCGCGAGATGGCCGAGGCGATGCGTCCGCGTGACGTCAACGCCATGCTCGATGCCAGCATTCGCGTCGACGGCCAGGTAGTCGGCGTGTTGTGCCTGGAACAGACCGGCGTCACCCGCGCCTGGCAGTCCGACGAAATCGCCTTTGCCGGCGAACTGGCCGACCAGTTCGCACAAGTGATCAACAACCACAACCGACGCACTGCCACCAGCGCCCTGCACCTGTTTCAGCGCGCGGTCGAGCAAAGCGCCAACGCCTTTTTGCTGGTCAACTGCGACGGCGTGGTCGAGTACGTCAACCCGAGCTTCACCGCGATCACCCAGTACACAACCGAGGAAGTCCACGGTCAGCGCTTGTCGGAATTGCCGGCGCTGGAAAATCTCAGCGAACTGCTGTTCGACGCACCTTCGGCGCTGGCCCAGAGCAACAGTTGGCAGGGTGAATTCAAGAGCCGCCGCAAGAACCTCGAACCGTACTGGGGCCAGCTGTCGATCTCCAAGGTCTATGGCGATAACCGTGAGCTGACGCATTACATCGGCATCTACGAAGACATCACCCAGACCAAACTCGCGCAGCAACGTATCGAGCGCCTGGCCTATACCGACAACCTGACCAACCTCGGCAACCGTCCGGCATTCATCCGCAATCTCGATGAGCGCTTCGCCCGCGACAGCGATACGCCGATCAGCCTGTTGCTGGTGGACATCGACAACTTCAAGCGGATCAACGACAGCCTCGGTCACCAGACCGGCGACAAACTGTTGATCAGCCTCGCCCGGCGCTTGCGCAACAGCCTCAGCCCGAGTGGCAGTCTGGCGCGTTTTGCCAGTAACGAGTTCGCCGTGTTGCTCGACGACACCGATCTTGAAGCCGGGCAGCAGATCGCCAGTCAATTGCTGATGACCCTCGACAAGCCGATGTTCGTCGACAATCAGCTGATCAGCGTCACCGGCTCCGTGGGCCTGGCCTGCGCGCCACTGCACGGGCGCGATCCGCAAACCCTGATGCGCAACGCCGGTCTGGCACTGCACAAGGCCAAGGCCAACGGCAAACACCAGTTGCAGGTGTTCACTGAGGCGCTGAACGCCGAGGCCAGTTACAAACTGTTCGTCGAGAACAACCTGCGCCGCGCCCTGACGCAGAACGAGCTGGACGTGTTCTACCAGCCGAAACTGTGCCTGCGCAGCGGTCGTCTGCTGGGGATGGAAGCGCTGTTGCGCTGGAACCACCCGGAGCGCGGCATGATTCGCCCGGATCAGTTCATCAGCGTCGCCGAGGAAACCGGCCTGATCATTCCGATCGGCAAGTGGATCGCGCGTCAGGCGTGCCGCATGAGCAAATCCTTGACCGCTGCCGGCCTGGGCAATCTGCAGGTGGCAATCAATCTGTCACCGAAACAGTTCTCTGATCCGGATCTGGTCGCCTCGATCGCCAACATCCTCAGGGAAGAAGCGCTGCCGGCCAATCTGCTCGAACTCGAGCTGACCGAAGGCCTGCTGCTGGAAGCCACCGAAGACACGCATTTGCAACTCGACCAGCTCAAGCGCCTGGGCCTGACCCTGGCCATGGATGACTTCGGCACAGGGTACTCGTCGCTGAGCTATCTGAAGAAATTCCCGATCGACATCATCAAGATCGATCGCAGCTTCATCCACGAAATCCCCGACAACCAGGACGATATGGAAATCACCTCGGCGGTGATCGCCATGGCCCACAACCTGAAACTCAAGGTTGTGGCTGAAGGCATCGAAACCGCCGAGCAACTGGCCTTCCTGCGTCGACACCGTTGCGACGTCGGCCAGGGTTATCTGTTCGACCGACCGATTCCAGGCGGCGAGCTGATCCAGGCTCTCAAGCGCTATCCGCGCGGCCCGCTCTGCCTCTAACCCCGCTACCCCATTCTCGCCATAACATGCCGCCCCCTGTAGGAGCTGCCGAAGGCTGCGATCTTTTGATCTGGTTTTTAAAAAGCAAAATCAAAAGATCGCAGCCTTCGGCAGCTCCTACATTGGGTAGTGATTAACTCGGCATCATTCGGCACACTGGCGGTCTGACTTTTTACCTCCAACCTGACTGAGAGGAACGCTCATGGTTCTGCGCTCGGAAATTCTGGTGAACAAAAACGTGCTTCCAACCAAAGAACAAGCCCTGCCCGGCCGCGAAACCGCGATGACCCTGCCGGAAAAACACTTTGTCTTCGAAGACACCCCGCTGCTCGGTCCATTCTTTCAGGACGTCGACTTTGCGATTTTCGGTCTGGGTTGCTTCTGGGGCGCGGAACGACGTTTCTGGCAGCGCGAAGGTGTGGTCAGCACCGTGGTCGGTTACGCCGGCGGCTTCACGCCGAACCCGACGTACGAAGAAGTCTGCTCGGGCCTGACCGGCCACGCCGAAGTGGTATTGGTGGTGTATGACAAGGCCCAAGTCAGCTATGAAGAGCTGCTGGCGATGTTCTGGGAACTGCACAACCCGACTCAGGGTATGCGTCAGGGCAACGACATCGGCACCCAGTACCGCTCGGTGATCTACGCGACCTCGCCTGAGCATCTGGACGCGGCGCTGAAGAGCAAGGCTGTGTATCAGGCGGAACTGTCGAAGGCGGGTCTGGGCGAAATCAGCACCGAGATCGAACTGGCACCGACCGTGTACTTCGCCGAGACGTATCACCAGCAATATCTGGCGAAGAACCCTGAGGGTTATTGCGGGATTGGCGGCACCGGCGTGTGCATGCCTGCGAGCCTTGCGGGCAACTAACCCCACCGACCGATCGTTCCCACGCGGAGCGTGGGAACGATAAGTCAGTGATCAACTCTCGGCAATTAACCAATCCATCTGCCAGCCACCCTGGGTCTGCCCCAGCTTCTTCGACAACCACGGCAGCAACTCACGCAACTCTTCTTCCAGCCCCCACGGCGGATTGGCGATCGCCAGCCCGGAACCGTTCAGGCTGTTCGGCGTGTCCAGTGGATGCACCAGCAGCTCCACACGCAGCAACTTCGGCGCACCCGTGCCCGCCAGGTCTTGATAGAAACGCCGCAATGCACGCTGATCCTTCACCGGATACCAGATCGCTGCCACGGTCTGGCGCATGCGGCCGATGGCCTCTTTCATCGACGCCGCGCAACGCTGCATCTCGTCCAGTTGCTCGAACGGCGGATCGATCAGCATCACCGCACGCTTCTCCTGCACCGGCAACATCGCCCGCGCCACGTGCCAGCCCTCGCCCAGATGCACTTTCACTCGACGATCGCCGGCCATGTTGTCCTTGAGCAACACGCCATCTTCGGGATGCTTCTCGTTGAGCATCACCCGATCCTGCGGCCGCGTCAGACGCCGTGCCAGCTCCGGCGAACCCGGGTAATAGCGCAACTGGCCATCCGGGTTCATCTCGTGCAGCACCTTCATGTAATCGGCGGTCAGCGCCGGCAGGTCCGGCTGATCCCACAACCGCGCAATGCCTTCCAGGTACTCGCCGGTGCGATTGGCCTGATCGCCCTGCAAGTCATACAGACCGATGCCGGCGTGCGTGTCGAGATAGGCAAACGGCTGCTCCTTGCGCGACATCAGAGCGATGAGGCGGGTCAAGGTCAGGTGTTTGAACACATCGGCGTGATTGCCGGCATGGAAGGCGTGACGATAATTCATGGCTGCTCCTGCGAGGGCCGCAAAGTTTACCTTTTACCGGGCGGCAAGTCAGGGGTTCGCAGCCGAGTGGACAAACGCCTTTCCCTCACCCTAACCCTCTCCCGAAGGGAGAGGGGACTTACGGTGGCGATCTTGCGAGTTACATCGACCTGAATGATCGACGTAATCTCAGGCTTGGCCAAACGAAGTTCACCGCTGAAGTCGCAGGTCGGCGTACAACACCCAGACAACTCGGTCAGTCCCCCGAAAGAACACCACCATCCAGGCTTGGCCAAACGAAGTTCACCGCTGAAGTCGCAGGTCGGCGTACAACACCAAGACAACTCGGTCAGTCCCCCGAAAGAACACCACCATCCAGGCTTGGCCAAGCGAAGTTCACCGCTGAAGTCGCAGGTCGGCGTACAACACCCAGACAACTCGGTCAGTCCCCTCTCCCTCTGGGAGAGGGCTAGGGTGAGGGGCTTTGCTTTTATGGCGTTAAACTGGCTAACCATCAACGACAGGAAGTCAAAAATTCATGCGATATCTGATCATCTGTTTACTCAGCCTTCTTAGTCCATACCTCGCCCTTGCCGACGAAACCCACATTGAACAGGCACGCCAGACTCTAAAGAACTACGGGCGGAGCCAACTGCATCCTGGCGCCATTCAATGAGCAATCAGCCCAGAGAAAAGACATTGCACTATCCGCCAATGCCTACTCATTCATGGGCAACGGCCTGCATTCCATCCAGCAAAATGAAGACACGCTGCAAGTGCTGCACGATCGTTATAAAACAACCAGAAACTATGTGTATGCGGCATCTGAGCAGACACCGTCGATCAGCAAACACTCGAAAAGCCATTTCGTTTTTTATGGGTGCCTGGAGGTCTCAAGTCAGAGGCTTTCGACAGTTTTATCGAGACCCAGGATCGGCACATCGCAGACTGACTGCTGAACCCTAAACGTCAAAAGATCGCAGCCTTCGGCAGCTACTACAGATGATCCCGTGTAGGAGCTGACGAAGGCTGCGATCTTTTGATTTTGCTTCTGAACAATTCAGGCAGGCATGGCGCCCAGACGTCGCCCGATGACGTCGAGCAAGGGGATGGCGCAGAATTTGGCGAAGTCGCTGAGGATCATCGAGTCACCTTGATCGAACGGCGCATGCATATATTCTCCAGCACCAGGAGCACGGCGCAAAGTGGGGGGTAGTTGAAGGCCATATCAGGAAATCGGAGATGAGGAATTTTACGGAGCTGCACAAAGGTCGAATTTGGATAGACGGTAGTATTTAATGCAATTACCTGTCAGATCTGACAGTGGCGTTATCGGTAGCTACTGATCCATAGTCTGAACGACGCGAAAATCAATCGATCGCCCTGATTCTAGACTACGACTGGAAGGAGATTGGAAATGGCAAAAATTACTGTAAATACATCGGGCAATGGCACCGTGATTAGCGCCTATACCAGTGGTGCAGGCGGGCCGTACCCAACATACTCAATAACGGTGAAACCCGATGACAACAGTGGAGACCTGAGCGTAAGCACTCCGGGCGATCCCCGCCTGAAAGTTGGTGACAAGGTCAGCTTTACCATTAGCGACGGCGCTGCTGGCAGACTTCTGGGAAATGTGACAAAGATATAAAAAAAGTAACCCTGATAAAAAATTCTGTTTACCGCTTCAATAAGGTTGGCTTCGCAGCCTAAAACAACGCCGTGACTTGCTCTTCAACGACAAAAGATCGCAGTCTTCGGCAGCCCCTACATGGGATAGGCGTCCACTCTGCCGAAGGCTGCGGTCTTTTGATCTTCAGGCGGGCAAGCTGCGCAAGCGCTTGCCGATGACATCGAGCACATCACAGCCATCGCGCAATGGGATGGCGCACAGCAGGGCGAAGTCGCTGAGGATCACGGAGTCGCATTCGATCGAGCCGCGCATGCACATGTTTTCCAGGACCTGGACCACGGCGCGGATGCGGTGGTTGGCAGCGTCCATGAGGATATCGAGAGGCACATGGGTGTCGACGAACAGGCTGGGCATGTCGCTGCAATTGCCGGTGAGGGCCATGAAGCGGTTGTCGGGGTGAGGAGTGATTTTTTCGTAGGGTGAATCAGTATGCATATTGGTCATTTTCCGGGTCCCATGATTGATAAACGTGGGCCGCCATCACACCTTCCTACGGGTTAGGGTGGCAGCTGTGCGCGGGAGTAGGAACCGAGCAATCATGGACCTCGGCCACGCCGAAGCGTGCCCCACGCACAGCCGCCGCGAACGATCTTACGGACTTGAACCAAGTGCCGCAAAAAGCCAACGAACTGTAACGTCATGAATGCGGGAATCCTTCACCCTGCCACCACTCTCGCGGTGACAACGAAAAGACTATCCCTGCAACCCACCACGCACCAGTTCATGAAAACCGCCGCGATTCGAAGGAAACGTCCGAAGCGTTTGCCCCGAAATTTCACTCTGTCTCTGCCAGCAAAAACTCCAGAAGCGCCGATCGTGACGAATCTTCCGACATCGATAATTTGAAAAACTGCCCGACCTTGCAGCGCAGGACCGTCTCGGGAAACGCCTCGAATATGGCCGGTTGCTCCTCGCTCAGCCATTGCAGAGCATTGGCGATGCGTACGCTTGCATCTGTCTGCGCCAAGAGCGATTGCGGCACGCTCCACCACGGAAAGACCCGCCCCGAAACCAGCGCACGGCCCGCGATTTCGATGGCTTGGCCATTGATCAAGGCTCGTGAAACGACTGGCAGCAATTGCGCGGAATTGACCTCCTCAGAGTGCAAAAGAGGCAGCAGAAACCGACCATCCCAAAAGCGGAAAAACACGGTTTTACCGTCCGGCATCAGCACTTGAGTGAGGCTGCGGAAATGTTCGACCAGCACGTCAAGATCCGCCGAAGACACCGCCAACCATCCCCAATCCCGGGATTCTGTTTCCGCCACCCAACGTAAAAACTCACTGTCTGCAGCGACAATTCCCACGTAGGGCATCACCGCGTCCCACTCGGCATAAATGGTCTCGGCCCAGACCGGATTCGCCGTGCCCTGCCAGGCTTTGAAGGCATCGGCGTCGCTGGCGCGGCTGAAAATGGCGAACAGTTGTTCCGACGCATGCAGCGGCTGCCGCGCCAGCCATTGTTCGGGCGTCAATTCCTCACGCTGCACAAACACCATCCTTACAACGCTCACACTCCTCGCAGAATGGCGCATCACCTTTGAGACTCATGATCTGTGCGGCGGTGAGAATCGCCGCCGGCGCAGCGGCCAGTTTCTCCGGCAATCCCGGCACCACCGGCGCAGCGCTGGTCGCCGCCATCGGCGCGCCACCCACAACAATCGGCACGCTGCTGAAAATTCCGCCGGGGCCGATGTTGATCCACTGTCCGCCGGCCTGAATCGTCGCGCTCGCGCCGCCGTCGATGACCACTTGCTGACCAGCACTGATATGGATCTGCGCCGAGGCGCTGGTGGCTTGATTGTTCACCCGGACCTGCTGGTCGCCGAGCACGGACAAATGATCATCCTGCCTGACTTCGGTCTGGCGCTGGCCGTGGGTGATGCGTTGCTCGTCGGCCTTGAGTTCATGGCGAGCGGTGCCGGTGACCACCACACTGCGCTGATTATCGACCTGCAACTGCTGGTCATTGAGCACATGCTGGGTCCAGTTGCGCTGGGCACGCAGGTAGATTTCCTCGGCGCCTTTCTTGTCTTCGATGCGCAGTTCGTTATAACCGCCACCGCCAGGGCTGCTCTGGCTGCGGAAGATACTGCGGGTCTTGTCTGCCGGCAGATCCAGCGGCACCGGGGTCGCCGCATTCGGCAGGCAACCCATGACCAGCGGCTTGTCGGCATCGCCATCAATGAAGCCGACCAAAACTTCCATGCCGACGCGCGGAATCAACACGCTGCCGTAGTGATCGTGAGCCCAACCGGTCGCAACGCGCAGCCAGCAACTGGAGTGCTCGTTGAGTTCGCCATCGCGGTCCCAGGCCAGTTGCACCTTGACCCGGCCGTATTCATCGCAATGGATTTCCAGATCTTTCGGGCCGGTGACCACGGCAGGTTGGTAGCCCGACATGCGCGGTTTTTCCAGGCACAGTGCCGGACGAAAGACCACGTCCCACGGCGTGGCAACGAAAGTATTGCGATAACCCTGAAAGGATTCGCCATCGCTGGTCACCGACTCCTCCAGTACCTGCGGCTGGCGGCCGCGATGCTCGATACAGGTGAGTAACCACAGATCATTCCAGTCGCTGCGCGGATGCTCGGTGAGTTGCAGGAAATGCCCACAGACCAGTGAGGATTCGTCGCTGGTGCCTTCGGCTTGACGGTAATCGGCGACATGACGTTCAAGCGCGGCGCGTCAGGCCTTTGCCGGTTTCGCGATCATTGAATTGACCGGGAAAGTGATAGTCCTCCAGCACTGGACGCTGCTCGCCGTCACTGCGACTTTCCAGCGACAGGCGTGGTTTTTCGAAGTTGTAGTCGCGCCGGGTGACGACGCTGGTGCGGGTTTCCACGCGCACATTGAAACGCTGAATCGCCGGCGCGCCCGCCGACATGCCGCTGCCCGGCAGATACAGCGTCGGCTCGGGCAGCTTGGGGAACACGGTCTGGTCGTCGCCGAATACCAGCAAATGGCCTTCGGGGCTGTGTTGAAAGTGGTAATGAATGCCGACTTCGGCACACAGACGCTGGATGAAGGCCAGATCGCTTTCGGCGTATTGCACGCAGTATTCGCGCTCCGGGTATTCGCTGCCCAGGCGAAATTCAAAGGCATCGCGCAGGATCGAATGGTCCTTGAGAATCTGCGTGACAATTTGCGGCACGTTCTGATGCTGAAAAATCCGCTGGTTGATGCGATGCCCCAGATACGTCAGACGCGGGACAAGGCTGAGGTGATAGCGTGTCAGACGTTTCCCGGAATCGCCCTGCCCGACCTGATAAATCTGACCATGAATACCGCAACCCTGAGCATCGAAACTCAGAAACGCCTGACCATGCAGCAGGCTTTCCAGATCCAGGTCCGGCCGCTCGCTGACCAGTTCCAGTTCGAAGCGAAAGGGTTGGCTGATGGCTTCCCTGCCTGTGAACTCAAGGACCTTGAGGTCATGCTGGGCGCCTTCGAGGGTCAACGTGAAACGCGGTTGATTGGCAGGCGCGAACATCCGATGTCTCTCTGCAGTGTGAGGGCGGGCGATTCTGCATGAGGGGCAAGGGGTGATGAGCAGGTGACGGGAAATTCAGATTTGCCCTACGTGGTTTGCTGAAAGGACCTTGTTAATTCGGCCGTTCGACTACAGACAATTCAATCAAACCTGCCACCCACCCTGTGGGAGCGAGCCTGCTCGCGAAAGCGGCATGTCAGTCGATACATTCATTGAATGATCAATCGCATTCGCGAGCAGGCTCGCTCCCACAATGGATTTCCACAGGATTCGAGAAATCACAGGCCATAAAAAACGGCCCGCCTCCGGTAGGAAGCGGGCCGTTTTCATGTGAGCCGAAGCTCAGTCCATCACTTGTTCAGATGGAAGTCTTTTTCCGCTGCCTCGAAACGCTCAACCATGCCGCGAGTCGGTTCACCCGCCTTGCTGACAAAGTAGATGGCCAGGCTGGCGAAGATGAAGCCAGGAATGATTTCGTACAGACCCAGCAGTTCGAAATGCTTCCAGACCACCACGGTGATTGCGCCGACCAGAATACCGGCCAGTGCGCCGTTGCGGGTCATGTCTTTCCAGACGACCGAGATCAGCACCACCGGACCGAACGCAGCACCGAAACCGGCCCAGGCGTAGGACACCAGACCCAGTACGCGGTTTTCCGGGTTGGCAGCCATCGCGATGGCAATCAAGGCTACCAGCAGCACCATGGCACGACCGACCCAGACCAGCTCAAGCTGGGAGGCGGACTTGCGCAGAAAGGTCTTGTAGAAGTCTTCGGTCAGGGCGCTTGAGCACACCAGCAACTGGCAGCTCAGGGTGCTCATTACCGCAGCCAGAATGGCCGACAGCAGCACACCGGCAACCCATGGGTTGAAGAGGATTTTCGCCAGTTCGATGAACACGCGCTCCGGGTTCTCGGTGACCGGACCGGCCACTTCCGGGTGCGCCGAGAAGTAAGCGATACCGAAGAAGCCCACCGCCACGGTGCCGCCCAGGCACAGGATCATCCAGGCCATGGAAATGCGACGCGCCTTGGCGATCGACTTCACCGAATCCGCCGCCATGAAACGCGCGAGGATGTGCGGCTGGCCGAAGTAGCCCAGACCCCAACCCATCAGCGAGATGATGCCAATGAAGGTGGTGCCTTTGAGCATGTCGAAGTTGCTCGGATCCTGCGCTTCGATGGCCAGGAACGTGGTGTCGACGCCGCCGGTGGCCAGCAGGACGATGATCGGCGTAAGGATCAGCGCGAAGATCATCAGGGTCGCTTGTACGGTGTCGGTCCAGCTCACCGCGAGAAAACCGCCGACGAAGGTGTAAGCAATGGTCGCCGCAGCACCGGCCCACAGCGCCGTCTCGTAGGACATGCCAAAGGTGCTTTCGAACAGACGCGCACCGGCGACGATGCCGGAAGCGCAGTAGATGGTGAAGAACACCAGAATCACCACCGCCGAGATAATCCGCAGCAAGCCGCTTTTATCTTCGAAACGGCTGGAGAAGTAGTCCGGCAGAGTCAGTGCATCGCCGTTGTGCTCGGTCTGCACCCGCAGACGGCCGGCGACGAACAGCCAGTTCAGGTAGGCACCGACGATCAGGCCGATGGCGATCCAGCTTTCGGACAGACCGGACATGTAGATGGCGCCCGGCAGGCCCATCAGCAACCAGCCGCTCATGTCGGAGGCACCGGCAGACAGCGCGGTGACGACGCTGCCGAGGCTGCGACCGCCGAGAATATAGTCGGAAAGGTTATTGGTGGAGCGATAGGCCATGAAGCCGATCAGCACCATTGCTGCGATGTAGATCACGAACGTGATCAGGGTTGGATTGCTTACGCTCATTGAGTTACGCCCTGGCTTTGTTTTTATGTAGCGGCGGTGGTGAACCGCTCGCAAACGACGACGTTTGGCAGACGATCCGGGATCCCGCGCATTTAAGACTGATGTTTCCCCAGGAAAGCCATCAGCCGGTACACCGGGTTATTCCCGGTTGCACCTTGGCGGCGAATGCTATGCAACAAAGCAAATAAGGTGCAACCAGTTTCGCGAGAATTAGTTGCACCCAGTCGAATTAATCGACGATCACCCCGTTTTTGCTCCCTTTTGTGGCAGTCACGCCTCTTTACTAGAAGTAAAAGCACCAAGCAGGAGCAGCACTTTCGTACCAGAAATTATTTCCTGACGAGCTGCGTATTATTCCGGCAAAAAAAGGGTTGCACCCGGTTGCACCTCATTCAGCGCAAGGCTAATCTTGCGGCCAGCTGATGCCACGCAACTGTGGCAACCATGAGGATAAAAATATGGCTACCACCACCCTTGGGGTCAAACTCGATGACCCGACCCGCGAGCGCCTGAAGGCTGCCGCAACCTCGATTGATCGCACGCCGCACTGGCTGATCAAGCAGGCAATTTTCAATTACCTGGAAAAACTCGAGGGTGGTGCAACCCTGACCGAGTTGAACGGTTTGACCGCCAAAGACGCCGATGACGCAGGCGAAGTGCAGACCGATCACGCTCACCAATGCTTCCTCGAATTCGCTGAAAGCATCCTGCCGCAATCGGTGCTGCGCGCTTCCATCACCGCTGCTTACCGCCGTCCTGAGCCGGAAGTGGTGCCAATGCTGATCGAGCAGGCACGCCTGCCGGCCCCGATGGCCGAAGCCACCAACAAGCTCGCGGCGACCATCGCGGAAAAACTGCGTAACCAGAAGAGTGCCGGCGGTCGTGCGGGCATTGTTCAGGGCCTGCTGCAGGAATTTTCCCTGTCGTCCCAGGAAGGCGTGGCGCTGATGTGCCTGGCCGAAGCGCTGCTGCGCATCCCGGACAAAGGCACCCGCGATGCGCTGATCCGCGACAAGATCAGCACCGGCAACTGGCATCCGCACCTGGGCAACAGCCCTTCGCTGTTCGTCAACGCTGCGACCTGGGGTCTGCTGCTGACTGGCAAACTGGTCTCCACCCACAACGAAGCCGGCCTGACTTCGTCGCTGAGCCGCATCATCGGCAAGAGCGGCGAGCCGATGATCCGCAAGGGCGTCGACATGGCCATGCGCCTGATGGGCGAGCAGTTCGTTACCGGCGAAACCATCGCCGAAGCACTGGCCAATGCGAGCAAGTTCGAAGCCAAAGGCTTCCGTTACTCCTACGACATGCTCGGTGAAGCGGCACTCACTGAAGTCGACGCGCAAAAATACCTGGCCTCGTACGAACAAGCGATCCACTCGATCGGCAAAGCGTCCCACGGTCGTGGAATTTATGAAGGCCCGGGCATCTCCATCAAGCTCTCGGCGCTGCACCCGCGCTACAGCCGTGCGCAGTACGAGCGCGTGATGGACGAGCTGTACCCGCGCCTGCTGTCGCTGACCCTGCTGGCCAAGCAATACGACATCGGCCTGAACATCGACGCCGAAGAAGCCGACCGCCTCGAGCTGTCGCTGGATCTGCTCGAACGTCTGTGCTTCGAGCCGCAACTGACTGGCTGGAACGGCATCGGTTTCGTCATCCAGGCTTACCAGAAGCGTTGCCCGTACGTGATCGACTACGTGATCGATCTGGCCCGCCGCAGCCGCCATCGCCTGATGATCCGCCTGGTAAAAGGCGCGTACTGGGACAGCGAAATCAAGCGCGCCCAGGTTGAAGGCCTGGAAGGCTATCCGGTCTACACCCGCAAGGTGTACACCGACGTTTCCTACATTGCTTGCGCACGCAAACTGCTGTCGGTACCGGAAGTCATCTACCCGCAATTCGCCACGCACAACGCCCACACCCTGTCGGCGATCTACCACATCGCCGGTCAGAACTATTACCCGGGCCAGTACGAATTCCAGTGCCTGCACGGCATGGGCGAACCGCTCTACGAGCAGGTTGTCGGCAAGGTTGCCGAAGGCAAGCTGAACCGTCCATGCCGCGTGTACGCACCGGTCGGCACCCACGAAACCCTGCTGGCGTACCTCGTACGTCGTTTGCTGGAAAACGGCGCCAACACTTCGTTCGTCAACCGTATCGCCGACCAGTCGATTTCGATTCAGGAACTGGTGGCCGATCCGGTGGCGCAGATCGAGCAGATGGCCACCGTGGAAGGTGGTTTCGGCCTGCCGCACCCGCGCATTCCGCTGCCGCGTGACCTGTACGGTGCCGAGCGCGCCAACTCGAGCGGCATCGACATGGCCAACGAACATCGTCTGGCCTCGCTGTCCTGCGCCCTGCTCGCCACCGCGCACAACGACTGGAAAGCCGCGCCGATGCTCGGTTGCGCGTCCAGCAACGAAACGCCGGTCGCCGTGCTGAACCCGTCCGATCACCGCGATGTGGTCGGTCACGTTCAAGAAGCGACCGTCGAAGACGTCGACAACGCCATTCAATGCGCGCTGAACGCCGCGCCGATCTGGCAGGCCACCCCGCCGGCCGAACGTGCTGCGATCCTGGAACGTGCCGCTGACCTGATGGAAGGCGAGATCCAGCCGCTGATGGGCCTGCTGGCTCGCGAAGCCGGCAAGACCTACGCCAACGCCATCGCCGAAGTCCGCGAAGCCGTCGACTTCCTGCGTTATTACGCGGTGCAGGCGCGCAACGATTTCAGCAACGACGCCCACCGCCCACTCGGCCCGGTGGTGTGCATCAGCCCGTGGAACTTCCCGCTGGCAATCTTCAGCGGCCAGGTCGCTGCGGCATTGGCCGCCGGTAACCCGGTACTGGCCAAACCGGCCGAGCAGACTCCGCTGGTAGCGGCTCAGGCTGTGCGCCTGATGCTCGAAGCCGGCATCCCGGAAGGCGTGCTGCAACTGCTGCCGGGTCGCGGTGAAACCGTCGGCGCCGGTCTGGTCGGTGACGAGCGCGTCAAAGGCGTGATGTTCACCGGTTCCACCGAAGTCGCGCGCTTGCTGCAACGCAACATCGCTGGCCGTCTCGACAGCCAGGGCCGTCCGATTCCGCTGATCGCCGAAACCGGTGGCCAGAACGCGATGATCGTCGATTCCTCGGCTTTGACTGAACAAGTCGTGATCGACGTAGTGTCGTCGGCCTTCGACAGCGCCGGTCAGCGCTGCTCGGCGTTGCGCGTGCTGTGCCTGCAGGAAGATTCCGCCGATCGCGTCATCGAAATGCTCAAGGGTGCCATGGCCGAAAGCCGTCTCGGCAACCCCGAGCGTCTGTCCGTGGACATCGGTCCGGTGATCGACGCCGAAGCCAAGGCCGGCATCGACAAGCACATCCAGGGCATGCGCGACAAAGGTCGCAATGTTTACCAGGTTGCGATTGCCGACAGCGAAGAGATCAAGCGCGGCACCTTCGTCATGCCGACCCTGATCGAGCTGGAAAGCTTCGACGAACTGCAACGCGAGATCTTCGGCCCGGTACTGCACGTGGTGCGCTACAAGCGCAAAGAGCTGGATCAACTGATCGGTCAGATCAACGCCTCCGGTTACGGCCTGACGCTGGGCGTGCACACGCGCATCGACGAGACCATCGCCAAGGTGATCGACAACGTCAACGCCGGTAACGTCTACGTCAACCGCAACATCGTCGGTGCCGTGGTCGGCGTGCAGCCATTCGGCGGCGAAGGCCTGTCGGGTACTGGCCCGAAAGCCGGCGGCCCGCTGTATCTGTACCGTTTGCTGTCGACGCGTCCTAGCGACGCCATCGAGCAATCCTTCGCTCGCGGTGACGCCATCGTCGCCCCGGACGTGCGTTTGCGCGATGCCATGAGCCAATCGTTGAACGCTCTGAAAGCCTGGGCCGACAACAACAAGTTCGCCGATCTGAGCACCCTGTGCGTGCAATACGCAGCGCAATCGCAGAGCGGCATTACCCGCGTGCTGGCTGGCCCGACCGGCGAGAAAAACAGCTACGCGATCCTGCCGCGCGAACACGTGCTGTGCCTGGCAGAAGTTGAAGGTGATCTGCTGACGCAACTGGCGGCGGTGCTGGCGGTTGGCGGTTCGGCAGTGTGGCCGGAAACCGAGCTGACCAAGACGCTATTCGCCCGTCTGCCGAAGGAAGTCCAGGCGCGGATCAAACGCGTTGCCGACTGGAACAAGGACGAAGTGGTGTTCGATGCCGTGCTGCATCACGGCCACTCCGACCAGTTGCGCGGCGTCTGCCAGCAGATCGCCCAGCGTGGCGGCGCGATCGTTGGCGTTCAGGGACTGTCCCAAGGCGAGACCAACATTGCCCTGGAGCGCCTGGTGATCGAGCGTGCATTGAGCGTGAACACCGCTGCGGCGGGGGGTAACGCCAGCTTGATGACGATCGGTTAAACCGCTGTAAATCCAGGCGACCGCAATGGTCGCCTGGTACGCAATACTCTGTGGGAGCGAGCCTGCTCGCGAAGACGGCGTTTCAGTCGACATCAATGTTGCCTGACCCACCGCTTTCGCGAGCAGGCTCGCTTCCACAGAAGATCAAAAGATCGCAGCCTTCGGCAGCTCCTACAGGGAAACGCATTCCAAATGTAGGAGCTGCCGAAGGCTGCGATCTTTTGCTTCTGCATCACTCTCATCAATCATCCTATCCAGCCTCTATTCCACCGACTTAGACTCGGCCCAACCCCAATTTCCAGGTAGGCCGCCATGTCCGAGACGCTGCTCAGTTCCCGCAATCTGGCTTTCGAGCTGTACGAAGTCCTCGATGCCGAGGGCCTGACCCGGCGCGAGCGCTTTGCCGAGCACAATCGCGAGACCTTCGACGCCGCCATCGGCACCGCGCGCAATATCGCCGAGAAGTATTTCGCCCCGCACAACCGCAAGGGCGACGAGAACGAGCCGCGCTACGAGGATGGTAAGGCGATCCTGATTCCTGAAGTGAAACCGGCGGTGGATGCCTTCCTTGAGGCCGGATTCCTTAACGCAGCGCGCAGTTTCGACGCCGGCGGAATGCAATTGCCGACCCTGCTGTCGCAAGCCTGCTTCGCGCACTTTCAGTCCGCCAACGCAGCGTCGACGTCGTACCCGTTCCTGACCATGGGCGCGGCCAATCTGATCGAGAGCTTTGGCAGCGAAGAGCAGAAACAGCGCTTCCTGCAACCGATGATCGACGGACGTTTCTTCGGCACCATGGCCCTGACCGAGCCCCATGCCGGTTCATCGCTGTCGGACATTCGTACCCGCGCCGAGCCTGCGTCCGACGGCACCTATCGCCTGAAGGGCAACAAGATCTTCATTTCCGGCGGCGATCATCCGCTGTCGGAAAACATCGTACACATGGTGCTCGCCAAACTGCCGGACGCACCGCCGGGGGTGAAAGGTATTTCGCTGTTTATCGTGCCGAAGTTTCTGGTCAACGACGACGGCAGCCTCGGCCAGCGCAACGACGTGCTGCTCGCCGGCTTGTTCCACAAGATGGGCTGGCGCGGCACCACATCGACGGCGCTGAACTTCGGCGATAACGGCGAGTGCGTCGGCTATCTGGTGGGCAAACCGCACCATGGTTTGAGCTACATGTTCCAGATGATGAACGAAGCGCGAATCGGCGTCGGCATGGGCGCGGTGATGCTCGGCTATGCCGGTTACCTGTATTCACTGGAATATGCGCGTGAGCGGCCGCAGGGCCGGGTGCCGGACAGCAAGGATCCGACCACTGCGCCGGTGGCGATCATTCAGCACGCGGACGTCAGACGCATGCTGCTGACGCAGAAATCCTACGTCGAAGGTGCGTTTGACCTCGGCCTGTACGCCGCGCGGTTGTTCGATGACACCACCACGCTGGAAACCGAAGCCGAACGCAAACAGGCTCATGAGCTGCTGGACCTGCTGACGCCCATCGTCAAATCCTGGCCTTCGGAGTTCTGCCTCAAAGCCAACGAACTGGCGATCCAGATTCTTGGCGGCCACGGCTACACCCGTGAGTACCCGGTGGAGCAGTACTACCGCGACAACCGCTTGAACCCGATCCACGAAGGCACCCACGGCATCCAGTCTCTGGATTTGCTCGGGCGCAAACTGGCGCAGAACGGTGGCGCCGGTCTCAAGCAGCTGATTCGATTGATCGCCAACACGGCCGAACGCGCTACTGCATACGACTCGCTGGATGCACTGCGCGAACCGCTGGAAAAACTCGTTGCCCGCCTGCAAACCGTGACCATCGGCCTGCTCACCGATCTGGCCCAAGGCAAGGTCAACAGCAGCCTGGCGAACTCGGCGCTGTACCTGAAAGTGTTCGGCCACGCAGTGATCGGCTGGCGCTGGCTGGAGCAGGCGATCCGCGCCGAGGAAGGCCTGGCCAAAGGGAATGCGGCGGATGTCGACTTCTATAAGGGCAAGTTGCAGGCGGCGCGGTATTTCCTGACATGGGAAGTGCCAGGTTGCCAGCATGAGCTGGACTTGCTGGAGGCGCGGGATGATACGTGTCTGGGGATGCAGGACGCGTGGTTCTGAAACGCTACCCTCACCCCAGCCCTCTCCCGGAGGGAGAGGGGGCCGAATGGGGGATATTCAAGAAGTACGCCGACCTGAAAGGGCCTTGCCGGATCCATAATCGACTGGTGTTTTCAGGTCGACGTATAGCGATAGACGCCTCGGTCAGTCCCCTCTCCCTCCGGGAGAGGGCTAGGGTGAGGGGCTTTTCAGGTCTGATACTCAACTCAGTTTGAACCCACCCATCTGCCGCGCCAGATCATCCGCCAGCCGCTGCAACATCTGACAATCCTCACGACACGCACGAACCTCCCCCGCCGTCGCCCGCGCCAGATCGGAAATCCCCTGCACGTTGCGGTTGATCTCTTCAGTCACCGCGGACTGCTCTTCGGTTGCCGTCGCCACCTGATGGTTCATATCGCTGATGCGCTCGACCTGACCGGTGATCGCCGTCAGTGACGCGCCGGTACGCTGGCTCGATTCAACCCCGGTCCCGGTTGCAGCCTGACCGGTGCGCATCGATGACACGGCGTTTTCCGCGCCTTGCTTGAGGCTGCCGATCATCAATTGAATTTCGTCGGTCGAGGCCTGGGTCCTGCGCGCGAGGGTGCGCACTTCATCGGCGACCACCGCGAAGCCACGGCCCATGTCGCCAGCGCGGGCGGCTTCGATGGCGGCGTTGAGTGCGAGCAGATTGGTCTGTTCGGAAACGCCACGAATCACCGCCAGCACCGAATCGATCGACGCCACTTGCTGCGCCAGCTCACCCACTGCGCCCGCCGCTAAGCCGATCTCATCGGACATGCTTTCGATATGACGGATCGAGCCACCGACCACTTCCCGTGCCTGTAACGCCTCATCGCGCGCGGTTTGCGAGGCAAGCGCGGCGTTGCCAGCGTTCTGCGCGATTTCCTGCACGGTCAGGCCCATTTCGTGGACGGCGGTGGCAACCATGTCGGTCATTTCCTGCTGCCGGCCCGAACGCTCGGCGGTGTTGTCCACCACCGTAGCCACTTGCCCTACGGCTGTGCGCAGGCGCTCGCTGGTGGTCAGCACTTCACCGATCATTGCGCGCTGGCTGTCGAGGAAACGGTTGAAGCCGCGCGCCAGGTCGCCCAGCTCATCGGCACGGCTGGAATCTAACCGGTGGGTCAAATCTCCACCACCGCTACCGATGGCCACCAGCGCCCGTGTTACTTGTCGAATCGGTCGCACCAGCCCCTGCGCCAGCCACACCACCAACGCCAGGCAGACCAGCGCCACCACCAGACCGATGCCGCCGCTCATCCACATCGCTTTCCGTGCTTCGGCGTAGATCTGCGACTGCGGCACTTCGGCCACCAGGGTCCAGCCGAGATCGCGCAGCGGCAGGCTGAAGGCGAGGAAGTCTTCACCGTCGCGCTGGAAGCTGCTGTTGACCGCGTCCTTGTGCCCCATCAGCGCTTGCGCCGCGTTGGCACCGATCTGCTCGGTCAAGGTGCGTTTGCCGCTGAACTGCGCCTCAGGATGGACCTGAATCAGACCGTCGGAGCGCACGAGATAGACCTTGCCGCGCTCGCCGAAATTGAAGTTGTGAATCAGCTCCGACAGCTCTTTCATGCTCAGCCCAAGCCCGGCGACACCGACAACTTTGCCGGCCTGCTCGACCTTCAGATCGATGAACAGGGCCAGCTCGCCAGTGGCGCCGTCGTTGTCGATATTGAGCGTGCGCGGCTGATTGCTGTCGAGAAAGGAATAGAACCAGGCGTCGGCCGGTTTCGCGCGACTGAGGGTGCGATCGAGGCCTTTTTCGGTGATGTAGTGATTGGATTCGATGCCGATGATCAGCGCAGTGAAGGCCTTGTGTTCGGCGCGGATGCCTTCCAGATACTGCGCAAAGAGCGCGGTTTTGCTGCTGTCCTCGCCTGTCGCCAGCCAGTCACGCACCATGGTGTTGCTGGCGATGTCCTTGGCGGCGGTGAGCGGTTGCACGAGGATGCGTTCGATATCGTTGCGCGTCGCTTCAATGCTCGACGGCAGCGCTTGTTCGACCAGATAGCTCTGGGCGAGGCGGTTGACCACCAGGGTATAAATGCCAACCACAATCACGATGCTGATCAGCAGGGCCGCGCCCATGCCGAGAATCAACTGCCACTGAATACTGCGTCGCCACCACTGCATGGAGCACCCCCAAGGAATAAGTGGCCGAAACACTGCAACGGCCGTGCCGATTGTATACAAACCAACCGACAATCTATTCCCTGGTTGTGCGCAACCCCATCAGCCCTGACTGATGGTCTTGGCAATCGTCTCGACCGTGGCGCTGACTTGCTCTTGATAACGCTCGAGTTCTTCTTTGTGCTGCTTCTTCATTTCGATCTGCTGCGAGCACAGATTCATCGCCGCCAGCACCAGCAAACGGTCGCCGATCAGCGTCGGGTATTTGCGCTTGGTGTCTTCCAGCGCTGCCTTGAGCATCATCGCCGCGTCCAGCAGGGTCTGTTCTTCCCCGGCCGGTGCCTTGATCGAATAGTCCTCGCCGAGAATGGAGATGACTTTTACCCCTGCTGTGCCGTGGTTCATGCGCTGACAGGACCGGCATTGACGCGATCAACCAGCGCCTGGATGCGCGCGGCGGTGGCGCCGTGTTTTTCTTCCTGCTCCATCAGGTTCAGTTGCAGGCTTTCGTTTTCATCCTTGGCCTGGGCCAGTTCCGTGGACAGGGTCTGGTTGGTCTGCAGCAAGGTCTGGTTCTGTTGCACCAGGTCGCTGACGAGCTGTTCCAATTGGCTGAGGGATGCTTCCAACATTTTGATCTTCCAAGCGTTTTTCAAAGGGCGCGTACGATAAAGAAAAGTCACCACGGATGCCAGGGTTAAACCGGCGCAAGGCCTTGATTTTCCTGGGTGGCGAAGCTTCTCGCGAGTTTAAAAGACTGTGATTGGTCGATCTGGTTCCTGCACTTCGTCGCTCAAGCCTGTCTGCGACAAATACGCACACCACCTCAAGACTTTAGTCGTATGACCGATAAGTCACCCATACAGCAGTCTCAGCCCGCATGGATGCGGCCCTTTTCGGTATCCGCCCATGTCCCTTCGCAATATGAACATCGCCCCCCGGGCGTTCACCGGCTTCGCCCTGATCGGCGGCCTGATGTTGATCCTCGGCGTGTTTGCGCTGAACCAGATGAGCAAGATCCGCGCGGCCGGCGAAGACATCGCTACCGCCAGCGTGCCGTCGATCAAGGCTCTGGACGAATTCACCCAACTGACCCTGCGCCTGCGCGTGCTCTCCTATCGTTTGCTGATCAACCGCGAACCCGACGTGCAGCAGAAAACCATCGAACTGTTCGACCTGCGCAATCGCCAGATCGCCGATGCGCAACGCGCATACGAGCCACTGATCGAAGGCCCGCAGGAACGTGCGGCGTACGATCAGTACGTGCAATTGCTGGCGCAGTACCGTCAGCTCGAAGAGCGGATGAAAACCCTGTCGCGCAACAATCAGATCGACGAGTTGCGGCAGATGCTCAACAGCGATTTGCTGAGCAATTCGGAAGCGGTGAATACCGCGCTGGCGCGCTTGCTGGAGATCAACACCCAGCAGATCGCCGAAACCGACCAGGGCGCGAAGGATCAGTATTCGATGTCGTTCAATCTGGTGGTGACCTTGCTGGTGATCGCCAGCGGCCTGACCCTGCTGTTCGCCTGGTTGCTGACCGTGAGCATTACCAAGCCGATTTCCAAGGCACTGGAGGCGGCGGAAACCATCGCCGAAGGCAACCTGACCCAGCCGATCCATGTCGATGGCGAAGATGAAGCCGGGCGCTTGCTGGCGGCGATGGCGAAGATGCAATCGAAGCTGCGCGACACCCTGCAGCGCATCTCCGGTTCGGCCACACAGCTTGCGTCTGCTGCGGAAGAGCTGAACAGCGTCACCGACGAAAGTGCGCGCGGCTTGACCCAGCAGAACAACGAAATCGAGCAGGCCGCCACTGCGGTCAATGAGATGACCAGCGCTGTCGAAGAAGTCGCGCGCAACGCGGTCAGCACTTCGGAAGCCTCGAAAAACGCCACCACTTCGGCGGGCGACGGTCGTGATCTGGTGCAGGAAACCGTCAGCGCCATCGAACGCATGAGCGCCGATGTGCAGAGCACCGCGTCGCTGATCGGCGACCTGGCCAATGAATCCCGCGACATCGGCAAGGTGCTCGACGTGATCCGTGGCCTCGCCGACCAGACCAACCTGCTGGCATTGAACGCAGCGATCGAAGCGGCCCGTGCCGGTGAGGCCGGTCGTGGTTTTGCCGTGGTGGCGGACGAAGTGCGCGCACTGGCCCATCGCACCCAGCAGTCGACCAGCGAAATCGAGCGCATGATCGGCAGCATCCAGAGCGGCACCGAGCATGCCGTGGATTCGATGCGCAACAGCACCGAGCGCGCCGAGTCGACGCTCAACATCGCCCGTGGCGCCGGGATGTCGCTGGACACGATCAACAGCGCCATCGTCGAAATCAACGAGCGCAACCTGGTCATCGCCAGCGCTGCCGAAGAGCAGGCGCAGGTGGCGCGGGAAGTCGATCGCAACCTGGTCAATATCCGCGATCTGTCGGTGCAGTCGGCAACCGGCGCCAATCAGACCAGCGCGGCGAGCAATGAGCTGTCGCGCCTGGCGCTGGATTTGAACAACATGGTTGGGCGGTTCAGCCTCTAAGATCAAAGGCTACCCCCTCACCCCAGCCCTCTCCCCCAAGGGGGCGAGGGGGAAAGGGAGCTGATTGAGGGCCTTTCAGATTTTGAGTTCGGCTCGATATTGCAAGTCGGTGTAACCTGCACAAACACCTCGGTCAGTCCCCTCTCCCTCCGGGAGAGGGCTAGGGTGAGGGCCGCAATCCTCCGCCTGCCGCAAAACCTGATGCACCCTGAAAACCTTTTTGACAGCATCACATTTCAACAGGTTAGAATCGCTGGCACGCAGACTGCATGGTCAGTTTGTGCCCCCGTCTTTACGCTTCTGGAGTACTGCCTTTGAATGCGACGACCATCAACAGCCTGTTCTTGATCGGCGCGTTGCTGGTAGGCGCAAGCATTCTTGTCAGTTCTCTTTCTTCACGTCTCGGCATTCCGATTCTGGTCATCATTCTCGCGGTCGGCATGGCTGCCGGGGTCGATGGTGGCGGGATCATTTTCGATAACTACCCGACGGCCTATCTGGTCGGCAACCTCGCCCTGGCAGTGATCCTGCTCGACGGCGGCTTGCGTACGCGGGTGTCGAGTTTCCGCGTGGCCTTGTGGCCGGCGCTGTCGCTGGCCACGGTCGGGGTGTTGATCACCACCGGGCTGACCGGCATGGCCGCTGCGTGGCTGTTCGACCTCAATCTGATTCAGGGCCTGCTGATCGGCGCCATCGTCGGTTCGACCGACGCCGCTGCGGTGTTCTCGCTGCTCGGCGGTAAAGGCCTCAACGAACGGGTCAGCGCCAGTCTGGAAATCGAATCCGGCAGCAACGACCCGATGGCGGTGTTCCTCACCGTGACCCTGATCGACATGCTCGCCAGCGGCGAAACCGGCCTGCACTGGAGCCTGCTGACCCACCTGATCCGCGAGTTCGGCATCGGTGGTGTGATCGGTCTGGGCGGCGGCTGGGTGATGCTGCAACTGGTCAACCGCATCAATCTCGCGGCCGGGCTCTATCCGATTCTGATCATCGCTGGCGGTCTGGTGGTGTTCGCGCTGACCAACGCCTTGCACGGCAGTGGTTTTCTCGCCGTGTACCTGTGCGGTCTGGTGATCGGCAACCGCCCGGTGCGTAGCCGCCACGGCATTCTGCACATGCTCGACGGTATGGCCTGGCTGGCGCAGATCGGCATGTTCCTCGTGCTGGGCCTGCTGGTCACGCCCCACGATCTGCTGCCGATCGCCCTGCCCGCCCTCGGTCTGGCGCTGTGGATGATCCTGTTCGCGCGGCCGCTGTCGGTGATGGTCGGCCTGCTGCCGTTCAAGGCTTTCCATGGTCGTGAAAAAGCCTTTATTTCCTGGGTCGGCCTGCGCGGCGCGGTGCCGATCATTCTCGCGGTGTTCCCGCTGATGGCCGGCCTGCCGCAAGCGCAGCTCTACTTTAATCTCGCGTTCTTCATCGTGTTGGTGTCGCTGCTGGTGCAGGGCACGAGCCTGCCGTGGGTGGCCAAATTGCTCAAGGTGACCGTTCCGCCAGAACCCGCGCCGATATCCCGGGCGGCACTGGAAGTGCACGTCACCAGCGAGTGGGAACTGTTCGTTTACAAGCTCGGCGCGGAGAAATGGTGCATCGGTTCGCCCCTGCGTGAGCTGAAAATGCCCGAAGGCACACGCATCGCGGCGCTGTTTCGTGGCCAGCAACTGCTCCATCCGTCGGGTAGTACGGTGCTGGAAGTCGATGATTTGCTGTGTGTTATTGGCCATGAACACAACTTGTCGGCCCTCGGCAAACTGTTCAGCCAGGCGCCGCAACGTGGCCTCGATCTGCGCTTCTTCGGCGACTTCGTGCTTGAAGGAGACGCCCAGCTTAAAGCGGTTGCAGCGCTGTATGGCTTGCCGGCCGAAGGCATCGATCCGGACATGACCCTGGGCGTGTTCATCGCGCAAAAAGTCGGGGGCGCCCCCATCGTCGGCGACCAGGTGGAGTGGAACAACACCCACTGGACGGTTGCGGTCATGGACGGGAACAAGATCGGCAAAGTGGGCGTCAGATTCCCCGAAGGAAGTCGCCCGGGCCCCGGACTCTTCCTCTAAACTGCTTCCACTCTCACTTGCTTGACCGGTCTCTATGCCTACCCTGCGCTCCTTTTTCGCCGCGGCCCTGCTGGGCCTCAGTCTTGTCGTCGGCCCGCTGCATGCTGCCGAACCACCGTCCAGCGATGCCGTGCAGGCCAGCCTCGACAAGCTGGCTGACAGCAAACTGCCGGACGCCGACAAGAAGACCCTGCAGACCGTCCTGCAGAACACCCTCAACCAGCTGAACAACCAGCGTGATTACGAGCAGAAGCTGATCGATCTCAAGCGTCAGCTGGCCAACGCGCCGAAGCAGACGATTGAAAACACCCGCGAACTGAGCCGCCTCAAGGCCACTGCACCGGTGCCGGTAGCGCAACGTTTTCCGAAAGAGTCGATCCAGCAACTGGAGCAGATCCTCACCGATCGCTCGACCCAGCAAAGCGATCTGCAAAAAGCCCTGGCCGAAGCCAACAGTCTGATCATCACCGCGCAGACTCGCCCCGAGCGTGCGCAGGCGGAGATTTCCGCCAGCCAGACGCGCATCCAGCAGATCAACACCATCCTCAAATCCGGCAAGGACACGGGCAAAACGGTCACCGCCGAACAGCGCGACCAGTTGAACGCCGAACTGGCCGCACTCAATGCGCTGATTCCGCTGCGCCGCCAGGAACTGGCCGGCAACACCCAGTTGCAGGATCTGGGCAATGCCCAGCACGATTTGCTCTCGGAGAAATCCGACCGCCTCGACCGCGAGATCCAGGAACTGCAAACCCTGATTAACCAGAAACGTCTGGCGCAGTCGCAGGAAACCGTTACCCAGCAATCGATCGAAGCGCAGAAGGCCGGCGGCAGCAGCCTGCTGGCGAGCGAGAGCGCGACCAACCTCAAGCTTTCCGACTATTTGCTCAAGAGCACCGACCGTCTCAACGAAGTCACGCAGCAGAACCTGCAGACCAAACAGCAACTCGACACCCTGACCCAGAGCGATTCGGCACTGGACGAACAGATCAGCGTGCTCAAGGGCAGCCTGTTGCTGTCGAAAATTCTCTACAAACAGAAGCAGGCGCTGCCGCACTTGAAGGTCGACCGCGACCTCGCCGACCAGATTGCCGATATTCGCCTGTATCAGTTCGATGTCAGCCAGCAGCGGGAGCTGTTGAGCAATCCGGCGACCTACGTCGACAATTTGCTGGCCACCCAGCCGCCAGAGCAGGTCACCCCGCAACTGCGCAAAAGCCTGCTCGATCTGGCCAACACACGCGCTGATCTGCTCGAGCGGCTGAACCGCGAGTTGAGCGCGATGCTCAATGAATCGATCACCCTGCAGCTCAACCAGAAACAATTGCTGAGCACCGCGCAAAGCCTGCGCGCGACCCTCGACGAACAGATGTTCTGGATCCCCAGCAACAAGCCGCTGGACGTGGAATGGATGCGCGGCGTGCCCGAGCGTCTCGAGCGACAGGTCAACACCCTGCCCTGGGCGTCGAGTCTGAGCGAACTGACTGACGGCCTGACCCAGCGTCCCTTGCTGTTCCTGCCATTGGCGCTGCTGATCGGCGCCCTGTTGTGGCGACGCAAAGCGCTGTACGGACGACTCAACAAGGTTCACCAGGACATCGGCCACTTCAAGCGCGACAGCCAGTGGCACACGCCGCAGGCGATTCTGATCAACATCCTGTTGGCAATGCCGGTGGCGCTGGGTCTGGCGCTGTGCGGTCTGGCCCTGCAGATCGACGCGCGCGGGCAGAACGCCAACATGGGCGCGGCGCTGTTGCAGATGGGCCAGGCCTGGCTGGTGTTCTACACCGCGTACCGGATTCTCGCGCCGGGTGGCGTGGCGGAATTGCACTTCCGCTGGGAAAAACCGCAGGTCGAGTTCCTTCAGGGCTGGGTACGTCGATTGGGCCTTGTGGTCATGGCGCTGGTGGCCGTGGTGGCCGTCGCCGAGTTGCAACCGGCGGCGCTGGCCGATGACGTGCTCGGCATGCCGGTGGTGCTGACCTGCTACGCCTTGATGGCATGGCTGCTCAGTCGCCTGCTGATCAGCAGCCCGACGCACCAGAACGCTTCGCTGTTCCGCAAAGCCGTCGGAGTGATGTTCACCCTGCTGCCGATCGCCCTGTTTGTTGCGGTGTGTTTCGGCTACTACTACACCGCGCTGAAACTCAGCGACCGTTTGATCAACACCCTGTACCTGCTGATGTTCTGGCTAGTGATCGAGGCCACTTTCGTACGGGGCCTGAGCGTTGCCGCGCGGCGTCTGGCTTACCAGCGCGCGCTGGCCAAACGGCAGGCGGCAAAAGAAGCTGGCGACGGCGAAGCGGTGATCGAAGAGCCGACCCTGGACATCGAAAAGGTCAACGAACAGTCCCTGCGTCTGATCCGCCTGGCCCTGCTCGGCGGTTTCATCGCGGCGCTGTACTGGGTCTGGTCGGACCTGATTTCGGTGTTCTCGTATCTGGACAACATCACCCTTTACGAATACACCAGCGGCACCGGCGCCAACATGAGCATGGTGCCGATCAGCATCGGCGACATGCTCGGCGCGCTGATCATCATCGGTATCACCTTCGCTCTGGCGCGCAACTTGCCCGGCCTGCTCGAAGTGTTCGTGCTGTCCAAACTCAATCTGGCCCAGGGCAGCGCTTATGCGACAACGACGCTGCTGTCCTACGTGATTGCCGGCGTTGGTTTTGTCACCACCCTGTCGACCCTCGGCGTCAGTTGGGACAAGTTGCAATGGCTGGTGGCAGCGCTGTCGGTGGGCCTCGGTTTCGGTATGCAGGAGATCTTCGCCAACTTCATCTCCGGCATCATGATCCTCTTCGAACGCCCGGTGCGGATCGGCGACACCATCACCATCGGCAACCTGTCGGGCACGGTGAGCAAGATCCGCATCCGCGCCACAACCATCACCGACTTCGACCGCAAGGACATCATTGTCCCGAACAAAACGTTCATCACCGGGCAACTGATCAACTGGTCGCTGACCGACACCATCACCCGCGTCACGCTGAAACTCGGCGTCGACTACGGCTCGGATCTGGATCTGGTCAAGGAGTTGCTGCTCAAAGCGGCTCGGGAGAACCCGCGCGTGCTCAAAGAACCTGAGCCACACGTGTACTTCCTCAACTTCGGCGAAAGCACCCTCGACCACGAACTGCGCATGCATGTGCGCGATCTCGGTGACCGCAACCCGGTGCTGGATGAGGTCAACCGCTTCATCAATCGCGAGTTCAAGAAGCAGCACATCAACATCTCGTTCCGGCAGATGGAGGTTTATCTGAAGAACCTCCACGGTCAGGAATACAAGATGGTGCCTGTGGAACCCGAGAACAAAACCATCGTGCCGATCGTCGACGGGCAGAAACCTTTGCCGGAACCGCCACCGAGCAAACTCGACTAACCGACATGGTCCCAGCAGAATGCTCGGACATTCTGCTGGAGCCGGCCCGTGAAAGCCCTCGACGAACTGACTTTCGACAACCGCTTTGCCCGCCTGGGCGACGCGTTCTCCGCGCACGTGCTGCCCGAGCCGATCGACAATCCGCGTCTGGTGGTCGCCAGCCCGGCCGCCCTGGCTCTGTTGGATCTTGATCCGGCCAGCGCCGAAACCGAAGAATTTGCGCAACTGTTTGGCGGCCACAAGCTGTGGGCCGATGCCGAGCCACGGGCGATGGTGTATTCCGGGCATCAGTTCGGCGGTTATACCCCGCAACTGGGTGACGGGCGCGGCCTGCTGCTGGGTGAGGTGTACAACAACGCTGGCGAGCATTGGGACTTGCACCTCAAAGGCGCCGGGCAGACGCCGTTTTCACGCATGGGCGATGGCCGCGCGGTGCTGCGCTCATCGATTCGCGAGTTTCTCGCCTCCGAGGCGCTGTTTGCGCTGAACATTCCATCTTCGCGGGCAGCCTGCGTGATCGACTCCGACACGCCGGTCTGGCGGGAAAAACAGGAACGCGCGGCGATGGTGCTGCGTCTGGCGCCGAGCCATATCCGCTTCGGCCACTTCGAATATTTCTACTACACCAAGCGCCCCGAGCAGCAGAAACAGCTTGGCGAGCATGTGCTGGCGATGCACTTTCCCGAATGCCTCGAACAACCGGAACCGTATCTGGCGATGTTTCGCGAAATCGTTGAGCGCAACGCCGAGCTGATCGCCAAGTGGCAGGCTTATGGCTTCTGCCACGGCGTGATGAACACCGACAACATGTCGATCCTCGGCATCACCTTCGACTTCGGCCCGTTCGCCTTCCTCGATGACTTCGACGCGCATTTCATCTGCAACCACTCCGACGATCAGGGCCGCTACTCGTTCAGCAATCAGGTGCCGGTGGGGCAGTGGAACCTCAGCGCCCTCGCCCAGGCACTGACGCCGTTCATCAGCGTCGAGGCCCTGCGTGAAACCCTCGGCTTGTACCTGCCGCTGTTCCAGGCGCACTACCTCGACCTGATGCGCCGTCGCTTCGGCTTCACCACCGCCGAGGAGGAGGACCAGCAACTGCTGGAAAACCTGCTGCAACTGATGCAGAACAGCGGCGTCGACTACACGCTGTTTTTCCGCCGCCTCGGTGAAGAGTCAGCCGAACAGGCCATCGCCCGCCTGCGCGACGATTTTGTCGATATCAAAGGTTTCGATGCCTGGGGCGAACGCTACGTCGCCCGCGTCGGCCGCGACGGCAATGCCGATCAGGCACAACGCCGCGCACGGATGCATGCAGTCAATCCGCTGTACATCTTGCGCAATTACCTTGCGCAAAAAGCCATCGATGCGGCCGAGCAAGGCGACTATTCCGAGGTGCGCCGATTGCATGCGGTGCTGAGCAAACCGTTTGAGGAGCAGCCGGGGATGGAGGGTTACGCCGAGCGGCCACCGGAGTGGGGAAAGCATTTGGAGATCAGTTGTTCTTCGTAGGCGCTTCAGCTTAGCGGGTCGATTGCACTGATTACACGGTCGACGATGTCAGACATTGTCACGTCATCCAGTCGCTCGATGAATTTGGCCGTGCCGTCTCGTACCCGTTGTTCTATGTCAAAACTGCGAACCTGATTACACACCGCTACACCATTGGTTTCGTGGCCAGTAATGGCGACCGCCAAACCCATATACCGGCTGAAATTCCCACCGCTAGTAACAGGCACCGTCATGCTCACGCCCAATGCGTTGATCTCTCTGGGCGTGATCACCACAAAGCGATGTCTGTTCATCATCTCCCGCCCCGCCACTGGGTTTGGATCAATCCAGTAAACGTCACCCCGCTGAGGGGGCTGTCGGCGCACCATCAACCCAGCTCCCGGCCGACAGAATCACCTTCAAGGGTCTCGCTAGTCTGGGCGTTAAGTTTCTGCAATTCTTCTGCGCCTTCGAGTAGCTCTGACAAACTATAACGCTTACGCGTAGCGGCTACGGCTGGACGAGCAATCAGTTCGCCATCGACCACATTCAGCTCTAGCTGTGCGCCAACCTCCAGATGCAACAACTTTAAAAGCGTGGGCGGAATCGTAATGACGGCAGCGCCACCTTGGCGGCGTATCTTGGAAGTTACGGACATTATGTCGCTCCGATTTGATGCATAGGAATCATCGATTCCTGGATTAGTGCAACAAAAGTAGCACGCGGATAAAGACAAAGCGATCTCCTCACGACAAGCGTAAAACGCCGAATTGGTCTTCAGACTAGCCATCGATCCCGGAACTGTTTTGAGAAAAATGTGAGCAGTTGCGACATTGATAAGTTGGCAGATCGACTCCAAATCAGTTCTATAGACTGCCTATCAGAGAACCAATCATGACCACCCCACTCCTCATCCCCTGCCCCTCCTGCAATGGCGTCAACCGCATTCCAGCCGAGCGTCTCGCCGATCAACCCAAGTGCGGACGCTGCAAATCTGCGGTACTGCTGAGCAAGCCTTTCGAACTCAAGCAAGGCGATTACGCCAGTCAGATCAAGGGCGATCTGCCGTTACTGGTGGATGTCTGGGCGGACTGGTGCGGGCCGTGCAAATCGTTTGCGCCGGTGTTCGAACAGGCTGCGGCGCAGTTGGCGGGCAAGTGTCGGCTGGCCAAGCTCGACAGCGAAGCGAATCAGCAGTTGTCGGCGCAGTTGGGGATTCGCTCAATTCCGAGTCTGATTATGTTTAAAAACGGCAGGGAAGTGGCGCGGCAGAGCGGTGCGTTGCCATTGCCGCAGTTGATGGCGTGGCTGCGTAGCCAAGGCATCTGACCCACCACAGATCCCCCTGTGGGAGCGAGCCTGCTCGCGAAGGCGGCCGATCATTCAACGCTGATGTTGAATGTGCCGGCCTCTTCGCGAGCAGGCTCGCTCCCACAGGAGATTTGCGTGTGAGTCGGAAAATCAGTGGCCTTCCAGCAAATTGTGCAATTCGACGAATTGCTGCGTGAGCTTGTGCCGTGGGTCGAGGTGGATCAGCGGCATGCTGGCCTGGTGCGACTCGCGCATGCGCACCGAACTGCTCAGGTACACCGGTAATACCGGCAAGCCTTCGGCGATCAACTCATCGAGCATCTGCTGCGGCAGGCTGGCCCGCGCCTGAAACTGATTGACCACGATGCCTTCGACTTCCAATCCTTCGTTGTGGTCATCCTTCAACTCTTCGATCTCGGCGATCAGCCCATACAGGGCCTGACGTGAAAAGCTGTCGCAGTCAAAGGGGATCAACACTCGATCTGCGGCAATCAGCGCCGATACCGCGTAGAAATTCAGTGCCGGCGGGGTATCCAGATAAATCCGGTCGTAATCCTCGGACAATTCGTCGAGCAACTTGCGCAGCTTGTTGATCTTGTGTTTCGCCTCGAGCTTGGGCTGCAGGTCAGCCAGCTCGGCGGTGGCAGTAATGATGTGCAGGTTGTCGAACGGCGTTTCATAGATGTCCGCCTGATTCTTTTTCGAGAACGGCCCGGACGACAGGGTCTGTTTGAAGAAATCGGCGATGCCCATCGGAATGTCATCACCGGTGAGCCCGGTCAGATACTGAGTGGAATTGGCCTGGGCATCGAGGTCGACCAACAACGTGCGATAACCCTCGCTGGCGCTGACCGCCGCCAGATTGCAGGCGATGCTGGATTTGCCCACGCCACCTTTCTGATTGAACACCACGCGCCGCATGACCAAACCTCCGTGTATCAAAGAATGACCGAGTGTAGTTGGCGGTGACCGCGCTTCGCTACCTTCACCGACATGGACTACGTCGTCAGGTGTAAAAATCGACGCCCAGGCATGGAAAAAACCGCCAGCCATTACGGAGACACCTGACAGACACGCCGCGTCAAATCTGGATAATGGCCAAGTGATAGCCATACAGCGAACCGCTCGGTACATTTTGTTGGGCAAAATGTAACCAACATTTGCTACACACCCGTCGCACCGGGATAATGCGCGCCACCCGGCGCCCTGCGCCAAGCCAAGCCTGCTGCGGCGCTGGCGACTCAACGCGTCAACGAAAGCCCGCAGGGGCGGGATGAATGTCCGTGATCAACTTCAACATCGCCCAATGGCGCGCGTGGGCCCCGGGGCTCGACAGCGTGGACGCCTGGCAGGCCTGGAGCCGACAACCGGTCGTGCTGCAGAGCAGTGATGCCGCGCCCGATGTGTCGTTTCTGCCGGCCATGCAGCGCCGCCGCCTCAGCCGCCTGGCGCGGATGGCCTTCAGCGTTGGCTGGCCGCTGGCCGACGGGCGGGACAATCTGCCGCTGGTGTTCGTCTCGCGGCACGGCGAAACCCCCCGCACGTTTGAAATCCTCCGCGATCTGGCCACCGAGCAGCCCTTGTCGCCGACCCAATTCAGCCTGTCGGTGCATAACGCGATCATCGGTTTGTGGTCGATCATGCGCGGTGAAACCAGCGAAATGACCGCCCTCGCCGCTGCTGGCGACGGCCTCGAACACGGCATGCTCGAAGCGGCGGCACTGCTTGATGAAGGCGCCCCGGCGGTGCTGCTGGTGATCACCGAAGAGCAGCCGCCCGAGGCGTATTCGCAGTGGGTCGATGATGTGCCGTTCCCTTATGCGCTGGGCTTGTTGCTCACGCCCGGTACCGACTGGCGGCTGACCCTGAACAGCAGCACCGAAACCCGGTCAAAGGCGCACTGGCCGCACGCGCTCAACCTGCTGCGAACCCTGCTCGGCCAGCAACCTGACTGCCAACATGCGTGGAAAAATCGTGTATGGACCTGGCATCGCAACCCGTGACCGCCAAACACCGCGACGCCTACTACTGGCGCCTGCTGGCCACTGCTGCGAGCTTCGCCTTGTTCGGGCTCGGCGGGCTGTGTCTGCGCCTGCTGGTATTTCCGCTGCTCGGCTGCCTGCCCGGTGACGCGCTGGTCCATCGCCTGCGCGCGCGGCGTACGGTCAGTCGCTTGTTCTGGTTTTTCGTGCGTTTCATGGCCCGCACCGGCGTGCTCACCTACGACATCGAGGGTGCCGAGCGCCTTGGCCGACCGGGGCAGATGATCATTGCCAACCACCCGTCGCTGATTGATGTGGTGTTTCTCATCGGTCTGGTGCGCCACGCCAATTGCGTGGTGAAAAAAACCCTCTGGGAAAACCCGTTCACCCGTGGCCCGCTGCGCCGCACCGAGTACATCAGCAACGACGGCAGCATGGACATGCTCGACGCCGCCGCGCAGTCATTGCAGGACGGCCAGACCCTGATCATTTTCCCCGAAGGCACCCGCACACAGCCGGGGCAGGCGCCGGCCTTTCATCGGGGGGCGGCGGCAATTGCCCTGCGCGGTGCGAAAATCGTTACCCCGGTGATCATCAAGGTCAGCCCGACCACCCTGACCAAAGCCGAGCCGTGGTATCGCATCCCCCATCGCCGCGTGCACTTCAGTTTTCGCGTGGGGGCCGATATAGACCCACAGACCTTCGCCGCGCAAGGCCCCGCACCGCAGGCTTCGCGCAAGCTCAACGATTATTTGCATGACTATTTCATTAAGGAGCTCGCCGCAGATGAGCGAACTGAACACCGCTAGCCTGGTGCGTGACATCAAACTGCTGATCATCGACGCCTTGGGCCTGGAAGACATCAGCCCCGAGGACATCGGCGACGAGCAGACATTGTTCGGCGAAGGCCTCGGCCTGGACTCCGTGGACGCGCTGGAACTGGGCCTGGCGATCCAGAAAAAATACGGCATCAAGATCGACGCCGATGCCAAGGACACCCGCAACCATTTCACCAACGTGGCCAGCCTTGCGGCATTCGTCACGGCAAAACAGGCAGCTTGAGACCGGACCATGCAAACTCGTGACGATATTTTCAACACCCTGCGCGATGCCCTGGTCGAGCTGTTCGAACTGGATCCCGCTTGTGTAAGCATGGAAGCCAATCTGTATCAGGATCTGGAAATCGACAGCATCGATGCGGTCGACCTGATCGATCACATCAAACGCCAGACCGGCAAGAAAATCGCCGCCGAAGAATTCAAATCGGTGCGCACCGTCGGTGACGTGGTCGAGGCGGTGTTCCGTCTGGTTCAACCGGCCGCATGAGCCGACTGATCGGCCTGGGCCTGCTGCTGGCCGGTCTGCTGTACCCCTTTGCGGTGTATTTCGGCATGGAGCATTTCGCCCCGTGGCAATTTGCACTGCTGCTGGGCAGCCTGTGGCTGGCGCGAGCCCTGACCGGCGAACGCAAGCCCGGCAGCCTGTGGATGGCGTGCGTGGCGATGGTGTTCTGCCTGCTGCTGGCGGTGTTCGACAGCCCGCAGCTGCTGCGCTGGTACCCGGTGCTGATCAGCGCATTCATGCTGGTGCTGTTCGGCGCCAGCCTGAAATACGGCCCACCAATGGTCGAGCGTCTGGCGCGCTTGCGCGAGCCGGAACTGCCGCAGGTTGCCATTCGCTATACGCGCAAGGTCACGCTGGCCTGGAGCGTGTTTTTCTTCTGCAACGGTTTGTGCGCCGCCCTCCTCACCCTGTGGGCGCCGCTGGATTGGTGGATGTTGTACACCGGCCTGATCTCCTATGGATTGATCGGCCTGATGTTTGCCATTGAATGGCTGATACGACAACGGGTAAGAGGCCGTACATGAATTGGATAAAACTTGAGCAGCTGTCGCTCAAGGCACTGCCGGCACGGGCGATCTGCCAGGCGCCGGCACTCGATCACACGCAACTGCGAGCGCAGGCCCTGAGCGTCGCCGCGGGTCTGCAAAGCCGAGGCGTGAAAAGGCTGGCCGTGCATCTGGAAGATGCCGCCGACCTTGCCATCGCCCTGCTCGGCGCGTGGCGTGCCGGCGTCAGCGTGTTGCTGCCGGCGGATCTGCAAGCGCAGACGCGTCAGCGCTGGTCGCAGGAAGTCGATCTATGGCTGACCGATCAACCCGGCGACGCCCAGTTGCACGACTTCACTCAGCCCGGCCTGCCCGGTGCAGAACTGGATCTCGATCAATGCCGCCTGAGCCTGTGCACTTCCGGCTCTAGCGGCGAGCCCAAGCGCATCGACAAGACCCTGCGCCAATTGGCCAACGAGGTCGAAGCGCTGGAACAGTTGTGGGGCGCAGACCTCGGTGAAGCCTGCATCATCGGCAGTGTCGCCACGCAACACATCTATGGCCTGCTGTTTCGCGTGTTGTGGCCATTGTGCGCCGGGCGTCCGTTCGTGCGCCGGCAACTGGCCTTTTCCGAAGACCTGCAACGCGCCAGCCGCGAGCATCCGGCCTTTGCCTGGGTCGCCAGCCCAGCGCTGCTCAAGCGCATGGGCGACAACCTCGACTGGCCGGCCCTGAGCGCGGTGCGCCGGGTGTTTTCCTCCGGGGGCGCGTTGCCGTCGGAAGCGGCGCAAAGTCTGCAACAGCGCTTGCAGCAATGGCCGACGGAAATCCTCGGCAGCTCGGAAACTGGCGGCATCGCCTGGCGTCAGGGCGAGTCGTTGTGGCGGCCGTTTGCTGGCGTCGAACTGAGCCAGGACAGCGACGGCGCCCTGCTTATTTCTTCGCCTTATCTGCCTGCCGGCCACGTCGAACACAGCGCCGACGCCGCACGCATTGCCACCGATGGTCGCTTCGAACTGCTGGGGAGACTGGACCGCATCGTCAAACTGGAAGAAAAACGCATCTCGTTGCCGATGCTTGAGCAAGCCTTGGCAGCCCATGACTGGGTCGCCGAAGCGCGCCTCGGTGTCGTGCAGGAAAACCGCGCCTCGCTCGGTGCGCTGCTGGTGCTCAGCGAATCGGGCCTGTTCGCCCTGCGCGAGCACGGTCGCCGCGACCTGACCGAAACCCTGCGCAAACATCTGAGCCAACATTGCGAAGCCCTCGCCCTGCCCCGACGCTGGCGCCTGCTGCGGCAGATGCCATTGAACAGCCAGGGCAAACTGGCGCAAGCCGACGTCGAAGCATTGCTGCTGGCCGCGCGACCCAAAGCCCCCGAAGTGCTGGAGCAAAGCGAAAGCGACGGCGAGTGGAGCCTGCAACTCAGCGTGCCGCCGGATCTGGCCTACTTCAGCGGGCATTTTCCCAAGGCACCGGTGTTGCCCGGTGTGGTGCAGGTGGAATGGGCGCTGAATCTGGGTCGGCAGTTGCTGAAGCTGAATGGCGGGTTCGCGGGAATGGAGGTGCTGAAGTTTCAGCAACTGGTGCGCCCGGGTGATGAAATCCAGCTGCATCTGCGTTTCGATGCCGAGCGCGGCAAGTTGTATTTCGCTTATCGCAACGACACGGCGACCTGTTCCAGCGGACGCATTCTCCTGGGGCCTGCCCATGCATAACCCCTGCGCCGTAATCCCGGTATACAACCACGAAACCGCGATCACCACCGTGGTCGATGCCCTGCTCGCACAAGGTCTGCCGTGCATTCTGGTGGACGATGCCAGCGAGCCATCCTGCGCGCGGGTGCTCGACACCCTGGCCGAGCGCGACAGGGTTTTTCTGGTGCGCCTGACGGCCAATCAGGGCAAGGGCGGCGCGGTGATGACCGGTCTGCGTGAAGCCTCGCGTCTGGGTTACAGCCATGCCTTGCAGGTCGATGCCGACGGCCAGCACGATTTGCACGACGTCGCGCGCTTCGTCGGCGAATCCCGCGGCCATCCCGAGGCGATGATCTGCGGCTATCCGCTGTTCGACGAGAGCGTGCCGAAAGGGCGTTTGTACGCGCGCTACCTGACGCACGTGATGGTCTGGATCAACACCCTGTCGTTGCAGATTCGCGATTCGATGTGCGGCTTCCGCGTCTACCCGCTGGCGCCAACTCTGGCCGTGATCGACTCGGCGAAGGTCGGCAAGCGCATGGATTTCGACTCGGACATTCTTGTGCGGCTGGCCTGGCGCAATCAGCCGATGCGCTGGCTGCAGACAAGCGTGCATTACCCGCTGGACGGCGTGTCGCACTTTCGCCTGTTCCACGACAACGCGCTGATTTCCAGCATGCACACGCGGCTGTTCTTCGGCATGTTGCTGCGTTGGCCGGTGATCCTCTGGCGGCGGTGGAAACCATGAGCGAAGAAGTCGACAAGAAGCACTGGGCCGACCGCGAAGAGCGCGGCAGTTTCCTGCTGATGAAATTCACTGCATTCGCCGCCAAAGTCCTCGGACGGCGCCTGCTCAGCCCGTTGCTGTACGCCATCGTCCTGTATTTTTTCCTCTTCGGCCGCGTCGCCCGGCGCAGTGCCTGGCAGTACCAGCAGCGGCTGGCCGAGTGGAGCCGGCGCGACGACCTGCGCCCGAGCCACTGGCGGGTGTTCGGCCAGTTCATGACCTTTGCCGATTCGCTGCTCGACAAGCTCGACGTGTGGAACGGCAAGCTGAGCATCGAGCAGATCGAAATCATCGACCCGGCGCTGCTGCGCAAGCAGTTGCGCGGCAGTCGCGGGCAACTGCTGGTCGGCGCGCATCTGGGCAATCTCGAAGTCTGCCGGGCGCTGGCGGAGATCGGCGAAAAGGTCACCATGAACGTGCTGGTGCACACCAAGCACGCCGAACAGTTCAACCGCCTGCTCGGCGAGGCCGGGGCGACCAATCTGCGCCTGATTCAGGTCAGCGAACTCGACCCGGTGATCATGCTGCAACTGCACGAACGGCTGGAACGCGGCGAGTGGCTGGCGATTGCCGGTGACCGCGTGCCGCTGCACGGCGGGCGCAGCGTGACGGTGGATTTTCTCGGCCACCCGGCGCCATTTCCGCAAGGCCCGTGGTTACTGGCCGGCCTGCTCAAGTGCCCGGTCAATCTGCTGATGTGCCTCAAGCAAGCCGACGGCCACTATCGCCTGACCCTCGAACCGTTCGCCGACGCGGTGGTGTGGACACGCCGCGAACGCGAGCAGGTCATTCATCAGTGGGCCACCCGCTACGCGCAGCGCCTGAGTCACTATTGCCTCGAAGCCCCGCAGCAATGGTTCAACTTTTACCCTTTCTGGAAGACCGATGACGACGCCAACCCATGAGCCGGTAACCTTCGGCGAACGCCCTTTGCGCATCGAAGACGTGCTGGCCCTGGCCAACCGTGAGGCGCCCGTGCAGTTGCAGGCTGACGCCGACTATCGCGAGCGCATCGCCAAGGGCGCGCGGTTTCTCGATTCGCTGCTGGACAAGGAAGGCGTGATCTACGGCGTCACCACCGGCTACGGCGATTCCTGCGTGGTCGCGGTGCCGCTGCATCACGTCGAGGCGCTGCCGCGTCATCTCTACACCTTTCATGGTTGCGGCCTGGGCAAACTGCTCGACGCGCAGGCGACCCGCGCGGTGCTGGCGGCGCGCTTGCAGTCGTTGTGTCACGGCGTTTCCGGGGTGCGCGTCGAACTGCTCGAGCGTCTGCACGCGTTTCTCGAATACGACATCCTGCCGCTGATTCCCGAAGAGGGTTCGGTGGGTGCCAGCGGCGATCTGACGCCGTTGTCCTATGTCGCCGCAACCCTGTCCGGCGAGCGCGAAGTGCTGTTCCGTGGCGAACGTCGTCAGGCTGCCGACGTGCATCGCGAGCTAGGCTGGACGCCGCTGGTGCTGCGCCCGAAAGAGGCGCTGGCGCTGATGAACGGCACGGCGGTGATGACCGGCCTCGCCTGTCTCGCTTTCGCCCGCGCCGATTACCTGCTGCAACTGGCCACGCGCATCACTGCGCTCAACGTCGTCGCGCTGCAAGGCAATCCGGAGCACTTCGACGAACGCCTGTTCGCCGCCAAACCGCACCCGGGGCAGATGCAGGTCGCCGCGTGGCTGCGCAAGGATCTGGCGATCGACGCGCCGACCGCGCCACTGCATCGTCTGCAGGATCGTTACTCGCTGCGTTGCGCGCCGCATGTGCTCGGCGTGCTGGCCGACAGCCTGAACTGGCTGCGCGGCTTCATCGAAACCGAGCTGAACAGCGCCAACGACAACCCGATCATCGATGCCGAAGCCGAGCGCGTTCTGCATGGCGGGCACTTCTACGGCGGGCACATTGCGTTCGCTATGGACAGCCTGAAAAACCTCGTGGCCAACGTCGCCGATCTGCTCGATCGGCAATTGGCGTTGCTGGTCGACGAGCGCTACAACCACGGCTTGCCAAGCAACCTCTCCGGCGCGCCAGCCGATCGGGCCATGATCAATCACGGCTTCAAAGCGGTGCAGATCGGCACCAGCGCCTGGACCGCCGAAGCACTGAAAAACACCATGCCGGCCAGCGTGTTCTCGCGCTCCACCGAGTGCCACAACCAGGACAAGGTGAGCATGGGCACCATCGCCGCCCGTGATGCGATTCGCGTGCTGGAGCTGACCGAACAGGTCGCCGCCGCCACGCTGCTCGCCGCCAATCAGGGCGTGTGGCTGCGCGCTCAAGCCGCCGATGCGCGCCCGCTGCCGCCGGCACTGGCAGCGATGCACGAAGAGCTGGGCAAGGACTTCCCGCCGGTCATCGAAGACCGCGCCCTGGAAGGCGAACTGCGCCTGTGCCTGCAACGCATCGCCGCGCAACACTGGAGGCTGCATGCGTAGTGCCGGAGTGCTTCACGCCGATACCGAGATTCTCGTGCCGTTTTTCGACGTCGACACCATGCACGTGGTCTGGCACGGCCATTACGTCAAATACCTCGAAGTGGCGCGCTGCGCGTTGCTGGACAAGATCGGCCACAACTACACGCACATGGTCGAGTCGGGTTACGCCTGGCCGATCATCGATCTGCAATTGCGCTACGTGCGCAGCGCGGTGTTCGGCCAACGGCTGAACGTGCGCGCCAGCCTGATCGAGTGGGAAAACCGTCTGAAGATCAATTATCTGATCAGCGACCTGCAGACCGGCGAGCGCCTGACCCGCGCAAGCTCTGTGCAAGTCGCTGTGGAAGTCAGCAGCCGCGAGATGCAACTGGCCTCACCCAAAGTCTTCACCGATGCCGTGGAAAGGATGCTGCGATGAATGTGTTGTTCAAAAGCCTTGGCGCGTTGGCGCTGCTGGCCGTGTCGTCATGGGCCAATGCCTTCGACCTGCAACAACTCAGTGAACAACTGGCGAAACCGGATGTTATCCACGGCCAGTTCACTCAGGAAAAACACCTGCGCGCCCTGCCGCAGCCGCTGATCAGCAAGGGCAGCTTCGTCCTCGCGAAAAATCATGGCCTGCTGTGGCTGTTGAAAACTCCGCTGCAACAGGATTACCGCATCACCGCCAATGGCATCGCCCGCCGTGACACCAATGGCTGGCAACTCCTGCCGAACAAGAGCGCCGGTGCCGAGCAGAACCGTTTGTTCCTCGCCGTGCTGCAAGGTGACAGCAGCGGTTTGCAGCGCGATTTCGAACTGGCCCTGAGCGGCACGGCGCAGCAGTGGCAACTGACCCTGACGCCGCGTTCGATGCTGCTCAAGCAAGTGTTCCAGCAGATCAATATCGATGGCGGCGCCCTTGTGCAAACCATCGAGCTGCTGGAAACCCAAGGCGACAGCACCCTGCTGCGCATGCAGGACAGCACGGCCGAGCAACCCTTGAGCGAAGCGGAGCAACATGACTTTGCCGAGTGAACGCAAGCTGCCCTGGCTGTTTCTGAGCCTGCTGCTGGCCGTTGTCGTGCTGGCTGCCTGGCAGTGGCGCGACGGTGCGCCGCTGTCGGCCAATCTCATGGAGCTGGTACCCGGGACCAGTCCAGACGCGCTGGAGTTGCGCGCCGAACAGCGCATGCAAGAACCGCTCAATCGCGAAATGCTGGTGCTGGTCGGCCACGCCGATCGTCAGCAAGCGCTGACCATGGCCCAACAACTGGGCGAACAATGGCAGGCCAGCGGTCTGTTCGAAACCGTGCAATGGAACCTGCAAGCCGACTTGCCGGCGCTGCGCAAGCAATTGCTGCAAGGACGCCTTGCGATGCTCTCGGCGGATGATCGGCAGCTACTCAGCAAGCACCCCGACGCGTTCATCCAGCAGCGGGTGCAGGCGCTGTTCGATCCGTTCAACGGCTTTACCCTGGTGCCGAGCCAGGACGACTGGCTGGGCCTGACCGGGCGCATCCAGAACAGCCAGCCGAAACATGGCGCAGTGCAACTGGACATTGGCAGCGGCGCACTGGTCGCCGATGCCGACGGCAAGAGCTGGGTGATGATGCGTGCGCGCACCACCGGCAATGCCTTCGATATGAACCTGCCGCTGCAAGTTGCGGATCTGCTCCAGCACAGCCGCGAACAGGCGGCGAAAGGCGACGTGCAGTTGCTCGCCGCCAGTGGCCTGCTCTACGCCGCCAACGGCCAGCAACAAGCCACCCGCGAAATGACCTGGGTCGGCGGTGGTGCGACGGTTGGCATTCTGCTGTTGCTGCTGTTGGCGTTTCGCCGCTGGGGCGTGCTGCTGGCATTTGTTCCGGTGCTGGTCGGCATGCTGTTCGGCGCGGTGGCCTGCGTGGCGCTGTTCGGCCACATGCATGTGATGACGCTGGTGCTCGGTTCGAGTCTGATCGGCGTCGCCGTCGATTACCCGCTGCACTATCTGTCCAAGAGCTGGAGCCTCAAGCCGTGGCGCAGCTGGCCGGCCCTGCGCCTGACCTTGCCGGGGCTGACCCTGAGCCTGATCACCAGCGTTATCGGCTACCTGGCGCTGGCCTGGACACCGTTCCCGGCGCTGACGCAGATCGCCGTGTTCTCCGCCGCCGGCTTGCTCGGTGCCTATCTGTCGGCGGTCTGCCTGCTGCCGGCGCTGCTGAAAAATGTTCAACTGCGCCCGGCGCAATGGCCGCTGCGTCTGGCCGAGCGCCTGATTCATCTGCGTGAGGCGCTGCTCGGTTGCATTCGCACGCCCGCGCTGCTGGCGCTGCTGATCGCCTTCTGCATCGGCGGCTTGATGCAGTTGCAGAGCAAGAACGACATCCGCCAATGGGTCGGCGCGCCACAACAGCTGACCGACGAAGCGCAGACCATCGCGCGCATCACCGGGTATCAACCGACGAGCCAGTTCTTCCTGATCCGCGCGGCCAATCAGGAGCAATTGCTCGAGCGTCAGGCAGCGCTGAGCGAGCGCCTGCAGCAACTGGTCAACCTCGACAAACTGCAAGGCTATCTGGCCCTCGATCAACTGGTCAGCGCGCCGAGCCAGCAACAGCAAGTGCGCGAATCACTGAACAAGCTGCCGTCATTCTGGCAACCGCTGCTCGATCTCGGCGTGCCAGCGACGGCGTTGCAAAACGAATTGCAGCAATTGCAGACCCTGCCCGCCGAAGACATTGACGCCGCGCTGGCCGGCCCGCTCGGCGAGCCGTATCGGACACTGTGGCTTGGAACGACTGAAGACGGCGTCGCAGCAATCACCAGCCTGCAGGGCTTGAACAATCCGTCGTTGTTGCGCGTGCAGGCGCTCGATTTGCCGGGGGTGGTGCTGGTCGATCGCCTCGGTGATCTGAACAAGGTGTTCGCCGCCACGCAGATCAGCGCCGCCGAACTGAAACTGGCCTCCTGCGTGTTGATCGTGCTGGTGCTGATGCTGCCGTTCGGCCTGACCGGCGCCCTGCGTATCGTCGCCCTGCCGCTGCTGGCGGCGCTGTGCAGTCTGGCCAGCCTTGGCTGGCTCGGTCAGCCGCTGACCCTGTTCAGCCTGTTCGGCCTGTTGCTGGTGACGGCGATCAGTGTCGATTACGCAATCCTCATGCACGAACAGGTGGGCGGCGCGGCGGTGAGCCTGCTCGGCACCTTGCTTGCAGCAGTGACGACGTGGCTGTCGTTCGGCCTGCTAGCGGTGTCCAGCACCCCGGCGGTGAGTAATTTCGGCCTGTCGGTGAGCCTCGGCCTGGCGTTCAGCTTCATGCTCGCGCCGTGGGCCGGGCGCCATGAACCGGTTGCGGAGCCAGCGGCATGATGGTCTTCGGCTTCTGGTTGCTGGCCTTGGCGCTGTTTGCGCTGGCGACTCGTGTCGGCCGTCACTTCGGCCTGATTCCGATCGTCAGTCAGTTGCTGCTGGCGAGCTTCGGTTTGCCGTTGCTGATGTATTTCTGGATCGAGCCGGGCTGGCAGCTCAGCGGCGCACAACTGATCGCCCCGGACTGGCTGAAAAACCTCTACAGCCTGAGCTTCGCCTTGCTGCTCGGGCATATCCTCAGCGATGTCATCGATCTGCGTCTGGATCGCCAGAGCGTGAAAATCGCTATACCGAGTTTCGCTGTGCCGTTCGCTTGCGGGCTGGCGGTTGCGTACTGGTTGCTGCCGTCGCAGCCGTGGCTCAACGCACTGGCCATCGGACTGGTCTTCGCGATTACCGCGATCCCGGTGTTGTACCTGTACCTGCGTCATATCGATTACCCGCCCGCTGCCACGCGGCGGCTGGTGCAGACCGCGATCCTGATCGATCTGACCTGCTGGACGCTGTTCGGCCTAGCCCAAGGCAGCCTGCACCTGAGCAGCCTGTTGCTGCCTGTGGCCATGGCCGGCGTGCCGCTGCTTTTGCACCTGCTGCGCGTGCGTCGCCCGCTGACCTACAGCCTCGGCTTCTTCGCGTTGCTGGTCATGGCCGAGCATTACAAACTCAACGCGCTGATTTTCGGCATCGGCTATCTGCTGTGCATGGCGCTGCTGAAAGTGCCGTTGGTGCTGCCGTTGCCGGCACGCTGGATGAGCCGTTTGCAGACGTGGATCGCGATCCCGCTGATCCTCACGTTCGGCATCGTCCAGATCGACGTCCACAGCGCCCTCGCCAGCCTCGACGCCGGGCAATGGGCGGCGCTGCTGCTGTTGCCGATTGCCAGTAAACTGCTGGGCAACTGGCTCGGCCTCGGTTGGGCTGGAGCCTCGTTCGCGGGTGCCAGCCGCTGGCGCGAAAGCGTACTGCTGAACATTCGCGGCCTGAGCGAAATCGTCTTTCTCAATCTGCTGTTGCAACAACAGCTCATCACTCCGGCGCTGTATTTCGCGCTGATGCTGATGGGCCTGATCGCGACGCTGCTACCGGCCCTGATCGGCCTGCATCGCGCGCCCCTGAATCTGAACAGTCCTCTGCCCCGGAGCTCACGTGCCAATCGTTGAAATGGAATCCCGTCAGGTCGTGATCATCGGTGCCGGCCCGTCCGGTGCTATCGCCGCTGCCCTGCTCAAGCGCAAGGGCCACGATGTGCTGGTGCTCGAGCGCCAGCACTTCCCACGCTTCTCTATCGGCGAAAGCCTGCTCAGCCACTGCCTGGACTTCGTTGAAGAAGCCGGCATGCTCGACGCCGTCAACGCCGCCGGGTTCCAGCGCAAGACCGGCGCGGCGTTTGCCTGGGGCGAGCGCTACAGCGCTTTCGATTTTGGCGACACTTTCACCGCCGGCAAGCCGACCACGTTCCAGGTGCAGCGCGCCGATTTCGACAAGTTGCTGGCCGATCAAGCAGCATTGCAAGGTGCGGAAATCCGTTATGGCGATGCGATTGTCAGCGTCGATTTCGATCAGGCGAAACCACAACTCGATGTGCGTCGCGAAGATGGCAGCGAGTATCGCGTCGAAGCCGATTTCGTGCTGGACGCCAGCGGCTACGGCCGCGTGCTTTCGCGTCTGCTGGATCTGGAAGCACCATCGAACTTCCCGGTGCGTCAGGCGGTGTTCACCCACGTCGAAGATCACATCGACAACCCGGCGTTCGACCGCGAAAAGATCCTCGTCACCACCCATCCCGAGCATCGCGATGTGTGGTTCTGGACCATCCCGTTCAGCAACGGCCGCTGCTCGGTGGGCGTGGTCGCGGCTGAGGAACATTTTCAGGGCCGCGACAGCGATCTTGATGCCTGCCTGCGCAGCTTCATCGCCGAGACGCCGAGCCTCGCCGGGGTTCTGAACAACGCGGTCTGGGACACCCCGGCGCGCACCCTCGGCGGCTATGCGGCCAACGTGAAAACCCTGCACGGCCCGGGCTTTGCGCTGCTGGGCAACGCCGCAGAATTCCTCGACCCGGTGTTCTCCTCCGGCGTGACCATCGCCATGCGTTCGGCGAGCATGGCTGCCGGCGTGCTGCACCGTCAGTTGCAGGGTGAAACGGTGGACTGGCAAAGCGAATTTGCCGAACCGTTGAAACGCGGCGTCGATACCTTCCGTTGCTACGTCGAAGGCTGGTACGCCGGCACCTTCCAGGACGTGATTTTCTATGAGGACAGCCAGGCGGAGATTCGCCGGATGATCTGCTCGATCCTCGCCGGTTATGCCTGGGACGAGCGCAACCCGTTTGTCAGCGAAGCGCGGCGCCGGCTGAAGATGATTTCCCAACTCTGCGCGCAGGACGCCTCATGAATTACTTGAGCGACAGTTACGTAGAGGAAACCCGCTTCGGTCTTTGGTTCTTGCGCAGCCACACCTGGCAGCACCATGTGCTGCGCGTGGCGATCAATGATCTGCGTGGATTATTCAGTGAGCCGCTGCCGGAACGCCCGGTGCTGCTCGACGCCGGTTGCGGTCAGGGCAAGTCCTTCGGCCACCTGCGTCAGACCTTCGCCCCGCAGCGACTGATCGGCGTCGACGCCGACCCGCACAGCCTGCAACTCAGCGCCGAAGAGGCCACGCGCCTGGGCATGCCAGTCGAGTTGATCGGCAGCGATTGCGCCACGCTGAACGTCGCGGACGCCAGCGTTGACCTGCTGTTCTGTCACCAGACCTTCCACCACTTGGTCGAGCAGGAAAAGGCCTTGGCCGAGTTCTATCGCGTGCTCAAGCCGGGCGGCTATCTGCTGTTCGCCGAGTCCACCGAGGCTTACATTGATACCTGGGTGATTCGCTGGCTGTTCCGCCATCCGATGCACGTACAGAAGAGCGCCGCCGGCTATCTGCAGATGATCCGCGAGCAGGGTTTCGAGTTTGCCGAGCGCAATGTGTCCTACCCGTATCTGTGGTGGAGCCGGTCGAAGGATTTTGGTTTGCTGGAGCGGCTGGGGTTGAGCAAACCCAAGCCATCCGGTGAGCGCGAAGAGACGCTGGTAAACGTCGTCGCGCGCAAGCCATTGCAGGAATCTGTCTGATGTACGGCTATCGATCTGAACACCTGAAACCCTGTGGGAGCGAGCCTGCTCGCGAAAGCGGTGTATCAGTCAGCCAAAGTGGCGAATGTCAGATGGCATTCGCGAGCAGGCTCGCTCCCACAGGGTTTGCTGCATGGCTGGCGATCGTTTTGTCAGCCTTGCTGTTGAGTGCCTGCGCCAGCCAGCCACCGCTGCCAGCGGCCAACCCGACGCTGCCTCTGCCGCTGCAACTGCACATTGAGCGCGAGCAAGCCGGGCAGCGTCAGGACTGGCTGCTGGTGATCCAGCGCGAAGGCGCCGGCACGCGTTGGTCGATGATGGATCCGCTGGGCATTCCCCAGGCCCGCCAGCAACTGATCGACGGGCACTGGCAGGCCGACGGTCTGCTGCCGCCGAACCCGGAAGCGCGGGAGTTGTTCGCCGCACTGCTGTTCGCCTTGACGCCTCCTGCCGAGCTGCTGCGCAACTATCCCGACGCCCGGCAACAGGCCGATCAGCGTTCACTGCCGGCGCGCTGGAACATCCGCTATTCACAACCGTTGAGCTTCCAATTGAATCTGCCCCAAGGCCCGCACTATCGCGTTTCCCAGTTAGGTGAATCGACGCCATGACCGCTTACCTGAATGCCCTCGGCGTGATCTGCGCCCTGGGCCGCGACAAGTCTGAAGTCGCGCGCAATCTGTTCGCCGGCGACTGTTCGGGGATGCGCCGCGAGTCCGGCTGGGTCGCCGAACGTGAACTGCCTGTGGCTGGCGTACACGGTGAATTGGCGGCGATCCCTACGGACCTGGTCGAGCACAGCAGTCGCAACAATCAGCTGCTGCTGGAAGCCGCGCTGCAGATTCGAGACGACATCGATCGTGCGATCCAGACCTTCGGCCGCGAGCGCATAGGCGTGGTGCTAGGCACCAGCACCTCGGGCATCGACGAGGCCAGCCGGGGTCTGGCGCATTACATCCGCGAACAGCAATTTCCCCGCGAGTACGACTATCGCCAACAGGAACTCGGCGCCCCGGCGAATTTTCTCGCCGAATGGCTGCAACTGAGCGGCCCGGCCTACGTGATTTCCACCGCCTGTACCTCCAGCGCCCGCGCGCTGATGAGCGCTCAGCGCCTGCTCGATCTGGGCTTGTGCGACGCGGTACTGTGCGGCGGCGTCGACAGTCTGTGCAAGCTCACGCTGAACGGTTTCTCTTCGCTGGAAGCCGTTTCAGATGAGCGCTGCAATCCGTTCTCCGCCAACCGCAACGGCATCAATATCGGCGAGGCAGCGGTGCTGTTCGTGATGAGCAAACAGCGCGACGAAGGCCCGGGCATCGCCCTGCTGGGTGCGGGCGCCAGCTCGGATGCGCACCATATCTCCGCGCCGGAGCCGAGCGGTCGCGGCGCCCTGCAAGCCATGCAAAAAGCCCTTGGTCGCGCGCATCTGCAAGCCGGGCAAATCAACTACCTGAACCTGCACGGCACCGCCACCCAGCACAACGACGCGATGGAAAGTCTGGCGGTCGCGGCGCTGTTTCCCCAAGGCGTCGCCTGCTCGTCAACCAAGCCGCTGACCGGCCACACCCTCGGCGCGGCTGGCGCGCTGGAAGCGGCGTTCTGCTGGCTGAGCCTGAGTGCCGACAACCCTGAGCAGGCGTTACCGCCGCATATCTGGGACGGCCAGGCCGATCCCGCGCTGCCGCCGCTCAAGTGGGTGACCGCGAGCGAACGCCTGACGTCCATTGCACCGCGCTACCTGATGAGCAACTCGTTTGCCTTCGGCGGCAACAACGTCAGCCTGATTATCGGAGACGCCCCATGAGCCACTGGCCGCTCGCCGAACTGCTGCCGCATGCCGGCGACATGATTCTGATCGACGCGATCGAGCGCTTCGACGATGAGCAGATTTTCACCCGCCTCACGGTCAAGCCCGACGGCCTGTTCAACCTGCCCGACGGCAGCCTGCCGGCGTGGGTCGGCGTCGAGCTGATGGCGCAGAGCGTCGCCGCTTTCGCCGGTTGCCACGCCCGGCAGAAAGGCAATCCGCCGGAGCTGGGCTTTCTCCTCGGCACGCGCAAATTCGAGTGCAACGTCGAAGCCTTTGCGCCTGGCAGCGTGCTGACCATCCACGGCCTGCGCTCACTGGAAGACGACAACGGCATGGGCGTATTCGAATGTCACATCCACGGTGACGGCATTCATGCCAGCGCCCGGCTGAACGTGTTCCGTCCGCCGCATGCCAACCAATATCTGCAACAGACAAAGGAGTCGCACGATGACTGAATCCGTACTGGTCACCGGCTCCAGCCGTGGCATCGGCCGCGCCATTGCCTTGCGTCTGGCGCAAGCCGGGCACGACATCGTCCTGCATTGCCGCAGCGGCATGACCGAAGCCCAAGCGGTGCAGGCCGAAATCGAAGCATTGGGTCGCCGCGCACGCATTCTGCAATTCGACGTCGCCGACCGTGAAACCTGCAGAAGCATTCTCGAAGCCGACGTCGAAAACCATGGTGCCTATTACGGCGTGGTGCTCAACGCCGGGCTGACCCGCGACGGCGCGTTTCCGGCGCTGAGCGATGACGATTGGGACGTGGTCCTGCGCACCAACCTCGACGGTTTCTACAACGTCCTGCACCCGGTGATGATGCCGATGATCCGTCGTCGCGCCGCCGGGCGCATCGTCTGCATCACTTCGGTATCGGGCCTGATCGGCAACCGTGGCCAAGTCAATTACAGCGCCTCGAAGGCCGGCGTGATCGGTGCGGCAAAGGCATTGGCGATCGAGCTGGGCAAGCGCAAAATCACCGTTAACTGCGTCGCCCCTGGCCTGATCGACACGGCCATGCTCGACGAAAACGTGCCGGTGGAGGAACTGATGAAAATGATCCCCGCGCAACGCATGGGCACCCCTGAAGAAGTGGCCGCTGCGGTGAATTTCCTGATGTCGGCGGAAGCCTCGTACATCACCCGCCAGGTGCTGGCGGTCAACGGAGGCCTGTGCTGATGAAGCGCGTCGTCGTCACCGGCATGGCCGGCATCACCTCGCTGGGCAGCGACTGGCCGACCATCGCCGGCAATTTCGCGGCCAATCGCAGCGGCATTCGCCGGATGGACGAGTGGGATCGCTTCACTGAGCTCAACACGCGTCTGGCCGGGCCTATCGATGATTTTCTCGTACCGTCGCACTGGACCCGCAAGCAATTGCGCAGCATGGGCCGGGTTTCGCGACTGGCGGTCGGCGCAGCAGAAAAGGCTCTGGCCGATGCTGGCCTGCTCTGTGACGAATCGATCAAGGACGGGCGCATGGGCGTCGCTTGTGGTTCATCTACCGGTAGCACTGACGAGATCAAAGCCTTCGGCAACATGCTGCTCAACTCGGTGGCCGAGGGGCTCAACGCCAACTCCTATGTGCGGATGATGCCGCACACCACCGCCGCCAATATCAGCATTTTCTTCGGCCTCACCGGGCGCCTGATCCCGACCTCCAGCGCCTGCACCAGCGGCAGCCAGGGCATCGGCTACGCCTACGAGGCAATCAAGTTCGGCCGCTTGCCGTTGATGCTCGCCGGCGGTGCCGAAGAACTGTGCCCGACTGAAGCCATGGTGTTTGACGCGCTCTACGCCACCAGCCTGAAAAACGATGCACCACAGACCAGCCCACGCCCGTACGACAAGGGCCGCGACGGTCTGGTGATCGGCGAAGGCGGCGGCATGCTGGTGCTTGAAGAGCTGGAACACGCCCTCGCCCGTGGCGCGCACATTCACGCGGAAATCGTCGGTTTCGGCAGCAACGCCGACGGCCAGCACACCACCCGCCCGGAACAGGTCACCATGCGCCGCGCCATGGAGCTGGCCTTGGAAGATGCCGGCCTCAGTCCGGACGCCATTGGCTATGTGAACGGCCACGGCACCGCGACCGAACAGGGCGACATCGCCGAAACGCTGGCCACCAGCAGCTTGTTCGGCGAACACATGCCGATCAGCTCGCAAAAGAGCTTTCTCGGCCATACCCTCGGTGCCTGCGGTGCGCTGGAGTCATGGTTCAGCATCGAGATGCTCAACAGCGACCGTTACGTGCACACCTTCAACCTCGACGAGGTCGACCCGCACTGCGGCAAGCTCGATTACCTGCGCGGCGAATTTCGTCAGATGCACCACGACTACGTGATGAACAACAACTTCGCTTTCGGTGGCGTCAACACCTCGTTGATCTTCCGCCGCTGGGCATAACCGAATCAATCCAGGTCAAGGAGACCTACATGCACTTCAAGAAATTCGCCGCCGTTACCCTGCTGCTCTGCGCCCTGCCAGCGGTCAGCCAGGCCCGCGACACGGCGGTGTACCTGCCATTCGACAAAGCCGTCGCCGAAGCCACCCGCTCCGGCAAGATCGATGGCAGCGTGAAATTCTATCTGGCCGGCAACACCCCGGCCGGCAAAGTCACCGTGGTCAGCCCCGACGCTGTGACCAACAAGAAAACCAACGCCTTCAACAAGTCCGACGAAGTCGCCTGCGAATGGGTTGCCCAATCGGCAATCATCAGCCTGCACCAGGCCGCGAAAAACGCCGGCGCCAACGCCGTGACCAACATCGTCAGCTTCTACAAGCGCAACGAGCGCAAGGACGCGCAAACCTACGAATGCCACGCCGGCGCGATCATGGCGGGCGTTGCGCTGAAGGGTGATCTGGCGAAGGTTCAGTAAACGCCAGAAATGACAAAGGGCGCCGTTTGGCGCCCTTTTTATTTGCAGTGATTCAGCAGCATCTACACTCGCTGATGCAGGTCGCAGCACCGTCACCTGCCCTCGCAGTCTCTTTCACCGTCAAAGGAGATGACCATGCAAGTGAAAGCCCTGATGGCCGCTGCGCTTATCGCCCTGCTGCCCAGTGCCAGCCATGCCACCAACCTCATGTACATGCCTTTCGAAACCGTGCTGTCGGACGCCATTCGCGCCGGGCGGCTGGATGGCAGTGTGAAGTTCTACCTGATCGGCAACGGGCCGCAGGGCACTCAGCAGTTGCTGCGCCAAGGGGTGGTCAGTGATTTGCAAACCAACGGCTTCAACAAGAGCGATCAGGCTTCGTGTGAATGGGTGTTGCAGTCGAATCTGATCAAATTGCAGGCTGATGCCAAGCGGGTCGGGGCGAATGCGGTGGTCAACATCGTCAGTTACTACGACCAACGTGTACGCAAGGATTTGAATACCTACGAGTGCCGGGCAGGAGTTTTTGTTACCCGGGTGGCTTTGAAGGGGGATTTGGTGCGGTTGCCCTGAAATCTGTGATGTTTGGGCCGACGCCTTCGCGAGCAGGCTCGCTCCCACCTTGGAATGCGTTTCCCTGTGGGAGCGAGCCTGCTCGCGAAAGCGCCAGCCGCCTTCACACCGTCAGCGGTTCAACCTTGCGCGTCAGCAGTTCGACAAATGCCTTGGCCATCGGCGATTTCTGATCTTTGCGCTGCACCAGCCACACCGCCGAAATCGCTTCGGGATCGAGCAGCGGACGGTAGACCACGCCGTCGATGCGCATGCGTTGGTAGGACGCTGGCAGCACCGATACACCCAAGCCCGCCGCCACCAGACCAATAATGGTCATCGCCTCACCAGCCTCTTGAGCGAAGTGCGGGCTGAAGCCGGCGTCACGGGCCAGGCTCAGCAGTTGTGCGTAGAGCCCGCTGCCATAGCTGCGCGGGAAAAACACGAATGGCTCCAGCGCCAGCGCCGATAGAAACAGGCCTTCATCGCTACTTTGGGCCAGTGGATGCTTGGAGCTGAGCACCGCCACCAATGGCTCGCGCATCAACTCCACAACACTCAGTGAATCTGGCAATCCGAGCGGGCGCATGATGCCGACTTCGATCGACTCGTCCACCAGAGCATCGGCGACCATGGTGCTGCTCATTTCGCGCAGGTTCAGATGCACCGCCGGAAAGCGCTGACGAAAGGAAAAGATCGCCTGCGGAATGGTCGAGTTGAACGGCGCCGACGAAGTGAAACCAATCTTCAATTCACCCAGCTCGCCAAGTTGCGCACGGCGCGCGACATCCGCTGCCTTGTCGACTTGTGCCAGCACCAGCCGCGCCTCCTGCAGAAACAGGCGACCGGCCTCGCTCAACTCGACCCGACGATTGGTGCGTTCGAACAAGCGCGCGCCGAGCTGTTGCTCCAGCGCCTGAATCTGCTGGCTCAGCGGTGGCTGGGAGATGCCCAGCACCTGTGCGGCGCGGCCAAAATGCAGTTCTTCGGCGACGGCGATGAAGTAACGCAGATGACGCAATTCCATAGAATTTCCATTGGGTCGCAAAAGCTATCAAACAGGTCGAACAATATATTGGATAGAAACATTAGCCAGCTATATGATTTTTTCATTGCCTGCCCGGCTGTGCTTTCCGAGGTCTGAAGTGAAAACTGCTGTCGCGCCCCTTGCCCACGAAGTCCCGCCCGCTGCCGGCGACGATACCCTCGCCGAGCTGCAAGAGATCTACATCGAAAAAGGCACGCCGGCGTTCATGCGCACGGTGCTGGCGCTGTTCTGTGGCGGCTTTGCGACGTTTGCCCTGCTCTACTGCGTACAACCGATGATGCCGCTGCTGTCCCACGAATACGGGATCAACGCGGCGCAGAGCAGTCTGATCCTCTCGGTGGCAACCGGCATGTTGGCCTTCGGTCTGCTGATCACCGGGCCGATCTCCGACCGCATCGGCCGTAAACCAGTGATGGTCGCGGCGCTGTTCGCTGCCGCGTTGTGCACCATCGCCAGTTCGATGATGCCGAGCTGGCACGGCGTATTGATCATGCGCGCGCTGATCGGCCTGTCGTTGAGCGGCCTGGCAGCAGTGGCGATGACCTATCTGAGCGAAGAAATCCATCCACAGCACATCGGCCTGGCGATGGGTTTGTACATCGGCGGCAACGCGATCGGCGGAATGAGCGGACGCTTGATAACTGGCGTGCTGATCGACTTCGTCAGCTGGCACACGGCGATGCTGGTGATCGGCGGTCTGGCGCTGGTCGCGGCGGCGGTGTTCTGGAAGATCCTCCCGGAGTCGCGCAACTTCCGCGCCCGCTCGCTGCACCCGCGCAGCCTGCTCGACGGCTTCACCATGCACTTTCGCGACGCCGGTCTGCCGCTGCTGTTTCTTGAAGCGTTTGTGCTGATGGGCGCGTTTGTCACGCTGTTCAACTACATCGGCTACCGCTTGCTGGCTGCGCCGTACAACCTCGATCAGGTATTTGTCGGATTGCTCTCGGTGGTCTACCTGTCGGGGATCTACAGCTCGGCGAAGATCGGTTCGCTGGCGGACAAACTGGGGCGGCGCAAAGTGCTCTGGGCGACCATTGCGCTGATGTTCGCCGGACTGGCACTGACCATGTTCACCTCGTTGTTGCTGGTGATCGTCGGCATGCTGGTGTTCACCTTCGGCTTCTTCGCCGCGCACTCGGTAGCAAGCAGTTGGATCGGCCGGCGCGCATTGACCGCCAAGGGTCAGGCGTCGTCGCTGTATCTGTTCAGTTATTACGCCGGGTCGAGCATTGCCGGGACGGCGGGCGGGGTGTTCTGGCATCTGGGCGGGTGGAACGGCATCGGCCTGTTTATTGGTGCGTTGTTGCTGATTGCCCTTCTGGTGGCGTTGAAGCTGGCGAAGTTGCCGCCGTTGCAGGGTGTCAAAGCCTGACATAAAACCCTGTGGGAGCGAGCCTGCTCGCGAATGCACTGTGTCAGGCAACATCAGTGTTGAATGACACACCGCTTTCGCGAGCAGGCTCGCTCCCACAGTTGATCTGTGTCCGACATTGGATCGTGCAAACCAAAACGCCCGGCATTGGCCGGGCGTTTTTTATTGGGCGCTGATCACTCGTGATACTGCGCCGAAAGCTCATGCACCGCACGCAGGAATGCGCCGGCATGTTCCGGATCGACTTCCGGGGTGATGCCATGACCAAGGTTGAACACGTGGCCGCTGCCCTTGCCGTAGCTGGCCAGAATGCGCCCGACTTCAGTGCGGATCGCTTCCGGTTTGGCGTAGAGCACGGTCGGGTCCATGTTGCCTTGCAGCGCGACCTTGTCGCCGACACGGGCACGGGCGTTGCCGATGTCGCAGGTCCAGTCCAGGCCGAGGGCGTCGGCGCCGGCTTCGGCGATGCTTTCCAGCCACAGGCCGCCGTTCTTGGTGAACAGAATCACCGGCACTTTGCGTCCGTCGTTCTCGCGGATCAGGCCGCTGACGATTTTCTTCATGTAGGCCAGGGAGAATTCCTGATACGCGGCTGCCGACAGGTTGCCGCCCCAGGTATCGAAGATCTGTACCGCTTGCGCACCCGCCATGATCTGGCCGTTGAGGTACGACGTCACCGACTGCGCCAGTTTGTCGAGCAGCAGGTGCATGGCTTGCGGGTTGTCGTAGAGCATCGCCTTGGTCTTGCGGAAGTCTTTCGAGGAGCCGCCTTCAACCATGTAAGTCGCGAGGGTCCACGGACTGCCGGAGAAACCGATCAACGGCACGCGACCGTTGAGTTCGCGACGGATGGTGCTGACCGCATCCATCACGTAGCCGAGGTCTTTGTGCGGATCCGGGATCGGCAACGCTTCGATGTCGGCCATCGTGCTGACGACTTTTTTGAAGCGCGGACCTTCACCGGTCTCGAAGTACAGGCCCTGGCCCATGGCATCGGGAATGGTGAGGATGTCGGAAAACAGGATCGCCGCGTCCAGTTGCGGGTAGCGGTCGAGCGGTTGCAGGGTGACTTCGCAGGCGAATTGCGGATTCATGCACAGGCTCATGAAGTCGCCGGCATGCGCGCGGCTGGCGCGGTACTCCGGCAGGTAGCGACCGGCCTGGCGCATCATCCACACAGGGGTGACGTCAACGGGTTGCTTGAGCAGGGCGCGGAGGAAACGGTCGTTCTTCAGGGCAGTCATGTCGGCATCCGGAAAAAAAGTGCGGGCATTTTCTCAGAGCGCGAGGCAAAAGGCACGGATGTGGGTCAGCCTTTTGTCTATCGGGTCAATTTGTCGCGCTGGAATGCGCTATCAGCAACACCGAGAAACAACTGTGGGAGCGAGCCTGCTCGCGAAGAGGGCTTCACATTCAACATCTCTGTTGACTGATCCACCGCTTTCGCGAGCAGGCTCGCTCCCACAATTAATCCCATTCCAATTTTGGAAAGTGATCAGACACCCAGGTAATCGAGGATCCCTTCAGCCGCATTGCGCCCCTCGAAGATCGCCGTCACCACCAGGTCGGAACCGCGCACCATGTCGCCACCGGCGAAGATTTTCGGGTTGCTGGTCTGGTGCTTGTACTGACCTTGCTCAGGCGCAACAACGCGGCCCTGGCTGTCGGTCTGGATCTCGAACTGTTCGAACCACGGCGCCGGGCTCGGGCGGAAGCCGAAGGCGATGACCACGGCATCGGCCGGGATGATCTCTTCGGAACCCGGGATCGGCTCGGGGCTGCGACGGCCACGGGCATCCGGTTCGCCGAGACGGGTCTCGACCACCTTCACGCCTTCGACCTTGTCTTCACCGACGATGGCGATCGGCTGGCGGTTGTAGAGGAATTTCACGCCTTCTTCCTTGGCGTTCTTCACCTCTTTGCGCGAGCCGGGCATGTTCGCTTCGTCACGACGATAGGCACAGGTCACCGACTTGGCGCCCTGACGGATCGAGGTGCGGTTGCAGTCCATCGCCGTGTCGCCGCCGCCGAGTACCACGACCTTCTTGCCTTTCATGTCGACGAAATCTTCCGGCGACTTTTCAAAGCCCAGGTTGCGGTTGACGTTGGCAATGAGGAAATCCAGCGCGTCATAAACGCCCGGCAGATCCTCCCCGGCAAAACCGCCCTTCATGTAGGTGTAGGTGCCCATGCCCATGAACACCGCGTCGTATTCGGCGAGCAGTTGTTCCATGGTCACGTCTTTACCGACTTCGGTGTTGAGACGGAACTCGATGCCCATGCCGGTGAAGACTTCGCGACGATTGCTCAGCACGGTCTTTTCCAGCTTGAACTCGGGGATGCCGAAGGTCAGCAGGCCACCGATTTCCGGGTTCTTGTCGAACACCACCGGGGTTACGCCGCCACGCACCAGCACGTCGGCGCAACCCAGACCCGCCGGGCCTGCGCCGATGATCGCGACACGTTTGCCGGTCGGCTTGACCTTGGACATGTCCGGGCGCCAGCCCATGGCGAACGCGGTGTCGGTGATGTACTTCTCGACCGAACCGATGGTCACCGCGCCGAAGCCGTCGTTGAGGGTGCAGGCGCCCTCGCACAGACGATCCTGCGGGCACACCCGGCCGCAGACTTCCGGCAGGGTATTGGTCTGGTGCGACAACTCGGCGGCCTGAAGAATGTTGCCCTCGGCGACCAATTTGAGCCAGTTTGGAATGAAGTTGTGCACCGGGCACTTCCATTCGCAATACGGGTTGCCGCAACCCAGGCAGCGGTGGGCCTGATCGGCCGACTGCTGGGGTTTGAACGGTTCGTAGATTTCAACGAACTCTTTCTTGCGTTGACGCAACAGTTTCTTCTTCGGATCCTTGCGCCCGACATCGATGAACTGGAAGTCGTTATTCAGACGTTCAGCCATTGTTAAAACCTCATCAAACTCTTCAGGCGCATATCACTGCGGGTTGGCACGAGTGCTGGAAAGCAGGGTTTTCAAGCTGGCAGCCTTGGGCTTGACCAACCAGAAACGCCGCAAGTAATCGTCGAGGTTCTCGGCGAGTTCACGACCCCACTCGCTGTCGGTTTCGGCGACGTACTCGTTCAGCACGTTCTGCAGGTGGCTGCGATAGGCTTCCATCGCCTCGCCGCTGATCCGCTGGATTTCCACCAGTTCGTGATTGACCCGGTCAACGAAGGTGTTGTCCTGATCGAGCACGTAGGCGAAACCACCGGTCATGCCAGAACCGAAGTTGTAACCGGTCTTGCCCAGCACGCAGACGAAACCACCGGTCATGTACTCGCAGCAGTGATCGCCAGTGCCTTCCACGACGGTGTGGGCACCGGAGTTACGCACGGCGAAACGCTCGCCTGCGGTGCCGGCGGCGAACAACTTGCCGCCAGTGGCGCCGTACAGGCAGGTGTTGCCGATGATGGCGCTTTCCTGAGTTTTATAGACGCTGCCCTTCGGCGGCACGATGACCAGCTTGCCGCCGGTCATGCCTTTGCCGACGTAGTCGTTGGCGTCGCCTTCCAGGTACATGTTCAGACCGCCGGCGTTCCACACACCGAAGCTCTGCCCGGCCGTGCCTTTGAAACGGAAGGTGATCGGCGCCTTGGCCATGCCCTGGTTGCCGTGCTTGCGCGCGATTTCGCCGGAGATCCGGGCGCCGATCGAACGGTCGCAGTTGCAGATATCCAGCTCAAACTCAGCACCGCTGAGGTCGTTGATCGCCGACGAGGCCAGCTCGACCATCTTCTCCGCCAGCAGACCTTTATCGAACGGCGGGTTGCGCTCGACGCCGCAGAACTGCGGTTTGTCCGCCGGGATGTGATCGCTGCCCAGCAGCGGGGTCAGGTCCAGGTGATGTTGCTTGGCGGTCTGGCCTTCGAGGATTTCCAGCAGATCAGTGCGACCGATCAGCTCTTCGAGGGAGCGCACACCAAGCTTGGCCAGCCACTCACGGGTTTCTTCGGCGACGTAGGTGAAGAAATTCACCACCATGTCGACGGTGCCGATGTAGTGATCCTTGCGCAGCTTCTCGTTCTGCGTCGCGACGCCAGTGGCGCAGTTGTTCAGGTGGCAGATGCGCAGGTATTTGCAGCCCAGTGCGATCATCGGCGCGGTACCGAAGCCGAAGCTCTCGGCGCCGAGGATTGCCGCTTTGATCACGTCGAGGCCGGTTTTCAGGCCGCCGTCGGTCTGCACCCGGACTTTGCCGCGCAGGTCGTTGCCGCGCAGGGTCTGGTGGGTTTCAGCGAGGCCGAGTTCCCAAGGTGCGCCCGCGTATTTGATCGAAGTCAGCGGCGAAGCACCGGTACCGCCGTCGTAACCGGAAATGGTGATCAGGTCGGCATAGGCCTTGGCCACACCGGCGGCGATGGTGCCGACGCCCGCTTCAGCTACGAGTTTCACCGAAACCAGCGCCTGCGGGTTGACCTGCTTGAGGTCAAAGATCAGTTGCGACAAGTCTTCGATCGAGTAGATATCGTGGTGCGGCGGTGGCGAAATCAGGGTCACGCCCGGCACTGCGTAACGCAGTTTGGCGATCAGCCCGTTGACCTTGCCGCCCGGCAGTTGCCCGCCCTCGCCCGGCTTGGCGCCTTGGGCGACCTTGATCTGCAGCACTTCGGCATTGACCAGGTATTCCGGGGTTACACCGAAACGGCCAGTCGCGACCTGCTTGATTTTCGAACTCTTGATGGTGCCGTAACGCGCCGGATCTTCACCACCTTCGCCGGAGTTGGAACGCGCGCCGAGGCGGTTCATGGCTTCGGCCAGGGCTTCGTGAGCTTCCGGCGACAGTGCGCCCAGCGAGATGCCGGCGGAATCGAATCGCTTGAGCACAGATTCCAGCGGCTCGACTTCACTGATGTCCAGCGGCGTGTCGAGGGTCTTGACCTTGAACAGGTCGCGAATCATCGACACCGGACGGTTGTCCACCAGTGAGGTGTATTCCTTGAACTTGGCGTAGTCGCCCTGCTGCACAGCGGCTTGCAGAGTGTTGACCACGTCCGGGTTGTACGCGTGATATTCGCCACCGTGGACGAACTTCAGCAGACCGCCCTGCTGGATCGGCTTGCGCGGGCTCCAGGCTTCGACGGCGAGGGCTTTCTGCTCGGCTTCGATGTCGACGAAACGCGCACCCTTGATCCGGCTTGGCACACCACGGAAGCTCAGTTCGCAGACTTCTTCGGACAGACCAATGGCCTCGAACAGCTGCGCACCACGGTACGAAGCGATGGTCGAGATACCCATCTTCGACAGGATCTTGAGCAGGCCTTTGGTGATGCCCTTGCGGTAGTTCTTGAACACCTCATAGAGGTCGCCCAGTACTTCACCGGTACGGATCAGGTCACCCAGCACTTCGTAGGCCAGGAACGGATAGACCGCCGAGGCACCGAAACCGATCAGCACCGCGAAGTGATGCGGGTCACGGGCGGTCGCGGTTTCAACGAGGATGTTGGAATCGCAACGCAGGCCCTTCTCGGTCAGGCGGTGGTGCACCGCACCGGTCGCCAGCGAAGCGTGGATCGGCAGCTTGCCCGGGGCGATATGGCGGTCGCTCAGGACGATCTGAGTACGCCCGGCGCGCACGGCTTCTTCAGCCTGATCGGCAACGTTGCGGATCGCCGCTTCGAGGCCGAGGCTTTCGTCGTAGTTGAGGTCGATGATCGCCCGTTCGAAACCCGGACGGTCGAGGTTCATCAGCGAGCGCCACTTGGCCGGAGAGATCACTGGCGAGCTGAGGATCACGCGCGAGGCGTGTTCCGGCGACTCCTGGAAAATGTTGCGCTCGGCACCGAGGCAGATTTCCAGCGACATCACGATCGCTTCACGCAGCGGGTCGATCGGCGGGTTGGTCACCTGCGCGAACTGCTGGCGGAAATAGTCGTACGGCGTGCGCACACGCTGGGACAGCACGGCCATCGGCGTGTCGTCGCCCATCGAGCCCACGGCTTCGTAACCTTGCTCGCCGAGCGGACGCAGCACCTGATCACGCTCTTCGAACGTGACCTGATACATCTTCATGTACTGCTTGAGCTGGTCGACGTCGTAGAAAGCCGAACCGTGGTCGTTGTCTTCCATGGTCGCCTGAATGCGCAGGGCATTCTTGCGCAGCCATTGCTTGTACGGATGACGGGATTTAAGACGGTTGTCGATCGCATCGGTGTCGAGGATCTGCCCGGTTTCGGTATCCACGGCAAAGATCTGGCCCGGGCCGACGCGACCCTTGGCGAGCACGTCTTCAGGCTGGTAGTTCCACACGCCGATTTCCGAGGCGAGGGTAATGAAACCATTCTTGGTGGTGACCCAGCGCGCCGGACGCAGACCGTTACGGTCGAGCAGGCACACCGCGTAGCGACCATCGGTCATCACCACGCCTGCCGGGCCGTCCCACGGCTCCATGTGCATCGAGTTGTACTCGTAGAACGCACGCAGATCCGGGTCCATGGTTTCGACGTTCTGCCACGCAGGCGGAATGATCATCCGCACGCCACGGAACAGGTCGATGCCACCGGTGACCATCAGTTCGAGCATGTTGTCCATGCTCGAGGAGTCGGAACCGACGCGGTTGACCAGCGGGCCGAGCTCTTCCAGATCCATCAGATCATTGGTGAACTTGGTCCGACGGGCCTGCGCCCAGTTGCGGTTACCGGTGATGGTGTTGATTTCGCCGTTGTGGGCGAGGAAGCGGAATGGCTGCGCCAGCGGCCATTTCGGCAGGGTGTTGGTGGAGAAGCGCTGGTGGAACACGCAGATCGCGGTTTGCAGGCGCTCGTCACTCAGGTCCGGATAGAACGCGGCCAGGTCGGCCGGCATCATCAGGCCTTTATAGATGATGGTCTTGTGCGAAAAGCTGCAGATGTAGTGGTCGGAGTCAGCGGCGTTGGCCACCGACGAACGGCGACGGGCGCTGAACAGCTTCACCGCCATGTCCTGATCGCTCAGGCCTTCGCCGCCGATGTAGACCTGCTCGATCTGCGGCAGGCGCTCAAGGGCCAGGCGGCCGAGTACGCTGGTGTCGATCGGCACTTTGCGCCAGCCGATCAGTTGCAGGCCTTCGGCGAGGATCTCGCGGTTCATGTTCTCGCGAGCGGCTTCGGCCTTGGCCGGATCCTGATTGAAGAACACCATGCCCACGGCATATTGCTTGGGCATTTCGACGCCGAAGCTTTCCTGGGCAATGGCTCGCAGGAAGGCGTCGGGTTTTTGAATCAGCAGACCGCAACCGTCACCGGTCTTGCCGTCGGCATTAATCCCACCGCGGTGGGTCATGCAGGTCAGGGCCTCAATGGCCGTTTGCAAAAGGGTATGACTGGGCTCGCCCTGCATATGAGCTATCAGGCCGAAACCGCAGTTATCCTTGAATTCATCTGGTTGGTACAGACCTGCTTTCATAGACACTTTCTCACCAGGCTGCCTCTACTCGAGGCAAATTTCTTTTCAATTCAACCACTTGCGTTCCGCGCCGAACGTACGCCGGCTTAGCGGGGGCAAAAGGGTGGTCATTGTACACAGCGACACAGAGGCTCACAAATTTGACGACGAACTGTCGCAAATTCATGTCGCATTTGTGAAAGGTTTAAAGCGATCTGCTGTGCTAGTCAAAACTTTTTTAATTTTGACCGCAACGACTCAAAGACTACTGTGACGCAGACACCACAAGGCACGCGGCCCTTTCAGGCGGCGCGCACTCGTGGAGATTTTGAGGTGCCGGGAGAGGCGGCCTGGGTAAGGCCGCCGAATCTTCAGCGAGTTGTTGCCAGTTCCTGTTGGACGCTGGCGACAGTGCGAGGCCAAGGTTTACCAGCCTGAACCTTCGCTGGCAAGGCCTTGATGGCAGAAACGGCCGCATCACGATTGGCAAAGTTGCCATAGGTGATCACGTAAAGCGGCTTGCCGTTGAGGACTTTCTTGAAATAACGGTACTCGCCGCCCTGCTCCTTGACGAAGTTCTGCGCAGCGGTTTCCGAGCTGGTACCGAGGATCTGTACGACATAGTTGCTGGTCGGCTGACCGGCGTACCAGCTGCCACCGGCAGCCTTGGCCACGGTCACCGGCTTGTCGGCAGGCTTGGACGGAGCGGGGGCCGGTTTCGCGGCTGGCGCTGGCGTGGCCGGAGCAGGCTTGGCCGTGGCGATCTGCGTCGGTGCCGGTGTTGGTGCCGGTTTGGCGGCAGGGGTCGGAGCCGGTGTCGGCGCAGGACCGGCCGGAACGCCCGCAGGCGGTGCAGAGGTGGTTACGGTCGGCGGCGTATCGCTGGAGCCTTCCAGTGGCACGCCGTCGTCGCCTTCGGTAATGCCACCGGCGGCCTCGGCCAGCGGGCCACGCATGACCGGCTGCGAGTTGCCGACCAATGGCAGCGGCATCGGCTGGGTGTTGCCGGCGAATTCGACGGACGGGTTGGCGCCGTTCGCTGCGCCCTGACCCAATGGCAGTTGCGCCTGTTCGTTGGCCGGAGCACCGGTGGTCGGTGCCTTGCTGCGACCCGGCATCAGCCAGGCGGCGGCAACCGCGACCACAACGACGGCGGAAATCGCCAATACGTGTTTCTTCGGCATGTTGAACCCCATACTTGGACGCTTGACCGCAGAGCGGCTGGCAATCATGACTTCGATCAGTGCATCGCGAGCGACCTGGTTGATGTTGCCCGGCCAGCCCTCGGAGCTTTCGTGAATATCAGAGATCTGATCTGCGGTGAAAAGTTCGACACCCCGGCCCGCGCCTTCCAGCCGCTGGTCGAGATATTCGCGGGTCTCTTCTTCGGTGTACGGCTGCAATTCGATGACGTGGAAACGCTCTTCTTCGAGCTGCAACGCCTCGAGCTGAGCGATCAGCGACGACTCGCCGAACAGGAACACATGCGGACGACCTTCCGGCGTGCCGGCGCCGAGCGCCATCAACGCTTCCAGCGCGGACTCGTCGAGCTGCTCGGCATCGTCCACCAGCAGATAGACTTCCTGCCCGGTCAGCCCCAGTTGCACCACCTGCTCGAGAATCGCACCGACTTCGGCCTGCGCGACATCCAGCGCCTGCGCCACCTGGCGCAGCACGCCGGCCGCATCACCGGCGCCACGGGCGGAAACCACCACGCTCTGCACCGATTGCTTATTGGTGCTGGCCACCAGCGCCTGCCGCAGCAGGGTCTTGCCGCTGCCTTGCGGGCCGGTGACCACCAGCAGCAACTGGCTGTAACGCGCCAGGTGATGCAGTTGACCCAGCACCGGTTTGCGCTGGGCCGGGAAGAATTTGAAGCCCGGCACCCGTGGCGCGAACGGGTCGTGACTTAACTGGAAATGGCCGAGAAACGCCTCGTCGGCATGCAAACTAGTCATCGGAATCGTTTTAACCTTTAAGCTGAGCCAGGGCGCGGTAATCCGCTCCCAGCGTGGCCTGTAGAACCTCTTTCGGATAATCGTCGGTCACTACCGCTTCGCCCATCCGGCGCAGCAGCACCAGGCGCAGACGACCGTCGATCACTTTTTTATCAATTGCCATGTGTTGGAGAAAATCGGCTTCGCTCATCTCTTCAGGCGGAATGACCGGCAGGCCGGCCCGCTGGAACAGACGAATGCCGCGATCACGCTCCTGCTCGCTGATCCAGCCCAGGCGCGCGGACATTTCCAGCGCCATCACCGTGCCCGCCGCGACCGCCTCGCCATGCAGCCAGACACCATAGCCCATGTGGGTTTCGATGGCGTGGCCGAAGGTGTGGCCGAGGTTGAGCGTAGCGCGGACGCCGGTTTCCTTTTCATCGGCGCCGACCACCGCAGCCTTGGCCGCGCAGGAACGCTCGATCGCATAGGTCAGCGCGGTTTGATCCAGCGCGCGCAGAGCGTCGACGTTTTCTTCCAGCCAGGTCAGGAACGGCTCGTCGCAGATCAGGCCGTACTTGATGACTTCCGCCAGGCCCGCCGACAGCTCGCGCTCCGGCAGGGTTTTCAGCGATGCGGTATCGATCAGCACCACGTTCGGCTGATAGAACGCGCCGACCATGTTCTTGCCCAGCGGATGGTTGATGCCGGTCTTACCGCCGACCGAGGAATCGACCTGCGACAGCAGCGTGGTAGGAATCTGGATGAAATCGACACCGCGCTGATAACAGGCGGCAGCGAAACCGGCCATGTCGCCGATCACCCCGCCGCCCAAGGCGATCACGGTGGTGCGGCGGTCATGACGGGCGGTCAGCAGACCATCGAAAATCAGTTGCAGGGTTTCCCAGTTCTTGAAGGCTTCGCCGTCAGGCAACACCACCGAGATAACCGAAAACTGCGCAAGGCTGCGGGTCAGACGTTCGAGATAGAGCGGCGCGACGGTTTCGTTGGAGATGATTGCCACCTGCCGCCCGTGGATATGCGGCGCCAGCAGTTCCGGCTGATCCAACAGACCTTCGCCAATATGAATCGGGTAGCTGCGCTCGCCTAGATCGACCTTGAGTGTCTGCATGTGTCCCCACAGTGAAGATGGAAGCAGGCGTCCTGCCCTGAAATTATTGGTGTTCTGCGGCCTGTAGCGGTATGACGCCGCTCGCCCGGCATCCGCCACACCCTCGGCGGGCGCTGACAGGACGCCGAGGATAGCGCATTTCGGGCGATGCTTTAACGGGGTGGCAACTGCGCGAGACGGTCGAGAATGTCGAGCACCACCATGCGTGGCGGCCGCTCGTCGGTTTCCACCACCAGATCGGCAATTTCCCGATAAAGCGGATCACGGATCTCGAGCAGGTCGCGCAGGGTTTTCGCCGGATCGGCGGTACGCAGCAGCGGCCGATTGCGATCGCGGGAGGTGCGGCCGACCTGCTGCTCGACGGAGGCGTGCAGATACACCACGCGCCCGCCTTCATGCAGGGCCTTGCGATTGGCATCACGCATCACTGCGCCGCCGCCGGTCGCCAGCACCACGCCATCGAACGCGCACAGCTCGGCGATCATCGCCTGCTCACGGTCACGAAAGCCGGGCTCGCCTTCCTTGTCGAAGATCCATGGGATATTGGCACCCGTGCGCAGCTCAATTTCCTTGTCGGAATCCTTGAACGGCAGGCGCAGCTCTTTGGCCAGCAATCGGCCGATGGTGCTTTTGCCAGCACCCATCGGTCCTACAAGTATCAAATTTCGCACAGAATCAACGACTCACAGCAATCGCCTGGTTATTCATGATACGCGGAGTGAGAAATACCAGCAGCTCGGATTTTTTCTCCGAAACCACATCACGCCGGAAAAGGCGGCCAAGATACGGCACATCGCCAAGAAATGGCACCTTATCTACGACCTTGCTCTGAGTATTTGAAAAAACACCGCCGATTACGATGGTCTCGCCGTCATTTACCAGCACTTTGGCGTTGACCTCGTTTTTCTTGATCGGCGGCACATCCTGCACTTTGTTCAGGTAATCGGGCTCATCCTTGGTGACCTTGACCTCCATGATGATGCGGTTGTCCGGGGTGATCTGCGGGGTGACTTCCAGTGACAGCGAAGCCTCCTTGAACGACACCGAGGTCGCGCCGCTGGAGCTGGCCTCCTGATAGGGAATCTCGGTGCCTTTGAGGATCTTCGCGGTTTCCTTGTCCGAGGTGACCACCTTCGGCTGTGAGACGATTTCGCCGTTGCCGGTTTTTTCCATCGCCGTCAGTTCGAGATCCAGCAGTACGTTGTCGGTGATGAAAGCAATGCCGATCCCCGAAGTGTTATTGACCGTGCCCATGTCGACGAACGGCGAGTTGGTGCCGGTGCTGCCCGGCGTACCGATAGTGCTCGACGAACCGTTGACCCCGGAGGCGTTCCAGTTGCCCTTGTTCTGCACCGAACCGCCCCAGCGCACGCCCAGGCTCTTGTCGTAATCGACGTTGGCCTCAACGATGCGCGCCTCGATCATCACCTGGCGTACCGGAATATCCAGCTGCGCGACGATCCGCCGGAGTTCGTCGAGGCGATCCTGGGTCTGGTAGGCAATGATGTTGTTGGTTCGCTCATCGACGGTAATCGAACCGCGCTCGTCGACCTTGGCCTCGGCACTGGTCACCGACTGGAACAGCTTGGCAATGTCCGCTGCCTTGGCGTAATTGACTTGCAGCAGCTCACGACGCAGGGGCGCCAGCTCGGCGATCTGCTTCTGCGATTCCAGTTCCTGACGCTCGCGAGCGGCAATTTCATCGGCCGGCGCGACCAGCAGCACGTTGCCGATCTTGCGCTTGTCCAGCCCCTTGGTTTTCAGCACCAGATCCAGTGCCTGATCCCACGGCACGTTTTGCAGACGCAACGTGATGCCGCCCTGCACCGTGTCGCTCGCCACCAGGTTGAGATTGGTGAAGTCCGCGATCAGTTGCAGCACCGAGCGCACGTCGATGTCCTGAAAATTCAGCGAGAGCTTGTCGCCGACATAGGCCTGACGGTCGGCGTTGCGCTTTTGCAGGTCGTCGATGCTCATCGGACGAACGCTCACGGTGAGCTTGTTGTCGGTCTGGAATGTGGAATAGTCGAAGGTGCCGCTGGGCTCGACACTGATCACCGTACGATCGCCGGTGAGCGCTGCGTTGACGAACTGCACCGGGGTGGCGAAGTCCTTGACGTCGAGGCGCACGCGCAGTTTTTCCGGCAGTTGCGTACGGGCGAAGCTGAGGATGATCTTGCCGTCGTGCTCCTGGATATCCGGGGCGATGGTCGGATCAGAGAGATCGATGACCACATTGCCCTCGCCCTCGGTGCCGCGCTGGAAATCGACGCCGCGAATCGCCCTGCTGCGTTGCGCGGCTGGTCTGGCAGGTGCCGCAGCGGCCGTGGCGGCCGTGGCGGCACGCGGTGCAACGGCAGCCGGGCGCGGCGCAGTCGCGGAAGCGCCCTGACCGACCACCACAAACAGATTATTGCCCTCGACCCGCGTGCTGTAAGGCGCCAACTGCGTCAGGCTGACAATCAGCCGCGTGCGATCCTTGGCTTCGGCCACCGTGGCCGTGCGCGCGTTGCCGCTGCCCAGATCAAGATTCTTGTTGGCCATCTGGCTGGTCACGCCCGGCAGATCCAGTGCAATGCGTGCCGGTGACTCGGTTGTGTAGCCCTTGGGCTGTGGTGGCGGGCCGTCGAACGACAGCTTCAGTTCGACGCGGTCACCCGGCAGCGCGGCAACATCCAGCGCTTTCAGACTGGCCGCCATTACCATCGGTGACACCAGCGCTATCCATAGCGAAAAACCGAGGGTGGAGAAAATCCTGTTCATTATTCGACTTCCACTATGAGTGCTCTTTCAAAGGAATGGTGCGCGGCCGCTCCAGCCAGGCGCCGGCGCCGTCGGGCACGATCTCGACGACATCGACCTGGGTAGGGCTGATGGCGACGATGCGGCCGTCGTTGCGGCCCAGGTAGTCTCCGACCTTGAGACGATGCACCCCGCCTGCGCCGCGCAACAGCGCAAACGAGCCCGAGGCATTGGCAATCGTGCCGACCATTTCGAACTGCTCGATATTGAACCCTTCAAGGTATTGCTTGACCCGATTGGGGTCGGGTTTGACGTTGCGCGAACCGTGTTTCTGCCCGGCCAGATCGACCCGCGCCTGCCGCGAAAACGGGCTGCGCAGGTTGGCGGCGCTGTAAGTGAATGTGGGGTAAGACCGGAATGTCGGCGTTGGTTCAATCCTGCCCGCCGGACGCAGGCGCACTTCGTTGAGGTACGCGTCGAGGTCGCTGAAGTCATCGCCGCCACCGCAGCCGCTTAACGCCAGCATCATGGGCAGGACGAGATAACGAATCGGGGTCATTTCTCCAGCCCCTTGTCGTTATAGCGGTACGTCTTGGCAAGAATGCTCATGCGCAGCTTCGTCCCGCCCTCGGGATTGGCTGGCGCCAGTTCGAAATCGTGCAGAGTGACAATTCGTGGCAGCCCGGCGACGCCGCTGACGAAGGTCGCGAGGTCGTGATAGGCGCCTGTCACGGTGATCTGGATCGGCAGCTCGATGTAGAACGGCTGGGTCACTTCCGGCAGCAGCTTGATCTCTTCGAATTCCAGGCCGCTGCCCAGACCGGTGCGAGTGATGTCTTCGAGCAGGCCCGGCACTTCGGTGTCGCTGGGCAATTGCCGCAGCAGCACGCCGAAGGTGTTTTCCATTTCCTTCATTTGCTGGGTATACAGCTCAAGGTTCGCCGACAGCCGCGCCTTGCTGGCGAATTGTTCCTTGAGGGTGGTTTCCTCTTCGCGCTTGAGGTCGAGCTGATTTTCCATGTCGCTGATGAAGAAGTAATAGCCAAGCGCGAGGATCAACACCATCACCAGCGCACCGCACAGGGTTTTTACCGCCGGGGGCCAGGAGCCGATGTTGCTGGTGTCGAGGTCGTTGAAATCGATATTGCGCAGGCTTTGCAGCCATTCGGAGGCGTTCATTGCTCGTCCTCCACAACCTTGGGCTGGGTCTGACGAACGGTCAGCTGGAAGACGTTGGCTTGTTCGACCTGATCAGCGCTGGTGGCCTTGACCTCATTCAGGCTTGGCGCGTCGAACCAGTCGGACGCGTCGAGATTGCGCATCAGCTCGGAGACCCGGTTGTTCGACTCCGCCGCGCCACTGATGGACAGGGTCTTGCCGGCCATTTTCACATCGGTGAAATACACGCCGTCCGGCAGGGTACGCGCCAGTTGGTCGAAGACCCGCCCGCTGATCTGCCGATTGCCCTGCAGGTCCTGGATGATGCGCATGCGCTCGACCAGTTGCTGGCGGCGCGCCTTGAGTTCACTGATCTGCTTGATGCGCTCGTCGACCACGGCAATCTGTTTGCCGATGTAATCGTTGCGCGCCATCTGCCGCTCGATCGCTGCGGTGATGATCTGGTCGGCAATCAGCACCGCGCCGATCGAGCCGGCCAGCACGCCGATAAGTACCAGCAGAAAGCGTTTGCGCCGTTCTTCGCGGCGTTCCTCGCGCCAGGGGAGAAGGTTGATCCGCGCCATCAGTCGAAACTCCTGAGCGCGAGCCCGCAGGCAATCATCAAGGCTGGCGCGTCGCTGGCCAGCGCTCCTGCGTTGACCTTGCTGCCCAAGGCCATGTCGGCGAATGGGTTGGCGACCTGCGTCGGCGTGTCCAGCCGCTGTTCGATCAGACGGTCCAGGCCGGGCACCGAGGCGGTGCCGCCGGCCAACAGGATATGGTCGACCGCGTTGTACTGCCCGGAGGCGAAGAAGAACTGCAGCGAACGCGAGACTTGCTGCACCAGCGCCTCGCGAAATGGCTGCAAGACCTCGCTGACGTAATCGTCAGGCAGCCCGCCCTGTTTTTTCGCCAGGCCCGCCTGTTCGACCGTGAGGCCGTAGCGGCGCTGGATCTCTTCGGTGAGCTGGCGTCCGCCGAACAATTGCTCTCGGGTATAGATGATCTTGCCGTTGTGCAGGACGCTGAGAGTGGTCATGGTCGCGCCAATATCGACCACCGCCACGGTCAGGCGCTCCTGGGAGGCCGCCAGATGCGTCGCCAGCAGACCGAACGAGCGCTCGAGGGCGTAGGCCTCGACGTCCACCACCCGCGCGGTCAGGCCGGCGAGCGCCAGCGCCGCTTCACGCACCTCGACGTTTTCCTTGCGACAGGCGGCAAGTAGCACGTTGACCCGATCCGGGTTGCGCGGCGAGACGCCCTGGACTTCAAAATCGATGGCGACTTCGTCCAGCGGATAGGGAATGTATTGGTCGGCCTCGATCTTGAGCTGGTTTTCCAGTTCGTCGTCGGACAGCCCGGCGTCCATCTCGATGACCTTGGTGATCACCGCAGAACCGGCCACTGCCACCGCCACGCTCTTGACCCCGGTTCGCGCTTTCACCAGCAACCGGCTCAGCGCCTGGCCGACGCCTTCGAGGTCGGCGATGTTCTTTTCGACCACGGCGTTCGCCGGCAAGGGCTCCACCGCATAGGCCTCGACCCGGTAGCGCTCGCCCTGACGGCTCAGTTCCAGCAGCTTCACCGACGTGGAGCTGATGTCGATCCCCAGTAACGCATTGGTCTTTTTATTGAAGAGTCCCAGCACTACCAATTCCCTATGACTTTCCGTGAGTTACGGACTCTGTAATACGCATTGCGTTCCTTCACCCCCGTCTTGACAGAAGCGCCAATGACGCCCCCGACGGAAAAGTGCTTATAATGCCCAGCGATTTTTTCCGCTTTTTACTGCCAGCGCGGATGGCTCTGTGTGTAACCGCAGCCCCGTGCCAAATTCATTCTTTGCCCTGGATGTCCAAAAGCCTTGATTCGTCTGCTGAAATTTTTCGGTTGGTCCATCGTCGCCGTTTTCTGCGGACTGCTCTTAGGTCTCAGCGGCGCCTTTCTTTACCTTAGTCCGGGTTTGCCGTCTGTGGAGGCGCTGAGAAGCATTCAGTTGCAGATTCCTCTGCGCGTATACAGCAGCGACAACAAGTTGATCGCAGAATTTGGCGAAATGCGCCGTACACCGATTCGTTTCGCCGACATTCCGCCCAACTTCATCAATGCGTTACTAAGTGCTGAAGACGACAATTTTGCCAACCACTATGGCGTCGACCCGAGCAGCCTGATGCGCGCGGCGACGCAACTGGTCAAGAGCGGGCATATTCAGTCCGGCGGCAGCACCATCACCATGCAGGTGGCGAAGAACTTCTTCCTCACCAGCGAGCGCAGCTTCTCGCGCAAAACCACCGAAATTCTTCTGGCCCTGCAGATCGAGCGACAGCTGACCAAGGACGAGATTCTTGAGCTGTACGTCAACAAGATCTACCTGGGCAACCGCGCCTACGGCATCGAGGCGGCGGCGCAGGTGTATTACGGCAAATCGATCCGTGACATCAGCCTGGCGCAGATGGCGATGATCGCCGGTCTGCCAAAAGCACCGTCGCGTTTCAACCCGCTGGCCAACCCGGCGCGCAGCAAAGAACGCCGCGACTGGATCCTCGGGCGCATGTATAAGCTGGGCAAGATCAGCGAAGCCGACTACACCGCGGCGATCAACGAGCCGCTGAACGCCAGCTACCACGTGCCGACCCCGGAAGTGAACGCACCGTACATCGCCGAAATGGCCCGTGCCGAAATGGTCGGCCGTTATGGCAGCGACGCCTACACCGAAGGCTTCCGTGTCACCACCACGGTGCCAAGCAATCTGCAGGAAATGGCCAACACCGCGCTGCACGAAGGCTTGATGACCTACGACCAGCGCCACGGCTACCGTGGCCCCGAGTCGCGCCTGCCGGGCAAGACCCGCGAAGCCTGGGCCAGCGAGCTGACCAAGCAGCGCACCATCAGCAGCCTCGAACCTGCGATCGTCACCCAGGTCGATAAAACCGGCCTGCAGGTGTTGACCCGCACCGGTGAAGAGCACGTAGCCTGGGACACGATGAAATGGGCGCGACCGTTCCTCAACACCAACAGCATGGGCGCCAACCCGCGCCAGCCGTCGGATGTGGCGCAGGTCGGTGATTTGATCCGCGTGCAGCGCCAGACGGACAATTCGCTGAAATTCAGCCAGATACCACAGGCTCAGGGCGCACTGGTGTCGCTGGATCCGCAAAACGGTGCGATCCGTTCGCTGGTGGGTGGCTTCGCTTTCGAGCAGAGCAACTACAACCGCGCCATGCAGGCCAAGCGTCAGCCGGGTTCGAGCTTCAAGCCATTCGTTTACAGCGCCGCGCTGGATAACGGCTACACCGCTGCCAGCCTGGTCAACGATGCGCCGATCGTGTTCGTCGACGAGTACCTGGACAAGGTCTGGCGCCCGAAGAACGACACCAACACCTTCCTCGGCCCGATCCGCCTGCGTGAAGCGCTGTACAAGTCGCGCAACCTGGTGTCGATCCGCCTGTTGCAGGCCATGGGCGTGGGCAAGACCATCGACTACATCACCCGCTTCGGCTTCAACAAGCAGGACCTGCCGCCGAACCTGTCGCTGGCACTCGGCACCGCAACGCTGACGCCGATGGAAATCGCCACTGGCTGGAGCACCTTTGCCAACGGTGGCTACAAGATCACCCCGTACATCATCGACAAGATCGAAAGCCGTAACGGTGACACTTTGTTCGTCGCCAACCCGCCGACCGTGCCACAGGGTGGCGCGGCGACCGACGGTATCGCTGCGCCGGCTACCGAGTCGTTCACGGTCAATGCCGCTCCGGTTGCCGGTGAAGCGTCGGCCAATCCGGCAGTGCCGCAAGCGCCGGCCGTGGCCGAACGGATTGTCGATGGACGTACCACCTACATCCTCAACAGCATGCTGCAGGACGTAATCAAACTCGGCACCGGCCGGCGCGCACTGGCCATGGGCCGCAGTGACATCGCGGGCAAGACCGGTACCACCAACGAATCGAAAGATGCCTGGTTCTCTGGCTACAACGCTGATTACGTAACCACGGTGTGGACTGGTTTCGACCAACCGGAAAGCCTCGGACGCCGTGAGTTCGGCGGTACTGTGGCGCTGCCAATATGGATGAATTACATGTCGGCCGCGCTGAAAGACAAGCCGCCGCATGTGCAGCCTGAGCCAGAAGGCTTGCTCAGCCTGCGGGTAGACCCGATCAGCGGCCGTGCAGCAACACCGAGCACACCGGGGGCGTACTTCGAACTGTTCAAGGCCGAAGACACGCCGCCATCGGTGAACGAGCTGGGCAACGGCGCCGTACCGGGCAGCCCGCTGCCGGCGGATGAACAGGCGCCGATCGATTTGTTCTGATCCTGATGCCGCAAAAAGGCCCCGTCTTCGTGAGAAGTGCGGGGCTTTTTATTACCCGAAGATCAAAAGCCCCTCACCCTAACCCTCTCCCAGAGGGAGAGGGGACTTACCGAGTTGTCTGGGGTCAAACACCGACCTGAAAGTGTGGTGTCGATTATGGATTCAAAACCATACATTCAGGTCGGCGTAGCTCCCAAGCGTCCCCCAATCAGTCCCCTCTCCCTCTGGGAGAGGGTTAGGGTGAGGGGCTCTTGATCTTCAGGCATAAAAAAGCCCCGACTCTCACGAGCCGGGGCTTTTGTTTGACACGCTACAACGACTTAGCCGTTGAACACGTCATCCACGCTTTTCAGCGGGTAGTTCTTCGGATACGGCAGGGTGGCCACGCCGGTCTCGATCGCAGCCTTGGCCACGGCGTCGGAGATCAGGGTGATCAGGCGCTTGTCCATTGGCTTCGGAATGATGTACTCACGGCCGAATTCCAGCGGAGCACCGCCGTAGGCATCGCACACGTCCTGTGGAACAGGCAGTTTGGCCAGTTCGCGCAGGGCGTTGGCGGCGGCGACTTTCATTTCTTCGTTGATGCGCTTGGCGCGAACGTCCAGGGCACCACGGAAGATGAACGGGAAGCCCAGTACGTTGTTGACCTGATTCGGGTAGTCCGAACGGCCGGTTGCCATGATCACATCGCTACGGGTGGCGTGCGCCAGTTCCGGGGAGATTTCCGGATCCGGGTTGGAGCAGGCGAACACGATCGGGTTGGCCGCCATCGAGAGCAGGCCTTCGGCGCTCAGCAGGTTCGGACCGGACAGACCGACGAATACGTCAGCGCCTGCCAGTGCGTCTGCCAGGGTGCGCTTCTCGGTAGCGTGGGCGAACACGGCTTTGTACTGGTTCAGGTCGTCACGGCCGGAGTGGATCACGCCGGTACGGTCAACCATGAAGATGTTTTCGATGCGAGCGCCCATGCTCACCAGCAGTTTCATGCAGGAGATGGCGGCAGCGCCGGCGCCGAGGCAGACGATTTTTGCTTCCGGCAGGGTTTTGCCAGCGATTTCCAGGGCGTTGATCATGCCGGCAGCGGTCACGATTGCGGTGCCATGCTGGTCATCGTGGAACACCGGAATGTCGCACTGCTCGATCAGAGCGCGTTCGATCTCAAAGCACTCTGGCGCCTTGATGTCTTCCAGGTTGATGCCACCGAAGGTGATGGAGATGCGCTTGACGGTGTCGATGAAGGCTTGCGGGCTTTCCGAGTCGACTTCGATGTCGAATACGTCGATGCCGGCGAAGCGCTTGAACAGCACGCCCTTGCCTTCCATCACAGGCTTGGAAGCCAACGGGCCGAGGTTGCCCAGGCCGAGAATCGCGGTGCCATCGGAAATGACTGCCACCAGGTTGCCCTTGCCGGTGTATTTGTAGGCCAGTTCAGGATCGCGAGCGATCTCGCGTACTGGTTCAGCTACGCCGGGGCTGTAGGCCAGCGACAGGTCGCGGGCGGTAGCAGTGGCCTTGGTGAGCTCGACACTCAGCTTCCCCGGACGAGGATTGGCGTGGTATTCGAGAGCGGCAGTTTTCAGATCAGACATTTTGGCATTCCGCTTTTTTACTGTTGGACAGACTGGTCAGCGAGGATACGCGCCTCGCAAAGTCCCCACAAGACTGGGCAGTCACCGCTGTCAAGCGCCCTGCCCTACGACTTTGGGCCAAGAGCCACGGCGCACAAGGGCTGGACTGTTCACAATCAGCTGTAAAAATGTCTACAATTTTTCTTCAACGCGGTACGTGCAGCATCGAAGGATCGGTCAACGGCAACAACCAGCGCGCCTGACCCTTTTGCAATCCACCGCGCCGGGATCGGTCAACCACCCAGCCACGCGCCTCGATCTGCCTGCCTTTCAGTGCTTCCAGATCAGTACTGTCAAATCGTCCGAGCAGATTGGGTGCAACCCGCAATACAACCCTGTCCTGCAACTCGATCCAGATTCCGCCGCGATTGCGCTGCACCTTGCTCACCCGACCGCTGACTACGGCAAAGCCTGAACGCTGGATCTCCTGCGCTTTCCGCACCGGCGATTGCCGCCAGAGACCAACCCCGGCCTGTCGAGCGCTGCGTTCGGCGGCCTGCTGGCAGGCGACCAGGTCGACATTCGGCGCGACCGCAACGTGAAAACCCAGGCCATCGGCAAGCATTTGCGCTTCGAGATTCACTCCGCTGACGCTGTAAACATGCGCGAGCGTACGGCCGTAATGGTCTTTCGCCTGCTTGCCGGGCCGCAAGCCGACCCGGCCGCCGCTCTCATCCACCAGCGCTTGCAGGCGTTTACGCGCCGCCACGGCGAAGGGTTCGTCGCTGCGGCCCTGCTTGCCCAGTTCCGGCGTATTGAGGCCGATCATGCGCACATTGCGCCCGTCGCTCAGGCGCAGGGTGTCGCCATCGACCACCCGCTGCACGCTGACGCTGGTCAGCCCTGCGGGTGTCGGGCAGAACGCCTGGGCGGCGGACAGCCAAATCGCAGACACAAAAAAGGCGCCCGCAAGGGACGCCTTTTTCATCAGTCTGGAGAAGTCGAAACGACCATCCAAAATGATCAGCCTCAGGCTTTTTTGCCGACGCCGAAAGTAGCGAAACGGTCTGCGAACTTCTGCACACGGCCGCCGGTGTCCAGAGTCTTCTGCTTACCGGTGTAGAACGGGTGGCATTCGTTGCAAACGTCGATCGCCAGGGCTTTGCCGTAGGTCGAACGAGTTTCGAACTTGTTACCGCAGCTGCAGGTAACAGCAATTTCCGGGTAGTTCGGATGGATATCGGCTTTCATGGTGTCTTCCTCAGGCTAGCGTGCCGCCACCCAACACTATTGTTGAATACCGCACGTAATTAGGCCGCGGATTCTACCAGACCTTTTCAATCGCGCAAGCTGTCACCGAGACCGACCGTCTGCTAGGCTCCCGGCCTTGAACGCACTTCCCTGTGGGAGCGAGCCTGCTCGCGAAGGCGCCATGGCAGTCGACACATGTGTTGCCTGACCCACCGCCTTCGCGAGCAGGCTCGCTCCCACAGGTCATGCATATCCGATCATTTTGCGTATCGAGATCCCCCCGCGTGCCCGACGCCATTTTGCGCCTTGCCCTGCCTTCGCCTCTGCGCCGCCTGTTCGATTACCGGGCGCCGGCCGGGGTGCGGCGTGAGCAATTGCAGCCGGGCATGCGCTTGCGGGTGCCGTTCGGTCGGCGCGAGATGATCGGCATTCTGGTCGAGGTCACCGACACCAGCGAGGTGCCGGCAGAAAAACTCAAACCGGCACTGGCCCTCCTCGACTCGACTTCACCGCTGCCGCCGGCGCTGTTCAAGCTGTGCCTGTGGACGGCGCAGTATTATCAGCACAGCCTCGGCGACACCTTGAACTGGGCCTTGCCAGTGCTGCTGCGTCAGGGCGAGTTGGCCGAAGCCCGCCAGGAACGCTTCTGGTCGGTGGCCCCCGGCGCCAGCGTCGATGACCCGCGAGTCGCCCGTGCGCCACGCCAGCGCGAGGCGCTGACCACGCTGGCCCAGCACCCCCACGGCGTCGCCCATCAGTTGTTGAGCAAACTGATGCTGAGCAAGGACAGCCTCGATCTGCTGCTGGCCAAGGGGCTGGTGCAGGTCGAAATCCGCCGCCACGCCCCCGGCGCTCGCCATGAACACTGGCTGGCACAACCGGAGCTGCCGCTCAACAGCGAACAACGCGCGGCGTATGAAGCGATTCGCGCCGGTTTCGACAGTTATCACGCGTTTCTCCTGGCCGGCGTCACCGGCAGCGGCAAGACCGAAGTCTATCTGCAACTGATCCGCGAAACCCTCGAAGCCGGCAAGCAAGCCTTGGTGCTGATTCCGGAGATCAACCTCGGCCCGCAAACCCTGGCGCGTTTCGAACAGCGCTTCAATGCGCGTATCGCCCTGCTGCATTCGGCAGTGAATGATCGCGAACGCCTCGACGCGTGGCTCGCCGCCCGTGATGGCGAGGCCGACATTATTATCGGCACCCGTTCGGCGCTGTTCACGCCGATGAAAAATCCCGGGCTGATCATCATCGATGAAGAGCACGACGGTTCCTATAAACAGCAGGAAGGTCTGCGCTACCACGCTCGCGATCTGGCGCTGGTGCGCGCGCGGCAGGAAAACATCCCGATCGTGCTCGGCTCCGCCACGCCGTCGCTGGAAAGTCTGCACAACGCTTACACCGGCCGCTACGGCCTGCTGCGCCTGAACGAGCGCGCCGGCGGCGCCAAGCAACCGCGCTTTCTGCGTCTGGACGTCAAAAGCCGTCCGCTCGACAGCGGTATTTCCGGGCCGATGCAGCAAGCCATCGGCCAGACCCTCGCCAACGGTCAGCAGGTGCTGGTGTTCCTCAACCGTCGCGGCTTTGCCCCGACCCTGCTCTGCCACGATTGCGGCTGGATGTCCGAGTGTTCGCGCTGCGATGCGCGCATGACCGTACACCAGCGTTACGGCGAGTTGCGCTGTCACCACTGCGGCAACGTTGAGCGCACGCCACGCCAGTGCCCGAAGTGCAGCAAGGTCGATCTGCGCCCCGTCGGCGCCGGCACCGAACGCGCCGAAGAGCGTCTGGCGATTCTATTCCCGGATTACCCGGTACTGCGCGTCGATCGCGACAGCACCTCGCGAAAGGACGCGATGAATCAGCTGTTCGCGACAATCCAGAAAGGCCAGCCGTGCATTCTGGTCGGCACGCAGATGTTGGCCAAAGGGCACCATTTCCCCCGGGTGACGCTGGTATCGATTCTGGATGCCGACGGTGGCCTGTTTTCCGGCGACTTCCGCGCCAGCGAGCGCATGGCGCAGTTGATCGTCCAGGTCGCCGGGCGCGCCGGCCGGGCTGAGGAGCCGGGCAGGGTGATCATCCAGACGCATTTGGCCGACCACCCTTTATTGGTGCAACTGACCGAGCAGGGTTATTTCGCCTTCGCCGAACAAGCCTTGAGCGAGCGCCGCGCGGCCGGGTTGCCGCCGTTTGCCCATTTGGCGCTGTTGCGTGCCGAAGCGCACAAGCCGGGGCAGGCGGAAGGTTTTCTCGATGAAGCGTGCAGCGAAGCCGAACGCTTGCTGGCCGAATTGAATCTGAGCGGCATCGAGTTGCTCGGGCCGGTGCCGGCGCCGATGGAGCGCCGTGCCGGGCGTTATCGCGCCCAGCTGTTGTTACAGGCGACCGCGCGGGCACCGCTGCACCGCTTGCTGGCGAGCTGGATGCTGGTGCTGGAGCAGATGCCGAGTGGGCGGGCAGTGCGCTGGTCGCTGGATGTTGATCCGGTGGATCTGTATTGAGCTGAAGATCGCTTTCGCGAGCAGGCTCGCTCCCACAGTGGATCAGCGCCGTACATACCTTGTGTGTCCTGCGCAAAAACCTTGTGGGAGCGAGCCTGCTCGCGAAAGCGGACTTTTTGTCACCACATATCCACATCCTGCCTGCTAAGGTTGGCAAGCCCGTCTTCGCAACGGATAATGCCCAGTTTTTCCACCCGCGCATCGATGCGCCCGCCGCGCTTGCGGTCGAAAGAGAAGACCATGAAAGACACCATTCGCCAGCTGATCCAGCAAGCCCTCACCCAACTCGTCAACGAAGGTGTGTTGCCTGAAGGCCTGACGCCGGCGATCCAGGTGGAGAACGCCCGCGACAAGACCCACGGCGACTTCGCCAGCAACATCGCCATGATGCTGGCCAAGCCGGCCGGCATGAAGCCACGGGATCTGGCGGAGAAAATCATCGCCGCACTGCCCGCTGACGAGAACGTCACCAAGGCCGAAATCGCCGGCCCGGGCTTCATCAATTTTTTCCAGAACACCCAGGCACTGGCCTCGCGCCTCGACGCCGCACTGGCCGACGCCCATGTCGGCGTGCGCAAGGCCGGCCCGGCGCAGCGCACCGTGGTCGATCTGTCGGCGCCGAACCTGGCCAAAGAGATGCACGTCGGCCACTTGCGCTCGACCATCATCGGCGACGGCGTGGCCCGCGTGCTTGAGTTCCTCGGCGACGAAGTGATCCGCCAGAATCACGTCGGCGACTGGGGCACTCAGTTCGGCATGCTGATGGCTTATCTGCAGGAAAATCCGATCACCAGCGACGAATTGTCCGATCTGGAAAACTTCTACCGTGCGGCCAAGCAGCGTTTCGACGAGTCCGAAGAATTTGCCGATCGCGCGCGTGGCCTGGTGGTCAAGTTGCAGGCTGGCGACGCTGAATGCCTGGCACTGTGGACCAAGTTCAAGGACATCTCGCTGTCGCACTGCCAGAAGATCTACGAACTGCTCAACGTCAAACTGACCATGGCCGACGTGATGGGCGAAAGCGCCTACAACGACGACCTGATCAACGTGGTCAACGACCTGAAAGCAGCGGGCATGCTGGTCGAGAGCAACGGCGCCCAGTGCGTGTTCCTCGACGAGTTCAAGAACGCCGATGGCGACCCGCTGCCGGTGATCATCGTCAAGGCCGATGGCGGTTACCTGTACGCCACCACTGACCTGGCGGCCGTGCGCTACCGCAGCGGCAAGCTCAAGGCTGATCGCGCGTTGTATTTCGTCGACCAGCGCCAGGCCCTGCACTTTCAGCAGGTCTTCGCGGTGGCGCGCAAGGCCGGTTTCGTCACCCATCCGATGGAAATGGAACACATGGGTTTCGGCACCATGAACGGCGCCGATGGGCGTCCGTTCAAGACCCGTGATGGCGGCACCGTGAAGCTGATCGACCTGCTGACCGAAGCCCAGGAACGCGCCTACAACCTGGTGAAAGAGAAGAACCCGACCCTGGCCGAAGACGAGTTGCGCAACATCGCCAAGGTCGTCGGCATCGGCGCGGTGAAATACGCCGACCTGTCCAAGCATCGCACCAGCGACTACAGCTTCAACTTCGACCTGATGCTCAATTTCGAAGGCAACACCGCGCCGTATCTGCTGTACGCCTACACCCGTGTGGCCGGTGTGTTCCGCAAACTGGGCAAGGACTTCAGCGAAGTCGACGGCCAGATCGTCCTCGAAGCGGCGCACGAGCAGGAGCTGGCGGCGAAGCTGGCGCAGTTCGGCGAAGTGCTGAACAACGTGGCTGAAAAAGGCACGCCGCACATTCTCTGCACCTACCTGTACGACGTCGCCGGCCTGTTCTCCAGCTTCTACGAGAACTGCCCGATCCTCGCCGCCGACACCCCGGCGCAGATGCAGAGCCGTCTGCGTCTGGCCGCACTGACCGGTCGCACCCTCAAGCAAGGCCTGGAGCTGTTGGGTCTGGAAACTCTGGAGCGTATGTAAGTTGGCTGCCAAGAAAAAACCTGCACCCAAACGCGGCGCCAGCCGCTATCAGGCCCCGGCGAAACAACCGATTCCGGGCTGGCTGTGGATGGCCATCGGCCTGACCGTCGGCGCGTTCATCGTGTTTCTGATGAAACTGGAACCGGGCAAGGGCAGCGACACGGTCAAGCGCGAGAAGGTCGAACAGCAGCAGAAAGCGTCGAAGATCGCCGAGGCCAACAAGACCCCGCCGAGCCCGACGCAACCGGTGAAACCGAAGTACGACTTCTACACCCTGCTGCCGGAATCGGAAGTGATCGTGCCGCCGGACGCGGTGCCGGAAAAGACCCTGCCGACGCCGCAAGTGCCGGCCGTCCCGACCACGCCGGTAACCCCGGCCGAAGCGGCGAAGATCGACACCGCACGGGCACAGGCAGCTCTGGCGGGGATCACGCCGCCGCCAGCGCCACCGGTGAGCAAGGCCGCGCCAGTGACCAAGTTTTTCCTCCAGGCCGGTTCGTTCCGCAAGGAAACCGATGCCGACAAGGTTCGCGCGCAGATCATTCTGCTCGGCCAAGCCGTGTCGGTGGAGTCCGGCACGGTCAAGGATGAAACCTGGTATCGCGTCTTGGTCGGCCCGTTCAGCAACCGCGAACAACTGACCACGGCGCAGAAACAACTGGCCGGTGCCGGCTTCAGCAACCTGTTGTTACAACAACGCCAGAGCCGCTAAGGCTCTCAGAGGTCAGCTGCAACTTGCAGGTGACCTTCAAACTTTGTGGCGAGGGGATTTATACCCGTTTGGCTGCGGAGCAGCCCTGAAACCAGCCATTGCGGTGCAGCAGGCATACCGCAAATGATGGTTTCGCGACTGCTCCGCAGCCGAACGGGGATAAATCCCCTCGCCACAGTCATCACACACACCATTCGTCTCCCATCGTCCCTGCCGGTTGAAATCCCCTCCAGCACCCCCATATGAATGGGCATAAGGCATTTTCGCCCCGCTGCGTGGAGACTCTTCCCTTGACCACCATCGTTTCAGTCCGCCGCCACGGCAAAGTCGTCATGGGCGGCGACGGCCAGGTTTCTCTCGGCAACACCGTGATGAAAGGCAACGCCAAAAAGGTCCGTCGCCTGTACCACGGCCAGGTCATCGCCGGTTTCGCCGGCGCCACCGCCGACGCCTTCACCCTGTTCGAACGTTTCGAAGGCCAGCTCGAAAAACATCAGGGTCACCTGATCCGCGCCGCCGTCGAACTCGCCAAAGAATGGCGCACCGACCGCTCCCTGAGCCGCCTCGAAGCGATGCTCGCGGTCGCCAACAAGGATGCTTCGCTGATCATCACCGGCAACGGTGATGTGGTCGAACCCGAAGATGGCCTGATCGCCATGGGTTCCGGCGGCGCCTACGCGCAAGCCGCCGCCAGCGCCCTGCTGAAAAAGACCGACCTGTCGGCGCGCGAGATCGTCGAAACCGCTCTCGGCATCGCCGGCGACATCTGTGTATTCACCAACCACACCCAGACCATTGAGGAGCAGGATCTCGCTGAATAAGCATGTTGCGGCCCGTGTGCCACGGCTTGTTTCTGCTTGAGGACCGTCAATTACTATGTCCATGACTCCCCGCGAAATCGTCCACGAACTCAACCGCCATATCATCGGCCAGGACGATGCCAAGCGCGCCGTCGCGATTGCCCTGCGCAACCGCTGGCGCCGCATGCAGCTGCCTGAAGAGCTGCGCGTTGAGGTGACCCCGAAGAACATCCTGATGATCGGCCCGACCGGTGTCGGTAAAACCGAGATCGCCCGTCGCCTGGCGAAACTGGCCAATGCGCCGTTCATCAAGGTCGAAGCGACCAAATTCACCGAAGTCGGTTATGTCGGCCGTGACGTCGAGTCGATCATTCGTGATCTGGCCGATGCCGCGATCAAAATGCTCCGCGAGCAGGAAATGACCCGCGTACGCCACCGCGCCGAAGACGCCGCCGAGGACCGCATCCTCGACGCGCTGCTGCCGCCGGCACGCATGGGCTTCAGCAACGAAGAAGCGCCGAGCTCCGATTCCAACACCCGTCAGCTGTTCCGCAAGCGTCTGCGCGAAGGCCAGCTGGACGACAAGGAAATCGAAATCGAAGTCGCCGAAGTCTCCGGCATCGAGATCGCCACGCCGCCAGGCATGGAAGAGATGACCAACCAGCTGCAATCGCTGTTTGCCAACATGGGCAAGGGCAAGAAGAAGTCGCGCAAGCTCAAGGTCAAGGAAGCGCTGAAACTGGTGCGCGATGAAGAAGCCGGGCGTCTGGTCAACGAAGAAGAACTGAAGGCCAAGGCGCTGGAAGCGGTCGAGCAGCACGGTATCGTCTTCATCGACGAGATCGACAAGGTCGCCAAGCGCGGCAATGTCGGCGGCGCCGATGTCTCCCGTGAAGGCGTACAGCGCGACCTGCTGCCGCTGATCGAAGGCTGCACCGTCAACACCAAGCTGGGCATGGTCAAGACTGACCACATCCTGTTCATCGCCTCCGGCGCGTTCCACTTGAGCAAGCCAAGCGATCTGGTGCCGGAGCTGCAAGGTCGTCTGCCGATCCGCGTCGAGCTCAAGGCCCTGAGCCCGGAAGACTTCGAACGCATCCTCAGCGAACCGCACGCCTCGCTCACCGAGCAATACTGCGCGCTGCTGAAAACCGAAGGCCTGAACATCCAGTTCCAGCCCGAGGGCATCAAGCGTCTGGCGGAGATCGCCTGGCAGGTCAACGAGAAAACCGAGAACATCGGTGCCCGTCGCCTGCACACCCTGCTTGAGCGTCTGCTCGAAGAGGTGTCGTTCAGCGCCGGCGACCTGGCCAGCGCCCACGATGACAAGGCGATTCTGATCGACGCCGACTACGTCAACAGCCACCTCGGCGAATTGGCGCAGAACGAAGATCTGTCCCGTTATATCCTGTAAGCCATACTTACAGCGGTAGCGGACCCTGTGGGAGCGAGCCTGCTCGCGAAGAGGTCGTGTCAGGCGGTATCAATGCCGTCTGACCCGCCGCTTTCGCGAGCAGGCTCGCTCCCACATTTGAATCAGGGTCGCCCACACATCGGACGCCAGCCCATGAATCGAATCCCCACCGACATCAAACTGCACAAAGCCTCGAAAACCCTGACGCTCACTTACGCGTCCGGCGAGGAATTCACCCTGCCCGCGGAGTTTCTGCGCGTGCACTCCCCCTCCGCCGAGGTCCAGGGCCACGGCAAACCGATCCTGCAATTCGGCAAGCTCAACGTGGGTCTGAGCAAGCTGGAGCCGGCCGGCAACTATGCACTGAAACTGACCTTCGACGACGGTCACGACAGCGGCCTGTTCACTTGGGAATACCTCTATGAACTCGGCAAGCGCCAGAACGAACTCTGGGACGATTATCTTGCCGAGCTGCGCGCTGCCGGAAAATCCCGCGATCCGAACGAGTCGTTCGTCAAGCTGATGCTCTAGGCCGTGGCTCTTGCTCTTTAGAGGGCATTTTCTAACTTCATCTGTTTGAATGCTCCGCGCATATGGCCCCGGATCGGCCGCTTGCGAAAAAAATTAAACTCGGGTAACCAATGGAGCTGGCAAGTTCCCTGCAGTGCTCTACGACTGTAAAGCAGCTATGCAGAATCAACGGTCACCCGAGCAGTAGTACCCGGCATTGGCTGTGGAAGCGACAGCGTGAAACCGGGTACTCGTCTCAGGACAATGGAGCGTCGTAGATGAGTGACAAGAATAACGATGACCTGAAGTACCAAGCCTCGGAAAACACTCTGGGGCTTAACCCCGTCGTCGGGCTGCGCGGAAAGGATCTGCTGGCCTCTGCTCGAATGGTGCTGAAACAGGCCATCAGACAACCGATTCACAGCGTCAGGCACGTGACCCATTTCGGCCTCGAGCTGAAGAACGTGCTGCTGGGTAAGTCCGCGCTGCAACCGGCCGGTGACGACCGCCGTTTCGCCGACCCGGCGTGGAGCCAGAACCCGCTGTACAAACGTTATCTGCAAACCTACCTGGCCTGGCGCAAGGAACTGCATGCCTGGATCGATGACAGCAGCCTGTCCCCCAAGGACATCGCTCGCGGCCATTTCGTCATCAACCTGATGACCGAAGCCATGGCGCCGACCAACACGGCGGCCAACCCGGCGGCGGTCAAACGCTTCTTCGAAACCGGCGGCAAAAGCCTGCTCGATGGCCTCTCGCATCTGGCCAAGGATCTGGTGCACAACGGCGGCATGCCGAGCCAGGTCAACATGGGCGCGTTCGAGGTCGGCAAGAGCCTGGGCGTCACCGAAGGTGCTGTGGTGTTCCGCAATGATGTGCTGGAGCTGATCCAGTACCGGCCGATCACCGAGCAGGTCCACGAACGCCCGCTGCTGGTAGTGCCGCCGCAGATCAACAAGTTCTACGTCTTCGACTTGAGCCCGGACAAGAGCCTGGCGCGCTTCTGCCTGCGCAACAACGTGCCGACCTTCATCATCAGCTGGCGCAACCCGACCAAGGCCCAGCGCGAGTGGGGCCTGTCTACCTACATCGAAGCGCTGAAAGAAGCCGTCGATGTGGTCACGGCGATCACCGGCAGCAAAGATGTGAACATGCTCGGCGCCTGCTCCGGCGGCATCACCTGCACCGCCCTGCTCGGCCACTACGCCGCCCTCGGCGAGAACAAGGTCAACGCCCTCACCCTGCTGGTCAGCGTGCTCGACACCACCCTGGACAGCGACGTCGCCCTGTTCGTCGATGAGCAGACTCTGGAGACCGCCAAGCGCCACTCCTACCAGGCCGGCGTGCTCGAAGGCAAAGACATGGCCAAGGTCTTCGCCTGGATGCGCCCCAACGATCTGATCTGGAACTACTGGGTCAACAACTACCTGCTCGGCAATGAGCCGCCAGTGTTCGACATTCTGTTCTGGAACAACGACACCACCCGCCTGCCCGCTGCGTTCCACGGCGACCTGATCGAGATGTTCAAAAACAATCCACTGATCCGCCCCAATGCACTGGAAGTGTGCGGCACGCCGATCGACCTCAAGCAGGTCACCGCCGACATCTTCTCGCTGGCCGGCACCAACGATCACATCACGCCGTGGAAGTCCTGCTACAAGTCGGCGCAACTGTTCGGCGGTAAAGTTGAATTCGTGCTGTCGAGCAGCGGCCATATCCAAAGCATCCTCAACCCGCCGGGCAATCCGAAATCGCGTTACATGACCAGCGAAGAGATGGCGGCGACTGCCGATGACTGGCAGGAAAACTCGACCAAGCACACCGATTCCTGGTGGCTGTACTGGCAGGCATGGCTGGCCGAGCGCTCGGGCAACCTGAAAAAGGCCCCGACGAAATTGGGCAACAAAGCGTACCCGGCAGGCGAGGCTTCGCCGGGCACTTATGTTCACGAACGGTAACTGACACCACCCATTGTGGGAGAGGGCCTTGTGGCGAGGGGATTTATCCCCGTTGGGTTGCGAAGCGACCCCGAATCCTGAAACCGTGATTTGTCAGACGCACCGCGGCTACTCGATTCACGACTGCTTCGCAGCCGAACGGGGATAAATCCCCTCACCACAAGGTCCGCTCCTACAGGAATACGGGTGGACTTGAAATCTACAGGGCCTGAAGCATGCCGCAACCGTTCATATTCCGCACCGTCGATCTGGATGGCCAGACCCTCCGCACGGCGGTGCGTCCCGGCAAGCCTCATTTGACGCCTCTGCTGATTTTCAACGGCATCGGCGCCAACCTGGAGCTGGTGTTCCCGTTTGTCGCTGCGCTCGACCCGGATCTGGAAGTGATCGCCTTCGACGTGCCCGGGGTCGGCGGCTCCTCGACGCCCAACCGGCCGTATCGCTTTCCCGGCCTGGCCAAACTGACGGCGCGGATGCTCGACTATCTCGACTACGGTCAGGTCAATGTGATCGGCGTGTCGTGGGGCGGAGCTCTGGCGCAGCAGTTTGCCTACGACTATCCCGAGCGCTGCAAGAAACTGGTACTGGCGGCCACTGCGGCCGGTGCGGTGATGGTGCCGGGCAAACCGAAAGTGCTGTGGATGATGGCCAGCCCGCGCCGCTACATTCAGCCATCCCATGTGATCCGCATCGCGCCAATGATCTACGGCGGCTCGTTCCGTCGCGACCCGACGCTGGCTGCCAGCCATGCGGCGAAAGTGCGCTCGGCGGGCAAGCTCGGTTACTACTGGCAACTGTTCGCCGGCCTCGGCTGGACCAGCATCCACTGGCTGCACAAGATCCATCAGCCGACGCTGGTGCTGGCCGGCGATGACGATCCGCTGATCCCGCTGATCAACATGCGCATGCTCGCCTGGCGCATTCCCAACGCCCAGTTGCACATCATCGATGACGGCCATCTGTTCCTGATTACCCGCGCCGAAGCGGTGGCGCCGATCATCATGAAGTTTCTCGAAGAGGAGCGTCTGCGCGCAGTCATGCACCCGCATCCGACCCCGCTCGGCGGCTGATCGCGGCGGCCTGCTTTATGCAGCACTTTTCAAATCAAGCGCGCGGCAGGACGCCGCGCAGGCAGCAACCGGTAACAGCGTCTATGGTGTTCTGGTTCGGTGAGTGTGTTTTTGCCCTGAAGACGAAGGAGTGTTGAGTCATGCGCGAAAAACCAGCGACGGGCGTGGTGCCCAGCCCCGCCGTGTTTATCAACGCCCAGAGTGCGATCGCCGGTCTGCGTGGCAGGGATCTGCTGTCGACACTGCGCAGCGTCGCCGCCCACGGCTTGCGCAATCCGTTGCACAGCGCAAAGCATGCGCTGAAGCTTGGCGGACAGTTGGGGCGCGTGCTGCTCGGCGAAACCCTGCACCCGACCAATCCGCAAGACAGCCGCTTCGCCGATCCGGCGTGGAGCCTCAACCCGTTCTACCGACGCAGCCTGCAGGCTTATCTGGCCTGGCAGAAACAGGTCAAGAGCTGGATCGATGAAGGCGACATGAGCCCTGAAGATCGTGCCCGTGCGCACTTCGCTTTCACTCTGCTCAATGACGCCGTAGCGCCCTCCAACACCCTGCTCAATCCGCTGGCGGTCAAGGAGTTGTTCAATTCCGGCGGGCAGAGTCTGGTGCGTGGTCTGAGCCATCTGTTCGATGATCTGTTGCACAACGACGGCCTGCCACGGCAAGTGACCAGGCAGGCGTTCGAGGTCGGCAAAACCGTAGCGACCACCACTGGGGCTGTGGTGTTTCGCAATGAAATGTTCGAGTTGATCCAGTACAAATCGATGAGCGAAAAGCAGTACGCCAAGCCCTTGCTGGTGGTGCCGCCGCAAATCAACAAGTACTACATCTTCGATCTGAGCCCGCAGAACAGCTTCGTCCAGTACGCCCTGAAAAACAGCCTGCAGACCTTCATGATCAGCTGGCGCAACCCTGATGTGCGCCATCGCGAGTGGGGCCTGTCGAGTTACGTCGAAGCGGTCGAAGAAGCGATGAACATCTGCCGGGCGATTACCGGCGCCCGCGAAGTGAACCTGATGGGCGCCTGCGCCGGCGGCCTGACCATTGCCGCCCTGCAAGGGCATTTGCAGGCCAAACGGCAACTGCGCCGGGTCGCCAGCGCGACCTATCTGGTCAGTCTGCTCGACAGCCAGATCGAGACCCCGGCCACGCTGTTCGCCGACGAGCAAACACTGGAAGCGGCCAAACGTCGCTCGTACCAGCGAGGCGTGCTCGACGGTCGCGACATGGCCAAGGTCTTCGCCTGGATGCGCCCCAACGATTTGATCTGGAGCTATTTCGTCAACAACTACCTGCTGGGCAAGGAGCCGCCAGCCTTCGACATCCTCTACTGGAACAACGACAACACGCGCCTGCCGGCGGCGCTGCACGGCGATCTGCTGGACTTCTTCAAGCACAACCCGCTGATCCACGCGGGCGGTCTCGAGGTGTGCGGTACGCCGATCGATCTGCAGAAGGTCAATGTCGACAGCTTCAGCGTCGCCGGCATGAACGACCACATCACGCCGTGGGACGCGGTGTATCGCTCGACCCTGCTGCTCGGTGGCGAACGACGTTTCGTGCTGTCCAACAGCGGCCACGTGCAGAGCATCCTCAACCCGCCGAGCAACCCGAAAGCTGCCTACGTCGAGAACGCCAAACTGAGCAGCGACCCGCGTGCCTGGTACTACGATGCCAAACACGTCGACGGCAGCTGGTGGCCGCAGTGGCTGGAATGGGTCGCCCAGCGCTCCGGCGCCCTGAATGAGACTCGCACCACCCTCGGCAATCCGAACTATCCACCGATGGAAGCAGCACCTGGCACCTATGTGCATGTGCGCTGACGCTCAACCGAAATTTTCTAAGAAGACTGGATGAAAACCCGCGACCGGATCCTCGAATGTGCGCTGCAACTGTTCAACGAAAAGGGTGAACCGAACGTTTCCACCATGGAGGTGGCCAACGAAATGGGGATCAGCCCGGGCAATCTCTACTACCACTTCCACGGTAAGGAACCGCTGATTCTCGGCCTGTTCGAACGCTTCCAGCACGAGCTCGCGCCCCTGCTCGACCCGCCGCCGGACGTGGAGCTTGCACCGGAGGATTACTGGCTGTTTCTGCATTTGATCGTCGAGCGCCTGGCGCAGTATCGGTTCCTGTTCCAGGACCTGTCGAACCTCGCCGGGCGCTTGCCGAAACTGGCCAAGGGGATTCGCAATCTGCTCAATGCGCTGAAGCGCACGCTGGCGTCGTTGCTGGCGCGATTGAAGGCTTCGGGGCAACTGGTCAGCGATACCCAGGCATTGGGGCAACTGGTGGAGCAGGTGACCATGACGTTGCTGTTCTCGCTGGATTACCAGCGGATTCTTGATCGTGAGGGAGAGGTTCGGTTGGTGGTTTATCAGATCATGATGCTGGTGGCGCCGCATTTGCTGCCGCCAGTGAAGGTGGCGACAGAGCGGATGGCCTTGCAATACCTTGAGGATCACGACTGACCCGAAAAGCCCCTCACCCTAACCCTCTCCCGGAGGGAGAGGGGACTGATTGGGGGATGTTCGCGAGCTACGCCGACCTGAGCGAGCTTCTTTGAATCGATAATCGACTCGATTTGTTCAGGTCGACGTATGACGCAGGACACCTCGGTCGGCTCCCTCTCCTTGGGGAGAGGGCTGGGGTGAGGGGCCGCTTGGAATGCACAAACAAAAACGCCCGACCTTCACAGGCCGGGCGTTTTTGATTTGCCCTGAAATCAGGACTGACTGGATGGCGTCGACGGTGTCGATGCCGCAGTCGGAGTAGCTGCTGCCGTGGGTGCCGCAGCGGAGTTTGCCGCGTTGGCCAGAGCTGTTGGCGCAGTCGATGGTGCGGCGGCCGGTTTCGGCGCAGCGGCTTTCGGCGCGGCCGGCTTTTTCACTGCTGGCTTTTTCGCCGCAGCCGGTTTGGCCGCAGGCTTCGCAGCGGGTTTGGCGGCAGCAGTTTTCGCTGCTGGCTTGGCCGCTGGTTTTGCTACTGCTTTAGCCGCAGGTTTTGCTGCTGCTTTGGCGGCAACCGGTTTGGCTGCCGCTTTGGCCGCAGGCTTGGCGGCTGCAGTTTTTGCCGCAGCTTTCGCAGCCGGTTTTGCCGCCGCTTTGGCCAGTGGCTTGGCTGCGGTTTTCGCCGCAGGTTTGGCCGCTGCAGTTTTACTGGCAGGTTTCGCCGCAGCGGTTTTCGCCGCTACGGGCTGAGCTTTCAGACCGGTGAGTTTTTCGATCTGCTTTGTCAGCGTATCGACCTTGGCGTTGAGCGCCTTGACCTCATTGCGGCTCGGCACACCCAGGCGCGAAATCGCGCTGTTCAGGCGCTTGTCGAAAGCCCCTTCCAGCTCGTCCCACTTGCCCAGTGCGCGATCTTTCACGCCGCTGATACGCGACTTGGCCGAGGAGGTCGAGTCCTCGACTTTCTTGCCGACGGCAGTCTTGGTGAGCTTCTCGGCTTTCTCGCCGTCTTTGACCAATGCATCGAAGAGTTTGCTGCCGTCAGTGTCGATCTTCGAGTACACGCCTAAACCAGCCAGCCAGATTTTGCGGGAGTAGGACTCGACCTTCCCGACCCACGAGCTGCTTTCTTTATCGGTGTTCTTTTTGCCAGCCATCCCGTTCTCCTTAAGATTTTCGCGCGACGCGTTCGAGCAATGCCGTCAGCTCATCGAGCTTAGCAGAGAGTGCCTCAACGTCATGTTTAGACGGAATGCCGATCCGATTCAAGGCGCTGGCCACACGGTTGTCGAAGGACTTCTCGACCTTGTCGAGCTGAACTTCAACGCGACCCTTGAACGAGCTGACCTGAGTGGCCGCGTCATCGATCTCGGCGTTGGCCGCATGGAGTTTTTCGCTGACGGCTTTTTTGCCTTTCTTTTCAACAGTTTGACCGGCGGCTACGAGTTCTTGAAAGTACTCGCTGCCCTCTTGGCCGACCTTGGTGTAGGCGCCCAGGCCTGCCAGCCAGATCTTGCGGGCATAGGATTTGACGTCGCTCAGAGTGGAAGTCGGAGCGTCGATTTTTTTCTTCAAAATGACTTTGGCCATGGTGCACCTCACGCGCAGAAGGTTTGAGGAACTGCCGGACGAGTGTCGGGCTCAGGCACAAAGTAGGGAGAAAAATTAGAAAGGGCACCCTAACCAGCGGGAGCATAACAAAACAAATGTGGGAGCGAGCCTGCTCGCGAATGCGTCATATCAGCCAACATTTCAGTCAACTGATACACCGCTTTCGCGAGCAGGCTCGCTCCCACAGGGGACTGGATTTCAATCTGGAAATCAGGCCAGGGCTTTGTCGAGGGCTTTCTCGATCTCGGCTTTGATCATGCCGCTCATGGCCGACATCATCAGGCCCAGTTCGACGTCGACCCTGATCGAATCGTCCGCCACATGCACTTCGCCTTTCACGCCGGAGCGCTTGAGGTTCAGGGTGTCGCCCGACCACTGCGGCTCCAGGCCGTATTGTTCATTGAGCTTTGTGGCCAGTTTGTCGGCCTTTTCGCGGGCGGCTTCCTTGCCCAGGGTGTGGGCGCGCTCAACACTGATTTTGGCCATGGAATGACTCCTGATGATTGAATGGCTGACGTTGAATCTTGACCGCATCTGCGGCAAATCGTCCCGAAGGTTGCCCATCTTACCTTTAGCCATTCCAAGACAAAGCATGGCTTGGGGATTAGAATGTCGCGCATTCTCTTTTGGTGACAGCGATATGACTGATCAGCGCAAAGGCAGCGATGCCGAACCCACCACTCACTTCGGCTTCAAAAACGTTCCGGAAAGCCAGAAAGCGGAAAAAGTCGCTGAGGTTTTCCATTCCGTAGCCGCTAAATACGACCTCATGAACGACCTTCTGTCGGGCGGCATGCACCGTCTGTGGAAGCGTTTCGCGATCGAGCTTTCCGGCGTGCGCAGCGGCAACCGCGTACTCGACATCGCTGGTGGCACCGGCGACCTGACCCGCAAGTTCTCGAACCTCGTCGGCCCGACCGGCCAGGTCGTGCTGGCCGACATCAACGAGTCGATGCTCAAGGTCGGCCGTGATCGTCTGCTCGATCTGGGCGTTGCCGGCAACGTCGAATTCGTCCAGGCCGACGCGGAAAAACTGCCGTTCCCGGACAACCATTTCGACTGCGTGACCATCGCCTTCGGCCTGCGCAACGTCACGCACAAAGAGGACGCGTTGCGTTCGATGCTGCGCGTGCTCAAGCCCGGCGGCCGCCTGCTGGTGCTGGAATTCTCCAAGCCGACCAACGCGCTGATGTCCAAAGCCTACGACGCCTACTCGTTCGCCTTCATGCCGCTGATGGGCAAGCTGATCACCAATGACTCGGAAAGCTATCGCTACCTGGCCGAATCGATCCGCATGCACCCGAATCAGGAAACCCTGAAGTCGATGATGGTGGAGGCCGGTTTCGACCGCGTGACCTATCACAACATGACCGCAGGCATCGTCGCCCTGCACCGCGGCATCAAACCCTGATGTTGCTCACCGGGCTGCTCGCCAGCGTCGAACTCGGCCTCAACCGGGTGCTGCGTCTCGACAGCACGGCGCTGCCGCGCCTGGCGCATCTGACCGGCAAGGTGATTGCCGTCGACTGCCGCAGCCCGGCGCTGCAACTGTTCATACTGCCCAGTGACGAAGGCCTGATGCTGGCTTCGCAGTGGGCAGCGGACGTCGATTGCACGTTGCGTGCACCGGCCTCAAGCCTGCTGAAACTGGCCCTGAGCAAGGACAAGACCGCCGTGCTGCATGCACCGGAAGTCGAGCTCGATGGCGACAGCGGTGTGTTGCTGGAGCTGGCCGGCGTGCTGCAGGATCTTGAGCTGGACTGGGAGTACGAACTCTCGCGCTGGCTCGGTCCGGTCGCCACGCAATTGCTCGGTGGCCATATGCGCAGCCGCGCACGCTGGTATCAACAAGGATTTGCCAGCCTCAACCAGAATCTTGCCGAATACCTCGCCGAAGAATCGCGCACCCTCGTCGGGCAACGCGAAGCCGAAGCGCGGTTCAGCGAACTGGACCGGATCAAACTTGATCTGGAACGACTCGAGGCGCGTTTCGAGCGCCTTTCCCGATCCCTCGACCCAAGCGATAACGCATGAAGCTGCTTGCCGTCCGCCGTCTGTTGCGCATCCAGCGCGTCGTGATCCGCTACCGCCTCGATGACCTGCTGTTCGATCTGCCACTGCCCTGGTTCCTTCTGGCCGTGCGCTTTTTGCTGCCGTGGCGCTGGCTGCCGCGCAAGCCGCTGGAGCTCAATCGTGGTGCGCGCTTGCGTCTGGCGTTGCAGGATCTGGGGCCGATCTTCATCAAGTTCGGGCAGATTCTTTCGACCCGCCGCGACCTGTTGCCGGAAGACATCGCCGATGAGCTGATGCTGCTGCAGGACCGCGTGCCGCCGTTCGATTCGCAAGTGTCGATCAAGCTGATCGAAGAACAGCTGGGCAAGAAAATCAGCGAAGTGTTCAGCCGTTTCGACGTCGCCCCGCTGGCCTCGGCCTCGGTAGCGCAGGTGCATGCGGCGCAGCTCAAAAGCGGCGAAGAAGTCGTGGTCAAGGTCATTCGCCCAGGCCTGAAACCGATCATCGCGCAGGACCTGGCGTGGCTGTTCATCCTCGCCCGCGCGGCGGAAAAGTTCTCCGCTGATGCACGCCTGCTGCACCCGGTCGACGTGGTGCAGGATTACGAAAAGACCATTTACGACGAACTCGATCTGTTGCGCGAGGCGGCCAACGCCAGCCAGTTGCGCCGCAACTTCGAGGGCTCGCAGCTGCTTTATGTACCGCAAGTCTATTGGGACTGGTGCCGGCCGAAAGTGCTGGTGATGGAGCGCATCTACGGCATCCAGGTCACCGATCTGGCGACCCTCGCTGACCAGCGCACCGACATGAAAATGCTCGCCGAGCGTGGCGTGGAGATCTTCTTCACTCAAGTGTTCCGCGACAGCTTCTTCCACGCCGACATGCACCCGGGCAACATCTTTGTCAGCACCGTCAATCCGTGGAGCCCGCAGTACATCGCGATCGACTGCGGCATCGTCGGCAGCCTGACCCCGGAAGACCAGGACTATCTGGCGCGCAACCTGTTCGCCTTCTTCAAGCGTGACTACCGCCGTGTCGCGCAGTTGCACATCGATTCGGGCTGGGTGCCGGCGGAAACCAAACTCAACGAATTCGAAGCGGCGATCCGTACGGTGTGCGAACCGATCTTCGAAAAACCGTTAAAAGATATTTCATTTGGCCAGGTGCTGATGCGCCTGTTCCAGACCGCACGCCGCTTCAACATGGAAGTGCAGCCGCAACTGGTGCTGTTGCAGAAGACCTTGCTGAACATCGAAGGCCTCGGTCGTCAGTTGTATCCGGATCTGGATCTGTGGAACACCGCGCAGCCGTTTCTCGAGCGCTGGATGCGCGAACGCGTCAGCCCGAAAGCCTTGCTGGGCAACGTGCAGAGCCAGCTGGAGCAGATTCCGCACCTGTCGAACATGGCCCGCGATCTGCTCGAACGCATGTCGCAACCCCACGCCAAAGACCCTCCGCCGCCGTGGCACAAACGCAAGGACGACTGGTTCCTGCGCCTGCTCGGCTGCGCGCATCTGGCCGGCGGCGCGATCCTCGCAGCGGGTGGTCCGTTGACCGAGTGGGCGCACTGGCCCGCCGGAATCATGATCGCGGTCGGTTTGTATCTGGTCGTTCGCCGATAGCACGATTGAGCTGCAAGTTATAAGCTGCCAGCTTCAAGCTTGACGCTACAGGCACGCCGCAACGTGCGTTTACTTGCAGCTCGAAGCTCATGGCTTGCTGCTGCTTTTCGAGATTTGACGATGAAAAACTGGCTGGACGAGATCAAGTGGGATGCTGACGGCCTGGTGCCGGCGATTGCCCAGGATCACAAGACCGGGCGCGTATTGATGATGGCCTGGATGAACCGCGAAGCGCTGGAACTGACCGCTGCGGAGAATCGTGCAATCTACTGGTCACGTTCCCGTGGCAAGCTGTGGCGCAAGGGCGAAGAGTCCGGCCATGTGCAGACCCTGCATGAAATGCGTCTGGACTGTGACGCCGACGTGATCATCCTGATGGTTGAACAGATCGGCGACATCGCCTGCCACACCGGCCGTCAAAGCTGCTTTTACCGGGTCTTCGAAAACGGCGACTGGAAAACGGTCGACCCGGTACTGAAAGACCCGCACGCTATCTATTCCGCAGGACACACACATGAGTGACACCCTGACCCGCCTCGCTCAGGTACTTGAAGAGCGCAAAGGCGCAGCCGCCGACAGTTCGTATGTCGCCAGCCTGTATCACAAGGGGCTGAACAAGATTCTGGAGAAAGTCGGCGAAGAGTCGGTCGAAACCATTATTGCCGCCAAGGATGCCGCGATCAGCGGCGATTGCAGTGATGTGATCTACGAGACCGCCGACCTGTGGTTCCACAGTATGGTCATGCTCGCCCAACTGGGGCAGCATCCGCAGGCCGTGCTGGATGAACTGGACCGTCGCTTCGGCTTGTCCGGACACGTCGAGAAAGCCTCGCGTCCGTCCGCCTGAACAACTTTTAGAGAGGAATCGCCACATGGGCATTTTTGACTGGAAACACTGGGTCGTCATTCTGATTGTCGTGGTGCTGGTGTTCGGTACCAAAAAACTGAAAAACCTCGGCACCGACGTTGGCGAATCGATCAAGGGCTTTCGCAAAGCCATGAACGACGACGAAAAACCGGCCGAACCGAGCGTGACCCCGCCAGCCCAGCCAGTGCCACCGGTGCAGCCGCAAACCACCGCTCAGGCCAACCCGCCGCACACCATCGACGTGCAGGCGCAGAAAGTCGAAGAGCCGATCCGCAAAGACGTGTGAGCACTGACTAATGTTTGGTATCAGCTTCTCTGAACTGCTGCTCGTCGGCCTCGTCGCCCTGCTGGTGCTCGGCCCCGAGCGTCTGCCGGGCGCGGCGCGCACCGCCGGTCTGTGGGTCGGCCGCCTGAAGCGCAGCTTCAACGCGATCAAACAGGAAGTTGAACGTGAAATAGGTGCCGACGAGATCCGTCGGCAACTGCACAACGAACATATTCTGTCGCTGGAGCAAGAGGCGCGGAAGATCTTCAATCCGAACCAGCAGGAGCCGACGCCGGTCGAGCCTGTGGGCGAGCAGACGATTCACAGCGCTGCCGCTCCGACTCCTTCACCTGTTGTAACACCGCCAGGACCGGCGCCGGTTACCACAGACACATCGGTTGAACACGTAGCGCCCTCCGCCGCGCCGACTACACCAGCGCCTCAAGACCCTACACTGCCGCCGCGAGCCCCATGAGCGATCTTCCGGAAAACGACCAGCACATGCCGCTGGTATCGCACCTCACCGAGTTGCGCACCCGCCTGCTGCGTTGCGTGGCGGCGATCTTCATTATCTTTGCCGGGCTGTTCGCGTTCACCCAGCAGATCTACACCTTCGTCTCGACGCCGTTGCGCCAGTACCTGCCGGTCGGCGCGACGATGATCGCCACCGACGTGTCGTCGCCGTTCCTGACGCCGCTGAAACTGACCATGATGGTTTCGCTATTCCTCGCGATTCCGGTGATCCTGCATCAGATCTGGGGCTTTATCGCGCCGGGCCTGTACAAGCATGAAAAACGCGTCGCGGTACCGCTGTTGATCTCCAGCATCCTGCTGTTCTACATCGGCATGGCGTTCGCCTATTACTTCGTCTTTCCATTGATCTTCAAATTCTTCGCCGCTGCCACCCCGGCCGGCGTGGAAATGATGACCGACATCGCCAGCTACCTCGATTTCGTCATGACGCTGTTCTTCGCCTTCGGCGTGGCGTTCGAAATCCCGGTGGCCGTGGTCCTGCTGGTGTGGATCGGCGTGGTCGACGTCAAATACCTGAAGAAGATCCGCCCGTACGTGATCATCGGCTGCTTCGTGGTCGGCATGATCCTCACCCCGCCGGACATCTTCTCGCAGACCCTGCTGGCTGTGCCGATGTGGATGCTGTTCGAGATCGGCATCCTCTTCGGCGCGCTGGTCAGCAAGCGCGAACGCCCGGACGAAACCCCGGCCGACGACCACAACGACCAGCCGCCAGCGACTCAGGCATGAACCTGCTGCTGCTCGAAGAGGCCGACTTCATTGCGGCCGACCGCGTGATCCTGCGCGACCGGCGCCTGACCCACATGCAGGAAGTGCATCGCTCCGAAGTCGGTGACAGCCTGCGCGTCGGGCGCATCAACGGACTGATGGGTTCGGCTGAGCTGCTGCGTCTGGAAGCGGGCGAAGCAGAGTTGCGTGTCAGCCTTGATCAGCCACCGCCGGCCAAGCTGCCGCTGACCCTGGTGCTGGCCCTGCCCCGGCCGAAAATGCTGCGCCGCGTGTTCCAGACCGTCGCGACCATGGGTGTGGCCAAGGTGATTCTGGTCAACAGTTATCGCGTGGAGAAAAGCTTCTGGCAGACTCCGTTTCTGGAGCCGGAAGCGATTCGTGAGCAGTTGATCCTCGGGCTCGAACAGGCTCGCGATACGGTATTGCCGGAGATCGTCATCGAAAAGCGCTTCAAGCCTTTCGTTGAGGATCGGCTGCCGGCGATCAGCGCGGGCACCCTCGGCCTGGTCGGCCACCCCGGCCACTTCCCGCCCTGCCCGCGCGCCCTGAACGAACCGGTGACCCTGGCCATTGGCCCCGAGGGTGGCTGGATTCCCTACGAAATCGACCTGCTGGCAAAATCCGGCCTGCAACCGGTGCAATTGGGCGAGCGCATCCTGCGCGTCGAAACCGCCGTCACCGCCCTGCTCGCACGCCTGTTCTGACGCGACCCCGATCCTGTGTAGGAGCTGCCGAAGGCTGCGATCTTTTGATCTTGTTTTTAAAAGCAAGATCAAAGGATCGCAGCCTCGTTGCACTCGTCAGCTCCTACAAGCCCCTACAGTCGCAGACAAGTGGCGTTACAGATTGCCACCACCCAGCCGATACAACCCCTATAAGTCCAATTAAGTGGTCCGAAGGGAGTGGTCGCATGTACCGTTGGTTAGCCGAGAGTCTTGGAAACGTCAGCGTCAAACGCAAGCTGGGCATCGGTTTCGGCCTGGTGCTGTTGCTGACGCTGTTGATCACGTTCACCGGCTGGACCGGCATGAGCGGCATCATTAGCCGTGGCGACAAGCTCGGCTTCATTTCCAGCCTCAATGAGCTGACCAAAGACCTGCGCCTGGCGCGCATGGACTACGACATGCGTCGTGGTGAACAGGGTCCGGGCGCGGTCAATGAATTGCTCAGCAAACTCGAAAGCGGTCTGCAGTCGGCACGCGGCATGATCGAGCAGCCGTCCGATGTGGCGATGGTCGACCAGCAACTGGCTGCGGTTGCCGAATACAAACGCGCTTTCGGCGAAATGACCCAGGCCACCGTGCACCGTGAAGATGCGCGCAGCAAGCTTGGCGCCAACGCTGACAATGCTGTGGCCAAGGTCGGCGAAGTCGAAAGTGCGCTGCTGCAAGGCGACAGCGTTGCGCAGTACAACGCTGTCATCGAGCTGAGCAAACTGTTGCAGCAGGCGCGCTATCAGGTGCGCGGTTACACCTACAGCGGCAAGGCCGATGCCGAGCAACCGGCGCTGACCGCCATCGACAACGCCTTGAAGAACCTCGAAAGCCTGCCGACCCGCGTGCCAGAGCAGCACATCGCCAACCTGCAGCAAGCCACCGACTCGCTCAAGGCTTACCGCGCCGCTGTCGCTCAGTTCCGTGATTCACAGGTCAAGAACGCCGCCGCACTGGCCAACATGTCGGCTCAGGGCGACATCCTGATCGCGGCGAGCAAAAAGCTCACCGAATCGCAAACCGTGGTGCGCGACACCGATGCCGCCCACGCCAAGAACATGCTGCTGATCGCCACTGCGCTGGCGCTGGCCTTCGGTCTGATTGCCGCTTGGGCGATCACCCGACAAATCATCATTCCGCTGACCCAGACCCTGAAAGTCGCCGAGCGCGTGGCCGCCGGTGACTTGACCCACAACCTGGTTTCCCTGCGTCGCGACGAACTCGGCCAGTTACAGCGCTCGATGCAAAGCATGACCCAGGGCCTGCGCGAGTTGATCGGTGGCATCAGCGACGGCGTCACGCAGATCGCCAGCGCCGCTGAAGAACTTTCGGCGGTGACCGAGCAGACCAGCGCCGGGGTCAACAATCAGAAGGTCGAGACCGATCAGGTCGCCACCGCCATGAACGAAATGGCCGCCACCGTGCAGGAAGTCGCACGCAACGCTGAAGAAGCTTCCGAGGCCGCTGTCGCCGCTGATCAACAGGCCCGCGAAGGTGACAAGGTCGTCGGCGAAGCCATCGCCCAGATCGAGCGTCTGGCAATCGAGGTGGGTCACTCCACTGAAGCCATGGGCGAGCTCAAGCGTGAAAGCGACAAGATCGGCAGCGTCCTCGACGTGATCAAGTCTGTCGCCCAACAAACCAACCTGTTGGCCCTCAACGCTGCCATCGAAGCGGCCCGTGCCGGGGAAGCCGGACGTGGTTTCGCCGTGGTTGCCGACGAAGTGCGCAGCCTCGCCCAGCGCACCCAGAAGTCCACCGAAGAGATCGAAGAGCTGATCGTCGGCCTGCAAAACGGCACTCAGCAAGTGGCGACGATCATGGACAACAGCCGCAGCCTCACCGACAGCAGCGTCGAACTGACCCGTCGCGCCGGCGGCTCACTGGAGAGCATCACTCGCACCGTCTCGGCGATTCAGGCGATGAACCAGCAGATCGCCGCCGCTGCCGAGCAGCAGAGCGCCGTGGCCGAAGAGATCAACCGCAGCGTGCTGAACGTGCGCGATGTGTCGGATCAGACCTCGGCGGCGAGTGAAGAGACCGCTGCGTCCAGCGTTGAACTGGCGCGGTTGGGCACGCATCTGCAGATGCTGGTGGGCCGCTTTAAAGTCTGAGTTGATGTACAACCTCGGTTCGCCTGAAACCGAGGTGATGCCATTCGCGAGCAGGCTCGCTCCCACAGGGACACGCATTCCAAGGTGGGAGCGAGCCTGCTCGCGAAGGCAGCGGCGCGGTCTGCGCGTCGTAGGTAACGGGCGCGCCAATTCGGCGACGGATGCTATGCACTGGTTTTTAGGTTTGATCGGGATTTGTTCGCAGCTCAACAGCGGACATAAAAAACCCCGCTGAATCAGCGGGGTTCTCTTATCAGGCCGGCTGAGCCTGCAGGCTCACCGGTCGCAGCGGCAGCAACGGCGCATGCGGATCGGCTTTCACCGAAGCGCGCCAAGCATCGAGCCACTCGGCAAGCCCTTCGGCCCAGACCTGCTCGTGCAAACGTGCCAGTGCAACAGGGTCGCTGAGCAGTTGCAGACGATCATGGTTGTTCAGCCCGGCCGGGCCGACCTTGATCGCGTGGCGCACACGTTCCTGACGCAGCCACTCGATCGGCTCGGCCTGGCCGTGACGCGAGGTCGCCAGCGAGCACGCCAAGGCGTTCTGCTGTGGATCGACCACGGCGCGGACGAAGCCGTCGTTGAGGGCGTGATAGCGGTTCTCGTGGGTGTACTGATCGGTTGCCAGCAAGGCCTGTGGCGGATTGTATTCCTCAGGGATGAGGAACAGGCTCTCGTCACGGGTCTTCAGACCAAGGCCGACACGGCTGGAGATCACCGATACCGGGATCGACAGCATCAGCGAACCGACGATCGGCACCAGCCACCAGAGGAAGCTCGGGTTCAGCCAGATCACCAGCAGCGCCCACAAGAAGCCCAGCAACGTCTGCGGACCGTGGCGCTTGACCGCTTCGCTCCACGGCGTCGAGTCGTCGTCACGCTGCGGCGAGTTCCAGGTCGCGGCCCAGCCGAGGAACGCGGCGAGGACGAAGCGGGTGTGGAAAATCATCCGCACCGGCGCCAGCAGCATGGAGAACAGCATCTCCAGCAGCATCGACAGGGTCACCTTGAACTTGCCGCCGAACTCTTTCGCGCCCTTGGCCCAGATCAGGATGATGCTCAACAGCTTCGGCAGGAACAGCAGCACGATGGTCGTCGAGAACAGCGCGATGGCCTTGTCCGGGTGCCATTGTGGCCACAGCGGATAGAGCTGGCGCGGTTCGAGGAAGTACTGCGGCTCCATCAGCGTGTTCACCGCCAGCAGCGCGGTCGACAACACCAGGAAGAAGAACCACAACGGCGCCGACAGGTAAGACATCACGCCGGTGAGGAACACCGCGCGGTGCACCGGGTGCATGCCCTTGACCAGGAACAGGCGGAAGTTCATCAGGTTGCCGTGGCACCAGCGCCGGTCACGCTTGAGCTCGTCGAGCAGGTTCGGCGGCAACTCTTCGTAACTGCCCGGCAGGTCGTAGGCAATCCACACGCCCCAGCCGGCACGGCGCATCAGCGCAGCTTCGACGAAGTCGTGGGACAGGATCGCACCGGAGAACGCGCCCTTGCCCGGCAACGGCGCCAAAGCGCAGTGGTCGATAAACGGCTTCATGCGGATGATCGCGTTGTGACCCCAGTAGTGGGATTCACCCAACTGCCAGAAGTGCAGGCCGGCAGTAAACAGCGGGCCGTACACGCGGGTCGCAAACTGCTGCATCCGCGCATACAGGGTGTCCATGCCCGACGCACGTGGCGCGGTCTGGATGATCCCGGCGTCCGGCGTGGCTTCCATCAGGCGCACCAGACTGGTCAGGCACTCGCCGCTCATCACCGAGTCGGCGTCGAGCACGACCATGTACTTGTAGTCACCGCCCCAACGACGGCAGAAGTCGTCGAGGTTGCCGCTCTTGCGTTTCACACGACGGCGACGACGGCGATAGAAGATCTTGCCGAAGCCCTTGGCCTCGCGGCAGACATCCAGCCAGGCCTGTTGCTCGGCGACGCAGATATCGGTGTCGTTACTGTCGCTGAGGACGAAAAAGTCGAAGCGATCCAGATCACCGGTGGCCGCGACTGATTCGAACGTCGCACGCAGACCGGCGAATACACGCGGCACGTCTTCGTTGCAGATCGGCATTACCAGCGCAGTACGCGCGTCTTTGGGAATCGGCTCGTTACCGGCGCTTTTCCCGGAGATACGGTATTTATCGTGGCCGGTTAGCAACTCGAGGAAGCCCATCAGCGCGGTCCAGAAACCCGCCGATACCCAGCAGAACAGAATCCCGAACAGAATCAGGATGCTGGTTTGCAGCGCATACGGCAGCACTTGCGTGGCGGTTTGCAGCAGCGGCTGATGCAGGACTTCTTCCAGATCGACGAACGACCAGCCCTGGTACGGCATGATGCCTTTCATGTACCAACCGGCAACGATGGTCTGGCCGAGCATCAGCAGCAACAGAATGTAGCGGCGGATCGAACCGACGGTGCGCCAGCGCGCGGCCGGCAGGACATTGGCGTCCTTCGGCGGCTGCGGCGGGTTGGTGCGCCCGGTCAGACGGCGCCAGCCACGCACCAGGATATTGGTGCGCCATGGCTCCGGCACGACCTTGGTGCGGCGGATCGGCGGGGTCGCCTTGAGGCTGACCCGACCACTGGCGTCGAGCATCAGCATTTCCGCTTCAGCCAGTTCTTCGGCAGTGCTCAGGGTCAGACGCTTGCCCACCGAAGCCTGGGCGGCTTCGGCAGGGGCGTCGAATGTCGAGGACGACAGGCGTTCATGCAGCTCGCTGAACGACTGGCAACCCGCGAGTTCCGCGCGTTGCTCGTCGGTCATCGGCAGATGCGCCAGATACTCGGACAGAGTCTCTGGCTGTACTGGTGAATTACTCATCGGCAGGCAACTGATAGCTCCAGGTCTCGGTCAGGACTTCTTCAGTCGGCGCCGATTCCGGTGTGGCTGGGGCCGCGTCGGCAGCGACTGGCTGCTTGGCGTCTTTGTTGGCCTTGTCCTTGGCGTCGGCTGCAGGCTTGGCTTCAGCCTGTTTGGCTTCGGCGGCCTTGGCTTCCTTGTCGAGTTTTTCCTGTTGCTTGGCGGCCACCTTGTCGGCCTTGGCGACCGACGAATTGGACGCCGGCACCGATTTGCCCAGATCTGCGGTGACCACCGGCTGAACCAGGGCAGCGCGCATCTCGGTCGCTTTGCTCGGATCCTTGATCTTCATCCGCAGGGTCAGGCGCCAGCCCTTGGTTTCCGGGTTGTAGCGCACGCTGTTCTCGACCAGTTCGGCGTTGTCACCGACGCTGACCTGACTGCGCACGTCGGCATCCGGCGTCAGTGCCGCCAGCGATGGACCTTCAAAGTCGACCAGATAAGCCACGCTGCCATCGGGCTGACGGATCAGGTTCGATTGCTTGACGTCACCGGTCGAACGCAGGGTCTGCGCCACCCAGGCGCTGTCGGGTGCGTGGATCGCTGCTTCGTCCATGGTCCAGTGCATGCGGTAGGCGAAGTCCAGCGGCTGGCCTGGCTCCGGCATTTTTTCCGGGCTCCAGAACGCAACGATGTTGTCGTTGGTTTCGTCAGCGGTCGGAATCTCTACCAGATCGACAGTGCCTTTGCCCCACTCGCCCTTCGGCTCGATCCAGGCGCTTGGGCGCTTGTCGTAGCGGTCGTCGAGGTCTTCGTAGTGGCTGAAATCGCGGCCACGCTGCAGCAGACCGAAACCACGCGGGTTCTCGACGCTGAAGTTGCTCACGGCCAGGTGTTTCGGGTTGTTCAATGGACGCCAGATCCACTCGCCGTTGCCGGCATGGATCGACAGTCCGCTGGAATCGTGCAGTTCACGACGGTAGTTGAGGACTTTCGACGGCTGGTTGGCGCCGAACAGGAACATGCTGGTCAGCGGCGCGATACCCAGTTTGCCGACCTTGTCACGCAGGAACATCTGCGCCTTGACGTCGACGATGGTGTCGCTGCCCGGACGCAGGATCAGACGGTAGGCACCGGTGGCACGCGGCGAATCCAGCAGCGCAAAGATCACCAGGTGCTTGTCGCCCGGCTTGGGCTGCTGAATCCAGAACTCGCGGAAACGCGGGAACTCTTCACCCGACGGCAGCGCGGTATCGATCGCCAGACCACGGGCCGACAGACCGTAGGTGTGGCCTTTGCCAACGACGCGGAAGTAACTCGCGCCGAGCATGGTCATGATCTCGTCTTGCTTGTCGGCCTTGTTGATCGGGTACAGCACACGGAAACCGGCATAACCCAGTTGCTCGGTGGCTTTCGGATCGAATTTCAGATCGCCGAAATCGAAGCGGCTCGGATCGTATTTGATCTCCGAGACGGTATTGGTGGTGATTTCGTTGATTTTCACCGGTGTATCGAAGTGCATACCCTGGTGATAGAAGGAGAGCTTGAACGGCGTCTTCTGATCGGCCCACTCAGCCTTTTCGGTGAGGAAGCGGATCTTCTGGTAATCCGCGAACTTCATTTCGCGGAATTCGTTCGGCAGGTTGCTGCGCGGGGCTTCGAACTTCTGCCCGGCCAGCTCTTTGGCCTTGGCCGATACGTCGTCAAGATTGAACGCCCAAAGCTGACCGGCGCTGAGCAGGCACAGGAGCGCCGAACCCGCTACCAGAGCACTTCGCATGCGTTTGGCAGACATTTTTGCTGCATTACAGGGACTAACAATCACGAGCAACCCTCGCCGAAAACAGATCAATAAACCAACGGCCAGCTATCTTTATGCCAGGTTGGCGAGCATTGTTCCGACTCCGCCGGGGCAAAATGATTCCCCAATCGGATCCAGACAAGTCTCTACCTAAGTCAAAACGGATCAACGAATGTCGATCCCCGCAGCGCGCGATTATCTAGTAGCCCGGATGACAACGCATCAGGGGTAACAAAGTATTTATCGCGAAAACAGCCTAAAAACAGTCGAAATTTCCGAAAAAGGTGTTTCAGGCACTGTCAGGTCTGTAACAAAAAGGTAACCGGGCCATCGTTGACCAGGTGCACCTGCATATCGGCGCCGAATCTACCTGATGCCACAGTGCCATGCACCTGTTTCGCCTGGCTCAATAAATAGTCGAACAATTCCTCACCCAGTGCCGGCGGTGCGGCCGTGGAAAAGCTCGGGCGCAGGCCGCTTTTGGTGTCGGCGGCAAGTGTGAACTGAGAGACCAGCAGCAACCCGCCACCCACATCCGCCAGGGACAGATTCATCTTGCCCTCGGCGTCACTGAATACTCGATAGTTAAGCAGCTTATGCAGAAGTTTGTCGGCGCTGGTACGCGTATCGTCGGGTTCTACCGCGACCAGCACGAGCAAACCCTGATCGATTGCGCCGACAATCTCCCCAGTGACTTCAACCCGCGCGCCGCGTACGCGCTGTAACAGCGCCTTCATGCTTCTTCGAGTGGCAAGTCGAGCAGGCGCTGGGCCATTTTGCTCGCCGCGCGCACCAGCGCATCGGTGATGCCTGGCTCGGACGCGGCGTGGCCGGCGTCGCGGATCACCTGCAATTCGCTGTTCGGCCAGGCCTGGTGCAATTCCCAGGCATTGTCGAGCGGGCAGATCACGTCGTAGCGACCGTGAATGATCACGCCGGGCAGATGAGCGATCTTGCCCATGTCGCGGATCAGCTGGTTCGGCTCAAGGAAGGCGTTGTTGGTGAAGTAGTGGCATTCGATCCGCGCAATCGACAGCGCGCGCTGCGGCTCGGAGAAACGATCGACCACCAGCGGGTTCGGGCGCAGGGTCGCGGTGCGCCCTTCCCAGGTCGACCACGCCTTCGCTGCATGCATCTGGGCGATCTGATCGTTGCCGGTCAGGCGTTTGTGGAAAGCACTGAGCAGGTCGTCGCGCTCGTCCAGCGGGATCGGCGCGATGTAGTCCTGCCAGTAATCCGGGAATAGACGGCTGGCGCCGGCCTGATAGAACCATTCGATTTCCTGCGGACGGCAGAGGAAAATCCCGCGCAGAATCAGACCGTGCACGCGCTCCGGGTGGGTTTGCGCGTAGGCCAACGCCAGGGTCGAACCCCAGGAGCCGCCGAACAGCACCCATTTTTCAATGCCCAGGTGTTTGCGGATGCGCTCAAGGTCTTCGACCAGATCCCAGGTGGTGTTGTTTTCCAGGCTGGCGTGCGGGGTGGAGCGACCGCAGCCGCGCTGGTCGAAGGTGACGATGCGATACAGATTCGGATCGAAATAGCGTCGGCTCTGGGCGTCGCAGCCGGCGCCGGGGCCACCGTGGATGAATACAACCGGCAATCCTTCCGGCGAGCCGCTTTCATCGACGTACAGCGTATGGGTGTCATCGACAGCCAGATCGTGCCGGGCGTGGGGTTTGATCTGCGGAAACAAAGTCTGCATTGCGCGCTCCGTAAGGGGTCGAGGTCATCCCTGGGGGGACTCGTATTATTCTGCCGTTGGGCATCATAAACCCGATTTGCGTCAATGAGCATGCTCCGGGGCCTGATCGTTCCCACGCTCTGCGTGGGAACGCCTCTTGGGACGCTCCGCGTCCAGTGACGCGGAGCGTCACGGGCTGCATTCCCACGCAGAGCGTGGGAACGATCAAACGGACGCCTTCGCGAGCAGGCTCGCTCCCACAGGGGTTAGGCGCTGTAGTGAGATTTTGCCCAGGCCAGATAGCCCTGCAGCAATTCCCTGAGCACCACCCGCGTCGGTTCGGCCAGATCGGCGCGGTAGCGGAACGGTTCGAACTCTTCCATGTAGGTGGACTGGCACAGTTCCAGCTGCACGGCGTGGATGTTCTCCGCCGGATCGCCGTACTGGCGGGTGATGTGCCCGCCTTTGAAGCGACCGTTGAGCACATGAGTAAACTGCTCGTGCCGCGCGCAGATCACTTCCAGTTCAGCAGCCAGTTGCGGATCACAACTGGCGCCATTGAACGTGCCAAGGTTGAAGTCCGGCAGTTTGCCCTCGAACAGGTGCGGGATGATCGAGCGGATCGAGTGCGCATCGAACAACAGCGCGTAACCGAATTCGGCTTTCAGTCGCGCCAGTTCCTCCTGCAAGGTGCGGTGGTACGGCGTCCAGATCTGCTCCAGGTATGTTGCGCGCTCCTCTTTCGACGGTTCCAGACCTTCCTGAAACAACGGAATGCCGTCGAACAACGTCGCCGGATACAACCCGGTGGTCGCCCCGGCATACAACGGCTTGTCGTCGGACGGCCGGTTGAGGTCGATGACGAAACGCGAATACTCGGCAGCCAGGGTGCTGGCGCCCAGTTCCTCGGCAAAATCGTAGAGCAGCGGAATATGCCAGTCGGTGTCCGGCAGGCTTCTCGCAGCGGGGATCAGCCCGGCCTCGACCGTTGGGGTCAGACGCACACCCGCATGGGGCATGCTGATCAGCAGCGGCACGCGGCCTTGTTTGAAACTCAGAACCTTGTCCACAACCGCCCTCCTACAGATTCGATTCGACGCCGTGACGCACGACGCGCTTGTCCAGATCGCCACCGAGCCAATAGGCCAGATCCGCTGGACGCTCGATGTCCCACGCCACGAAATCAGCGACCTTGCCGACCTCCAGCGAGCCATGGGTCTGCGCCATGCCCATCGCCTGCGCGGCATGGATGGTCGCCCCGGCCAGAGCTTCTTCCGGGGTCATGCGGAAACAGGTGCAGGCCATGTTCAGCATCAGACGCAACGACAGCGCCGGCGAGGTGCCGGGGTTGAGGTCGCTGGCGATGGCGATCTTCACCTTGTGCTTGCGCAGCGCTTCCATCGGCGGCAACTGGGTTTCGCGCAAAAAGTAGAACGCGCCCGGTAGCAGCACGGCGACGGTGTCGGCAGCGGCCATGGCGATCGCGTCGTCCTCGTCCATGAACTCCAGGTGATCGGCGGACAAGGCTTTGTAGCGTGCGGCGAGGCTGGAACCATGCAGCGAGGACAATTGCTCGGCGTGCAGCTTCACCGGCAGTCCGAGTTGTTGCGCGGCGACGAAGACCCGCTCGACCTGCTCCGGCGAAAACGCCAGGTATTCGCAGAACGCATCCACGGCATCGACCAAACCTTCGGCGGCGAGGGCCGGAAGCATCTGCTCGCAGACCAGATCGATGTATTCGTCGGCGCGATCCTTGTACTCCGGCGGCAACGCGTGCGCCGCCAGGCAAGTGCTGCGGACGCTGATCGGCAGCTCTTCGGCCAGGCGCCGGATGACCCGCAGCAGCTTGCGCTCATTGGCCAGATCGAGACCGTAGCCGGATTTCATTTCCACCGTGGTCACGCCGTCGCGCATCAGGCTTTTCAGGCGTTTGGCGGCGCTGGCGAACAACTCGTCTTCGCTCGCTTCGCGGGTGGCGCGCACGGTGCTGGCGATGCCGCCGCCCTGCGCGGCGATCTCGGCGTAGCTGACGCCTTGCAGACGCTGCTCGAACTCACCGCTGCGGTTGCCGCCGAACACGGTGTGGGTGTGGCAGTCGATCAGACCGGGGGTGACCCACGCACCCTGCAAATCATTGACCGCCGGGTATTCGCCGGACGGCAATTGAGTGCGCGGGCCGATCCACTCGATCAGCGTGCCGGACGTCACGATCGCGGCATCCTCGATGATCGAATAGGCGCCGTTGGCCATGGTTGCGACGTGGCAGTGTTGCCAGAGGGTTTTCACTGTTGGCCTCCGTTTGGGTTTGTATGGTGAGCAGCCTCAAAAGCCCCTCACCCTAGCCCTCTCCCAGAGGGAGAGGGGACTGACCGTGTTGTTCTGTCGAGATATGCCGACCTGAAATTTCTCAGCCGAACTCACGTTGCGAAAACAATGAAGATCGGCTCCCTTCCCCCTCTCCCCCTTGGGGGAGAGGGCTGGGGTGAGGGGGAGCGATTTCACTAACAATACAAATCTCCCCGTAAAGCGCTTACAAACTAGGCAACAACTGCCCAGCAACAAGCTCGGTCAGACACCGCGACGCCAGCAATTCAGTCGCCGCATTGATGTCCGGCGCAAAGAAGCGGTCCTTCTCATAGAACGGCACTTCCTTGCGCAAGATCGCCCGCGCCTGTTCCAGCTTCGGCGAAGTCTTCAGGCCGTTACGCAGATCCAGGCCCTGCACCGCCGCCAGCCATTCCACGGCGAGAATGCCGCGAGTGTTCTCGGCCATTTCCCACAGACGCTTGCCCGCCGCCGGGGCCATCGATACGTGATCTTCCTGGTTGGCCGAGGTCGGCAGGCTGTCCACCGAATGCGGATGCGACAACGCCTTGTTTTCGCTGGCCAGCGCCGCAGCGGTGACCTGGGCGATCATGAAACCGGAGTTCACCCCGCCATTGGCCACCAGGAACGGCGGCAGTTGCGACATGTGCTTGTCCATCATCAGCGAGATGCGGCGTTCGCTCAGCGAGCCGATTTCAGCGATGGCCAGGGCCATGTTGTCAGCGGCCATGGCTACCGGTTCGGCGTGGAAGTTGCCGCCGGAAATCACGTCGCCTTCAGCGGCGAAGACCAAGGGGTTGTCGGAAACCGCGTTGGCTTCGACCGCCAGCACTTCAGCGGCCTGGCGGAACTGGGTCAGGCAGGCGCCCATGACTTGCGGCTGGCAGCGCAGCGAATACGGGTCCTGGACCTTGTCGCAGTTCTGGTGCGAGGCGGAGACTTCGCTGCGCTCACCGAGCAGATCGCGGTACGCGGCAGCAGCATCGATCTGCCCTCTCTGCCCACGCGCGGCATGAATGCGCGCGTCGAACGGCGAGCGCGAACCGAGCACGGCTTCTACGGTGAGACTGCCCAGCGCCACTGCACCGGCAAACAGATCTTCGCCTTCGAACAGGCCGCGCAGGGCAAACGCTGTGGAAACCTGGGTACCGTTGAGCAGCGCCAGACCTTCTTTAGCCGCTAAAGTCAGCGGCGCCAGGCCTGCGACTTTCAGTGCTTCGGTGGCTTCAAGCCATTCGCCCTTGTAGCGCGCCTTGCCCTCGCCCAGCAGCACCAGCGACATGTGCGCCAACGGCGCCAGATCCCCCGACGCACCGACCGAACCTTTCAGCGGAATGTGCGGATAGACCTCGGCATTGATCAGCGCGATCAGCGCATCGATCACCTGCCGACGGATGCCGGAAAAACCACGGCTGAGACTGTTGACCTTGAGCACCATGATCAGTCGCACAAGGTCATCGCTGATCGGCTGGCCGACGCCGGCAGCGTGCGAGAGCACCAGCGAACGCTGCAGGTTTTCCAAGTCTTCGCTGGCGATGCGCGTCGAGGCCAGCAGGCCGAAACCGGTGTTGATGCCGTAGGCGGTGCGGTTCTCGGCGAGGATCTGTTCGACGCAGGCGACGCTGGCCTCGATCTGCGCGCTGGCGCTGTTGTCGAGGGTCAGTGTGACCGGGTTCTGATAGACGTCACGCAGTTGGGCCAGGCTCAGTTGGCCGGGGATCAGATTCAGCGCAGTCATTAAAATGCTCCTGTCAGGCATTGTTATTAACTACCAGTCGCTCCGGAGCATTCCGTTATCCGTCGTTTCTCGTCTTGTGAACGATCCACGCCTTGGCACGCTGGTATGGGTAGTTGTCAGTGCAAATTCGGTAGAACGTTGTGCGGCAGATTCGGGTCTTTCAGCACGGTCGCAGCGGCAGCGATATCCGGCGCCAGCCAGCGATCCTGATCGTAGGCGGGGACCGTTTCGCGCAGCAGTTTCCACGCGCAGTCAGTGCCCACGCCAAAGCGCTGTTCCTTGAGGAATTCAAACGCCTGCGCCGCCAGCAGGTATTCAATCGCGAGGATCTGCGTGCAGTTTTCCAGCGCGCGATGCAGCTTCAGCGCGGCGTTGGTGCCCATGCTCAGGTGATCTTCCTGCAGGCCCGAGGTGATGTAGTTGTCGAGTACCGCCGGTTGCGCCAATTGACGGTTTTCCGCACACAGCGAGGCGGCGACGTATTGCACGATCATCATCCCCGAGTTGACCCCGGGATTGGCCACCAGAAACGCCGGCAGACCGCTGACGTGCGGATTGACCAAACGGTCCAGACGGCGCTCGGCAATCGAGCCGATTTCGGCCATGGCAATCGCCAGCAGATCCGCCGCCATCGCCACGGATTGACCGTGCGGGTTGGCCTGCGACATCACCCGGAAATTGTCCGGTGTGCCCAGCAGTAACGGGTTGTCGGTGCAGCCGTTGAGTTCGGCTTCCACCTGTTTGATTGCGTGCTCCAATTGATCACGCGCGGCGCCATGCACCTGCGGGATCGAGCGGATGCTCAGCGCGTCCTGAGTGCGAATGCCTTTGCTTGCGGCGATCACTTGGCTGCCATCGAGTAATGCACGCAGATTTTCGCCGACCTGCTGCATGCCCGGATGCGGCTTGAGCGCAATGATCTCGGCATCGAACGCATCGATCTGGCCGCGCTGGGCTTCGAAACTCATCGCACCAATGACATCGGCCCATTGCAACAGCCGCGTAGCATCAGCTATCGCCAGGCAACTGAGGCCGGTCATGCAAGGCGTGCCGTTGACCAGACACAAGCCATCCTTCGCGCCGAGCTGCACAGGTTGCAGGCCCTCTTCGGCCAGCGCCTGTTGCGCCGAAATGATCTGCCCGCGATAACTGACATTGCCAACGCCGAGCAGCGCGATGCCGATGTGCGCCATGTGCGTCAGGTAACCCACCGAACCCTGCGACGGCACCTGCGGGGTGATGCCGCGATTGAGCAGCGCCAGCAGCCCTTCGACCACACGCCGATGCAGGCCGGACTTGCCGTGGCTGTAGTTGTGAACAGCAGCGCAGATGATTGCGCGGGTCTGCTCGTCGCTGAGCACCGGGCCGACACCGCAGGCATGGCTGAGCAAGGTGTTGCGCGAGAGTTGGCTGAGCTGTTCGTCCTGCAGCGAGACGTTGGACAGACCGCCCAGACCGGTGTTGACGCCATAGGCGCGCTCGCCGCTGGCGACGATGCGCTGGACGATGGCCTGAGCATTATCGATGCGCGCCCAGGTTTCGCTGGACAGTTCCAGCAGCGCACCGTGCCGGGCAACGGCGACCACGTCCTGCCAACGCAGAGGGCTGCCTGTGATAACGATTTTTTCAGCTTGGGACATCTAAAACCTCATACCAATTCTGTTGATGCCGGTAACCCAGTGGTGAGGGGATTTATCCCCGTTGGGTGGCGAAGCCGCCCCAAACCATGCCCGCAAATCCGTCAGACAGACCGCATTGGCCGGTTTTACGACTGCTTCGCAGCCGAACGGGGATAAATCCCCTCGCCACAACGGCCACTCAGTCTCAGACCACCGCCGCGCGCCGCTGCACGAACCGGTCGACATACTCATCCGCCGGCGAGTGCAGGATCTCTCTTGGCGTACCCACCTGGATCAACCGGCCATCCTTGAGAATCGCGATGCGATTGCCGATGCGCACGGCTTCGTCGAGGTCGTGGGTGATGAAGACGATGGTTTTGTGCAGGGTCTTTTGCAGTTCCAGCAACTGGTCCTGCATCTCGGCGCGGATCAACGGATCCAGCGCACTGAATGCTTCATCCATGAGGATGATGTCGGTGTCCGCCGCCAATGCACGGGCGAGGCCGACGCGCTGACGCATGCCGCCGGAGAGCTGGTGCGGGTATTTGTTTTCGTAGCCTTTTAGACCGACGGTGTTGATCCAGTGCAGCGCGCGTTCGGCGCAGACCTGCTTGCTCTCGCCGCGCACTTTCAGGCCGTAGGCGACGTTATCGAGCACGGTTTTGTGCGGCAGCAGGCCGAAGCTCTGGAACACCATGCTGATCTTGTGTCGGCGAAATTCGCGCAGGGCGTCCATGTCGTACTGCAGGATGTCCTCGCCATCGACCAGAATCGCCCCGCTGGTAGGATCGATCAGGCGATTGAAGTGGCGCACCAGGGTGGATTTGCCCGAGCCGGACAGGCCCATGATCACGAAGATTTCGCCAGTGCCGATACTTAGCGACAAGTCATTAACGCCGACCACGCAACCGGTTTCGTTGAGCACCTGATCCTTGCTCTTGCCCTGGCCGACCATGGCCAGCGCATCCTTGGCGCGGTTGCCGAAAATCTTGAAGACGTTGCGCACTTCGATCTTGCTCACGCTTGCGTTGCTCATTTGCTCACCTCGTGGCGTGGCCGACCGTACGCTTGAGTAATGCGATCGATGACCACCGCGAGAATCACGATCGCCAGCCCGGCTTCGAGACCACGGCCGACGTTGAGGGTCTGAATCCCCACCAGCACGTCTTCACCGAGGCCGCGGGCGCCGATCATTGAGGCGATCACCACCATCGACAGGGCCATCATCGTGGTCTGGTTGATCCCGGCCATGATGCTCGGCAGCGCCAGCGGCAGTTGCACGCCGAACAGTTGCTGCCAGCGGTTGGCGCCGAAGGCATTGATCGCTTCCATGACTTCGCCGTCGACCTGGCGAATACCAAGGTCGGTCAGGCGAATCAGCGGGGGCGCGGCGTAGATCACCGTGGCGAAAATCGCCGGCACCTTGCCCAGGCCGAACAGCATCAGCACCGGAATCAGGTAAACGAAACTCGGCATGGTCTGCATGATGTCGAGCAGCGGCATCAGCACCGAACGCAGGCGATTGCTACGCGCCGAGAGAATCCCCAGCGGGATGCCGATCAGCACCGAAATGATCGTCGCGACCATCATCAGCGCCAGGGTCTGCATGAGTTTGTCCCAGAGGCCGACCGCGCCCACCAGAAACAACAGACCGACAATCACGGCGGTGGTCACGACTTTGCGCGTGGCGTGCCAGGCGATGACACCGACGATTGCCAGCATCAACCACCACGGCGCCGCACGCAGCAAACCTTCGAGACTGACGATGGCCCACAACAGCGTGTCGGAGATATGCCGGAACACGTCGCCGTAGTTGGTCACCAGCGAATCGACCCAACCGTTGACCCAGTCGGCGATGGAAAAGGTAAAGCTTTCGGGAAACATAAGGGACTCTCAATCAAGGGGTTGCGATCAAGCGTCCGGCTGCCGTGGCTGGCAGCCGGGGAAACCTGACCTACAAGGCCGCGTCGATTTTCTTGGCTGCGTCGTCGCTCACCCATGCGTGCCAGACTTCAGGATGTTCCTTGAGGAAGATTTTCGCCAGTTTTGCCGACTCGATGCGTTCCTTGGCCATGCGCCCGAGGTTCTGATTGAGCAGGTCGATCGGCAGGTTGACCTTTTCCAGCACGGCGACCAGTTCCGGGGCTTCGTCGTGGAAGGTTTTCGACAGGCCGACCTTGATGCTGACGGTCTTGTCGACGCCGGGTTTCTCTTCCAGTTTGACTGCATCGATCTGGCCCATCAGCGGAGTCGGCGACCAGTAGTAGAAGAGGATCGGCTCGCCACGCTTGTAGCTCGACAGCACCGCTGCATCCAGCGCAGGTCCGGTGCCCGGACGGAAGTTGGTGTAACTGTTTTCCAGGCCATAACTCTTGAGCATTTCGCTGTTGTCGAGCTCGCAGGTCCAGCCGGCCGGGCAGTTATAGAAGCGGCCCTTGGACGGCTCTTCAGCGTCCTTGAACACGGCGGAATACTTGCCCAGATCAGCGATGTTTTTCAGGTCCGGGGCCTTCGCCTCGAGCTTGCGCTTGGCGTCGCCTTCGATCACGTAACGCGGCACGTACCAGCCTTCGACCGCGCCCACCACCGGTGCACCGACGCCAACGACCTTGCCGGCCTTCTCGGCCTTGTTCCAGACCTCGCTACGGCCGACCCACTCTTCGGCGAACACTTGAATATCGTTGCTGCTCAGGGCGTTTTCCATGGTGATGGAATTGCCCGGCAGGCTGTCGGTCTTGCAGCCGTAACCTTTCTCCAGCACCACTTGCAGCACGTCGGTCAGGAGCATGCCGCTTTCCCAGTTCAGCCCGGCAAATTTCACCGGTTTGCCCGATTCGCACCAGCCGGCGGCTTGCGTCGCGCCGGCACTGGCCAACAGGCCCATGGACAGCAATGTGGTCAGCAGGGTCTTGTTCGATTTCATTGTCGTGACGCTCCTAATCATGAATGGGCTTACGGCAGTTCAAGAGGCATCCAGCCTGGTCCACGTCCAGATCAGGCCTGCGCCGCAGCGCGACCGGCCCCGCTCGTTTTTGCTTGTAGGGTGCTGTTCTGCTCGACCGGCAGAATCAGGCGATCGGGCACTGCGCTGTGCCATTTCTTTGCGCAGAAGTAATAGACGGCGGCCGGCAGCACCAGGCCGATGATCCAGGAAATGTCGACATCACCGAGGGCGGCTACCAGTGGGCCGGTGTAGAACTTGGTCGAGATGAATGGCAACTGCACCAGCACGCCGAACACATAGACGCTGATACCGAGCAGGTTCCAGCGGCCGTAGCGACCGTTCGGATCGGCCAGCGCCGGCACGTCGTAACGCTCGCGGGTGATGCAGTAGTAGTCGACCAGATTGATCGCGCTCCACGGGGTGAAGAAGGCGAGCAGAAACAGGATGAACGACTTGAACGCACCGAGGAACGAGTGCTGCCCGAGCAGGGCAATCAGCGTCGCCGCGCCGACAATGAACAGTACGAACACCAAGCGCTGCATGCGGGTAACCGTCAGGTGCCCTTTGAAGCCACTGATGATGGTGGCGATGCACATGAAGCTGCCGTAGGAGTTCAGCGTCGAGATGGTCACCTTGCCGAACGCGATGCTGAAATACAGCAGCGCGGCAGTGGCGCCGGTGCCGCCTAAACCAACGATGTAAGCGACTTCGTGACCGGCGAATTGACCATTGGCCGAAGCGGCGGCAAATACACCGAGAATCATCGCGACTTGCGCGCCGATCACCGAACCTGCGCCAGCGGCGAAAAAGGTTTTCACCGATGAAGTGGCGCTCGGCAGGTAGCGTGAATAGTCCGCCACATACGGGCCGAAAGCGATCTGCCAGGACGCCGCCAGCGACACCGCCAGGAGGAAACTGCTCCAGCTGAAATGACGAATCTGCAGGAGCGCACCGACGTCGGTCTGGCTCATCAGCCGCCAGAACAGGAACACAAAAGCGATCACGCCAATCACGCTGGCGACGCGGCCGATCCAGTGGATTACCCGGTAGCCAAGCACTGTGACCAGCACGATGACGCTGGCGAAAATCAGGATGCCTACACTGTCGCTGACACCGAACAACTGCCCCAGCGCTTGCCCGGACAGCACCGTTCCGGTGGCGGTGAAGCCGAGGTACATCAGGCACACCAGCACGATCGGAATCGCTGCGCCATAAACGCCGAATTGCACACGGCTGGAGATCATCTGCGGCAAGCCCAGTTTCGGTCCCTGCGCGGCATGCAGCGCCATCACACCACCGCCGAGCAACTGACCGATCAACAGACCGATCAGCGACCAGAACACATCACCGCCGAGCACCACGGCCAAGGCCCCGGTGACGATCGCAGTGATCTGCAGGTTGGCGCCCATCCACAGGGTGAACTGACTGAACAGACGACCGTGTCTTTCCGCTTCCGGGATGTAGTCGATCGAACGCCTTTCGATCAACGGAGTACTGCCTGCACGTTCGTTGTTAACCGCCATGATTCAACCTCTGTGGATTGCTATTCGGGTTCACTGAAATTCCTCTGTGGGAGCGAGCCTGCTCGCGAATCGGTGTATCAGGCACAGCAGTAGCGACTGACACGACGCCTTCGCGAGCAGGCTCGCTCCCACATAAAACCAGAGCGTGTTACCCGCCAGTGATCATCGGCAGATTCAGCCCCTGCTCTTTCGCGCAGTCGATGGCGATCTGGTAACCGGCATCGGCATGGCGCATGACGCCGGTAGCCGGGTCGTTGTGCAGCACGCGAGCGATGCGCTCGGCGGCTTCATCGGTACCGTCGCAGACGATCACCATCCCCGAATGTTGCGAGAAGCCCATGCCGACACCGCCGCCGTGATGCAATGAGACCCAGGTCGCGCCGCTGGCGGTGTTCAGCAGTGCGTTGAGCAGCGGCCAATCGGAGACGGCGTCGGAACCGTCCTGCATCGATTCGGTTTCGCGGTTGGGGCTGGCCACCGAGCCGGAGTCGAGGTGATCGCGACCGATCACCACGGGGGCCGACAGCTCACCGCTACGAACCATTTCGTTGAAGGCCAGACCGAGCTTGGCGCGCTGGCCCAGACCGACCCAGCAGATACGTGCCGGCAGACCCTGGAAGCTGATGCGCTCGCGGGCCATGTCCAGCCAGTTGTGCAAATGCGCGTCGTCCGGGATCAGCTCTTTGACCTTGGCGTCGGTTTTGTAGATGTCCTGTGGATCACCCGACAGCGCCGCCCAACGGAACGGGCCGATGCCACGGCAGAACAGCGGACGGATGTAGGCCGGCACGAAACCCGGGAAATCGAAAGCGTTTTCGACGCCTTCTTCCTGAGCCATCTGACGGATGTTGTTGCCGTAGTCGAAGGTCGGAATGCCTTGCTTCTGGAACTCCAGCATGGCTTTGACGTGCACCGCCATCGACTGCTTGGCGGCTTTGATCACAGCGGCCGGTTCGGTCTTGGCGCGAGCGCGGTATTCGTCCCAGCTCCAGCCGGCCGGCAGGTAACCGTTGAGGGGATCGTGGGCGCTGGTCTGGTCGGTGACCATGTCCGGGCGCACGCCGCGCTTGACCAGTTCCGGGAGGATTTCCGCCGCATTACCGAGCAGCGCGATGGAAATCGCTTTGCCTTCTTTGGTGTATTTGTCGATACGCGCCAGTGCGTCGTCGAGGTCTTTGGCTTGCTCATCGACGTAACGGCTCTTCAGGCGGAAATCGATGCTGACCTGCTGGCATTCGATGTTCAGCGAGCAGGCACCGGCCAGGGTGGCGGCCAGCGGTTGTGCGCCGCCCATGCCACCGAGGCCGGCGGTGAGCACCCAGCGGCCCTTGAGGTCAGCGTTGTAATGCTGGCGTCCGGCTTCGACGAAGGTTTCGTAGGTGCCCTGAACGATGCCCTGGCTGCCGATGTAGATCCAGCTGCCGGCGGTCATCTGGCCGTACATGGCCAGGCCTTTGGCGTCGAGTTCGTTGAAGTGTTCCCAGCTCGCCCAGTGCGGTACCAGGTTGGAGTTGGCGATCAGCACGCGCGGCGCGTTGCTGTGAGTCTTGAATACGCCGACCGGCTTGCCCGACTGCACCAGCAGGGTTTCGTCGTCATTCAGGTTGGTCAGGCTCTCGACGATCTTGTCGTAGCACTCCCAGTTGCGTGCGGCGCGACCGATGCCACCATAGACCACCAGTTCTTTCGGGTTCTCGGCGACTTCCGGGTCGAGGTTGTTCATCAACATGCGCAGCGGCGCTTCAGTCAGCCAGCTCTTGGCGGTCAGCGTGTTACCGCGTGCGGCGCGGATCTGCACGTCACGAAACTTGTTGCTGTTCTGGGTATTGTCAGTCACGAAAAAGACTCCTCAGCGATCAATTCAAACCAACCCTGGCAGTGGGCAGCAGCCTGCGCGCTGTGCTGCGCGACAAGCGAATCAGTGGACGCTGCGGAGAGTCTCGACCGACTCATACGCATACGTCTTTACTTGTACATACAAGCATATGCAATCAAGCGGCCAACTTGCTGGAGGAGTGTTCAGGAAAAATCAGGGGTAGGGCTGGAGAGCGCCTGAATCAAGGGTTCTGGCGTGAATGAAATTTTCTTCGCAGTTATTTTGGGGAGGTTGGGATTGGCTACGACAGCGTGGTTTTGCGCCACGCTGGGGCGTTCGGTAACAAGTTGGTGCGCGGAAGGGAAACAAGAGTGGGATGGCTTTTGTGGCGAGGGGATTTATCCCCGCTGGGCTGCGCAGCAGACCGCTTTTTTTTATCAAGAATGGGGCCGCTTCGCGACCCAGCGGGGATAAATCCCCTCGCCACAGGGGTGTGTTCAGTTCTGGAGGAGTTCGATCACGCAGCATGCGGCGTTGGTGGAGACTTCGACCAGCCCGCTGTTGCCGTCCAGCTGCAGGCAATCATGCCGACCGAGCTGTGAAACGCCGTCGCCTACACGCACGTCCATCAGCTCACTGACACTGAACACCAGCACTGTCGATGCCGAACTGAAGAACCGCTGCTCGCCGGCCAACCACTGCAACCGCGCGCTGTAACGTTGCGGCGCGTAGATCAGATTGAAGTCGCGAATCGCACCGCCGAGCAAGGTGCAGGACACCCGACTTTCGCCGCTGAAGGCGAACGGGTCCAGCGGTAACAGTGGGCGGGTAGCGTCACCGTCGACGCACAGGGTCATGCCGTCGCCCTGCAACACGGTGATCACTCGCTGGTAACCGGCGAATGTCGAGAAACCGCCCGATTCGGTGATGTCGGCAATTGACAGGCGCCAGCCGAAACCGTCCAGGCCAGCGCCGGCATCACGGGTGATTTCCTCGGTGCTGCCGCCGCCGTTTTTCCAGGGCATGCGCGGGTAGCCTTCGGCGCGTAAAACCTTTATCTCATTCATTTGTGAAAGCGCCCTTCCAGACGATGACGCGAACCCGGGTGGATCAAACGCGCCGCCGTCACCGGTTGACGCCCCGACCACGTACGCCGACGAATCAGCAGGCACGGCTCGCCCTTTTCGATCTGCAGCAACTTGCACTCCGACGGCTCGGCAAGGATGGCTTCGACCACGTGTTCGCCCTCGGTCAGCGGCGCGACCTGGTTGAGATAGGCGTAGGGCGTTTGCAGAGTGAAATCCTGCTTGAGGTATTCCGGGGCGACCAAAGCGTTGACGAAACGGTCTTCGATTTGCACCGGAATGTCGTTTTCGTAGTGCACGATCAGCGAGTGGAAGACCTTCTGGCCTTCGCGCATATCCAGCGCCAGCGCGCGTTCGGAACCGGCGGCCTCTTCTTCGAGGGTGATGACCTGGCAAGTGTGGCGATGGCCGCGCGAGGCGATTTCGTCGGCAATGTTGTGCACTTCGAACAGCGCGGACTGGCTCTTCGGCTCGGCGACAAACGTGCCCACACCTTGCATGCGCACCAGCAGGCCGTCGGCGGTCATCTCGCGCAGGGCGCGGTTGATGGTCATGCGGCTGAAGCCGAGCTGGCTGACCAATTCGCTTTCCGACGGTACGCGGTAGTGCGGCGGCCAGTTACCGCTGTCGATCTGCTGGGTGATCATCTGTTTGACGCGGGCGTACAAAGGCGCCGGACTGTCGCCCATGTTCGCGGCCAACGGAGAAACTGGAGGCGGAGTCGGCACGGTTGATCCCTGTTCATTGGATGAAAGTGACTAGCTTGCCGGAGTTTACCGGGCAGGCAAACGTCTGTATATGTATATACAAATAACACACGATGGGGTGCCGAACGATGTCCGCCTTCTTTGCCGAACGCGCACTGCTGCCTAACGGATGGGCCAAAAATGTACGTCTCGAGGTCAGCGCCGATGGCCTGCTGACCCGAATCCAGGCCGATTCCAGCGCAGACGAAGCCGAGCGGCTGCGCGGGCCGTTGCTGCCGGGGATGCCCAATCTGCACTCCCACGCCTTCCAGCGTGCCATGGCTGGATTGGCCGAAGTGGCCGGCAACCCCAACGACAGTTTCTGGACCTGGCGCGATCTGATGTACCGCCTCGTCGGAAAAATCAGCCCGGATCAGCTCGGCATCATCGCCCGTCAGCTGTACATCGAAATGCTCAAGGCCGGTTACACCTCGGTCGCCGAATTTCACTACGTGCACCACGACAGCAACGGCCAGCCGTATGCCGATCCTGCCGAACTGGCTTTGCGTATCAGCCAGGCCGCCAGCGAAAGCGGCATCGGTCTGACCCTGCTGCCAGTGCTCTACAGTCATTCCGGATTCGGCGGGCAGACGCCAAACGATGGCCAGCGTCGCTTTATCAACAGCACTGAAAACTATCTGAATCTGCAAGCGCGGTTGCAGCCATTACTGGCGCAGCAAAAGGCGCAATCGCTGGGCCTGTGTTTCCACTCGCTGCGGGCGGTGACGCCACAACAAATCAGCGAAGTGTTGGCGGCCAGTGACAAACAATGCCCGGTGCACATACACATCGCCGAACAGCAAAAGGAAGTCGACGACTGCCTGAGCTGGAGCGGTCGTCGTCCGTTGCAATGGCTTTACGAGAACACTGAAGTCGATCAGCGCTGGTGTCTGGTCCACGCCACCCACGCCAATCCGCAAGAAATCACGCTAATGGCCAACAGTCGCGCGATCGCCGGGCTGTGCCTGACCACTGAAGCGAATCTGGGCGACGGAATTTTTCCGGCGGTGGACTTTCTTGCCCAGGGCGGGCGCATGGGCATTGGCTCCGACAGCCATGTGTCGTTGAGCGTGGTGGAAGAGTTGCGCTGGCTGGAATATGGCCAGCGCCTGCGTGATCAGCGGCGCAATCGCTTGTATGGCGCGCAGCAGCCGATGGTCGGTCGCACCCTGTATGACGCGGCGCTGGACGGCGGTGCACAGGCACTGGGGCAGCCGATCGGCGCGCTGGAAGTGGGCAAGCGCGCGGACTGGATTGTCCTGGATGGCAGCGATCCGTATCTGGCGACGGCTGCGGGAGACGGGATTCTCAATCGCTGGTTGTTCGCCGGCGGCGATCGCCAAGTGCGCGATGTGCTGGTCAATGGTCAGTGGGTGGTGCGCGATGGACGGCATGCCGGCGAAGAGCAAAGCGCCCGAGCTTTCACCCAGGTCCTGCGTGATCTCTTGGGCTGACCCAAAACCAAACTGTGGGAGCGAGCCTGCTCGCGAAAGCGCTGTATCAGTCAACATTCATATCGACTGATACACCCTCTTCGCGAGCAGGCTCGCCCCCACATTTGATTTGTATAGCGGCTTAATTGGATGTCTTGGCCATCTGCCGATCCGACGCCCGCCAGATCAGGCGCGTGGTGTCGTAACCCTGCTGACGCGCCTTGCTCAGCAATTCTTCACGCACTACACCGTTGACGGTCGGTGTGCGTGACAGCAGCCACAGGTACTTGCGACTCGGATCGCCGACGATGGCGGTCTTGTAATCGTCGCTGACGTACAACACCCAGTACTCGCCCTTCGCCACACCCGGCACCAGGCGCGAGAACCAGTTATCGAATTCGACCCAGAGCTTATCGGTCTTGCCCGGCACTTGTGGATAAGCCGTGCCCTTGGCTTCTTCCCACTGCCACTCCGGAGTCAGGCAACGGTTGAGCACGCCGACATTACCGTCAGGCTTGAGGGTGTAATGGGCTTCGGATTGCGCGCAGTGGCGCTGGAAGTACATCGGCAAGCGTGCCAGTTCATACCAGGTGCCCTGATAACGCTTGAGATTGACGCTGTTGACGGTCTTGGGCGCCAACGGGTCGACGCCGGAAGTGGCGCAGCCAGCCAGTACCAGGCCAGCAAAAAGGATCAGCAATAACCGCTTCATTTTTTTCTCCGTGGGCGCGAAGCCCCGGTTTACTTCAGGCCTTGGCCGGAAAACATCAGCACTTTGTCACCGGCGTATTGCACGCTGATAAAGCTGTTCTTGTCGCCCCAGGTGCAGCTGGACATACCGAGCGCGCCCGAGCAATCGGTGGGCTTGCCGAGGAGGGTTTCCACTTCGGACTTGGCCATGCCGGCCGAGAGCTTGGAGTAGTTTTCCTGATTGACCTTACTGCATGCGGCCAACAGCACGCAAAACGACAGCAGGGCGATAGATCGCAGCGACATGGTGAAACTCCTGGAACGAGGGGGGATGGCATGGTGCCAACCAGAAGCTTAGAAGAGAAAAGTGTCATCTGGTTCCGTGACCGAACGCCTATTTATCAGCCCGCCTGTCCGGCTTTTGTCGGTAAATCAAAAACTTTGTGAAGCCGTCGAGCATTTCGTCGACTTTCCCTGCAAGCGCCTAATCTTTGGCGCGGCGCGGTCGAAATAAGAGCAGCGCAACGCTGCCGAATATGGCAAATTGCCGCCCTTTCCTGACCAGCCCCTTCGCGGTAGTTCATTCGATGACCAGAAACATGAAATTCAGCCACAAGATTCTGCTGGCTGCTGCCCTTGTGGTGGCCGTTGCGTTCGCCTGTTTCATCTTCTTCAACGACTATCGCCAGCGTCAGGCCTTGAGCAGCAGCACCGAAGCGACCATGCAGGAGCTGGGAAGCCTGACCACCAGCAACATTCAGACGTGGCTGGAAAGCCGCATTCAACTGCTGCAATCGTTGTCGCAGCAAGTCGCCGTCGACGGCAACGCGCCCGCCAGCCTCAAGCGCATCATTGACCTGCCCGCCTACACCGGCAATTTCCAGCTCAGCTATTTCGGTGGCGCTGACGGCGTGATGTTCTCGGTGCCGGCCGGCAACCGTGCGCCGGACTACGACCCACGGGCGCGTGGTTGGTACAAAGCGGCCAACAGCGCGCAGCAGACCATCGTCACAGAACCGTACATCGCCGCTTCGTCGGGCAAACTGGTGATCACCGTCGCCACCCCGGTGCAGCGTCAGGGCCAAATGCTCGGCGTCGCCGGTGCCGACATCGATCTGACCAGCGTCAGCGCGATCATCAACTCGCTGAACTTCGGCGGCCACGGTCATGCATTCATTGTCAGCGCCGAAGGGAAAATCCTGATTCACCCGGACAGCAAGCTGGTGCTCAAAACACTGGCCGAGGCTTATCCGAACGGTGCGCCCAAAGTCAGCCCGGGCCTGAAAGAAGTCGAGTTCGACGGCAAGACCCAGTTGATTTCCTTCACCCACGTCAACGGCGTGCCGTCGGCTGACTGGTACGTGGCGCTGGTGCTCGACAAAGACACCGCGTTCTCGATGCTCAGCGAATTCCGCACCTCGGCACTGATCGCCATGGTCATCGCCGTGCTGATCATCATCGGCCTGCTCGGCATGCTGATTCGCGTGCTGATGCAACCGCTGCTGACCATGGGCCGTGCGATGCATGACATCGCTGAAGGCGAAGGCGATCTGACCAAACGTCTGGTGATTCACGGCAATGATGAATTCGGCGCGCTGGGTACGTCGTTCAACCGCTTCGTCGAACGCATTCATACGTCGATCCGCGAAGTGTCCTCGGCCACCGGCCAGGTCAACGAAGTCGCCCTGCGTGTGGTCGCTGCCTCGAACTCGTCGATGTACAACTCCGACCAGCAGGCCAGCCGCACCAACAGCGTCGCCGCCGCGATCAATCAGCTCGGCGCCGCCGCTCAGGAAATCGCCCAGAACGCCGCCCTCGCCTCGCAGCACTCCAGCGATGCGCGCAGCCTCGCGGTCGACGGCCAGCAGGTGGTGGATAAAACCATTTACGCCATGCAACAACTGTCGGCGAAGATCAGCGACTCCTGCGGCAACATCGAAACGCTGAACAGCAACACGGTGAACATCGGCCAGATTCTCGAAGTGATCACCAGCATTTCCCAGCAGACCAACCTGCTCGCACTCAACGCCGCCATTGAAGCCGCGCGTGCCGGTGAGGCCGGACGCGGTTTCGCCGTGGTCGCCGACGAGGTGCGCAACCTCGCGCACCGCACCCAGGATTCGGCGCAGCAAGTGCAGAAGATGATCGAAGAGCTGCAGGTCGGCGCTCGCCAGGCGGTAACCATCATGACCGAGAGCCAGCGCGAGAGCGAAAACAGCGTCGGCATCGCCAACCAGGCCGGCGAGCGCCTGGGCAGCGTGACCCAGCGCATCGGCGAAATCGATGGCATGAACCAGTCGGTGGCCACCGCGACCGAAGAACAGACAGCCGTGGTCGAGTCGATCAACGTTGATATCAACGAGATCAACACGCTGAATCAGGAAGGCGTGGAGAACTTGCAGGCGACGTTGCGCGCGTGTTCGGACCTTGAGCAGCAGGCGGCGCGGTTGAAGCATCTGGTCGGCAGCTTCAGGATCTAAGCTGCAGCCTCAGGCCTCTTCGCGAGCAGGCTCGCTCCCACAGTGGAATGCATTTCAATTGTGGGAGCGAGCCTGCTCGCGAAAGCGGCATAAGCCGCACTGAAGATTCAGAATCTTGAGCCGGGCCTGGACAGAAACTCCAATTCCTCAGCCGTAGACTCCCGCCCCAACACCGCATTGCGATGCGGAAACCGGCCAAACCGGGCAATCACCTTCTGATGCCGCTCGGCATAGTCCAGGTTATCGGCAAACACCGCCCGCTCCGACTCTGGCTGTTCAGCCACCAATTCAATAAATCTGGAAACGGCTTCATTCTGCACCGCGAGGTTTTCGCAGTGTTCGAACACCAGATAAATGAACACACGCTGAATCGGTTTCAACTGCCGATCAAAATCCGCTGCAATGCCTTGGGCGACAAGCTTCTGTGCGCGCAGATCACCGGAAAATGCTTTGGGGGTGTCGCGATAGATCATGCGTGGCAGTTGATCAAGCAACAGCACCACCGCCAGCCAGCCTTCGGGACATTGCGTCCACTCAGTCAATTCGCCGGCCAGGGCCTGATCGACAAAGACCCCGAAACGCGTCTGCGCTTCGAGGTCCTGGCTGTTTCGCTTGCCGAACCACAACTTGCCCTTTTCGGCCGCTACTTCGCTGGCTGATTCGGCGTGTCCGAACCACCAGTCGAGCAACGGCTGCCAGGGCGCGTGCATGGTTTATTCCTTGTGGTAGGCCGTGGCGCGGGCGACTTCTTCTTTCGAACCGAGGAACACGGCAACGCGCTGGTGCAGGCCTTCCGGCTGGATGTCGAGAATACGCTGGTGACCGTCAGTGGACGCGCCGCCGGCTTGTTCGACGAGGAACGACATCGGGTTGGCTTCATACATCAGGCGCAGCTTGCCCGGTTTCGACGGCTCGCGGCTGTCGCGCGGGTACATGAACAGACCGCCACGGGTCAGGATGCGGTGTACGTCGGCAACCATCGCCGCGACCCAGCGCATGTTGTAATTCTTCTTCAACGGACCTTCTTCACCGGCCAGCAGCTCGCCGACATAGCGCTGTACCGGGGCTTCCCAGTGGCGCTGGTTGGACATGTTGATGGCGAATTCCTGGGTGGTTTCCGGGATGGTGATGTCTTCGTGAGTCAGTACGAAGCTGCCCATTTCGCGGTCCAGGGTGAAGCCTTTGACGCCGTCGCCCAGGGTCAGCACCAGCATGGTCTGCGGGCCGTAGATGGCGTAACCGGCGGCCACTTGCTGGGTGCCTGGCTGCAGGAAGGCTTTTTCGTTCAGCGGCTCGTTCTGGCTCAGGTATTCGTTCGGGCAACGCAATACCGAGAAGATCGTGCCGACCGGGGCGTTGATGTCGATGTTCGACGAGCCGTCCAGTGGGTCGAAGACCAGCAGGTATGCGCCTTTCGGGTATTTGCCCGGGATCTGGTAGGCGTTGTCCATTTCTTCGGACGCCATGCCGGCCAGGTGACCGCCCCATTCGTTGGCTTCGAGCAGGATCTCGTTAGAGATCACGTCGAGCTTCTTCTGCACTTCGCCTTGCACGTTCTCGGTGCCCATGCTGCCCAGAACACCACCCAGGGCGCCTTTGGACACGGCGTGGCTGATCTCCTTGCAGGCACGCGCTACCACTTCGATCAAAAAGCGCAGATCGGCAGGAGTGTTGTTGCTGCGGGTCTGCTCAATCAAATAGCGACTCAAGGTAACGCGGGACATGGACGGCTCCGGTGGAATGGGGGGCGGAAAACCCGCGCAGTTTACAGGGAGTCTGAAAACCTAGCGAGCGAAGACGCCGGCTAACCTGCGCCTGGGTGTATTTGCCTGTATGAGACGTGATTGTTGGTGGAGAGTTCAGGTGTCGGGTTTAGCGTAGTTGGAAATGGGGCGGGTGGTGGTTGAGCGATAGCGGCAGTCTGATGAATTTTTGTTGTTTGACCGGCCGCCATCGCTGGCGAGCCAGCTCCCACAGGATGTGTGGTGTACACAAAATATGTGAACGACCGAGATCACTGTGGGAGCGAGCCTGCTCGCGAATGGCGCAAAGCGCCGCCATGCTCAGGTATTGGCTGGCGGTTTGCGCAACAGGCTGAACGCCATCGCCCCGAGAAACACCACACTGAGCAGCAACACCGCCCACAGCCCGAACTTCTTCCAGTTGGTCCCGGCCACCGCAGCCGTCGTCGCCGCCGAAGTTTGCGTGGCCTTCGCTTCGTCCTGCACCGTCGCCTTGCCCAGGCTCGCCAGCTTTTCTGGCTTGAAATCCGGAATCAACGTTGCCAGCGGCAGGTTCGCCGTTTTCACCGTGGCATTGCCCAAGGCCAGGCTGTACGGCCCTTCGCCCCGGGCGAGGAAGATCACCTGCGTGGCGCGCACCGCGTATTTCAGGTCCGGCGCCTGCTCACCCAACCCGCCGCCGCGCTCATCCACGGTCAGCTTGAGTTGCTGCACGGTCTGCCCGGACAGCGGGATTTCGTTCTGGACCACGTCCTGATTGTTCTGGCTCAGGCGATACAGCAAACCGCTGCTCAGTGGCTGCCACGGCAAGTTGCTCTCGCGCCGGCCGGCCAACGTGACCGGCGCCAGACTGTTCGGCTGTTTCAGCTCGATCTGCACCCGCTCGACATTCAGCCCCATCGGCAACTGCCAGATGTATTCCCCGGACTTGGTGCTGCTGCCGGCCACGCTGGGCGACCAGACCAAAGGCAGCGGCAGGTTGCGCGGGTCGCTGCTTTTCAATTGCGCCGACGTCAGGACGGGCGCCGAACCCGGCGACTCCCACAGCAGACGAACATAGCGCGCGGTCTGCCCCGGCAGGGTCACTTCGTGCTGTTCGATGCGCTCATCGGAAAAGGTCAGCCGTGCCACCTGGCCCTCGCCCCATGACTGCCAGTGCTGCAGATCGTCGCTGGCCTCGATGCTGAAACGCTGGAAACCGTCGCGTTCGCTGGTCCAGTCGAGGATCAACTGCTGCAACGGTGCCTTGATCGCACTGGCATCGAGCAGCCAGCCGCGCAGCACTTCTTCGCCCGCCTCCAGTTGCGAGGACGGTTGCACTTCGACCAGGGTGCCGTTGGTGGTCGACTGCACGCGCACATTCGGCGCGCGCTCGCTGGCGTCGGCGGCGTTGTACAGCGGGAACCATTTGACCTCGTGCAGCTTGCCGTCGTCGCGGGTCTGCGCCGATTCGCGAGCCAAGGCGTAGGCCTGCGCTTCGCCGGCGGCGTTGAACACACGCAGGTCGCTGAGATCGGTCTGGCGCGCCTGCAATTGCGCGCTCAGCGGCAGGTCGAGGCGATACCACGGGCCATTGCCGCTCACCGTCAACGGCAACTGCGTGGCGAAGTCCGCCGGTTTTTCCTGAGCGCCAGCGACCATCACCACGCCCAGCGCCAACCAACCCAGATTCAGCATGCGACTCAAGATGCAACTCCTTCGGTTTCCGGCGCGGGTTTGTCCGCCGCCGGTTCAGCCTCGACGCGTTTGGGTGGCAGCGGCGCAAAGTAGCCGACCACCAGCAGCAACATGCCAACGCCGATAAACGAGACGATCCGGGCGAGGCCGCCACGGTTGCTCAGTTCGACAAAAATCAGCTTGGCCACCACCAGCGCGATCAGCGCCGCGCCGATCAGCCAGACTTCGCGGCGATGGCGCAGATGGCCGCCGATCATCAGCCCCAGCGCCATCAACGTCCAGACGATCGACAGGCCGGCCTGCACCAGCATCGACGCGAGCAGTTGATCAAGCTCGAACGGGATGCCGGCCCAGTGATGCGCCGCGCGGGTGACCAGCGCGGTGCAGAAGGCGAACAGCGAAACCCCGGCGATCAGTTGCGTAGCCTTGTCGGCATGATCCTGACGGATCGACAGCTGCGCGACGGCGCTGCGCGACCAGGCATAAACGCCGAACAGCGCAAACAGCAGACCCAACTCCAATGGGTTAAGTAGCGGCACGTAAGGCAACGGCTCGGCATTGCCATCGCTGACGCCATTGGCCAGCCAGAACCACGCCAGCATCAGCACCGCCAGCGGTGCCGCTGCGTACAAGCGGTACTCGCGGACAAATGCGGACACCGGCCACGGCCAGTTGCGCGGTGCAGCCATCAGCAACAGATAGAGGCTCGGCAGAATCGCCCAGCCCAGCCAGCGCCACGCGTTGTACTGCTCGGACAACAACAGCAGGCCGTAACGCAACTCCAGCGCCAGCACGCCAATCAACAGCCAGCAACCGAACACATGGGCCGCGCTCAATGCGCGCGCCGGCAACATCGAAGCCAGGCGGCGCAGGCTGAAGAAGTGCACAGCGAACAGCGCCGGCCACGCCAGCCAGCCGAAGTCGGCGGCCGGGTGGTAGCGCGAATGCCAAGCGCCGAGCAAAATCAGCGCCGTCGCCGGAATCAGTAAGGTGCAGAGCAACCCCAGCGCCGGCCATTTCAAGCGCAGTGACAAAATCGTCCACAGCGCCACACTGATCGCAGCGACCAGCAGCAACAATGTGCCTTGCAGGTTCGGCGAAGCGAAACGCAGGATCTCGCCGACCCACGCCAGCGTCCACCAACCGGCGCCCCAGACCAGCAGCACTTGCGACAAGCGCTGCAAACTCAAGGCATCAAAAGCCGTGACATGGTTGCCCAATTGCAAGCGCCACGCGCCGATCAGCGCGGCCAGCCCCAGCACCAGCGGTGTCCAGAAGCCGCCATGGGCCAACGGTTTCAGCCCTTCGCTGGACAGCGGCCCGAGCCATTCGGGGCCGGCGAGCAGAAACGCTGCGCCGCCGATCACCTGCAACAGCAGGCCGAAAACGAAACTCAGACGCTGTTGCAGGTACAGGCTCAGCCAGATGATCAGCAAACCGCTGGCCGCCCACACCGCGCTCGCGGTTTGCCACGGCAGCACGAACAGTACCGCCAGATTGATCAGCACCAACCCCGCCAGCAACACCACCGACAAGCCGCGCAGCAGACGCACATCAGCGCGCACCATCTCATCGCGAGCCGCGAGCAGCATGCCGCCAATCAAGGCCAGTCCGATCAAGGACGCACTGAGCAAACCGCTCCAGCCAGCGCTGAATACCGCCGCCGAATCTTCACCGGCAGTTTGCAGGCGCAGCAGGAACAACGCGCCGCCCAGCAACTGCACGGCGAACGCGGTGAACAGGAATGTGCGTGATTGAATCCGCAGCCCCACGAACAAAGTCGCCAACCCGGCCAAGGCCCAACTGATTGCCGTGCCCTGGATGAACAGGAACAACGGTGCCAGCAGATAAAGGAACGTCAGGCCCAGACACGCCAGCAGCGGCAGGCCTTGCCTTTCCCACGGCGATGTCTGCTCGGGCGTAGCCTTGCGCAGTTGAAGGAAACTGAACAGCAGCGCGGCGCCAAGCATCAGCGCGCCCAGCGGTGCGCCGTCGAGCAGGCTGCTCTCGCCGGGCTGCAACTGGCTGAGAAACGCCAGTGCCGAACCCAGTTGCAGCAGTAAGGCAAAGGCCCGGGCAAACGGTCGATGCTGACGCAACCCGAGCCAGAAAATCCCCGCGCCTTCCACAGCCCACGCCGCAGACGTCCAGCGCGCATCGAGCCCCAGCGGAATCGCCAGGCTGGCAAAAATCACCCCCAGCGCCAGGCAGGTTTCGCCCAGCAGCATCGCGCGCCCGCCCATCAAAACTTTGGCCAGTGCCATATAGATCATGCCCAGCGCCAGAGCACTGAACGCCGCCGCGAATTCGAGATGCTGCACCAGCGCAAACTGCAGACCGAAGCCAATGATCGGCGGGCCGAACAGCATGGTGCCGTCGACGTAATCGCCCTTGCGGGCCGACCATTGCAGCAACGCCTCGCGGTCAGCGTCCGGCGGGGCATCCGCCATCTCGCGCAATTTGCGCCGGGCGAACAGCAGGCCGATGGCGAGGTACATAAGGAAAAACACAATCAGAAACGGCTCGGTGCTCCACAGCAGTTCCGGCGTGTAGGAACGCAGACCCCAGGCGAAACCGATACCGAAGGTGCCGACGAAGCCGATAAGGTTGAGCAGGCGCCAGGCCTTGAACCAGGCGATGGAGAGAATGCCGGCGTTGAGCAAGGCGAAATAACTGAACAGTGCGACGTGATTGCCTTCGCCGGTAGAAGTCAAAATCGGCGCGGCGAAACCGCCCAACGCTGCCGCTGCGGCCAACCCCAGTGCATCCTGAGTGATCGCCAGAATGGCCGAGAACACCGTCACCGCGACCAGCAAACCGAGTGCAGCGGACGGATCAAGCAACGGATGCAGACGCATCGCCGCAAACACCGTCAGGTACAACACCGCGATCCCGGTGCCTTGCAGCATCAACGCATAGTTGCTATTGCGTCGGCGCAGCCACCAGCCCAGCGCAAGCAAGGCGAACGCCGCTGCCGCAACACCGGCGTAACGCAACTCGATCGGCACCACCATGCCTTCGGTGGCGTAACGCAGTAAAAATGCCAGACCGAAAAACAGCAGCACCACACCGACGCGCAGCACTGTATTGCCGCCAAACAGCCAGTTGCGCGCAGCGCTGATGCCGCGCTCGATCAGGTTCGGGCCACGGGGTTCGGCGGGCTTTTGTGGCGGTGCCGCAGGAGCCGGTTCGGCGCGCCAGACATCGGCCGGCAGCGGCTGGCTGGTTTCGCGGGCAACGGCGGAAATCGGTTCGAGTTCGGGAGGCAGTTCCCAGATCAGTTCAGGGGTCGGGGCAGCCTGCTCAGCCACGTCGACGGGTGCGGCGACTGGCTCGGCTTCAGGTGGCGGCGCGGGCGCATGCGAGGGCGAACCCTCCAGCACAAACAGCCGCTGAGCCACGCCTTGCAAGGCTTCGCGCACCTGCTCGAGTTGACGCTGTTGCTCCGCCGCCTGCGAGCCAAGGCGCGCAATGCGCAGCGCCTGGCCGATGACCAGCCCCAGCAGCGCACCCAACAGCGCGCCACTGAACGACTCGTCGAGCAGTCCACCGAGCACCAGCCCGATCAACATGAACATCCATTGCATGGTCGATATCCCTAAGCAGCCCCGGGGCGGGGCGAGTCCGGCGATGGCTTCAGTCTAGGCACAAACCGTGTGGGAGCGAGCCTGCTCGCGAAGGCGGATTGTCAGCCAACATTTCTGTTTAAGTCGACGATCGCTTCGCGAGCAGGCTCGCTCCCACAGGGTACGGCGGTGATTGATGCCTTTTAACCGGCGCTCAGTATATCGATCCGGCCCAACAAACGTTGGGCCTTGCGCAGATTTGTCGGGGAAAGTTACTCCAGCGCTTTCCAGATATCCGTGGCGTACTCGCGAATCGTCCGGTCGGAAGAGAACCAGCCCATCCGCGAGGTGTTGAGCACCGCCGAACGCCACCAGTTCTGCGAGTCGTGCCAGTGCGCATCGACACGCTTCTGCGCTTCCCAGTAGGAGTCGAAGTCGGCGCAGACCAGGAAGCGGTCATAGTCGATCAACGAGTCGATCAGGCCGGTATAACGCGAGGTATCGTCCGGCGAAAACACACCGCTGCGAATCGCTTGCAGCACATCGTTCAAACGATGGGAGGCGGCGATGTCGGGTACAGCGCTGAACTCGTGGTTCTGCTTGCGCGCTTCAACCTGTTGCGCACTGAGGCCGAAGATGAACATGTGCTCGGCACCGATGCGCTCGCACATTTCCACGTTGGCACCGTCGAGGGTGCCGATGGTCAGCGCGCCGTTGAGGCCGAACTTCATGTTACTGGTGCCCGACGCCTCGAAACCGGCGGTGGAAATCTGCTCGGACAAGTCCGCCGCCGGGATGATGCTTTCGGCCAGGCTGACGTTGTAGTTGGGCAGGAACACCACTTTCAGCAGACCACGCACGGTCGGGTCGTTGTTCACCACCCGAGCAATGTCATTGGTCAGCTTGATGATCAGCTTGGCCTGGTGATAACTCGCCGCCGCTTTACCGGCGAAGATCTTGACCCGTGGCACCCAGTCGACTTCCGGCTCGGCACGAATCGCCTGGTACAACGCCACGGTGTGCATCAGGTTGAGCAACTGACGCTTGTATTCGTGGATACGTTTGACCTGCACGTCGAACATCGCCGCCGGGTTGACCGCGATCCCGAGGCGCTCGTGAATCAGATAGGCCAGCGCCTTCTTGCTGTGCAAACGCTGCTCGGCGAAGGCTTTGCGGAACGCGGTTTTCTCGGCGAACGGTTCAAGTTCGAGCAGGCGCTCTTCGGGATGGTCGAGCACATCCGGGCCGAGGGCGTCGATCAGCATCGAGGTCAGTTCCGGGTTGGCCTGATACAGCCAGCGGCGGAAGGTGATGCCGTTGGTTTTGTTGTTGATCCGCTCCGGATAGAGCTTGTGCAGTTCGGCAAATACGGTTTTGCGCATCAGCTGCGTATGCAGACCGGACACGCCGTTGACGCTATGCGAACCGAGGAACGCGAGGTTGCCCATGCGCACCCGGCGGCCGTTGTCTTCTTCGATCAGCGACACCGCACGCAACACGTCGAAGTCATGAATGCCCTTGGCCCGCAACGAATCGATGTGCTGTGCGTTGATCAGGTAGATGATCTGCATGTGCCGTGGCAGCATGCGTTCCATCAGCCCGACCGGCCAGGTTTCCAGTGCTTCCGGCAGCAGCGTGTGGTTGGTGTACGACAGCGTGTCGACGGTGACTTGCCATGCTGCGTCCCACGCGACGTCGTAGACGTCGACCAGTTGGCGCATCAGTTCTGCCACGGCGATTGACGGGTGAGTGTCGTTGAGCTGGATCGCCGCGTGATCACCGAGGGTCAGCACCGAGGTGTGCATGTTGCGGTGACGGCGCAGTAGATCCTGCAGCGAAGCGGCGACGAAGAAGTATTCCTGACGCAGGCGCAGCTCTTGCCCGGCTTCGGTGCTGTCGGCCGGATAAAGGACGCGGGAGATACTCTCGGCGCGGGCCACTTCCGCCACGGCGCCCAGGTGGTCACCGGCGTTGAAGCGCTCAAGGTGCAGATCTTCCATGGCGCGGGCACGCCACAGACGCAGGGTGTTGACGCTCGCCCCGCGCCAGCCGACCACCGGCGTGTCATAAGCAATTGCGCGCACGGTTTCCGCCGGCGACCAGACCTGACGAGTCTTGCCGGAGGCATCGGTGACGGTTTCGACGCTGCCGCCGAAGCCGATCGGGTAGGCCACTTCCGGCCGTTCGAATTCCCACGGGTTGCCGAAATCCAGCCAGTGTTCGGTCTGTTCCTGTTGCCAGCCATCGACAATCGCCTGACGGAACAAGCCATGCTCATAACGAATGCCATAGCCATGGCCGGCGATGCCGAGGGTCGACATGCTTTCCATGAAACACGCCGCGAGCCGACCGAGGCCGCCATTGCCCAGCGCTGCATCGGGCTCCAGCAGACGAATGCGCTCCAGATCGACGCCCAGTTCGGTCAACGCTTCACGGGCGACGTCGAGCAGCCCAAGGTTGCTCAGGCTGTCGTAGAGAAGGCGGCCGATGAGAAATTCCAGCGAGAGGTAATAAACCCGCTTCTGGCCTTTGCGGTAGATCTGCCGGGTGTGGTCCATCCAGTGTTCGACCATGTGATCACGCGCAGCCAGGGCAATGGCTTCGAACCAGTCATGGTCGAAGGCGTGATCGGGGTCTTTGCCCACGGCGTAGGTGAGTTTGGTCAGGACGGCGTCGCGGAACGCGGCCACCTCTGCTTCGCGAACTAGTGGTTCTTGAGTCATCAACAGGACCTCGAGCGAGCGGGAATTTTCTGAGCCTAGACGGTCTGACCGGCGGTAACGGCTCTGGTTCGGCAGTATTTGCCCGGACTGTGCACCAGTCCGACATAACCCTGGCGGATGAGCCAATGAATGCAGGGGCCGTGCCGTCCTGTCGGGCAATTTGCAGTCGTTGCGAAAATATCCGGCGAAAGGTTGTTCAAAATTCCACCGCTCCCGGTATGATCGCGCGCCCTGATGCATACACGCCTGGTAACTCCCGATGATGAAGCCCAACCTGATCGCCGCCGCCGAGATTGATCGTCTCGATACGTGGGCCAAATACTCGGCGCCGATGTGCGGCTCGTGCATGTCCAGCTGCTGCACGCTGCCGGTCGAAGTGAAGATCAAGGATCTGGTGCGCATCGGCGTCGTCGACGAGTTCGAACTGGGCGATCCGCCAAAGAACATCGCCAAGCGCCTGCAAAAGGAAGGTCTGGTCGAGCGCTTCAATCAGAAGTCGGGAATCTTCACCCTCCAGCGCATGAGCAACAACGATTGCTATTACCTGGATCGTAAAACGCGCCTGTGCACCATTTATGACAAGCGCCCGGACACCTGCCGCAACCACCCGAAGATCGGACCGCGGCCGGGGTATTGCGCTTATAAGCCGAAAGAAGTCGAGCGAGTGCAGAATTTCCGGGCCATCGACAAATTTTGATCGCTGGGGAAGTTTTCGGCGGCTGATCGGCCGCTTTCGCGAGCAGGCTCGCTCCCACAATAGAGATCAGTGAACACGGATTTTGTGTGCACCCGAAATCCCACTGTGGGAGCGAGCCTGCTCGCGAAAGGGCCAGTGCAAACACTGCATAAACGCCAGACAAACAAAAACGCCCCCGGTCTCGCGACCGGGGGCGTTTTCTATTCCAGGGCTAGATTACGCCTTGGCTTTCTTGGCAGCGCGGGTACGCTCGCTTTCGTCGAGGATCTTCTTGCGAAGACGGATCGACTTAGGAGTGACTTCGCAGAGCTCGTCTTCCTGGATGTATTCCAGAGCCTGTTCCAGGGTGAAGCGAACAGGTGGAACCAGAGCGATGGTTTCGTCTTTACCCGAAGCACGCATGTTGTCGAGCTTCTTGCCTTTGGTTGGGTTGACACCCAGGTCGTTGTCGCGGCTGTTCTGACCAACGATCTGACCGTTGTAGATCTCTTGGCCGTGTTCTACGAACAGCTTGCCACGAGCCTGCAGGGTTTCCAGCGAGTAGGTCAGAGCCTTGCCGGTTTCAACCGAAACCAGAACGCCGTTCTGACGGCCGGACATGTGGCCCGACTTCACTGGAGCGTAACGGTCGAAGATCGAGGTCAGGATGCCAGCACCGTTGGTCAGGGTCAGGAACTGGTTACGGAAACCGATCAGACCGCGAGCAGGGATGTTGTATTCCAGACGAACACGGCCCTTGCCATCCGGCACCATGTTGCTCAGGTCGCCCTTACGCAGACCCATCTCTTCCATGACCTTGCCCTGGGATTCTTCAGGGATGTCGATGGTGACGTTTTCGAACGGTTCCTGCTTCACGCCGTCGACTTCACGGATGATCACTTCAGGACGGCCCAGGGCCAGCTCGAAGCCTTCGCGACGCATGGTTTCGATCAGTACCGAGAGGTGCAGCTCACCACGGCCGGACACCTTGAACTTGTCAGCCGAGTCGCCTTCTTCAACGCGCAGTGCAACGTTGTACAGCAGCTCTTTGTCCAGACGATCCTTGATGTTACGGGAGGTCACGAACTTGCCTTCTTTACCGCAGAATGGCGAGTCGTTTACCTGGAAGGTCATGGAAACGGTTGGCTCGTCAACGGTCAGCGGCTTCATCGCCTCGACGGTGTTGATATCGCACAGAGTGTCCGAGATGAACAGCTCGTCGAAGCCGCTGATGCAGACGATGTCGCCAGCTGCTGCTTCGTCAACGTCGATGCGGTGCAGACCGTGGTGACCCATCAGCTTCAGGATACGACCGTTGCGGCGCTTGCCGTCGGCGCTGATAGCGACAACCGGGGTGTTCGGCTTGACGCGACCGCGAGCGATACGGCCAACACCGATAACACCCAGGAAGCTGTTGTAGTCCAGAGCGGAGATCTGCATCTGGAACGGACCGTCACGGTCAACGGCCGGAGGCGGAACGTGGTCGACTACTGCCTGGTACAGCGGAGTCATGTCTTCCGCCATGGCGGTGTGGTCCAGACCGGCAATACCGTTCAGGGCCGAAGCGTAAACAACCTGGAAGTCCAGTTGTTCTTCGGTAGCACCGAGGTTGTCGAACAGGTCGAAGATCTGGTCCAGAACCCAGTCCGGACGCGCGCCTGGACGGTCAACCTTGTTGATCACCACGATTGGACGCAGGCCGGCTTCGAAAGCCTTCTTGGTCACGAAACGGGTTTGCGGCATAGGGCCGTCTTGAGCGTCAACCAGCAGCAGAACGGAGTCGACCATCGACATTACGCGTTCAACTTCGCCGCCGAAGTCGGCGTGGCCCGGGGTGTCCACGATGTTGATGTGGTAGCCGTTCCAGTTGATGGCGGTGTTCTTCGCCAGAATGGTAATACCGCGCTCTTTTTCCTGGTCGTTGGAGTCCATCACGCGCTCGTCGTTGAGCTCGTTGCGCTCCAGGGTGCCGGATTGACGCAGGAGTTTGTCTACCAGGGTGGTTTTACCGTGGTCAACGTGGGCAATGATGGCGATGTTGCGTAGATTTTCGATCACTTGTGTATCTCGATCAGAGGATTCGGTTTGCTGACAAGTCATGGCAGCGATTAGCAGTAGTGTCCGGCATGGCCGTTACAGCTTGACGGCGGTGTCGGGGGGCCGGTGACGCAGGCCACAGGCAAACAGCCCCGGGCACTTAGCTCGGTCGATAAACGCGCACATTGGCATGCCCCTCACTGAGCAAATGGTGGGCATGCAGGCGACTCATCACGCCTTTGTCGCAATACAGCAGGTACTGGCGAGTAGGGTCCAGTTCCTTGAAACGTGCGTTCACTGCATAGAACGGCATCGTCTGTACCTCTATGCCGGCGAGCTCCAGCGGGTCATCCTCGGCGGCATCCGGGTGGCGGATGTCGATCACGATCTGACCGGCCAGCGCTTCGCTGACTTCTTCAATCTGCAAATCCTGGCCCAACTCGTCGATTACCCGATCGATCGGCACCAGTTTGGCGTTGGCGAGCGCGCGCTCGAGTACCGCCATGTCGAATTCTTTCTCTTCGTGCTCAACCCGGCCACGCTTGGCGGCGGTCTTGGGGTTGACCGAAATCACGCCGCAGTATTCCGGCATGTGCCGGGCGAAATCGGCGGTGCCGATCTCGTTGGCGGTGTCGATGATGTCCTGCTTGTGCGCGACGATCAGCGGCCGCAGCACCAGCTTGTCGGTCACGCAGTCGATCACCGACAGGTTCGGCAGCGTCTGGCTCGACACCTGGGAGATCGCTTCACCGGTCACCAGTGCATCGATGTGCAGGCGTTCGGCGATCTCGGACGAGGCGCGCAACATCATACGCTTCAAAACCACGCCCATATGACTGTTATCGACTTTGCCGAGAATTTCGCCCAGCACTTCCTCGAACGGCACACTGACAAATAGCACGCGTTGCGAGCTGCCGTACTTCTTCCAGATGAAGTGCGCGACTTCCATCACGCCCAATTCGTGGGCACGCCCGCCGAGATTGAAGAAGCAGAAGTGCGCCATCAGGCCGCGACGCATGATCTGGTAAGCCGCCACGGTCGAATCAAAGCCGCCGGACATCAATACCAGCGTCTGCTCCAACGCGCCGAGCGGGTAGCCGCCGATGCCGTTGTGCTGGCTGTGAATCACGAACAACCGTTTGTCGCGAACTTCGATACGGACTTCGATTTGCGGTGCTTTAAGGTCGATTCCGGCCGCACCGCACTCGCGACGCAGCTTGCTGCCGACGTATTTTTCCACGTCCATCGAGCTGAAGGCATGCTTGCCTGCGCGCTTGCAGCGCACCGAGAAAATCTTCCCGGCCAGTGCATCGCCGTAGTGCTGTTTGCACTTTTCGGTGATGTCGTCGAAGTCGCCCAGCGGGTACTCGTCGATCTGCAGAAAATGCGCGATACCCGGCATGCAGGTCAGGCGTTCGCCCATCTCTTTCAAGGCTTTGGGGTCGGTAACGCGGGTTTCCAGCTCGAGATTGTCCCACACGCCGTTCACCACCACGGCCGGGTCCAGGTCACGGAGCACGGTGCGGATGTTCTTGGCCAACTGGCGGATGAATTTCGTCCGGACAGGTCGGCTTTTGATGGTGATCTCGGGGAAGACTTTTACGATAAGTTTCATGAAAACAGCGCGCGAACGGCCAGCCGAAAAAGGGGGGCGCGGATTATAGCGGAAATTGCTCAAGGTTTAACCAGTTAATGTGCAGAAGGTTTTGCTTGCACCAAAACAGGTCATTTATGAATTTAAACGCAACATTAAGGGGCGGGATTTGTCGATTCAGAACCTCGCACGCCTTAATAAGCGTGAATTTGGGGCAAAAAACCCATGCTGGGGCACTGGCATGCAATTTGCTCCCTTGTGAGGCAGGTTGCCTTGGCAGAGTATTCGCGCCGGCATCACCATTATTAAGGGCATCCACTACCCGCCCTAATTCACCCGGAGGACACTATGTCGAAGTCGGTTCAACTCATCAAAGATCATGACGTCAAGTGGATTGATCTGCGCTTCACGGACACCAAAGGCACTCAGCACCACGTGACCATGCCGGCTCGCGATGCGCTGGATGACGACTTCTTCGAAGTCGGCAAGATGTTCGACGGTTCCTCCATCTCCGGCTGGAAAGGCATCGAAGCCTCCGACATGATCCTGATGCCGGTCGACGAAACTGCCGTGCTCGATCCGTTCACCGAAGACCCAACCCTGATTCTGGTGTGCGACATCATCGAGCCTTCGAGCATGCAGGGCTACGATCGCGACCCACGTGCGATCGCCAAGCGCGCCGAAGAGCACCTGAAAGCCACCGGTATCGGTGACACCGTATTCGCCGGTCCGGAGCCTGAGTTCTTCATCTTTGACTCGGTGAAATTCAAGTCGGACATCTCCGGCTCGATGTTCAAGATCTACTCCGAGCAAGGTTCGTGGATGTCCGACCAGGACATCGAAGGCGGCAACAAGGGTCACCGTCCAGGCGTGAAAGGTGGCTACTTCCCGGTTCCACCATTCGACCACGACCACGAAATCCGTACCGCCATGTGCAACGCACTGGAAGAAATGGGTCAGTCGGTTGAAGTTCACCACCACGAAGTGGCAACTGCCGGCCAGAACGAAATCGGCGTCAAGTTCAACACCCTGGTGAAGAAGGCCGACGAAGTTCAGACCCTGAAATACGTTGTGCACAACGTTGCCGACGCTTACGGCCGCACCGCGACCTTCATGCCGAAGCCACTGTACGGCGACAACGGTTCGGGCATGCACGTACACATGTCGATCTGGAAAGACGGCAAGAACACCTTCGCAGGTGAAGGCTATGCCGGCCTGTCCGATACCGCTCTGTACTTCATCGGCGGCATCATCAAGCACGGTAAGGCCCTGAACGGCTTCACCAACCCGGCGACCAACTCCTACAAGCGTCTGGTGCCAGGCTTCGAAGCTCCGGTAATGCTGGCCTACTCGGCTCGCAACCGTTCCGCTTCGATCCGTATTCCTTACGTGTCGAGCCCGAAAGCCCGCCGTATCGAAGCACGCTTCCCGGATCCGGCTGCCAACCCGTACCTGGCCTTCGCAGCACTGCTGATGGCCGGTCTGGACGGTATCCAGAACAAGATCCACCCAGGCGATGCCGCCGACAAGAACCTGTACGACCTGCCGCCTGAAGAGGCGAAAGAGATTCCACAGGTTTGCGGCAGCCTCAAAGAAGCCCTGGAAGAGCTGGACAAGGGCCGCGCGTTCCTGACCAAGGGCGGCGTGTTCTCCGACGACTTCATCGACGCTTACATCGCGCTGAAATCGGAAGAAGAAATCAAGGTTCGCACCTTCGTGCACCCACTGGAATATGAGCTGTACTACAGCTGCTGATCCGGTAGCGCTGCGTAAAGTGGCGTGACACAAGAGGCCTCCTTCGGGAGGCCTTTTTTATTGCCCGGCGCAGTTCATTTACCCTGTGGGAGCGAGCCTGCTCGCGAAAGCGGTGAGGCATTGAAGATGATGGTGACTGATGCGACGCCTTCGCGAGCAGGCTCGCTCCCACAGGCGATCTGTGGTGTCTGAATGATCTTTGAATGTGTCGCCAGTTGGGCCAACCGCCCCACCTGTCCTATGCTGCTACCCACAGTTTCCAACCCCGGTCGATTTCATGGGTCGCACGCTTCTCTACATTCTGCTGCTGATCGCCCTGCCCGCCGCCGCGCAGATCTACAAGTACACCGACGCCAACGGCAACACGGCGTACAGCAATCAGCCGCCGGACGGCGTGCAGGCGCAACCGGTCGAGTTGCCGCCGCTCAATCGGGTCGAGCCGCAAGCACCGAGTGCGCCGCAAGCACCCACCGCAGAACAACCGCAACCAGCGCGCAACGCCTATGAAATCCTCGAACTCGCCGGCCTGCCCACTGACGAGGCGCTACGCGCCAACAACGGCACCTTCACGGTCAATGTTCTGATCAAGCCGCGTCTGCAATCGCCGCATCAACTGAGACTGGTGCTGGACGACGAGCCCTATGGCCAGCCGAGCAACGTACCGGTTTTGCAGTTGGTGAACATTGATCGCGGCGAGCATCGCCTGGCCGTGCAGGTGATCGACGGCCAGACCGTCATTCAGCAGAGCCCGCCAGCCGTCTTCACCGTGCAACGGGTGCATAGACCATGATCCGCGCGGGGCTGGCACTCATTCTGGCGCTGATGTCGACGTACACCTTGGCGGAGGTCTTTACCTATGTCGACGCGCAGGGCAACCGCGTCTATACCGACCAGCCACGCGCCAACGCCAAGCGAGTGCCGATCGCGACGAGCAATCGCATGGCTGTCCCTGCCAACACCGCAGCGCCGATCACCACAGCGAAAAAATCCGCCGAACCAGCGCCCTTTCACTACGACATGCTGCGCATTCTGATCCCGGAGCCTGATGCCACTCTGCGCAGCAGCGCCGGCGAGCTGATCGTCAGCGTCACCAGCGAGCCCGGCCTACAAAGCGGCCATCGTTATCGCCTGCTGCTGGATGGCAAGGCCACTGGCGAGCCCGGCGTCAGCCCGGTATTTGCGCTGAGCAATATCGATCGCGGCAGCCACAGCCTTTCGATCGAAATCCTCGACGCCGCCGGGCGTACCGTGGAACGCACCGCCAATCAGCCGTTCCACATGCTGCGCATTTCCCTGGCGCAGAAACGTCAGGTCAAACCCTGCGTTGCCGACGACTATGGCGTGCGCCCGGAGTGCCCGCTCAAGGACAAACCTGAAGAGCCGAAAAATCCATTCCTGCGCTTCTTTTAACCTCCGCCAGCCGCGCGCACTCTATTGGTGCACTAAACTGCATCTCGCCCACAACCCAACCCATTTTGGTTCGAAACTTCCCGTTTGAGCTGGCTTCGTGCCATACAAACGCGCGTCAAACGCCTGTTTCAGGGCTTAAACGCTTCTTTTCGGAGCCTTGGTTTGGTTTTTGCATTTTCCCGACATCAGCGCTTTGTTCTCGCGCACGCCTTGCTCCAAAAGGGGTCCAGATGACCATAAGCGACGCTATTCACCGTTTGCTGCTCGACAACCTGACCACGGCGACCATCCTGCTCGACGCCGAACTGCGCCTGGAGTACATGAACCCGGCGGCGGAGATGCTGTTGGCCGTCAGCGGTCAGCGCAGCCACGGCCAGTTCATCAGCGAGCTGTTCACCGAATCCCCCGAGGCGCTCAATTCCCTGCGTCAGGCCGTGGAGCAGGCGCACCCTTTCACCAAGCGTGAAGCGATGCTCACCGCCCTCACCGGCCAGACGCTGACCGTGGATTACGCGGTGACGCCAATCCTCAGCAACGGCGAGACTTTGCTTTTGCTTGAAGTGCACCCGCGTGATCGCCTGCTGCGGATCACCAAGGAAGAGGCGCAGCTGTCCAAGCAGGAAACCAGCAAGATGCTGGTGCGCGGCCTCGCCCATGAGATCAAGAACCCCCTGGGCGGCATCCGTGGCGCAGCGCAATTGCTCGCCCGCGAACTGCCGGAGGAAAGCCTGCGCGATTACACCAATGTGATCATCGAAGAGGCCGACCGCCTGCGCAATCTGGTCGATCGCATGCTCGGCTCGAACAAACTGCCGTCGCTGGCCATGTGCAACGTCCACGAAGTGCTCGAACGCGTCTGCCATCTGGTCGAAGCCGAAAGCCAGGGCTGCATCACCCTGGTGCGTGATTACGACCCGAGCATTCCCGACGTATTGATCGACCGCGAGCAAATGATTCAGGCGGTGCTGAACATCGTGCGCAATGCGATGCAGGCCATCAGCAGCCAGAACGAGCTGCGCCTGGGCCGCATCAGCCTGCGCACCCGCGCCATGCGCCAGTTCACCATCGGCCACATCCGCCATCGTCTGGTGACCAAGATCGAGATCATCGACAACGGTCCCGGCATTCCGGCGGAACTGCAGGAAACCATTTTCTTTCCCATGGTCAGCGGCCGCCCGGATGGTACCGGGCTGGGCCTGGCCATTACCCAGAACATCATCAGTCAGCACCAGGGCCTGATCGAGTGTGAGAGCCATCCAGGCCACACCACCTTCTCGATCTTCCTGCCACTGGAACAAGGAGCCACATCGACATGAGCCGTAGTGAAACCGTGTGGATCGTCGATGACGACCGTTCTATCCGTTGGGTCCTGGAAAAAGCCTTGCAGCAGGAAGGCATGACCACCCAGAGCTTCGACAGCGCCGATGGCGTGATGAGTCGTCTGGCCCGGCAGCAGCCGGACGTGATCATTTCCGATATCCGCATGCCAGGCGCCAGTGGCCTGGATCTGCTGGCGCGGATTCGCGAACAGCACCCACGGCTGCCGGTCATCATCATGACCGCTCACTCCGATCTGGACAGCGCTGTCGCCTCCTATCAGGGCGGTGCTTTCGAGTACCTGCCCAAGCCGTTCGACGTCGATGAAGCGGTATCGCTGGTCAAACGCGCCAATCAACATGCCCAGGAACAGCAAGGTCTGGAAGTGGTGCCGGCGCTGACCCGCACCCCGGAAATCATCGGCGAAGCGCCGGCGATGCAGGAGGTGTTTCGCGCCATCGGGCGCCTGAGCCACTCCAACATCACCGTGCTGATCAACGGCGAATCCGGTACCGGTAAAGAACTGGTGGCCCACGCCCTGCACCGCCACAGCCCACGCGCGGCCTCGCCGTTCATTGCACTGAACATGGCGGCGATCCCCAAGGATCTGATGGAATCGGAATTGTTCGGCCACGAGAAAGGCGCGTTCACCGGCGCGGCAAACCTGCGTCGCGGTCGTTTTGAACAGGCGGACGGCGGCACGCTGTTTCTCGATGAAATCGGCGACATGCCGGCGGACACCCAGACGCGTCTGTTGCGCGTGCTGGCCGATGGCGAGTTCTACCGCGTCGGCGGCCATGTACCGGTCAAGGTGGATGTACGCATCATCGCCGCGACCCACCAGAATCTCGAAACACTTGTCCACGCCGGCAAATTCCGTGAGGACTTGTTCCACCGCCTGAACGTGATCCGCATCCACATCCCGCGCCTGTCGGATCGTCGTGAAGACATTCCAACCCTGGCCCGGCACTTCCTCAGCCGCGCCGCGCAGGAACTGGCGGTCGAGCCGAAGCTGCTGAAAAGCGAGACCGAGGAATACCTGAAAAACCTGCCGTGGCCAGGTAACGTGCGCCAGTTGGAGAACACCTGTCGCTGGATCACCGTCATGGCCTCCGGCCGTGAAGTGCACATCAGCGATTTGCCGCCGGAACTGCTCAACCTGCCGCAGGATTCGGCGCCAGTGACCAACTGGGAACAGGCCCTGCGCCAGTGGGCGGATCAGGCCTTGGCCCGCGGCCAGTCGAGCCTGCTCGACAGCGCAGTGCCGGCGTTCGAGCGGATCATGATCGAGACTGCTTTGAAGCACACCGCAGGACGTCGGCGTGATGCGGCGGTGCTGCTGGGTTGGGGGCGCAATACCCTGACGCGCAAGATCAAGGAACTGGGGATGAAGGTTGATGGTGGGGATGATGACGAGGGGGAAGAGGGTTAACGCTTAAGGGTTGCCGTGCACTCAGGATCGATCCCCCTCACCCCAGCCCTCTCCCGGGGGAAGGGAGCAATCTCGGGTGGTTTCGAGGCCTGGGTTCGGCTCGGTATCTCAGGTCGGCGTAACTTGACCGGGCAACTCGGTCAGTCCCCTCTCCCTTGGGAGAGGGTCAGGGTGAGGGCCACCGTGCACCGCATCAATGCACGATGACCCGTGATCGCGCAGAGCCCGATTCTCATCGCCCAGTTCCGAAGTGCCGAAAAACCCAGACTTGAAATAAGCGAAAGCCCCGTATTCCGGGGCTTTCGCGTTTTCGAAGCATTTTTTGTTACAGCAAATCAAAACCTGGCACGCCGCCTGCAATATCTATCTCAGGTGATTCGATTCACCACCCGTTTCGGGGACCTTGGTACAGGCAGGCCGGGGATTCCCCTCTTTACACCGGGCTCACAGCGCAAAGCAGCGAGCCCACCGTTTTGGGATCCTTGGTACAGGCAGGCCGGGGGTTCCCTCTTTACACCGGGCTGACGCTGCAAGCGAAGCCCATGCTTTTGGGAACCCTGATACAGGCAGGTCAGGGATTCCCGCTTTTACACCGCAATGCGTCCCGCCCCTATTCGAACCTGGGGCGCTCGGGCACATGATGTGGGGGCTGGTTTTGCCATGTCGGGTCAAACCTCCTTACTTCCTCCTCCAGCCTGTCCAGCATTTTCCCCGGGCTGGGTTCAGTAGACGCAATGTTCAGCAAACTTTCTTGCTCACCTACGCTGGCCTTTTGGAAGCTTTCAATAAACGACCAGAACCGGCGCTGCAAAAGCAGACGCTCAACCTGAAATTCCGGCGTACGCACCAGATTTCTGAGTTGTTTGATCATTGCGGGGTTCGCTTGAAGGACAAATGAATCCCACAGGGCAGACTTTTCAGCGCGTTGCGTTTGGGGGACATGGTGCAGCCATGGACTGTCCGCCAAATCAGCCTCGATTCTCCCAAGCCACAGATCGGTACCCGTCTGCCGACGTGCAGCTATCAATCGTCGAAGAGAAGCGGGGTCGGCAATCGGACTGCCAGTCAGGTCAAACCCTTTTCTCAGCTCAATGGTTTCGGGAATGGCTCTGATCGCGGTATAGGCCAGATTCAAACGTGTCCTGGGAATATCGGATGTCACGCCGTCCGGGAATTCTCTTATACGAGTTCGGTGGAGATCGACTTCCCGCAACGCCGTCATTCCCCGCAGTGAGGGCGCCACAGCCAGCCGACTTTCCGACAAATTCAATATCTCCAGCCGCGACGGACCGTTCTGCAAACCAAGCCCGGGCGGCGGCGAGGTTATGAACGTATTGGCCAGATTCAACTCTCGCAATCCGGACATGCGAGTCACATCAGGTGCTTCTGTCAAATCGGGATTATGGTACAGGTCAAGCACCTCCAACCGTGACGCCACGGGCCATTGATCCAGCCCGACAGGGGGACGACTCAAACCACAGGAACGTGCGCGCAAGACCCGCAACTCGCTCATGCCACGCACTGAAAAAAGCGGCCAGATACTGCAGTGCGTCAGGCTCAACTCCCGCAAACGGGTCAATCGCGTGAAATGCTCAAGGCCGTCCGACGGGAGCCATAGTCTGGCTTCCTGCATCGTCAGGACTTTCAACGTCGGGAGTTTATCGATTTCGGCCAACAGTTCATGACACTTGCCATTGAATCTGCGGATTTCGAGGGTTTCAATGTGGGAAAGCATCGAGAACAATTTTCCCAGACTTTTCGAAGGACTTCCTTCCAGGCCTAGAGATACGACGGATCTGAGCGGAACGGAACAACCCGGTAGCGCCAGATTGCGCCGACTTCCCAGGTCGAGCTCCAGCTTGAAACCGACCAGCCGCCCGTCGCGGTAGACTTTTTCCGAATGCTCTCCCTGCCATTTGAACAACCGACGCACGTTGGCCCCTATTGCCAGCCGGCGCCTGCGTTCGGCAATGTCCTGGCCTTTGTAACCCGTCTCCCAGGCAGTGATCTCACGGTTCAATCGAGGAAACTCCAGCTCAAGCCGCTTGAGTTCGACTTCTGCGACACCCGCTTCCCCATAACGCGCAATGAAATCATCGGCATGTTGATCCGTCGCATCAGCAAAATAGCGTCTGACCAGTGTCCGTGTGGTCGCAACCAGAACCGGCGGCTGTCCCCCAGAGGGGCCTGCGCCGGTGAGCCAGGGGCGGTGAAAGTTGAACGGGTTGGCAGGTACTTGAGCAGCGCCGTCCATCCCACCGCGCAAACCTGTGAGGATGCAAACCCAGGTGTTCTGCTCGCTGCGGGTGATCGCCAGGGTTTCACCGCCCAGGCTGGCGCGGTAAATGTTCACGCTGTCGGCAGCGACGGGATCGTTGGGTTTGACCAGGCGCCAAACCCTGTATTCCGGGCGGGAGGCATCCAGATCCTGCATCACCTGATACGCCTGCTCATGGATGACCACATAGAGTTTGCCATCGTGACGTATCACGCCGTCGCTGCCCGATTGTGCGCCACTGACATCCAGCCCGGCATGAAAGCCATCCAGGCTTTGGGCGGTCAGGGGGTTGGTGCGGGTGCTGAAGTCGCTGTGCGGATGCCAGATGCCGCTTTCGCTATCGCGCAACATCCATGGGCCGGAAGGATACAACTCGCCGGGATGTCGAGCGCGATACCATCCCGTATCCGGATCAGCTGCGACGAGAACGAGGCCACTGCCAGGGACGTCAACATAACGGCGATTTTTGTACAGCCTGAAGCCTTCGCCATCAGCGTCAGGCAATTCGGTGGTTGATGTTATCCGGTAAGTCTCCAGCGACCGGTGTATCACAGGAGAGATGGCAGCAACCTCCGGTGCCGGGCGAACCTCGACCACCGGCGCCGGCAGGATCGTATTCGGGCCTGCGTCGTCGCCAGGTTTGGTGCTAAGCGACTTCAGATCATCGACACCAGCCCAGGGGACCGTGCCATCGCGGACGGGCATATCCGCCGCTGTGAAATCCTTGTCCGAGCTTCGCTTCGGGAACGTGTGGACATCCGTATCAACGTGGGTGCTGCCCCCGCGAGGTGGTTTTAGTGGCATGTTTTTTCATCCTTGAAAAGTCGCCCCGCCATTCATGCTCAGGCGGGGGGGGCGGCATCCTGCCGGTTAGCTGGGAAGACCAACGATAGCCTGCGTAAACGTTGACGCGCAGCGGAAAAACAGACGGCTCCGGTGGGAAATGACGCTAGCAAATGTGGGAATGGCAGGGCAGGCCGAACGTCATCAGCCTGCGCTTTTGTGCAGGGGTGATGATGCCGGCATCGTGCCGCCTGCGGTTTGCACCCCCCTATGCAAGCCGCGGCCGCTTGGGCAAATGATGCGGGGGCTGGTGCTGCCAGGTTGAGTCGAACTTCGTCATTTCCTCTTCGAGCCTTTCCAGCATTTTTCCGGGACTGGACTCCGTTATCGCGATGTCCCGCAAAGCGTCTTGCTCACCAAGACTCGCCTTTTGGAAATGTTCCAGAAACGCCCAGACCCGACGCTGCAGAAGCGGCCGCTCAACCTGAAACTCAGGCGTGCGGACCAGCTCTCTGATTTTGCCCATCATGGCAACATTCGTCTGATCGATTAACGAGTCCCAGAGGGAAATCCGGGCGGCGCGTTGCGCCTGTGGAACATTGTGCATCCAGTGGTCCATGACCAGATGGCTCGAAGCTCGTCCCAACCAGATGTCCGTACCTGTTTGCCGACGTGCAGCAATCAATCGCCGAAAGTAGACAGGATCGGAAATCAACGTGCCGGTAAGGTTGAAACCCTCCCTGAGTTCAACAGCTTCGGGGATTGATTCGATCCGGGTATAACTCAGATCCAGACGTGCTCGGGGAACCTCGGAGTTCACGCCGTCCGGGAAAGTTTTTATCGCGGTATGGCTCAGGTCAACTTCCAGCAATGCCGACATTGCGCTGAGCGACGGCACCGCGGCGAGTGGGGTGCTGGATAAATTCAAGACCTGGAGTTGCGAAGGACCGCTCTGCATGCCAAGCCCGGGTGGCGGCGCGGATATGCGGGTATGGGACAGATCCAATACTCGCAATTCGGACATCAGGGTCACATCAGGCGGATGTCGCAGTTCGGGATTGTGGTACAGATCAAGCACCTGCAACCGTGACGCCACGGCCACCTCATCCAATCCGAAAGGCAGACGGAGCAAGCCACAGGAACGTGCGCGCAATACCCGTAACCCGGTCATCCCTCGCACTGAAAGATCGGGCCAGATACCACAATTGATCAGGCTCAACTCTTCCAGCCCGGTCAATGTGGCGAAGTGGTCGAGGCCTGTCGACGACAGCAACAGACTGCTTTCACGAATTTCCAGGACTCTCAACTGTGGGAGCTTGTCGAGTTGGGCAAGCAATTTCTGGCCGTCGATTCTGCGTGTTTGCAAGGTGTCCATGCGCGGGAACATCGACAACAGATCTCCCAGATTCCTAGAGGTGCGTCCCTCCAGGCCAAGAGACACAACAGATCCGAGTCGAGTCGAAAAAACCGGAAGGGCGAAATTCCCCCGCGCGCCCAAATCCAGTTTCAACCTGAAGCCGATCAGCCGGCCATCCCGGTAGACTTTTTCCGAACTGTCGCCCTGCCACTTGAACAATCGACGCACGCTGGCACCTATTGCCAGTCGCCGAATGCGCTCGGCACTGCTGTCACTCCTGTAGGCAGTCTCCCACGCAGTGACCTCACGGTTGAGTTGAGGAAACTCAAGCTGTAGCCGTTTGAGCTCCACCTCAGCCGCACCTGCCTCAGTAAATCGGGCAATGAAATCATCGGCATGCTGATCGGTGGAGTCGGCGAAATAGCGTTTTACCTGCGCCCGCGTGGTCGCGTCTGCGACCGCAGCTTGCCCCCGTGAAGGGCCGGAGTCAGTGAGCCAGGGGCGATGAAAGTTGAACGGATTGGCACCTGCAGCCTCATTGCGCTGCATGCCCCCGCGTAAACCAGGAAGGATGGAAACCCAGGTATTGCGCTCGTTCCGGGTAATGGCCAGCGTCTCACCGCCGAGGCTGGCGCGATAAATGTTTGCGCTGTCGGTGGCGCCGGGATGACTGGGATCAACCAGACGCCAGACCTTGTATTCCGGGCGAGACGCAGCAAGATCCTGCAAAACCTGATACGCCTGTTGATCAATGACCACGTAGAGCTTGCCAGCGTGACGTACCACGCCGTCGCTGCCGGGGGCGACGCCGCTGAGATCCAGCCCGCTGCGAAATCCCTGCAAACCCGCAACGGTCAGAGGATCGGTGCGTGCGTTGAAGTCGTTGTGCGGATGCCAGAGGCCGCTGCGGCTATCCCGCAACATCCATGGACCGGTGGGCAGCAACTCGCTGGGGAGTCGAGCGCGATAAAATCCGCTGTCCGGATCCACCCCTACCAGAACGATGCCGCCGCCAGACACATCCACATACTGACGTTTTTTGTACAGCCTGAAGCCGTCACCGTCAGCTGCCGGCAGTCCGGCCGGTGATCGCATTGCGTAACTGTCCAGCGACCTGGCGATGACGGGAGGACTTGGATTGGTGTGCGGCGCAGGGCGAACCTCGACCATCGGCGTCGGCAAGGTCCTGTCCGCGCCGACAACATCGCCCGGCAAGCTGCCCCGCAGCTTCGGATCATCGCCACGAACCCAGGGGGCGGTGCCATTGAGATCGGGAGTGCGCACCAGTGCGAAATCCTTGTCCAGACTTCGGGTCATGGCCGGGTGAACATCCGTGTCCACGCGGGTGCTGCCACTGCGGGGTGGTTTTACTGGCATGTTTTCATCCTTGAAAGTCGTCCCTGGCATTTATCCCAGAGACGATGGGGGGGTGGCATTGCTGTTACAGACGGGCCGAGGCTTGCCGCTTTTGCATCGGCACTGCGTACTCCTGCGAGTTACTCGAACCTGGGACGCTTGGGCAAAGGGTGCAGCGGCTGACTCTGTCGCCCTCCGTCATAGTTGCGGATTTCATTCTCCAGCCTGTCCAGCATTCTCCCGGGACTCGTTTCCGTATAAAGAATGGCGTCGAGCCTGGCCCGCTCGTTGACTTCGGCGCTGTCATACATTTCCAGAAACCACCACACGCGCCGCTGCAGAAGCGTGCGTTCAACGTGAAACTCGGGCGTTCGACTCAGTCGACGAAGAATGCCGGTCACTGCCAGTGGCATTGCGGCGTTAAGCCTGTCCCACAGCGCTTGTTTTTCCGCTATCTGTTCCTGTGGCACATTGCGTAGCCAGAGATCGGCAGTTACATCGCTGCTTTCCTGCCCAAGCCAGATATCGGTGCCTGTCTCTACCCGTGCTCGTATCAACCGCCGTAAAGAGGCCGGGTCCATTATCGGATTGCCGATGAGATTGAAGCCCGCTCTGAGCTCCACGGACTCGGGGATCGACCTGATGTGATTGTCCGCAAGATTAAGTTCTCTTGCGGGAATCCTGTCGGTAATGCCCTCGGGAAATCTTTGCAATCGTGTATTGGAAAGATCCAGCTCCTGCAGTGCGGTCATGTGTTCGAGTGAGGGGCTGGTCGAAAGCGGATTGCCCCCCAGTCTCAACACTTCCAGCGTCGACGCCACGTCGATGGCATCAAGTCCGGAAGGCAGCAGGTGTATTCCGGTGCGGCTCAGATCCAGCACCCGCAGTTCAGTCATCCCTCTGATATCAGCTGCCACGTGCAAAAAGGTGACTTGCTCCTGATGCCGCATCTGCATGTCCAGGCTGTTCACCGGGGCCTCGAAGGTGTTGCAAAGCCATAGCTCGTTTAGCCTGGCAAGGCCTCGTACGGAAAAGTCAGACGTTAGTTCACAGTCCTGCAGGTGCAGCCTTTGCAAACGCGGGAATCTTTTCAATTGCTCGGCAAAGCGCGAATCCAGCCTGAATTTCGAATAAGCCCGTTCGATCACGTTCCATCCTTGAAACCGCCCTTCCACTTCGATTGCCTGACTGGTAATGGTCAGACTTTCAAGATTGGGAAACTGTTCGCAAAACACGTCCGGGTCCAGCCGGCCACGGCCTCTTAAAGTCAGAGAAATCACTGAGCTGAATTTCAAGGAAAGCGGTTTTTGAACTGGCCATATCGTCAGATCGATTTCCAGCTTGAAGCCCACATGCCGCCCGTCACGGTAGACGCGCTGTTCGGGCTGACCTTGCCATCGGTACAACTGGCGAAACGTCGCCCATATATTCCGCGCCTCATGTAACTCCTTGTCCGATGAAATGCGACCTCGACTGATCGGCAGGTCAAAACGCGTCGAGTCCAATTGCGCCAGCCCAAGCTGAATATGCTTGAGCTCAAGCTCTGCCACGTCCTTGTCATCGAACCGGGCGATGAAGGCATCCGCGTCCTCGTCGGTCGTGTCGGGCAGGTACTTGCGGATCTGCTCCAGGGTAGTTGGTTCCGCGACTTCACGCGCATACCAAAGTCCGCTGTCCACATCGCGCAGCATCACCGGGCCGGATGGGAGCAACTCGCTTGGCCGCCGGGCTCGATACAGACCCGTCGCAGGATCCACTGCGACAGGCACCAGGTCGCCGTTGACCAGGTCTGCGTAGGTTCGCCGACTGATCACCCGCAAACCCTCACTGTTGACCTGTGGAAGTATCGCTCGGGCGTTGGTGACGTAATTGTCCAGCGAAGGCTGGGTGGTGGGAGGGCGAATACCTTCTGCGAGTGCGCGCACCACAACGGCCGCGGCAGGGGGTATGGCATCCAGGGTCGCGTCACTGGATGATTCGGCGCGCGGCAGCAAATGGTGCTGAGCAAAATTCACATCGACGCCTGTGCGACCCGAGTGGCCGTAAAGCGAAGTGTCGGCGTCCGCAGACCGATGCGGGCTGCCCGGAACGTCCACGTGGGTACCGCCACCGCGAGGGGGTTTTACTGGCATGTTTTCATCCTTGAAAAAGACGCCCCATGCTGTCGAGCAAGGGGACAACGGGTTTCGGCATCCTGCCGTTTGAAGGGGCAAACGATAGCGTGGACGAGCATCGGACGGAGATGGGAAAGGGAGACGGCCGCAGTGGGAAACGACCTCAAACAGTGTCGGAGCGCGCCCAGTGATGAGGACTTGCCCCTAGGGCTCGCTCAAGCGGATCTCCAGCCGCCAACGATCATCGACCTCGCTGCCAACCCAGTCGCCCTGCAACGGGCGCGCTGCCAGCACCGTCAGCAATAACCCTCCATCGCTTTTGCGCGTGCGCCAGTTGACGTCCTTGCCGTTGAGCCTGAGCTGGCCCTTCTGCGCCCGACCTTCGGCCTGAAACAGCAGCGCGACGGTGCCATCGATGATCTCGCCGTGCAGTTTCGGCTCGTTGTTGAACCACACCACCAGGCCACCATCGGTGACCTCGACACGCTCCAGCACGCTTGGATCGGGCGTGGTCAGACGGCCGATCATCAAGCCGATCATCAAGCCGACAATCGCCAGCGAGCCGATGACTCGCGGGAATAGTTTCGAACGGTTGTCCACAGGCGGCGTAGAATGCCGCTCATCTTTACCTTCGGAGCCGTGCATGTTTCACGTCATCCTTTTTCAACCAGAAATTCCGCCGAACACCGGCAACGTTATCAGGCTGTGCGCCAACAGTGGCTGCCACCTGCATTTGATCGAACCACTGGGTTTCGAGATGGACGACAAGCGCCTGCGCCGTGCCGGTCTCGACTACCACGAATATGCCACGTTGCAGCGTCACGCTGACCTCGCCAGCTGTCTGGAAAGTCTGGGTAACCCGCGCGTGTTCGCCTTCACCACCAAGGGCTCGCGGCCGTTCCATGATGCCGCGTTCGTGCCCGGCGACGCGTTTCTGTTCGGCCCGGAAAGCCGTGGCCTGCCGGCGGACGTGCTCGACGCCCTGCCCGCCGAACAGCGCCTGCGCCTGCCGATGCGCGAAGGCTGCCGCAGCCTGAACCTGTCCAACACCGTGGCGGTCGCCGTGTACGAAGCGTGGCGGCAGAACGACTTCAAGTAACGCCGCAAGCAAATGTGGGAGCGAGCCTGCTCGCGATTACGGAGTGTCAGTCAACATTGATGTGTCTGACAGACCGCTTTCGCGAGCAGGCTCGCTCCCACATGGGTATTACTGAACCGTCTTACTGAACGGTCGGGGTCTCGCCGCTTTCCTGCATGCGCTGCAGCTCTTGCGCGTACAGGGCGTCGAAGTTCACCGGGGCCAGCATCAGCGCCGGGAACGAACCGCGGGTGACCAGGCTGTCCAGGGTTTCGCGGGCGTACGGGAACAGGATGTTCGGGCAGAATGCACCGAGGGTGTGGCTCATCGAAGCCGCGTCCAGATTCTTGATCAGGAAGATACCGGCCTGTTGCACTTCAGCGATGAAGGCCACTTCTTCACCGTTTTTCACGGTGACGGAAAGGGTCAGCACCACTTCGTAGAAATCGCCTTCCAGCGCTTTCTGGCGGGTGTTCAGATCCAGACCGACCGCCGGATCCCACTGCTGGCGGAAGATCGCCGGGCTTTTCGGGGCTTCGAAGGACAGGTCGCGTACGTAGATGCGCTGCAAGGAGAATTGCGGTGCGGTTTCTTCTTCGCTGGCTGCAGTGTTCTGTTGGTCAGTCATCTCAGATCCTTATCGATCTTGGGTCTTTTAGGGAGTGCTGTACGTGGGTGCAGCCGTTCAGCCCTTGAGCAGCGCGTCGAGTTTGCCGGCGCGCTCCAGGGCGTATAAATCATCACAACCGCCGATGTGCTTTGCGCCGATCCAGATTTGCGGCACGGACGTGCGCCCGGCCTTTTTGGTCATTTCGGCACGCAGCTGCGGCTTGCCATCGACCTTGATCTCTTCGAAGGCCACGCCTTTGCTGGCGAGCAGATGCTTGGCGCGCGAGCAGTAAGGGCAGTAATCGCTGGAATAGACGATGACTTCGCTCATGTCATTTCACCAGCGGCAGGTTGTCGCCTTTCCAGCTGGAAATCCCGCCGGACAGCTTGGCGGCGGTGAAGCCGGACTTCATCAGCTCGCGGGCGTGGGTGCCGGCGGTTTGACCGAGGGCGTCGACCAGAATGATGGTCTTGGCCTTGTGTTTTTCCAGCTCCCCGACGCGGGCGGCCAGTTTGTCTTGCGGGATGTTCACCGCGCCGACGATGTGGCCAGCGGCATAATCCTTGGCCGGACGGATGTCCACCACCACGCCTGCGTCTTTATTGACCAGTGCGGTCAGCTCGCCGGTGCTCAGGCTCTTGCCGCCGCCCTGCATCGTGTGCGCCAGCAACAGAGCCAGAAGTACGACGAAGATACCGACAAGAATGTAGTGGTTAGTGGCAAATTCAATCAGGTGAGCAACCATCGAAGGAGGTTCCAGGGCGTTAAAATGTCGGCCAGTATACACAGCCACTATGGTCGGCCAAACCCCGTCCGGCGGTGACGCGGTCGGAACTTCGCTTTAAACTCCAACTCCGTTTTCCATCGCCCTCTTCTTTATCAGCCACGAGTGGATTCCATGACGACTACGCCCAAACCTTTGGTCCTGATAATTCTCGACGGCTTCGGTCACAGCGACAGCCCCGAATCCAATGCCGTGTTCGCGGCGAAGAAACCCGTGCTGGATCGTCTGTGGGCCACCGTGCCGAACGGCTTGATCTCGGGCAGCGGCATGGACGTCGGTCTGCCGGACGGCCAGATGGGCAACTCCGAAGTCGGCCACATGAACCTCGGCGCAGGGCGCGTGGTGTATCAGGACTTCACCCGTGTGACCAAAGCGATCCGCGACGGCGAATTCTTCGACAATCCGACCATCTGCGCCGCTGTGGATAAAGCCGTGGCCGCCGGCAAAGCCGTGCACTTCATGGGCCTGCTGTCCGATGGCGGCGTGCACAGCCATCAGGATCACCTGATCGCCATGGCCGAGCTGGCCTTCAAGCGCGGCGCCGAAAAAATCTATCTGCACGCCTTCCTCGATGGCCGCGACACGCCGCCGAAAAGCGCTGCCTCGTCGATCGAACTGCTCGACGCGACGTTCCAGGCATTGGGCAAAGGCCGGATCGCCAGCATCATCGGCCGCTATTACGCCATGGACCGTGACAACCGTTGGGATCGCGTCGCCCAGGCCTACAACCTGATCGTCGACGGCAACGGCGAATTCAACGCCGCCACCGCTCAGGAAGGTCTCGAAGCCGCCTACGCCCGTGGCGAAAGCGACGAATTCGTCAAAGCCACTTCCATCGGTGAGCCGGTCAAAGTCGAAGACGGCGATGCCGTGGTGTTCATGAACTTCCGTGCCGACCGCGCACGCGAGCTGACCCGTGTGTTCGTCGAAGACGATTTCAAGGAATTCGCGCGCGCCCGTCAGCCGAAACTGGCCGGTTTCGTCATGCTTACCCAGTACGCCGCAAGCATTCCGGCACCGTCGGCCTTCGCCGCCGGCAGCCTGGAAAACGTTCTTGGTGATTACCTGGCAAAAAACGGCAAGACCCAGCTGCGCATCGCTGAAACCGAGAAGTACGCTCACGTGACCTTCTTCTTCTCCGGCGGTCGTGAAGAACCGTTCCCGGGCGAAGAGCGCATCCTGATCCCGTCGCCGAAAGTCGCTACTTATGACTTGCAGCCGGAAATGAGCGCGCCGGAAGTCACCGACCGTATCGTCGACGCCATCGAAAACCAGCGCTACGACGTGATCGTGGTCAACTACGCCAACGGCGACATGGTCGGCCACAGCGGTGTGTTCGATGCAGCGGTCAAAGCGGTCGAGTGCCTCGACACCTGCGTCGGTCGCATCGTTGAAGCGCTGGAAAAAGTCGGCGGCGAAGCGCTGATCACCGCCGACCACGGCAACGTCGAGCAAATGGCTGATGAATCCACCGGTCAGGCGCATACCGCGCACACCACCGAGCCGGTGCCGTTCATTTATGTCGGCAAGCGTGACCTGAAAGTGCGCGAAGGTGGTGTACTGGCTGACGTGGCACCGACCATGCTGATGTTGCTGGGTCTGGAAAAACCGGCGGAGATGACCGGGACTTCGATTCTGGTCTGAGCCGAATCCGGAAAACACCGCAAAAACCCTGTGGGAGCTGGCTTGCCAGCGATAGCAAGCTGACAGCCAGCATTTGTGTTGAATGTGCAGCCGCCATCGCTGGCAAGCCAGCTCCCACAGTGGTTTGTGCTGGTTTCGAAGATTATTTTCAGCTGTATCTCCAGCCAGTTATCACACAGCCCCAATTGGGCGTTTTTTTTGCAGCCTCGGGCGGGCATACTAGGCCGTCCCTTACCCTGGTGCCGCCCGCCCCTATGCTTCGCGTCCTGATCGCCCTTGCTCTGACCTGTCTGCTCCAGCCGGCCTTCGCCGACGAGCGCGCGCAAACCCAACAGCAGTTGGAGGCCACGCGTCAGGATATCGCCGAGCTGAAAAAGCTTCTGGGCAAGCTGCAGGAAGAAAAGTCCGGCGTGCAGAAAGAGCTCAAGGGCACTGAAACCGAGATGGGCAAGCTGCAGAAGCAGGTCGACGCGCTGCAGAAAGAACTGCAGAAGAGCGAATCCGAGCTGCAGCGGCTCGATGCAGAGAAAAAAAAACTTCAGAGCGCGCGCACTGAACAGCAGCGACTGATCGCCATTCAGGCCCGTGCGGCTTACCAGAACGGCCGCCAGGAATATCTCAAGCTGCTGCTCAACCAGCAGAATCCCGAGAAATTCGCCCGCACCCTCACCTATTACGACTACCTGAGCCAGGCACGCCTGGAGCAGTTGAAGAACTTCAACGAAACCCTGCGCCAACTGGCCAATGTCGAAAAAGACATCGGTCTGCAGCAAGCGCAGTTGCTGGTGCAGAAAAGCGACCTCGACACGCAGCGCGAAGCACTCGAGAAAGTCCGCAAGGAGCGCCAGCAGGTTCTCGCCAGACTCAATGACGACGTCAAGGCCCGCGATCAGAAACTCGCCGCCCGCGAGCAGGATCAGGCAGACCTGTCTAAAGTCCTTAAAACCATTGAAGAAACCCTGGCCCGACAGGCTCGTGAGGCGGAAGAGGCGCGGCAGAAAGCGCTGATCGCCCAGCAGGAAGCGGAAAAAAAGCGTTTGCGTGAGGCGCAGGCTGAAAACAGCGACGCCCCACGAAAACCCGCCAGATCAAGCCCCGGCGCGCTGGTATCGAGCAGCGGCGAAACGTTTGGCGGGCCATTTGCTGCAACCCGGGGAAAACTTCCGTGGCCGGTTGATGGTCGATTACTCGCACGCTTCGGTGAAAGCCGTGGCGACGACGCCCGCACCAAGTGGGATGGCGTGATGATCAGCGCCTCCGCCGGCAGCCAGGTGCACGCCGTACACGGCGGGCGCGTGGTGTTCGCCGATTGGCTGCGCGGTGCCGGTTTGCTGGTGATTCTTGATCACGGCAACGGTTTTCTGAGTCTTTACGGCCACAACCAGACGCTGCTCAAGTCGGCGGGTGATGTGGTCAAGGCGGGCGAGTCGATCTCCACTGTCGGTAACAGTGGCGGTCAGGACACGCCAGCGCTGTATTTCGCAATTCGTCAGCAGGGTCACCCGAGTGATCCGGCGCAATGGTGCCGTGCGCAAGGATAAGCGCACCACCTAATTCAGGAGTTCGTTCGACATGCTGCATTTGTCCCGCCTTACCTCGCTGGCCCTGACGATCGCCCTGGTGATCGGCGCGCCTCTGGCGTTCGCCGCGCAACCGGCCCCGACCGTCGCTCCGGCAGGCACTGCCGCGACCGCCAAGGCGCCGTTGCCACTGGAAGAGCTGCGCACCTTCGCCGAGGTCATGGACCGGATCAAAGCCGCGTACGTCGAGCCTGTGGACGACAAGACCCTGCTGGAAAACGCGATCAAGGGCATGCTCAGCAACCTTGATCCGCACTCGGCGTACCTTGGCCCTGAAGATTTCACCGAGCTGCAGGAAAGCACCAGCGGTGAGTTCGGCGGCCTGGGCATCGAAGTCGGCGCCGAAGACGGCTTCATCAAGGTTGTCTCGCCGATTGATGACACGCCAGCGTCGAAGGCGGGCATCCAGGCGGGTGACTTCATCGTCAAGATCAACGGCCAGCCAACCCGTGGCCAGACCATGACCGAAGCCGTCGACAAGATGCGCGGCAAGATCGGCCAGAAAATCACCCTGACCCTGGTTCGCGATGGCGGCACGCCGTTCGACGTGACACTGGCCCGTGCAGTGATTCAGGTCAAGAGCGTCAAGGCGCAGCTGCTGGAATCGGGCTACGGCTACATCCGCATCACCCAGTTCCAGGTCAAGACCGGCGAAGAAGTCTCCAAGGCTCTGGCCAAACTGCGCAAGGACAACGGCAAGAAGCTCAACGGCATCATCCTCGACCTGCGCAACAACCCGGGCGGCGTGCTGCAATCGGCGGTTGAAGTGGTCGACCATTTCATCACCAAGGGCCTGATCGTCTACACCAAGGGCCGCATTGCCAACTCCGAGTTGCGCTTCTCCGCCACCGGCAAGGACGAGAGCGAAGCGGTACCGATGGTCGTGCTGATCAACGGTGGCAGTGCCTCGGCTTCGGAGATCGTCGCCGGCGCCCTGCAGGACCAGAAACGTGCCGTGGTCATGGGCACCACCAGTTTCGGCAAGGGCTCGGTGCAGACCGTGCTGCCGCTGAACAACGACCGCGCGCTGAAGATCACCACCGCGCTGTATTTCACGCCGAACGGCCGCTCGATCCAGGCTCAGGGCATCGTGCCGGACATCGAAGTGCGCCGCGCGAAGATCACCAACGAAGCGGACAGCGAATACTTCAAGGAAGCCGATCTGCAAGGTCACTTGGGCAACGGCAACGGCGGCGCCGACAAACCGAGCGGCTCCGGCGGCAAGGCCAAAGCGATGCCGCAGGATGACGATTACCAGTTGGCCCAGGCCCTGAGCCTGCTCAAAGGCCTGAGCATCACGTCCGGCCGCTGAGGATGTTGTTGCGTTCCCTCTGCGTTCTGTTGTGCTGTCTGGCGGGTCTTGCCCAAGCAGAGCCCGCCAGTTCCTCGCCGCACAAGGCCTACCTGACACTGATCATCGATGACCTGGGGCAGAACCTGCCCCGGGATCGTCGCGTGCTCGCCCTGCCCGGCCCGGTCACGGCGGCGATCATGCCCGATACCCCCCACGCCACCGAGTTTGCCCGCGAAGCCCATCGCGCCGGCAAGATCGTCATCCTGCACATGCCCATGGACCCGGCCACCGGGCCGTACGCCTGGCACCCCGAACTGCCCATTGAAGAGCTGCAGAAACGCCTGAATGCCGCGTTTGAAAAAGTCCCGTTCACTGCCGGCATCAACAATCACATGGGCAGCCGCATGACCGCGCAGCCTGCGGCGATGGCGTGGTTGATGGGCGAATTGCAGCGTCGGCACAAGTTCTTCGTCGACAGCCGCACCAGCGCTCAAACGGTCGCTGCGCAGCAGGCGCAGAAAATCGACCTGGGCAGCGTTTCCCGTGATGTGTTTCTTGATGATGAGCGCACCGAAGCGGCCATTGCCACTCAGTTGCAGACCGCGATCGCCCTGGCGCACAAACAGGGTTCAGCGGTGATGATCGGCCATCCGTATCCGCAGACCCTGGCGGTGCTCGAGCGCGAATTACCCAAGCTCAAAGCGCAGGGCATCGACTGGATCGATATCAGGCAGATGATCAGCGTGCGCAGCAACCGCGCCATGGCTGGCCATGGCAAGGATGGCATTTACCGGTAACACCCGGTCACGTTGCAATACATAGTTACCACCGAACGCCCCTCCCCCTTCCGGATAGTGAGACCTGCAACAGGTCGCGACTCCTTTGAGTCGCTTGCAACTATCAGGAGTGCCCATGACAAACAACGCCCCGATTATCCCGCCCGTTGGGCGGACTGAACCGATCCGCATCGATAACCTGCTGATCAACTTCACAACAGAATTTCTGCGCATCTGGGATACCAACGGTTTGTCGGCCAGACCCGCGTCGTTCTGGCGCCCGACTCCGGCTCCCGACGCGCTGCCCGGTTATTTCCCCTTGGGCGACTTCGTCACCAGAGGCGTTGGCAACATCAACGGCGAACGCGTGGTCGCGGTTGTTTGTGAGGCAGACATTGCCAGCACTGACCCCACCAAAGGCAGGGCACTGCGACGTCCCGATGATTACGAGCTGGTCTGGAAGGACTCCGGATCAGGCTCGAAACGAGATCTGTCGATCTGGCGACCGCTAGCTCCCGCAGGCTACGTAGCGCTGGGGTCGGTGTGCTCGAACGATCATGAAAAACCTTCGCTCAACGCGGTGCGCTGCGTTCGCGAAGACCTGGTGATCGCGTCGAATACCACCGATCTGATCTGGGACGACAAGGGCAGCAAGGCCCGACAGCGCGTCAGCACCTGGAGCGCCGTTCCTCCAGCCGCTTTGCCGGGCGAAGTCTACTTGGCATCGGGCAGTTTTTTCAGCTTGAGTGACTACACCCGACCGGCCAGTTTCCCGGTCTACTGCTTGCGCTTGCAGATCGGCCTGCAGATGTCTACACGCCCATCGCCACCGGTGCTCTGCGGCGAGACGCCAACACCTGTAGAGCCAACGGACGATGCGACTTACACCGCCAGCCTCCCCTGGTTCACGGTCAACGATCCGCGTTACACCGCCGCTGAGCAATGGCGTCACTCGCCCTTCTATCTGCTTGAACGCAAGGATCGCTACATCCTCGTCGGTCACGCACGCAACAGTGGCAACGACAGCCAGATATTCAGGTGGAATGCGCAGCGCGCCCAGCGTACTGGCGGCTTGCGTACTTTCACTCAAACCACTTGCATCGAATTCGGCGCGCAATGGCAAACCCGTCAGCACGGCGCGTTGATGTTTTCCGCACGGCTGGGCCACGATTTCACCCAATGCGAACTGCATTCGAATGAATGGATCAATACAGCGACCATCGAAGTGGTTGCGGTGGTGGACAAAAACCGCTCAGTGGCCGCCTACCTGGCCCAGAGCGAATACAGACTGGTGCGCGCGGACGGCACGGCAGTGACGGAAGGTTTCAGCTACACCGATGGCAATAGCCTGCACATCAGCCAGTACGCACCTACCGAGCCTGCAATCATCGTCGCTTCGGAGCCAGAGGCGGTCGAAGATCAGACTGTGCTTGCGCCTGCGACCGAGGGCGAAATCAGCACCTCCCTGCCAGAGCCCGAGGAGTCAGCCGTTACAGATAGCGCGCCATGATTTCATCGACCACGCCTTCCTTGCGCAACTGATCCAGCGCGGTCTGTAGCCTGTTGACCACCTCATCGGAGACGTCCTTGTTCAGCGCCAGATACAACTCGGCGCTGTTGAAGCGCAGCACGGTCTTCAGGCCGGTCACGCCATCCTGCCGCGCCAGATAACGGCCGGCAGGATCACCCGTGGCCCACAGATCGATCTGGCCATTGAGCAGTTTTTTTGCGTTGTCCTGATCGCGCAGCACCACCACCGGTTTGAGGCCTTGCTTGGTGAGTGTCTCGGCAATCGCATCGCCCTTGTAGGCGCCGATCTTGTATTTGCGCGCATCATTGAGGGTTTCGAGGGTGATCTTGCTGTCAGCCTTGGCCAGCAGGATCCAGTCGTCCGGGCCGATTGGGCCGACCCATTTGAACAGTCTTTCGCGATCGGGCAGGCGCGCCATGACGAAGGCCCCGTAGCCGGGATTCTCCAGGGCGAGTTTGTAGACACGCTCCCAGGGGAAACGCAGGGTCAGGCTGTAAGTGAGGCCGGCGCGCTGGAACATCTCGCGAACGATGTCCGTGGCAATGCCGTTGATGTTGTCGCCCTGGGCGAAATTCTTGCCGTTCTTCGCCATGTTGTACGGCGGGAAGTTCTCGGTGAGCAGTACCAGATCGGTGTCGGGACTGGTTTCGGCCCGGGCATTGCTGATGAGCAACAACGAGGCGCTGGCGAGAACAACAAGCAGGCGTTTGATCATGTCGGGCTACCGGAATCCATGGCGTGCCCAAGAGTGCCTTGGGCGCGCCATGCTGTCCACTGGCCTGTACGCTTTAGCGCATGACGATGCCGCGATGCGACATGTAGGCCTTGGCTTCCTGCACAGTGTATTCGCCGAAGTGGAAAATACTCGCCGCCAGCACCGCACTGGCATGACCTTCGAGAATGCCATCGGCCAGATGCTGCAGATTGCCGACACCACCGGAAGCGATCACCGGAATGCCCAGCGCGTCGCTGATGGCGCGGGTCACGCCGAGGTCGAAACCGTTTTTCATGCCGTCCTGATCCATGCTGGTCAGGAGGATCTCGCCGGCACCGAGGCCTTCCATTTTCTTCGCCCACTCGACTGCGTCGAGACCGGTCGGCTTGCGCCCGCCGTGGGTGAAGATTTCCCAGCGCGGGGTTTCGCCGGGACCGGAAACTTTCTTGGCGTCGATGGCAACGACGATGCACTGCGAGCCGAAATGCTGCGCGGCCTCGCCGACGAACTCGGGGTTGAACACGGCGGCGGTGTTGATCGACACCTTGTCCGCGCCGGCATTGAGCAGATTGCGGATGTCTTGCACGGTACGCACGCCACCGCCGACGGTCAGCGGGATGAATACCTGGCTGGCCATGCGCTCGACGGTATGCAGCGTGGTGTCACGGCCATCGACGCTGGCGGTGATGTCGAGAAAGGTAATCTCGTCGGCGCCCTGCTCGTCGTAGCGACGAGCAATTTCCACCGGGTCACCGGCGTCGCGGATGTTCTCGAACTTCACGCCTTTGACGACCCGGCCGTTGTCCACGTCCAGGCAAGGGATGATGCGTTTGGCCAGCGCCATGGTCAGTCCTCAGCCTTGGTACGAATCGCAGAAAGCTTGCGCTTCGGCGACATCGAGAGTGCCCTCATAGATCGCCCGGCCGGTAATCGCGCCGATGATGCCCGGTGCCTTGGCGTCGAGCAGCGACTTGATGTCACCCAGGTTATGGATGCCGCCGGAAGCGATCACCGGAATCCTGGTGGCAGCGGCCAGCGCGGCGGTGAACGGTACGTTGCAGCCCTGCATCATGCCGTCTTTGGCAATGTCGGTATAAACGATCGAGGATACGCCGTCGGCTTCGAACTGCTTGGCCAGGTCAATGACCTGCACGGTGCTGATCTCAGCCCAGCCGTCGGTGGCGACGAAACCGTCTTTCGCATCCAGACCGACAATGATCTTGCCCGGAAACGCACGGCAGGCTTCAGCAACGAACGCCGGATCTTTTACGGCTTTGGTACCGATGATCACGTAGCTCACGCCCGCCTTGACGTAGTGCTCGATGGTTTCCAGCGAACGAATGCCGCCACCGATCTGGATCGGCAGGGTCGGGTAACGCTTGGCGATTGCGGTAACCACTTCGCCGTTGACCGGCTGGCCTTCGAACGCGCCGTTCAGGTCGACCAGATGCAGACGGCGGCAACCGCCCTCCACCCACTTGGCAGCCATGCTCACCGGGTCATCGGAGAACACCGTGGAATCTTCCATGCGGCCCTGGCGCAGACGTACGCAGGCACCGTCTTTGAGATCGATAGCGGGAATAATCAGCATCTGGCAAACCTTAAAATTGGAATGTTCAGCTTGGCTCGGGAATCAGTTTTTCTCGAGCGCCCACAGGTCGCTTTCGATGCTTTCAAACCGTTCCTTGAGGTGGGTCTGCACATCGAAAATCGCCCTGTTGTAATAGTGCGGAGCAATCTCGCGGGTAAACAGCTCAAGAATTTCCGCCGCTTCGAACGAACCCAGGTCCAGTTCGAAACGGTCTTCCATGAACCGCTGGATCTTGCGATTGGCCTCGCTCTCCTGCTCGGGAGTGAGGGTCAGGATCGGCGGTCTGGACTTCTTGACAGCCATTTACCAGCGACCGTCCCACGCAGCGAAGTTCTGCAGCAGTTGCAGGCCGTGGGTATGGCTTTTCTCCGGGTGGAACTGCACGGCGAAACGCGAACCGTCGGCCAGCGCTGCGGCGAAATCGACACCGTAATGACCGCTGCCCACCACCTGCCGCGCATTGGCGGCGGCGATGTAGTAGCTGTGCACGAAGTAGAAACGCGCCAGATCCGGGATGTCATGCCACAGCGGGTGACTGATCTTCTGCTTTACCTCGTTCCAGCCCATGTGCGGGACTTTGAGGTGCTCGCCGTCTTCGTGCAGATCCTTGCCGAAGAATTTCACCGCGCCCGGAAACAGGCCGATGCAGTCGACGCCGGCGTTCTCTTCGCTGGTATCGAGCAAGGCTTGCATGCCGACGCAGATGCCGAGGAACGGCCGATCCTGGCTGACCTCACGGACCAGCGAGTCGAAGCCGAGGCGACGGATCTCCGCCATGCAATCGCGAATCGCGCCAACGCCCGGGAATACCACACGGTCGGCTTCTCGAATCACGTTCGCGTCGCTGGTAATCAGCACCTTGCCGGCGCCGACGTGCTCGAGCGCTTTGGCCACCGAGTGCAGATTGCCCATGCCGTAGTCGATAACTGCAACCGTCTGCATTACAGAACGCCTTTGGTCGACGGCATTTGCCCGGCCATGCGCTCGTCAAGCTCGACGGCCATGCGCAGCGCGCGGCCGAAAGCCTTGAACACGGTTTCGATCTGGTGGTGAGTGTTGGTGCCGCGCAGGTTATCGATGTGCACGCTGACCAGCGCGTGGTTGACGAAGCCCTGGAAAAACTCCTGGAACAGGTCAACGTCGAAACCGCCGACGGTGGCGCGGGTGTACGGCACGTGCATCTGCAGGCCCGGGCGACCGGAGAAATCGATCACCACGCGCGACAGCGCTTCATCGAGCGGCACGTAGGCATGGCCGTAGCGACGGATGCCTTTCTTGTCGCCGATGGCTTTGGCGAACGCCTGGCCGAGGGTGATACCGACGTCTTCCACCGTATGGTGGTCGTCGATATGCAGATCGCCCTTGCATTCGATATCCAGGTCGATCAACCCGTGACGGGCAATCTGATCCAGCATGTGCTCAAGAAAAGGTACACCGATATCGAATCGGGCCTTTCCGGTGCCATCAAGGTTGATCGAGGCTTTGATCTGGGTTTCCAGAGTGTCGCGCTCGACAGACGCCTTACGTTCGGCCATCACCAGCTCCGCAAAATCATTGGGCGAAAAAGGCAGCCATTATAGGCACGCAGGAGGCAAACAGAAACACGAGAGGTGAGATGCCTGACGGATAGAACGCCCGGCTGTCGCGGGTAGACATGTCCATACAAGCCAGTACAGGCATGCCATAAACAAATGTGGGAGCGAGCCTGCTCGCGAATGCGGCAGGCCAGCCAACATTGATGTCGACCGGTGCTCCGTCTTCGCGAGCAGGCTCGCTCCCACAGGTTCGGCGTTTATTCAGCTAACACCTTAGTGAAACAGTACCGCCGTCTTCTGCAGGGTCACCCACACACCCCACGCCAACGGAATACCCACCACCAGCCATGCCGCGATCGCCAGAGGCTTGGTGCCCGGCGCGGCTTTCCACTCCAGAACGGTGCTGGCGTCAGCACCTTTGTCGTGGCCCAGCGCCTGTTCGGCGGCCAGTTCCGCGTCGGTCATGAAGTACTTGTCGGCCACCGGGCGCACCATCAGATTGCACAGAAAGCCCAGAACCAGCAGGCCGGCGAGGATGTACAGGGTGATGTCGTAAGCGGCAGCGCGTTCCACGCCGATGCTCAACTGATATTCACGCAGGTAGTTCACCAGCACCGGACCGAGCACACCGGCAGCGGCCCAGGCAGTCAGCAGACGACCGTGGATCGCACCGACCATCTGCGTACCGAACAGGTCGGCCAGATATGCCGGAACCGTGGCAAAACCACCGCCGTACATCGACAGGATGATGCAGAAAGCCGCCACGAACAGCGCAACGTTGCCCAGATGGCCCATGTTCGGAATCAGCGCGTACAGGGCAAAACCCAGCGCGAAGAACACGAAGTAAGTGTTCTTGCGCCCCAGGTAGTCGGAGAACGAAGCCCAGAAGAAGCGGCCACCGATGTTGAACAGGCTCAGCAGACCGGTGAAGCCCGCCGCGATCGCTGCGATCGAGGCCAGTTGGCCCGCGTCGAGTTGGCCGAACGGCACATCGACGCCCAGCAGTTTGCCGCCGAACACTTCCTGCAACAGTGGCGAAGCCATGCCGAGGATACCGATACCCGCCGACACGTTCAGGCACAGCACCAGCCAGACCAGACGGAATTGCGGAGTTTTCCACGCTACATTCACGTGGACGTGACGGTTGGTGATCATCGCGTTGGAAGCTTTCTTCGCCGGAGCGGTCCAGCCTTCAGGCTTCCAGCCGGTTGGCGGCACGCGGTAGGACAATGCGCCACCGATCATGAACACGAAGTAAATGGCCGCCATGGCCACGAAGCTCTGCCATACGCCCACGCCTTCTGGCGATGCGAAGTGGCTCATCAGCGCAGTCGCCAACGGTGCACCGACCATCGCGCCGCCACCGAAGCCCATGATCGCCATGCCGGTTGCCATGCCGCGCTTGTCCGGGAACCACTTGATCAGGGTCGACACCGGCGAGATATAGCCCAGGCCCAGACCGATACCGCCGATCACGCCGGAGCCGATCCACATCAGCCAGATCTGGTGGGTATAGATACCCAGCGCGGAAATCAGCAGACCGCCGCACCAGCACAAGGCCGAGACCACGCCCGCTTTACGAGGCCCGGCGTGTTCCAGCCAGCCACCCCAGATCGCTGCCGAGCAGCCGAGGAAGATGAAGAACAGCGTGTAGATCCAGCCGAGCATGGAGATCGGCCAGTCGCAGTTCGACGAAAATACCTGTGCGATGAAGCTCATGTCCGGCGCGCAAGCCACCGGCGCGGTAACGCCGAGTGCCTTGGACAGCGGCAACCAGAACACCGAGAAGCCGTAGGCCATGCCGATGCACAGGTGAATGGCCAAAGCGGCCGGTGGAACCAGCCAGCGGTTGAAACCGGGCTTGGCGATGATGCGTTCCTTGGACAGGAACGCAGGCTGGTCGGCTTTGAGGCCGTCCGCCGTGATGCTCGTGCTCATTGTGTATCCCCCAATTGTTAGTATGGTTCGCCAGCCACTGCTCACCCTCGGCCTTATGCACGCAGGCATGACCGTTTTTTTAGGTGAAGCTCCTTGAAGGCGCGACGTTAAGTCGCAGACGGGCGGACGAACTGGCGAAGGTTACCATTCTCAGGTGACAGAAAAACCAAACTGATATCACCTTTTTTCAAGTCATCTGTTCTCGTACGACTCGGGAAGCCGCCAACCCCGCGTCTGCAAAGGCACCACGCCGCTTGCTACTTGTCCCATTTATGCGTGCGAAAAGTTACCCGTCGTCTGGGCGTGACTGAACGACGGGTGAACCAAGCGCAAAAAATGGCGTCGCAAGCGGGGGCCGGATTGCGCCCTCTGGCGCCCGCCGGGCATCCTCAAGCGCAGGCCCTGTGGCGAAGTTGCAGGTGCCGCCGCCGACCCTCGGCAGATGACGCCACACCGAACCGGGCGCCGGCAGCGCTATACTCCCCGGCCATATGACCAATTCGACTAACTACAAGGACTCGCCCATGAAAGCGTTCGGCAAAATCCTGGGTCTGGTACTTCTCGGGCTGTTGCTGATCATTGTGGCGGCAGGCTTTGCCCTGACCCACCTCTTCGATCCCAACGACTATAAAGACGAGATCCGCCAGATTGCCCGCGACAAGGCCCACATCGAGCTGACGCTCAATGGCGATATCGGCTGGAGCCTGTTCCCGTGGCTTGGTCTGGAACTGCACGAAGCCAGCGTCGCCACCCTGGCCAAGCCTGCCGAACCGTTTGCCGACTTGCAGATGCTCGGCCTGTCCGTGCGCGTGCTGCCGTTGTTGCGCCGCGAAGTGCAGATGAGCGACGTGCGCGTCGAAGGCCTCAACCTGCGCCTGAACCGCGACAAGAACGGCCACGGCAACTGGGAAGACATCGGCAAGGTGCCAGTGGCACCCGGCTCGACGCCACCCGCCACAACGGGCACGACCGCCAGCGAGCCGACCGTCGCCGTGGAAAAACCGGCGCAACCGATCCGCCTCGACATCGACAGCCTGACCGTCAACAACGCCCGCGTTGAATACACCGATGAGCTGACCGGCAAGCAGTTCAGTGCCGAAAGCATTCAGTTGAGCACCGGCCCGGTACACGATTCGACCAATATCCCGGTGAAAGCCACCGCGTTCCTCGGCACCAATCAACCGGTGCTGCGCGTGCGCACCGAGCTCAACGGCGAGCTGCGCTTCGAGCGCGCCCTGCAGCGCTACAAGTTCGAAGATCTGAAGCTGACCGGCGAGCTCGCTGGCGATCCGCTGCAAGGCAAGACCATGACCTTCTCTGCTCAAGGCCAGTTATTGCTGGATAAAGCGGCGAACGTCGCCGAATGGACCGGCATCAAAATTTCCGCCAACCAGTTGCGCGCCCTGGGCGAGTTGAAAGCCAACGACCTCGACAAGACGCCACAGATCAGCGGCGGCATTTCCATCGCCCAGTTCGATCTGGCGAAATTCGTCGACAGCATCGGCCAGACACTGCCGGCGATGGGCGAAGGCAGCCTGAGCAAGGTCGAACTGGTCAGCCGCGTTGCGGCCACCCCGACCAGTCTGTCGTTCGACAATATCAACCTGAAACTCGATGACAGCAGCTTCAGCGGCCGCATCGCCATCGAGGACTTCGCCAAACAATCGCTGCGCGCGATTCTCAAGGCCGACACGTTCAACGTCGACCGTTACCTGCCACCGAAATCGGCCCAGGCCAACAACGCCACGCAAACCCGTCAGGCCGAAGTCGCCAGCACCGAGGCTGGCGCCGTCGCAGGCACCACGCCGCTGCCGGACAAACCGAGCAAAACCGCCTGGAGCACCGAGCGTCTGCTGCCGGTCGAACGCCTGGCCAAACTCGACGTCGATGCCGACCTGACCTTCGGCCAACTGACCCTCGACAAGCTGCCGATCCAGAACGCCGCGCTCAAAGCCACCGGCCAGGGCGGCTTGCTGACGCTGACTAACCTGAGCGGTGATCTGTACAACGGCGGCTTCGTCGCCAACGGCACACTCGACGTACGCCCAAGCGCGCCGGTGCTCAACCTGCAGACCCGGCTCAACCGTGTGCCGGCTGAAAAAATCATCGAAAGCCAAGGCAAGACTCCGCCGGTCAAAGGTCTGGTAACGCTGACCAGCAGCCTCACCGGCAGCGGCAACAGCCAGCAGGCGCTGATCGACACGCTCAACGGCAACGCCAGTTTCGTCATCAACAACGGCGTGCTGCTCAACGCCAATCTTGAACAGCAATTGTGCAAAGGCATCGCCACCCTCAACCGCAAGACCCTGAGCGGCGAGCCACGAGGCAAGGACACGCCGTTCGAGGAGCTCAAGGGCAACCTGACCGTGCGCAACGGCGTCGCCAGCAACCCCGACCTGAAAGTGCGTATCCCTGGCATGACCGTCAACGGTGACGGCGACATCGACCTGCGCGTGCTCGGCATGGATTACCGCGTCGGCATCATCGTCGAGGGCGACACCAGCGCCATGCCTGACCCGGCCTGTCAGGTCGGCGAGAAGTTCGTCGGCATCGAGTGGCCGCTGCGCTGCCGTGGCCCGCTGGAACTGGGGGCCAAGGCCTGTCGCGTCGACAATGACCGCCTTGGTCAGGTCGCCAGCAAAATGGCCGGCAACAAACTCAGCGAAAAGATCGACGAGAAATTGGGCGACAAAGTCAGTCCGGAACTGAAAAACGCATTGAAGGGGCTGTTCAAGCGATGACAGCGGAGCAGTTTTCCACGGCGGTGCTGGAATGGTTCGACCGCCATGGCCGCCACGATTTGCCGTGGCAGCAGGACATCAATCCGTACCGGGTCTGGGTGTCCGAGATCATGTTGCAGCAGACTCAGGTCAGCACCGTGCTCAACTATTTCGAGCGTTTCATGGCGGCGCTGCCAACAGTCGAAGCGCTGGCCGAAGCGCCGGAAGACGAGGTGCTGCACCTGTGGACCGGGCTGGGTTACTACACTCGCGCACGCAATCTGCAGAAGACCGCGAAGATCGTCGTCAGCCAGTACGCTGGCGAATTCCCGCGCGACGTGGAAAAACTCACCGAGCTGCCGGGCATCGGCCTGTCCACCGCGGGGGCGATCGCCAGCATCAGCATGGGCCTGCGCGCGCCGATCCTCGACGGCAACGTCAAACGCGTGCTGGCGCGCTTCACGGCGCAAGAGGGCTACCCCGGCGAACCGAAAGTCGCCAAACAGCTGTGGGCCAACGCCGAGCGCTTCACCCCGCACGATCGGGTCAACGCTTACACCCAGGCGATGATGGATCTTGGCGCCACACTCTGCACGCGCAGCAAGCCGAGCTGTCTGCTGTGCCCGCTCAAGCGTGGCTGTGAAGCGCACATGCTTGGTCTGGAAACACGTTATCCGATTCCCAAGCCACGCAAGGCCATCCCGCAGAAACGCACGCTGATGCCGATGCTCGCCAACGGCGAAGGCGCGATTCTGCTTTACCGCCGCCCGTCGACGGGACTGTGGGGCGGTTTGTGGAGCCTGCCGGAACTGGATGATCTGGAAGATCTGCAGCATCTGGCCGATCAGCACTCGCTGACCATGGGTCAGCAGCAGGCGCTGCCGAGCCTGATTCACACCTTCAGCCACTTCCAGTTGTCCATCGAACCGTGGCTGGTTCAGGTGCAGGAAGCCAGCCATCACGTGGCCGAGGCCGACTGGCTCTGGTATAACCTCGCCACCCCGCCGCGCCTGGGCCTTGCTGCCCCGGTCAAGACCTTGCTCGAACGCGCGGCCGCCGTATTGAATGCAGGAGAGTCGCCATGACCCGCACCGTAATGTGCCGCAAGTACAAAGAAGAACTGCCCGCGCTGGAGCGCGCCCCTTTCCCGGGCGCCAAGGGCCAGGATATTTTTGACCACGTCTCGGCCAAGGCCTGGGCCGACTGGCAGAAACACCAGACCCTGCTGATCAACGAAAAGCGCCTGAACATGATGAACGCCGACGATCGCAAATACCTGCAGGGCGAAATGGACAAGTACTTCTCCGGCGAGGAATACGCCAAGGCCGAAGGCTACGTGCCGCCAGCCGAATAACCGGTATATTTCGTAAGCGACGGAATTAATTTAAGAAATTTTCAAAAAGTCGTTGACGTAAATCCGAAAAACCCTTTTAATGCGCCCCGTTGCCCAGATAGCTCAGTCGGTAGAGCAGGGGATTGAAAATCCCCGTGTCGGCGGTTCGATTCCGTCTCTGGGCACCAAATACCGAAAACCCTGAATCGCAAGATTCAGGGTTTTTTTATGCCTGCGATTTGATTCCCCTCCCCTCGTCCCCTTCGATACACCCGGATTCCAGCTGTACTGGAAAAAACCCGAAATCTGTATCTCTCCGTGTAGATGGCGTTTCGCCAATACTTCAAGCAAGCCTTGGCGAGCCAATGACTGGCTCTACTTTGCGCCCCGCAACACTCTGGACTCCTGTAGCCCTCAGAGCGCAAACCCTGATTTTTTGAATCGATCGGCGTCGCCCGCAAGGTCACTTCCTGTCCAGCAAAAAAATCTGAACCCAACCCACAGGCGAACTGCAGTTAGTGCTTTTCAAACATTCCAGGATGAATGCTGGCGCCCCCGTGCGCCCGGCAAAAGAGCGAAACGGACGACGTATGATCAAGCAACTCATCAATGAAGACAGTTATGTGCAGATCGGCGATCTTTGCAGCGCAACGATCCAGCTGAAAATCGAAGGACTGAATCCCGCCGGCTCCATCAAGCTGAAGACCGCGCACGCGCTGATCACTGATCTTGAAGTCCGCGGACTGATCAACCACAAGACACGCCTTATCGAATCCTCATCGGGGAATCTGGGCGTTGCGCTGGCCATGGTCTGCGCGGCCAAGGGCTACAAGTTCGTTTGCGTAATCGACCCGAATATTTCCGCGCCGAACCGCAAGCTGATTCAAGCCCTTGGCGCGCAAATGCTCATGGTCGATCAGCGTGACGAGAACGGCGGTTACCTGAATTCGCGGATTCGCCTGATCGAACAACTGGTCGCTGACAACGCCGACTACATCTGGCTCAACCAGTACAAGAATCCGACCAACCCCCTCGCCCACTATCAAGCGACTGCCAGGTCCATCGCGCGCAAGTTTCCCCAGGTGGATTACCTGTTCGTCGGCGCGGGAACCACCGGCACGCTGATGGGCTGCAAGAACTACTTCGCCGAACATCATCCGCAGACCAAAGTCATTGCCGTCGATACCGTCGGCTCGGTGACGTTCGGCCTGCCGGGCGGCACGCGCCATATCCCGGGGCTCGGCACCAGCCGCCTGCCGGAGATATTCGAGTCGTCGGGCATTCACGACTTCCTGTCGATTCCCGAGGAACAGACGATCAAGGTCTGCCGTTGGCTGGCGCAACGCTACGGCCTGCTCTTCGGCGGCTCCACCGGCACTGTGCTCGCCGGCATCCGCCAGTGGGCGCCGCATATCCGGCCCGACGATGTCGTGGTGGCGATCTCCCCCGACATGGGTGAGCGCTATCTCGAAACCATCTACTCCGACGACTGGGTCACCCAGCGGATCGGCGCAACCGCACTGCAGCCCCTTTTCCCTGAAATCGCTCTGGCACTCTCGGCGTAATCCTCATGACCACACAGAATCCGATCCAGCCGTTCCACGTCATCCCCGGCGCTGTCGTCAAAGACATCCTCAACGGGCTGCGGCATGCAACCATCGACATGGTGGCGCAGACCTACCTGACCCACGAGCGTGGCGAAACCGTTAACCCCGACAGTTATTTTCTGCGTTTCCCTGCGCAACCGGCGAACCGGATCATTGCGCTGCCGGCGGCCATCGTCGACAGCGAGGGCGATCAATCCGTCTCCGGGATCAAGTGGATTGCCAGTTATCCCGACAACATCAAGTCAGGCATTCCGCGCGCATCTGCCGTGCTGATTCTCAACGACCCGCAGACCGGTTATCCCTACGCCCTGCTCGAAGGTGCGCTGATCAGTGCCGTGCGCACGGCGGCGTCGGCGGTATTGGGTGCCTGGTGGCTGAATGGCCAGAACCGCCACGCGGCGACACTTTCGATCATTGGTGGCGGGGTAATCTCAAGAAATATCCTCGAGACTTTCGTCGCGGACGACTGGTCCTTCGACAGCGTGGGCATTCACGATCTCAACGCCGAATCGGCGCAAGCCCTCGCGGAATTTGGCGAACAACTGGGCCTGCCGGATGTGCGTCTGCTGTCGCTCGAAGACGCACTGACAGCCGACATCGTGGTGTTCGCCACCAGCGCGGGCGAGCCCTACGTAAAAGGCCAGGGCACGTTCCGCCCGGGGCAGATTGTTCTGAACATCTCGCTGCGGGATATCGGCGCCGAAATCATCGAGGAAAGTTACAACTACTTCGACGACATCACCCATTGCCTGAAGGCCAATACCTCACCGCATCTGGCCGAGCAGCAATACGGCCATCGCGACTTTGTCACCGGCACAGTGGCGCAGCTGATTCGCGGTGACCTGCACCTCCCCCAGGACAAACCGCTGATCTATTCGCCATTCGGCATGGGCATTCTCGATCTCGCGATTGGCCGGATGATCCACGACATTGCGGTGGCAGCCGGGACGGCAATTGCCATCCCGTCATTTTTTGGCGAGGAGCGCAGATGGTGAACGCGCCTGTGCACATCGGCCTGATCGGCTGCGGTTCGCGCGGATTGTCGGTATTCGAGCGCCTGTTGAGCCGCGCCGAGGAACGTCCGCAACAACCGGTCGTCATCGACATCTTCGAGCCCAACGTGCTCGGCAGCGGCGCGCACTGGCCCGATCAACCGGACTACCTGTTGCTCAACACCGTCGCCGGTCAGCTCGGGGTATTTCCCGACGCAGCAGCGTTCGGTGATCTGACCGACGCCCGGGAACGACCAGGGCCGGACTTTCTCGCGTGGTGCCGAGCACAGCGCGTCAAGGTTGACCCCGACAGCGGCCTGCTCGCCGCCGACGGTCGCGACGTCGAGCCGGAGGATTTTCTGCCACGGCACCTGCTCGGCGCTTATCTGGCCGACGCCTTCTCGCGGATCCTCGCGACCGCACCCGCTTGGGTCACGGTCAATCTGAATCGGCATCAGGTCACGGCGGTCGAGCGCAACGAGAATCATCAATACATTCTGCTGACCGCCGAAGGCGCTGCGGTGACGGTGGATCGTCTGGTGCTGACCGTTGGCCACACCGGACGCCTGCGCCTGGCGGGGCAGAACCGGGTCGACAACGTTTACCCGCTGCCGGGCAGCCTCACCACCGTCGAGCCCGGCGAAACGGTGTTGATCGAAGGGTTGGGCCTGGGCGCCATGGACACCCTGGCGGCGCTGACGGCTGGCAGAGGCGGGATCTACAAACCCATGGCTGATGGCAGTCACACTTACCAGCCTTCGGGTCAGGAGCCGGTGATCTTCATTCAGTCGCGGGACGGGCTGCCGTTTCGCACGCGTCCCAATGGCTTGATCGGCTGCCCCCGCCATAGCGCCGTGCTGCTCACGAGCGAGCGTATCGAATCGTTGCGGGTCAACGCGCACAACCGCCGACTGGATTTCGAACGGGACATTCTGCCGCTGATGCTGCTGGAGATGCGTGCCGCTGCGGTCGCCGTCCTGCATAAACCCTCAGCGCCGCAACAGCTGCTTGAGCAGCTCAGAACCGTCAGCGTTGTCGGCCCTGCCGGTGTGGCCGCTTGTGAAGCCTTGCTGCGCGAGTTCGAAGCGATTGCCGGCGCAATCAGTCCGCTGGAGCTGATCTGCCACGCACTGCCCGACAGCGTGACGCCTTACAACTATCACGCATGGATTTACGACACCCTCGAAGCCGACTTGCATGAAGCACGTCTGGGACGCGGCGCGTCGCCGATCAAAGCCGCCATCGAAGTCTGGCGCGACTTGCGCGACCGGCTGCGTGAGGCGGTCGATTTCGATGGGCTCACCGAAGATTCGCATCGGCAGTTCTATGGCCGCTGGCACAAGGCGATCAACCGTCTGGTCGCCGGCCCGCAGAAGGAGCGCCACGCCGATCTGCTCGCGCTGTGTGATGCCGGCCTGCTGACCTTCCTCAAGCCCGGCTCACGCCCCGCGATCGATCACTTCAAGCGAGTCGCCGGTTACGTGCAGAGCAGCGGCGTCACCCACAGCGACTGCGCACCTGTGCGCGACCTCGCGCGCCTGGGCCTTGTGCGTCCACGCACCGATGTGCCGGGCATCGACGGCATCGATGTCGACGCGGCGTCCAACCCCAAGTCGAACAGCGGCGAAACGGTGCGTGACATCTGGGTGCTGGGTCCGCTCGCTGAAGGCTCCTGTTATTACAACTACTACGTCACCTCGGCGGGCGCACCTTCGCGGCTGTTCATGGACGCCCATCGAGTCGCCACCGCCATCCTTGAGACAGGAACTCGCGCATGAAACTCTACTATCAGACGCATTCGCCGTACGCCCGCAAGGTGTTGGTGCTGGCTCACGAACTTGGCATCGCATCGAGCCTTGAGGTGATACATCACGAGACCAGCCCGACTTCACCGAACGCGACCATTTACCAGGCCAACCCCTTGGGTAAAGTGCCGATGCTGATGCTGCCCGACGACACCGCACTGTTCGATTCCATCGTGATTTGCGAATACCTCGATGACCTGAGCAACGGCCGTAAATTCATCCCGGCAAGCGGCCCCGAGCGCTACAAGGCGCTGCGCCTGCAGGCATTGGCGCAGGGCATGTGCGACGTCGGCATCAAGCTGCGCTGGGAAGTCGAGCGGCGCCCCGAGGCTTTGCGCTATCCGGCGTACGCGGACGGCCAGGCCTACAAACTCAAGGAGGCGTATCGCTTCATCGAAGAACACGTCGACCTCAATGGCCCGATCACCGTTGGCCACCTCGCCTTGGCGACCGCGCTGGACTGGATCGCTTTCCGTCAACTCTCGGACTTCTCGGCGCAAGCACGCCTGAGCGAGTGGTATCAGACGTTCTGCCAGCGCGCGTCCATGCGGGCGACCGAGTACAGCGGACAGACGCACGATTAAGCCAAGGAAACCGCTATGAGCTCTCTCTTGCTGCAAATGTCACCGATCGCGCTGGTGATCGCGCTGATCCTGATCCTCCGGCGTCCGCCGGTACAGGCCGCGCTGGCCGGTGTGGTGCTGGTGCTGGTGCTGTGGGCACTGGGCGCTGCCGGGCCGGTGTCGGCGGCCATCTCCTCGGCGATTTTTCAGGACACCACGATCCTGTTTCTCAGCACCGCGTGCGTCATCGTCCCGGGGCTGGCCTTCGTCATTCTGGTCGAGCGCGGCGGCGCGCCACAGGCCATCGGCGCGTGGGTCAAGGAACTCGGCTGGACACCCCCGGCGCAGGTGATTTTCATCGTGCTGGGCCTGGCGCCGCTGCTGGAAGCGATGACCGGCTTCGGCGTTTCGCTGATCGCCACGGTGCCGCTGCTGATGGGGCTTTTCACTCGCCAGTCGGGGATGAAAATCGCCCTCGCCGGCATGGTGATCATGCCGTGGGGCACGCTGGGTCTGGCGACGGTAATCGGCGCCCTGCTGGCGCACCTGCCGGCGCAAACCCTCGGTAGCCATTCGGCGCTGATCAGCGCGCCGGTGTTCCTCTGCCTGGCGTCGCTGGCCTTGTGGCAGGCCGGCATCCGCAGGATTACTCCGTGGCTGGGGCTGATCGTCGTGACCGCCCTGTTCGTTGCCGTGCTGTATTGCGTCAACCTGTGGGTCGGCCCGGAAGTTTCCGGTGTGCTGGCCGGGCTGGCCGTGGCTTGCGTCGGCCTGGGCATCTCCTGGGCGCAACGGAAAAAACTGGTGCGCTGGCCGAGCGCGGCATGGCCTTATCTGGCCTTGCTGGGAGTGATTGTGGCGTCGCGCGGACTGTTCGTGCTGTCGGGCTGGGATGGCCTGTGGGTTGTCAGGGGCGAACACGTTTCATGGAAGCCGCTGGCGTCTCCAGGGCTGGCGCTGCTGATCGTGACCGTGCTGATGGCGTTCAGGCAAACCGCGAGCGCGGGTTTCCCGTGGCCAGCGCTGTTCAACCGGGCGAAGTTTCCGGTCACGACAATCTTCCTGTTCCTGCTGCTGTCTCAGGTGATGGTCAACGCTGGATTCCTCGTCGAGGCGCAAAGCGCGTTGCAATCCATGTCGGGTATTTCGCTGGCACCGACGATCGCCCTGCTGGCAGGGATTGCCGGCTATGTCACCGGCTCCAACGTCGGCGGCAACACGCTGGTGATGCCGTCCATTGCCGCGCTGAGCAGCGAACACGGGGCGTGGCTGGCGGCAATGGTCAACAGCGCCGCCGGCCATGGCGCACTTGGCTCGCTGTCGATCCTGTCATTGATCACCGGACTTGCCGGGGCCAACCGCCAGGAAGAAAACAGCCTGATCCGCTTCGCCTTCGGTCTGGTGGCGCTGAACATCGTCATAGTTGCTGCAACGGGGATCGTTTTGCTCTACTTTCTGTGAATTGTTTCGAATCATCACAGAGAACTTATGGACAGGTTTGATTTGCCGGACAAGCGCTGGCGGATAGTCAAGGACTGGATTATTCGCCAGATCGACAGCGGTGACCTGGCGGCCGAAGCGAAACTGCCGTCAATCCGCGTTCTGGCGCGGATGTTCGAGACCAGCATCACCACGGTGCAGCGGGCGCTGGCCGATCTCGAGGCCGACGCCTACGTCTCGACGGTGCCGCGCGTCGGCTACTTCGTCTCGGCATCAGGGCGGGCAAAACCGTCCGGCGCTTTCGACTTTTCCAGTGTCACCGTCAACGTCAATCATGCGGTGGTTGCGATGCTCTCCGAGGCGGCCTCGCGCACCACCGCATCGCTGAATTCGGCCGTCCTGCACAGCGATCTCACGCCCAACGTGTTGCTCAACAAATGCCTCTCGGTGCTGGCCGCCAAGACTGACAACACGCTGAGCGGCCTGGTCGCGCCACCCGGCCTTCCCGCGCTGCGAAGGCGTATTGCCGGCCTGATGCTGACTCGCGGAGTGGTATGCGGGCCGGACGACATTCTGGTGACCTCGGGCGACACCATCGCTCTGGAACTGGCCCTCGGAGCCGTCGCGTCGAAAGGCGCTACAGTCGCCATCGAAACCCCGACCTATTACGGCATTCTGCAGACCATCGAACGCCTGGGCATGCGCGCCTTGCCGATCCGCACCGACGGCCGCACGGGCCTGGATGTCGATCATCTGGAAGAAGCCCTGAAGCAAAAAAAGGTCGCGGTGATTTTTCTCAACCCGACGCTGCAGAATCCGCGTGGCTTCATCATGCCCGACGAAGCGCGCGCGCGACTTTCAAGGATCGCCCGGGAAGCGGATGTGCCGATCATCGAAGACGACATCTTCTTCGACCTGGTGCCCGAAGCTGATCGACCGCGCGCCCTCAAGAGCTACGACAGCAGCGGCCAGACGATCTACTGCTCGTCCTTTTCCAAAACCATCGCGCCGGGTTATCGCGTCGGCTGGTGTCTGGCCGGCAAATACCGCAATGCCATCCTCGCGCAGATGTTTTCGCGCAACCTGGCCGTTTCCAGCCTGGCGCAAAATGTTCTCAATGAATTCATCGGCCGTGGCTACATGGACGAGCACTGCGCCAGATTGAGGTCGCAACTGTCCTCGCTGGCGAGTTTTGTCGAAGCACTGGTGCGCACGGATTTCCCGCTCGGGACCGTCTATGTGCCACCGCGCGGCGGCTTCATCCACTGGGTCGAAATGCCGGCACACACCGACATGTCTGCGCTGCAGCAACTGGCCACGGAGCGTGGTTGCCACGTGGCTGGCAGCGGCATATTTTTCGCCGATGGCCAGGCTTCCACAGGCGTGCGCATTTGCCTCGGCACTATGCTGACCCCGGCGGTGATCGGCATTCTCAAGGTGATCGCCGAATGCGCCCACCTTGCCGCACGCCCGACGAGCCCGCGGCAGATGCCGACTGAACAGCTGCAAGAGCTGGCAGTTTCCTGACCGACTTGCGCGAGCCTCGCTTATGAATCAGAAAAGATCCCGTATTCGCTTGCCGCATCCCCCGCCGTATCGCCCGAGCCGCTGGACATTCTGGCTGACGGTGCTCGCTGGGGTGCTGATTGCCTTAGCCGTGTGTCTTTCTATCTACATGCTTATCGAAAGCTGGATCAGCGGTTCCATCACCACCAACAATCGCGGACCGCGCAGCACCTACACCTTGGCACTGCAACCTCGGCGATACTGGTTCGAGTTCATGTGGCAGAGCTTCTGGACCGCGTTCATGTTGGCCATCGGTGTGTTCGGGCTGTGGATTTATCGCAAAGGGCGGGTGCGTGAGCAGAGGCCGAAGGGCAAGCGCTCGCGATGATGCAACTGGGGCGCTTTTTTGAAGCAGCCTCTTACCTGCCTGTTCTTTCATTCCAGCGCAACACCAGATCGCTCACCGCAGCGCTGCCAACTCTGCGGCGATTGACTGGGCAAAAGCACGAAATGGACTACGGACATTTACCCTGTTACGCGCCTTCCGGTGGCAATGTCCTGCAACGCCTGTCCCACCCTTCCTTCCGAACTCGCAGGTTCGCCCGACATACCTGCGCCGCCTTCCCCGGCATGCTTGCGTCTCTGTTTCCAGAATGCGGAAGACCCGATGAGCCAGCTCAAACCTGCTGATACGCAAGACCATAAAATCGATTCACTGCTGGGCGAGCTGATTCGCCAGGCGCGGCAAAAAGTGCTACGCGCGGTCGATACGATTCAGGTGCAGACCTGTTGGCAAATCGGCCGGCATATCGTCGATTTCGAACAGAAAGGCGCTCAGCGTGCGGGTTATGGCCAGCAGTTGCTCGCGCTGCTGGCGAAGGATCTAACGGGGCAATTCGGGAAGGGATTTGATGAGCGCAATCTGCGATATATGCGTAGCTTTTATCAGTCTTTTCCAATTTGGAACGCAGTGCGTTCCGAATTGAGCTGGACCCACTACCGCCGCCTGCTACGCGTCGAGAACGAGAAAGCGCGCCTGTGGTACATGAACGAATGCGCCGACCTCAACTGGTCAAGCCGCGCCCTTGATCGTCAGATCCTGACGCTCTACTACGAGCGCCTGCTGATGAGTCAGGACAAAGCCGAGGTGGTGGAGGAAGCCACGACCAACATCGACGCGATGAAATGCAATCCGCGGGAATTCATTCGCGATCCGGTCATGCTCGAATTCCTCGGCCTGCCCTCGGCAGGCAAAGTCAGGGAAAGCGGACTCGAACAAGCCCTCATCGATCACTTGCAAAGCTTTCTGCTTGAACTTGGCAAAGGCTTTTCCTTTGTCGCCCGCCAACAACGCATCAGCACTGACGGCGTCGACCTCTATATCGATCTGGTGTTCTACAACTACCTGCTCAAGTGCTTCGTGATCATCGACCTGAAACGCGGCAAGCTCAGCGCCCGCGATGTCGGGCAGATGGACATGTATGTGCGCATGTACGACGAGCTCAAGCGCAGCGAAGGTGACAAGCCAACCGTCGGTATCATTCTGAGCGCGGAAAGCAATGACTCGGTGGCGCGCTATTCCATGCTCAAAGGCAATGAGCAACTGTTCGCCAGCAGCTACAAGACGATACTGCCGAGCGAAGAAGAGTTACGTGCTGAACTCAACCGCGAACAGGCGTTGATCGAAGAACGCATGCTCATTCAATCCAGTGAATGAACCGGCCGGATTGTTCTTGATCAGCGCGGCGACTATGGTTGGCACCTAACCGCCGAGGTCAAGCACCATGAGCTGTCAGCAGACATCCGATGTGGGCGACCCAGAGTTGAGCCAAGCTGCTTTGACTGTAACTAAAGCTACGCCCTTCAAGGAAACCGCAGTCGACGGCTACGCACTCGGCGGCTTCACCTGGCGCCACAGCTCGCCCGATCCACAGCGTCCGGTGGTCATCATCAACGCCGCCACCTCGGTGCGCTGTCGGCACTATTCACGGTTCGCGGCCTACCTGTTCAGCCATGGCTGCGATGTGATGACCTACGATTACCGGGGCATTGGCGAATCACGCAGCGAATCGATCAAAGGGCTGTGCGCTTCGTGGACTGACTGGGGCGCTCTGGATTTCGAAGCGATGCTCAAACGCGCGCAGCGGGAGTTTCCCGGTCAGCCAATCGATGTGGTCGCCCATAGTTTCGGCGGTTGCGCGGCGGGCTTGGCGGAGTCGGGCAAGGTGATCCGACGGTTGGTAACCGTCGGTGCGCAGTTCGCTTATTGGCGTGATTACGCCCCTGAACAGCGCTGGCGGATGTTCGGCAAGTGGCATGTGATCATGCCTTTGATGACGCTGCTCTGCGGCTATTTTCCAGGCAAGCGGATCGGCTGGCTGGAGGACACGCCAACCGGCGTAGTCTGCGACTGGAGCACACCCACTGCACGGTACGAGGATCGTCCAAGCGGTCGGGTGCTGATGAAAAAGGCGGGCGCCCTGCCCTTCGATGGCGTCCGCGCGCAGACCCTCGCCATCAGCCTCAGCGATGATCCTTACGGAACGATCCCGGCGATCGAACGCCTGCTCGGCTACTTCAGCAACGCGGCAAAAACCCATCTGCGCATTGCGCCGCAGGACATCGGCGAACGACAAGTCGGACATTTCGGCTTTTTTCGCAGCGCATACCAAGCCACACTATGGCCCATTGCTCTGACCTGGCTGCAGACCGGCGCACTGGCCGCCGATACACCCGGCCGACAAGTGCCACGCAGCTGAGCCCCTCTCAACGCACGACGGAACACATCATGGCCTCCGCCAACAAGCAGCAAAAACGCGCCACCCGGGCCAAAGCCAAGGCCAAGCAGAACCGCACCAAGCGCGCCGAAGCGCCGGTCGAGCTGGACCCGAACGACGACCGCATCGACTTCGAATCGGTGGACTTGACCGAGCTGTTCAAGACAATGATCGACGCCGAAAAGATCAGCCAACAGGCCATGTGCAGCGCGTTCCTCGAAGATCCGCTGCTGGAACTGGTGTACGAGCAGGAAGGCGAAGAAGGCGCGATGGATTTCATCCTCGCCGCGCTGATCGAGTATCGCCAATGGTCGCAGGAAACCGACGAGGCCGGCGCGCTGGCGTGGATCGAATCTCCGGCATTCCAAGCTGACTATGTAGCGGCATCCGACGCGATCGCGGCACAAACCCAACAGAAGAACTGAGCTCCCATGGCATCCCTGAACAAGCAACAGAAACGCGCCAAACGCGCCAAGGCCAAAGCCAAGCAGATCCGTATGGTCGGGCGCAAACCGCTGGATCAGGACGAAGAGCTCGGCCACCTCGCCGAGCCGATCCCGGAATACACCCTGGCGATGTTCAGCAAAATGCGCGACGCCGAAGCCGTCAGCCGCAACGAAATGCTGCTGACCCTGCTGCGCGAACTGGCCTTCATCATCGTCGACCATCCTGAACTGCTCGACATGGAAAACGCCGACAACGAAGGCATGGCCGCCACCCACCTGGCCGCCGATATGCTCATCGACTACCGCATGTGGGCCGACGGCATGACCATCGAACAGGCCCAGGCCTGGCTGAGCGAGCCGCAGTTCATTACGGATTTCGGCGTGGCGCTGGATGCTTATGGCAAGTCGGTAGAGCCCCAGGAAGACAAGAGCGAATAAGCGCTTCTCAGAAACAAAAAACGGCCGCTAGTCATCCCTGACAGCGGCCGTTTTTGTTTGGATGGCCTAGCTACTCTTTGTCCGGTGACGATGTATATCCCATTGACATATCCCCAGCACGATCTATCCTGAGCTAATCACAGGAACAGACCCGGGAGCTCGAATATGGAGCAGACCACAATTTTCATGAGCAACAGAAGTCAGGCAGTCCGACTGCCAAAGGCAGTTGCGATGCCCGGCGACGTTAAACGAGTGGAAGTCATCGCGATTGGCAGAACACGCGTCATTACGCCTGCTGGAGAAAGCTGGGATAGCTGGTTTGATGGCGACAGCGTCAGCCCTGATTTCATGGCTAACCGTGAGCAATCCACTGAACAGGAGCGCGAGTCGTTCTGATGATCAAGTACATGCTGGATACAAATATCTGCATCTTCACCATCAAGAACAAACCACAAATTGTCCGGGAAGCCTTCAATCGACATTCCGGGCAGTTGTGCATCAGCGCTATCACGCTTATGGAGCTTATTTACGGTGCTGAAAAGTCGGCGGCCCCGGAGAAAAATCTGGCAATTGTTGAAGGATTTGTCGCGCGACTGGATGTCTTGCCTTTCGATAACGACGCAGCCGCACAGGCCGGGATGGTTCGATCTGAACTCGCGAAGGCTGGAACGCCGATCGGGCCATACGACCAAATGATCGCTGGCCACGCACGCTCACTTGGACTCATTGTAGTGACGAACAACGTACGGGAGTTTGAACGCGTTTCCGGTTTGCGAATCGAGGACTGGGTTTAACCTGACTGGAAAGCTCAGAAACAAAAACGGCCGCTAGTCATCCCTGACAGCGGCCGTTTTTACATCACGCGTTACGACTCAGTTCAACACCACCGCACCACGTTTCTCCAGCTTGCGCCGGCGCGACACCAGCAGACCGGCAGCCACCACCATCAGACTCAGCAGGCCCGTGGCAAGGATTTCCACGCGGTGGGCTTCCTGGAACAGCATGATGGTCAGCGCGGCGACAATGAAGATGATCACCGCCCAGGTCAGCCCCGGGAACAGCCACATGCTGAAGACGATTTTCTCGCCGCGCGCCATGCGCTGTTTCCGCATGCGCAGTTGCGAGAAGGCGATCACCAGGTACACCAGCAGGGCGATGGCGCCGGAGCTGGCCAGGAGGAATTCAAACACCGCGGCCGGAGCCACATAGTTGGCGAAGGTGCAGAGGAACGCTGCGCCGGTCGACAACATCACCGCCCAGTAAGGCGTACCGCTCTTGTTGGTGCGGGTCGACATGGCCGGGGCGTCACCGCGCTTGCCGAGGGAGAACAGCATGCGCGACGAGGTGTACAGCGCCGAGTTCAGGCAACTGGTCACTGCGACCAGTACGACGATGTCGACGATCATCTTGGCGTTGGGAATGCCCATGCGCTCAAGTACGGTCTGGTAGGAACCGAGGTTGGCCAAGGTAGAATCGTTCCACGGCACCAGCGCAACCACGATGAAAATCGACACCAGATAGAACAGGCCGATCCGCCAGATCACCGAATTGGTCGCCTTGGAAATCTGCTTGCCCGGGTCTTTCGATTCCGCCGCCGCGATGGTGACGATTTCGGTCCCCATGAACGAGAACATGGTGGTCAGGATCGCGCCCAGCACAGCACCCATGCCATTGGGCAGAAAGCCGCCGCTGTCGAACAGGTGCGAAACGCCACTGACCTGGCTGGTCGGCAGGAAGCCGAAAATCGCTGCAAGGCCGAGGCCGATGAAGCCGATGATCGCAAGCACCTTGATCAGGGCGAACCAGAACTCGAACTCACCGTAATTCTTCACGCTGAACAGGTTGGTCACGGTCAGCAGCATGGTGATCACCAGCGCGAAAGCCCAAATGTCGACACCCGGGAACCACGCATGCAGGATGGTCGCGGCGGCGTTGGCTTCCAGCGGAATCACCAACACCCAGAACCACCAGTACAGCCAGCCGATGGTGAATCCGGCCCAGTGACCGATCGCGCGATCAGCGTAAGTCGAGAACGAACCGGTGTCCGGCGAAGCCACGGCCATCTCGCCGAGCATGCGCATCACCAGCACCACCAGAGTACCGGCAGCGGCGTAGGCCAGCAGCACGGCCGGGCCGGCGGCAGCAATGGCGTGGCCGGAGCCGACGAACAGACCGGCGCCGATCACACCGGCGATCGACAACATGGTCACATGACGCGGTTTGAGCCCCTGTTCGAGGCCAGTGGAGCTTGGGGTACTGCTCATAGAGACTACCTTTGCAAGGAAAGCGAGTGCGTCCGGCGCGTCTGAAAATTCTTTCTCGTAAAAAGAATCCAACGGCCTGTTCCTTATTCTGCACGCAATATTTGCGCCAAAATGTTTCAAGTCCTTGAGGGCCGGGGGCTCCGGCATCCGATGCAAGTCCTTGAGTTTAATGGCTATTCGCCAGAACGTTACCCGGCGACTCACTTTCAAGACGAATCCGCGCACCAGAAACACACAGAAAAAGTGTGCGGCGCACAGAAAAAGGGCGAATAAGGAACGTTCGGCCGGATAGCGCTTCCAACACCCCGCCAAAGCTGGCAACATCGCGCCTTTTTTTACGCGGCACCCACGGGTTTGCACGATCAAACACCCGTTCGGTTGTTGATGGGGCGACAGTCTGCTGCGCCGATGCGACAACCCGCCACATGCCACCCGTTTACCGCTCGTAGCGCTGTTGGCTGCCATTGAAACGCTATGCTAGCTTGGCCGCCTCGCCAGGAAGGCCCGCCAACAGCAGGAGCGCAACATATATGAGGAACGCACATGGCTGAGGCCACGCCCGCGCTGGAAATCCGCAACTTGCACAAACGCTACGGACAGCTGGAGGTGCTCAAAGGCATCTCGCTGACCGCCCGCGACGGCGACGTGATATCGATCCTCGGCTCTTCCGGTTCCGGCAAGTCCACGTTCCTGCGCTGCATCAACCTGTTGGAAAACCCGCACCAGGGCCAGATCCTGGTGGCCGGTGAAGAACTCAAGCTCAAAGCCGCGAAGAACGGCGAACTGGTCGCCGCTGACGGCAAACAGATCAACCGCCTGCGCTCGGAGATTGGTTTTGTATTTCAAAACTTTAATCTGTGGCCGCACATGAGCGTGCTCGACAACGTCATCGAAGCCCCGCGCCGCGTGCTCGGCCAGAGCAAGGCCGAGGCCATCGAAGTCGCCGAAGCGTTGCTGGCCAAGGTCGGCATCGCCGACAAGCGCCACGCCTACCCGGCGCAATTGTCCGGTGGTCAGCAACAACGCGCAGCGATTGCCCGCACGCTGGCGATGCAGCCGAAGGTGATCCTGTTCGACGAACCGACCTCCGCGCTTGACCCGGAAATGGTTCAGGAAGTACTTAGTGTCATCCGCGCATTGGCCGAAGAAGGCCGCACCATGCTGCTCGTGACCCACGAAATGGGCTTCGCCCGCCAGGTTTCCAGCGAAGTGGTGTTCCTTCATCAGGGCCTTATAGAAGAGCAAGGATCGCCACAGCAGGTGTTCGACAACCCGCTTTCGGCGCGCTGCAAACAATTCATGTCCAGCAACCGCTAACGGAGCAACATGCATGCAGAATTTCAAAAAGGTCTTCCTGGCCGCCGCCGTCACCCTCGCGTTCAGCGCCGGTGCCATGGCTGAAACCCTGAAGATGGGCATCGAAGCGGCCTACCCGCCGTTCAACAATAAAGACGCCAGCGGCCAGGTGGTCGGCTTCGACAAGGAAATCGGCGACGCCCTGTGCGCGAAGATGAAAGCCGAATGTTCCGTCGTCACTTCCGACTGGGACGGCATCATTCCGGCGCTGAACGCGAAGAAGTTCGATTTCCTGATTTCCTCGCTGTCGATCACCGAAGAGCGCAAAGCCGCGGTGGACTTTACCGACCCGTACTACTCGAACAAATTGCAGTTCATCGCGCCGAAAAACGTCGACTTCAAGACCGACAAGGACTCGCTCAAGGGCAAAACCATCGGCACCCAGCGCGCAACGCTGGCCGGCACCTGGCTGGAAGACACCTACGGTGACGATATCAAGGTCAGCCTCTACGACACCCAGGAAAACGCCTACCTCGATCTGACCTCCGGCCGTGTCGACGCAATCCTCGCCGACAAGTACGCCAACTACGACTGGCTGAAAACCGACGCTGGCAAGAACTACGAGTTCAAGGGCGACCCGGTAGAGGAAAGCGACAAGATCGGTATCGCCGTGCGCAAGGGTGACAACGAACTGCGCAACAAGCTGAACGCCGCCCTGAAGGAAATCGTCGCTGACGGTACCTACAAGAAAATCAACGACAAGTACTTCCCGTTCAGCATCTATTGATCTGACCTGTGGGACCGGCGCCGCGATGAAGCGGCGCCGGCTCCCGACTTTGCCTGCCGCAATTTGAACAGAAACCCATGATTATCGACCTCTACGGATTCGGCCCGGCGCTCGCCGCTGGTGCGCTGATGACCGTCCAACTGGCCCTCACCGCCCTGTGCCTGGGCCTGGTGCTCGGCCTGCTCGGCGCCTTGGCCAAGACTTCCCCGTACAAGCCGCTGCAATGGCTTGGCGGTACCTACTCGACACTGGTGCGCGGCGTCCCGGAATTGCTTTGGGTGCTGTTGATCTACTTCGGTACGGTCAACCTGATGCGCGCCCTCGGTGAGTACTTCGGCAACCCCGACCTGCAACTCAACGCCTTTGCCGCCGGTGTCATCGCACTGGGTCTGTGCTTCGGCGCGTACGCCACGGAAGTGTTTCGTGGCGCCCTGCTGGCCATTCCCAAGGGCCACCGTGAAGCCGGCCAGGCCCTGGGCCTGTCGAAATGGCGGATTTTCACCCGGCTGATCATGCCGCAGATGTGGCGCATCGCCCTGCCGGGCCTGGGCAACCTGTTCATGATCCTGATGAAAGACACCGCGCTGGTATCGGTCATCGGTCTGGAAGAAATCATGCGTCACGCGCAGATCGGTGTGACCGTGTCAAAACAACCGTTCACCTTCTATATGGTCGCGGCGATCATGTACCTCGGCCTGACAGTGCTGGCGATGACCGGCATGCACTTCCTGGAAAAACGCGCCGCCCGCGGCTTTGCGAGGAGCGCGCAATGAACTGGGAAGTCATCATCAAGTGGCTGCCAAAACTGGCACAGGGCGCGACCCTGACGCTGGAACTGGTCGCCATCGCGGTCATTGCCGGCCTGCTGCTCGCCATTCCGCTGGGCATCGCCCGCTCTTCGAAGCTGTGGTACGTGCGCTCGCTGCCTTACGCCTACATCTTCTTTTTCCGTGGCACGCCGCTGCTGGTGCAGCTGTTCCTGGTCTATTACGGCCTGGCGCAGTTCGACGCGGTGCGTGAAAGCGCGTTGTGGCCCTACCTGCGCGATCCGTTCTGGTGCGCGACCGTGACCATGACGTTGCACACGGCGGCGTACATCGCCGAGATTCTGCGCGGTGCCATTCAGGCGATTCCACCGGGCGAAATTGAAGCCGCGCGAGCGTTGGGCATGTCCAGACCGAAAGCGATGTTCTACATCATCCTCCCGCGTGCTGCGCGCATCGGCCTGCCGGCCTACAGCAACGAAGTGATCCTGATGCTCAAGGCCAGCGCCCTGGCCAGCACCGTGACCCTGCTGGAACTCACCGGCATGGCCCGCACGATCATTGCCCGCACTTATCTGCCGGTGGAGATCTTCTTCGCCGCCGGTGTGTTCTATCTGGTCATGGCTTACGTGCTGGTTCGCGGCTTCAAGCTGCTGGAACGCTGGCTGCGCGTCGATGCCTGCCAAGGCCGCTGATACTTCCCACGTGCTGACGGGCGAGGCCCTACTCGCCCGCTTCACCGCGCTGGATGCTTATTTGATTGAGCATCAGGCGCTGTGGAAACCTCGACCGTTCACTCACCTACAACTTCCATGGGAAGCGTCCTACCCGGAGTTGTCTGCGTGGCTACGCGGGCGGTCGCTGGAAGATGCAGAACGCGCGCATCACCATCCTGCTGAACTCGTGGATGCGCCTGAGCCGTTCGCTTCATTGGCGAAGTTGTCGGCAGAGTTGAGTGCGGTCGGTGAGTTGCCGGGGCATGCGCTTGAGGCTGCCGGGCATCGCTTGAATGTCGATGTGCCCGGACGCAAGTGGCAGCAGATTGAAGCGTTTGCCCGTCGATTGTCTTTCGCTTCGCCACCGACGCATTGGTTGGATTGGTGTTCAGGCAAAGGGCATTTGGGACGGCGCTTACTGGGGTCGGGGCAGCAACTGACTTGCGTTGAATACGATCCTTTATTGGTCGCCAGCGGTCAGGCACTGAGTCAGCGTCATCACTTGCACGCCCTGCATGTCGAACAGGATGTACTCGCGGCAGACGCCCCGGCCGTATTGAACGCCGCCCACACCCCCGTCGCCCTCCACGCCTGCGGTGATCTGCACGTGCGCTTGATGCATTTGGCCAGTGCTGCCGGCTGCCATCAAATGGCGATCGCACCGTGCTGTTACAACCGCATCAGTCGTAACGAATACCAGGCCTTGTCCTGCGCAGGATCGGCATCGCTTCTACAGCTCTCGCTGGAAGATCTGGCGCTGCCGATGAACGAAACCGTCACCGCCGGTGCGCGCGTCCGGCGCCAGCGTGACACATCGATGGCTCGTCGCCTGGCTTTTGACCTGCTGCAACGGCAAGTGCGCGGCGTCGATGAATACCTGCCAACGCCCTCCCTGCCCAGCGCCTGGCTGGACAAACCGTTCGCCGATTACTGTCGCGATCTGGCTGTGCTCAAAGAGTTATCCACAATCGGTGAGGCAGATTGGCCCGCACTCGAAGCAACCGGTTGGCAGCGGTTGGCCGAAGTTCGCAATCTCGAATTGCTTTGCGGTTTGTTCCGCCGACCGCTTGAGCTCTGGCTGAATCTGGATCGGGCGCTTTTCCTCGCAGAACAGGGATACGTCGTACGCCTCGGCACCTTTTGCGACGCCTCACTCACACCGCGTAACTTACTGCTGCTCGCCGAGCGCGCCTAAAACGTTACAACCTGTGGATAACTCTGTTGATGGATTTGCTGTGGATCCAATATCTGCGCCTGTTTCGTCGCTTTAACAACACTGGTCATTTTTTGTTCACATGAATAAAAAACCTGTAAAACAGGGATTTGCGAACAAGATGAGAATGGGTTCACAACACCTCGCATAAGCCAGTATCCGCGCCCCTCAGTTGTGCATAAGCTGCCAATCAAAACGACATAACCGACGAATATTGGGCTAGCCGAGTGAATAATTGTGGGGTCATGAAAGCCGAAGCTGACCCGTACGCCCTGTATAAATGTCTTACTACGCGCGAGGTATAAAAGCAGCGCATAAATTTGCGCTGGGCCTGATTTTTCCGGAATGCAAAAATAGTCTGAATTCAGGGGTTTACAGGATCTACCCAATCGCTATAATCGTCGCCCACACGCCGGTATAGCTCAGTTGGTAGAGCAACTGACTTGTAATCAGTAGGTCCCGGGTTCGACTCCTGGTGCCGGCACCATACAAAACAAAGCCCCTGCAGAAATGCAGGGGCTTTGTTGTTTCTGGCGCTTGGAGCTCACCAGGAGGTCCGCATCGCTGCGACAAAACAAACGACGCCTTATCTCAACCAGCAGCCCCCTACTCTGCCCGCGTGCCTGGACCCGTTACAATTTCACATCAGCCCAACATTGACGGGCTCTTGCACCTACCTATAATGCACCCCAATACACCCGCCAAGCCTAGGTTGACCCAGTCAGCAAGCTCAAATCGTGCGGGTTTTTTTTGCCTGGAGAAAACTACATGAGGCCCTTCGACAAGCCGGCCCTCAGCGTAGAACAGCAATTGGAACTGCTAAAGCAACGAGGCCTGCAAGTCGCAAATGACGAGCGCGCCATGCGTTTCCTGGAAGTGGTCACGCTGTTTCGCTTGAGTCCATACATGCGCCCTTTTCAGGAAACAAACCCTGAACACACCTTCAAACCTGGTAGCACTCTGAAAGCAGTCGTCGACATCTACCGCTTCGATGGCTCGTTGCGACGCATAACCATGGATGCTATCGAACGTGTCGAAGTCGCCATACGAGCGACTATCAGCAATCACATGTGCCCTAAGTACGGGCCTGACTGGATAGCTGACGCGTCAATCTTCTCTTCTTCATATTCACATGGCGATTTATTGCGGCCCCTGCGAGATCAACTGGGCAAGGAGCGCAACAAACTGGGACGTGAGATTGATCGTATAAAAAAGAGCAGCCGAGTTGATCAGGTCCAGCACCAGCGAATTGAAAATCGCATGCGCGATAACTATTTTCGATTCTACGGATCAACCTATGCCCATCCCGAGTTGCCGCCCGCTTGGGCTGTTCTGGAAGAGCTCAGCCTTGGGACGGTATCCACGATGTTCAATGCCATAGGCAAAAGCGTCGACAAGAAAGCGATCGCGAGCAGATTTAATCTCCCCTTCGAAGTACTGGCCTCCTGGCTCCACACTCTGACCTTCATTCGAAACTGCTGCGCCCACCACTCACGACTATGGAACAGAGAGCTCTCGATTCGACCATCCTTACCAAAAGAATGGGTCATCCAAAATGCGCCTGGCAATCGGCCTCAACCCAAGCAGCGGCTATTTATAGTACTAACGATGCTGGCGTATTTAACCGATTTGATCAGTCCAGACAGCCAGTGGAAATTTCACTTGGCCGAAATAATGGACAAGAGGGAACCGGGTGATTTGAAACTTATGGGATTTCCAGATGACTGGAAACGGCAATCGCAATGGTGTTTGGAGTAAGGGAAGCCAGAGGTCTTGTTCTTTCGCCATTGCGCCCGGAGAAACAGAATTGGGGACAGACCACGCTTTTCAATTAGTGACAGAGTCGCAACCTGAATTCTTTTTTACGATTTTGGTGCTGACGCCATACAAAACGAAGCCCCTGCAGAAATGCAGGGGCTTCGTTGTATTCAGTAGCAGACGCCAGGCGAAAGGTTTTAGTGGTATCAAGCAATATGCAGATCCCGCAACGCCTCAGGATGCTGACTTGCCACCCGCAAGAGAGTCTGCGCTGCACCCGTCGGCTGCCTGTGCCCCTGTTCCCAATCCTGCAAAGTCCGCGCTTATGCCTCGCAGTATCTGCACGAGCCAAGCAAGGCACTGATCGATGATGTGGTGAAAGTAATGGATTCGCCACCAGAAAGGCATTGATGCAAACCGCCATTCGAAGCCCTCGTTGATGCGAGGGCTTTTTGCATTTCAGGCCTGCCGAAAACATGCCGGCCTTCCTCAAGGTCCCTTGGTGCGGGGACATATCCGACTTCCCTCCTGCATCTATCCAGACAACCCGCCAGCCACTGGAGCGTTCTTGGCCAACGCATCGGCCGCCCCGCAGCCAATTGGGAACTAACGCCGAGCGCAACACTCCCTTACAAAGCGCGGCGCTGTGGAAGAGTCATCCCGCTTCATCACGTCAGCACAACGGGCTGAATGCATGACATGGACCAAGAGACCATCGATGAACTCAACATCAGAAACGCCAAACGGCTCCGCACGTTCGCAAATCAGGGACTTTTCTGACTGTCGAAACATTGCTCAAGGCGCTGTATTCATTATCGCGTCGGGCAACTCCGCGAAGGACTTTCCCATTGAACAGTTTGCCGACATCCCGATGATCACGGTGAACGGCGCGATATCCATGTTCATGGGAACAGGCATAAAGCCGTTCTTCTACGCATGCACCGATACCAGTTTTTCGCTACAACAACCTGAACTGTTTGCCTATGCGATGCGCACTAGTCAGCGTGTAGCTGTGTGGGCTAACCAGGCTCAGGAACTGATTGTTGAACCGACAGGTGATCTCTATTTGCTCAAGAAAGCGCCCAAACCAACCTTGACTGAATGGCTACTGCGCGACAACCAGGATCTGGTACGTAGTCGCGCTGTTTGGGGTAGCCGAAACCGCAGTATCGGATTCAGCAAAAACCTAGCCCATGGTTTTTTTGATGCCCGCACAGTCTTGTATCTCGCACTCCAACTTGCCTATCACGCAGGCTTTTCAAAGGTGATTTTGGTGGGAGCGGATATGAACCAGTCCGCGGGGCGCTTTTACGAGACTGATGGAAGCTCTATCTCGCCGTGCGGTCTGGATCAGCATTTTCATTCCAGAATACTTCCATCTCTGAAACTCATGTCCGACAAAGTCGTCGGCAAAGAGTTTGCCGTTTACAACTTGTCGCCCTCTTCGCGAATTCCATCCAGCGTCATTCCTGTCACAACGCTCGACAAAGTCAAAGCGATAATTCAGACCTGACTGACCTCGAACACAAACGAAATCCTGCCCTCACTTGCGCTCCAGACATAGCGCAAATGCTTGCCCTGCTTCGGAATCGAAACCGCAGGCGGACGGAACGCCGCAACGCATTCATGCCCAGGCAACCGCACGCTGTTATAGAGCAAGCCCCACGACTCGGCGTCGCGCAGTTGCCGCGCGAACAGCTGTGATGGGCCATAGGCTTCAGGATCAGGCTGATGCAAGTGATCAAAGCCATGGCGGACATCATGCAGCGGTTTGGTCACCTGATTGATATAGGTACGCATGGTCAATTCGAGATCGGCTTCCCGGGTCGCGGCAAGAAAGCGTTCTTGGTGAAAACAGGTTTCGGCGATGGCCGCAGCCTGGCTGCTGGCGGCGTAATAGACGCCGAAGGTGCCGTCACTGAAACGGCTGCGTTTGCCGACGTGAGTGAACGCAGCCATCACCGGGCTGGAACCGGGGCCGGACAGGCGATCTTCGGGACGTACGCGGGCGAGTACGCCGGCCTGTTCGATCAGGCGATCATTGGTCAGCGCTTCGATGGCGTAGGCAACTTCGAGGTCCTCGGGATCGAGGACATCTTCGAACAGCGCAATCGGCGGGAAGCTGCTGTTGACGATGCGATACGCCCGCGGCCATGGCACATCCACCGGCGCCGGCGCTTTCAACCGCGCACTCCGTCGAGGTAGCGGCGCACATCGGCGATATCGACCACTCGGCCCGCCAGCATGTAATCCAGGGCGGTTTTGCCATTGAACGGTGCCGCAGTGTTCGGGCTGCTGACCCACTTGTAGGCGCGCTCACGGCTATTGCTGAAGATGATGCTCAGCGCCTTGTGAATGCCCATCAGATAAGAGATGCGCTCAAGGGTATCGTTAGGCAGACGTACGTTCGGCAGGTGTTTGTATTTATAGAAGGTGGTGTTACCGACACCGCCCAGCAATGTGCGTTGCTGCTCAGCGCTGCAGCCCCAGCGCTCCATGAGGTTAAAGAAGAACTTCAGCGCGACGCGACCGGCTTCGGGGGCGTCGAGTTGTTCGCGTGGGGTGAGAGCTGGGGATGAGGTAGGCATAGACGCCTCCTGATTTTTTGTCTTAGCTGAAGACTAGTACATAACTGTAATTTTTTAGCGTTTTGATACACAAATGAACGAATCGTAACAATCACACGCACAGAAGCCGGAGTTAAGTCGGCTTATGTTTTTCTGCGCTATTTAAACAGTTCTGAATGACTCCCTAAACGATCCCAAGACTTCTTGAATTCAGAAGTCTGTGCACACTGTTTAGGCCGATCAGCGCGTTTTTGCGTTTTCTCCTGTTTCGCCATCAGCATTCCTTAGCATGTCGTCTATCGAGTCGAAACGCTGACGGATTTCTCGTGCTTCCATCATTGCGCGGGCCGTCTTCTCCGATGGAACTCGCACCTCGAAGGGAAGCCCCTGAGTAGCAACAACCTGTCGCAGAAAAAGTCGCATGGCGTCGCTAATGCTCAGCCCGCAAGCGTTCAAGACTTCAGTGGCACGCGCTTTCAAATCCTCATCAATGCGGCAGCGCACATCGGTAGTTTTCAGTAGTGCAGCCATTTCAATTACCTCATCGTGGTTTTGTAGCTACATCAGCGCTACCTCTGCATTGTGTTCGGAGTGATCTTTGTGGGTCAATGCGAAGTTGATAGGTGGTTATCTACCACCATGGCTCGCATGCCAGACATCCATTTCAACTCCTTTGACTGTTGGGCGCTATCAGCTGAATCGTTACTTTACCTGAGACCTATCTGCGTATGACGCAGGCAAAAAGCTAGGAAGATGTAAGCTGTTTCTCTTCGAAAAAAATCTCCCCGCGCACCAAAACCACGCACTTTTTTGACCTTCATCACCCCCACTTCACCAAAAACCCCGATCCTCTGTCAGCCTCCAGCCATCGGCGGGGAAATCAATTCGCTACTAAATCCGCGACAACTATGCTCAGGTGCAGGAATATAGCCGGCATATGGCGCCGTTTCGGTCGTTTCGTAAACAACAATACCCAGCCCACTTCAGAGGGCATTACCCATGGATAGCAGAACCTTACGCAACCTCATGCGCATCGTGCAGACCGGCTCGTTGTCGGCCGCAGCCGAGCATTCGTGCCTGACCGTGCAGGCGTTGGCCGCACAGTTGAACAAGGTCGAAGAGCAGTTCGGTTTCCGCTTGTTTCGCCGCTCCAACAAGGGCCTGACGCTGACGCCGCAAGGTACGGAGCTCACGCCTTACATCGACAAAGTGTTGATCGCCACGCGACAGATGGAAGAAAAGGTCGAGGCGCTGAAGGTGCCCGGGCAGCGCACGTTGAAGGTGGCGTTGAACAACACCCTGTCGCCTGATTTCAACCGACGCATGATCGGACGCCTGATTGAGGTGTTTCCCGATTACCAGATGGAATTCAGCTACGCCGAGTCGATGGAAAACCTCAGCAAGCTGAAGAACGAAGATTTTGACCTTGCCGTGCTGATCGGCCCGCAGCGGCCGGGGCTGCCGAGCATCGTGCTGCCAGAGGTGCAGGTGCAGGTGGTCGGTGCGCATTGCGGTCAGGAAAACGATCCGCTGACCTTGCTGGGCAACAAGTTTCAGGTGCGTCCTGCGGAAGATTGTCCGTATTCCCACAGCTTCTTGCGGTTTCTCGACGCCGGGCTAGGCAATCACGAGAACGGCCAGCGCATGGTCTATTCCTGCAGCGAAACCCTGACGCTGTCGTTGATCACGCAGATGGATGCGGTCGGCATGGTCTCGCGTGAAGCGGCGCAGAAGAACGGTCTGACGATTTTTCCCGGTTTCGAGGATTTCCTCGAAGTGCGCCTGGCGGTAAACAATCCGGAGCTGTCGCACCAGGCGCTGAACGACGTCGTTGATCTGCCGCTACATGAACGAGCCGAGCGCAATGTACGCAGCCGTCCCCACCGCCACACTGAGAAAGAGGTTTTTGCTGAAATACGCACATAGCAACGTCGGAATCGCAGCATAGAATTCCGGGCGATCGAGCTGGATCTGCCGATCCTTGACCAACAGGGGTGTGAGGCTGATCGCAGCGACGATCGCCACCGGCAGATATTCCAGCGCCCGCGCCACGAAGGGCGGCCAGTGTTCGGTGTTGATCTGCAGTGGCAAGGCGCGCGGCAGGAATGTCACCGCCATCATCAGCACCACCACCAGAATCAGGAACGTTTGGTCAGGCATACACCCACTCCGCAGCCCACGAACGTGGCGATAAATACGTTGAAGGGCGAACTGCCGATCAGGCTCAGCGCACCCATGCAGACCACGGCGGCAGCGGCGGCAATCAGTTTGTTGCGCGTGTTGCACAGCGAGACCAGCACGTAGAGCATCATCGCCGTCAGCGCGTAGTCGAGCTGATACTTGATCAAGTGCGCCGCGTACTGCGCGCAGACCGCACCGAGCAGACCGCCGAGCACCCACGAGGTGTGACAGAACAGGTTGAAGCCGATCAGGTAACGCACATTGACCGGTGCGCCCGTGCCAAGCTTGACGCTGTGAAAGGCGAAGGATTCATCCGTCAGGCCACCGGCGTAAGCCCAACGCTCCATGCGGCTCAAACCAAGGGCGCGCAGCGCCTTGGCCATGTACACCGACATCAGCATGTGCCGCGCATTGATCAGGAAAGTGGTCAGCACAATGGTGGTCAGCGAGGCGCCGCTGGAGATCAGCGCCAGCGCGGCGAACTGCGAGGCGCCGGCATAGACAAACAAGCACATCGCTACTGGCAGCCACATCGGCAGACCGGCGTTGACCGCCATCAGCCCGAAGACAAACGACACGGTGAAATACCCGGCGACCACCGGGCTGGCTTCGGCAAACGTGCGCGACGGCTGATGAGTCGCCATCAGCGGCGCGCTGCCGGACCTTTCATTCATAGATCCCTCTCAAATGTTCGTTCGCCGTGAGGCTCGCAAAAACCCTGGGCAGTCCAGAATCGCTTGCCCGCGAGGTTAGCATCGTCGACGAACAGAAACATCCGCAGCACCCCGACCCGTTTCATGTCGGACGACGCTGCTTCAACCAGACGCTGGCCCACGCCCTGGCTGCGGTAGCGCGGGCTCACGGCCAGATGATTGATCGTGCCGCGACTGCCGAGCATGCCGCCGAGCACCGCGCCGACGATCTCGCCAGCCACATCGAACGCCAGATACGCCGTGGTGGTTTTCTGGATCAACACGCCGCGCAGGCATTTGGCGTCCTGCCATTCGCAGAACGACACTTCGTCGAACTGGCGGAAGAAGCGCTCCATGCGTTGCGCATCCTTGGCGGTGGCGCGGCGCAGTACCACTGGCGTCGAGCACTCGACGCCGTCGATTGGGGTGATCTGATTAGCGAACAATGTCGAAAGCGGTCCCGGGCCGCGAGAAGGAAATCGCCAGAATCTGCCGGTACGCCATGGCATGGGTGTGGGTATTGCGCGCCGGGGTCACGTAGTGGCGCATGTCGCGATCGAGGAAGAAGGTGGTATCGAGAATTTCCTCGTAGGTGGTCGCCGCCAGCTGATGCTCGTGGATGTCGTACAGTCGACTCTCGGCACCCTCTACGTTACTGCGGCCCCAGAAGTGCACACCGCTGAACGGATAGCCGTCGCAATGAATACCTTCAGGAGTGATTTCCAGCTGTTTGCCGGGTTTGATCTCGATGCGGATCTGATGGATCTGGCACTGCCAGATTTCATCGTGCAACTCTTCCGGCAGGACACTTTTGTACACTTCGAAATCGGTGTCGATCAGGCTGCGCATCACCGGCGAGGAGATCACTTCCTCGGAAAAGTCCTGGAAGTGGCGCACCACGCCACCGACGTAAGCGTTGTTCTCTTTCGATTGCACATAAGCGCGATGCTCAAGTTGCTTGAGCTCGCGGGTTTTCGGGTTGTATTCAAAGTCGCTGTAACGACGATAACGCATGCCGGCTTCGGCCTGACCGTAGTAGCTGTCTGGCTCCATGTTTTCCCAACTTTTGGTCAGTCTGACGAAGTCGGCAAAATGACCGTAGAGATTGAAGTCACCACCCTGGACGTTGACAAACTTGTCGCGCCGTAGCGATTCGCCCACTTCTCTGTTCAAAACGATCATTACCAAATTCTCCGCTGCGTTGAACGCCCTAATCTATTGGGTGGAGAATTTGCGTCCATGAGAAAGAATTTCAGGCATTTGAAGCACTGCTTGAAACGGAATCTGCAGCGCTTGAAAAACGAGTTTTACATGACAAAAACACCGGTTATTTGCGGTTTTCGCTGAAGAACCGGCGAAAAAAAACCCCGATCGAATCGAGGTTTTCTCATTTCTCTTACAGCGGATCGATCATCAGAAGATGTTGATCGGATAGTCCACGAATACACGCAGCTCGTTACCGCTGACGTTGTACTCGCTGGATTTCTGCGACACGCGCAGGATCGAGCTGCGCAACTTCACGCTCAGGTCTTTGGCCGGGCCACTCTGCACGACGTACTTGAACTGGTTGAAGATTTCGCGCTCGGTGCCGCCTTCGCTGGTGGACGTGGTGATGTTGTCGCCGCGCACGTAAGCGAAGTTGTAGCTCAGACCCGGAACGCCGAACGAACCAAAGTCCAGACCGTAACCCAGCTGCCAGCTGCGTTCGTCTTCGGCGTTGAAGTCAGACCAGTAGGAGTTGGCCAGATAGATGGAGTTACCACCGTCGCCGACACGGCCCTGATCTTTCTGGTAGCCGCCGTAGGCATAACCGAGGTTGCTGTCGCCGGTGGAACGCTGATGCGCCATGGTGAACGAGTGCGGGCCGGTGGCGAAGGTGGCTGCCAGGCTCCAGATCTTGTTGTCGCGACCGGTGACGATGCTTTCGCCCGGCACGGTGTTTTCGCGTACGTACGAGCTGTCCAGCTTGGTGCGATAACCGTTGAAATCCAGGGTCAGCGACTGATCCTTGTTGAACGGAATCACATAGTTGGCATTCACGTACTGTTTCTTCAAGACGTCCTCAACGTCGGAGGCGTACAGCGCGCCTTTGAAGTTTTCGGTGAACTGATAGCTGCCGCCCAACACGTTGATCGACTTCAGACCGCCGCTGTCACGGCCTTCATCGCTTTTGCGCGACTCGGCAGTGAAACGCCCGGCGTTTAATTCCAGGCCTTTGATCTCACGGGAGGTGATCAAAGTACCGGTATAGCTTTCCGGCAGCAGACGCACGTTGTCGTAGCTCAGCACCGGCAGGGCCGGCATCTGGTCGCCGTAGGTCAGTACAGTGTTGGACACACGGAACTTGACCGCAGCACCGCCCTTGGCGATGTCGTGGTTCGCGCGACCATCATTTTCCTGTTTGAAGAAGTCGATGCCGCCGGCGCCGCTACGGCCCTTGCCGCCGTCCAGGCGCAATGCGTACAGACCGAAAGCGTCCACACCGACACCTACGGTGCCTTGGGTGAAGCCCGACGAGAACGTACCGATGGCCGCTTGGCCCCATTCGGCCTTGTCCTTGTTACCGTCTTTGTAATCACGATTGATGTAGGCGTTGCGCAGCAGCACTTTCAGGCTGCTGTCTTCAACGAAACCCTTGGATTCGGCCTGGTCGTTAGCCATGGCCTGTGTAGCACTCAACATCCCCAGTGCGATCAGACTGATTCGCTTGTTCAACATTTTGTTTTCCTTATTACGGGTTGAAACGCGCTGTGTCGAACGGCTGAAACGGCGCTTTCTGCACTCTTGTATTCACCCCGAAACAAAAAAGCCCGCCGACGTTAACGTCATGGCGGGCCTGCTCCTTATTTTGAGTCATGGCGGTTAGCCACAGGCGTTGGGCCGAATCGTAGCCGCGCCCTGAACTGTGTGTCAATTTCAAGAATCGTCTTTAAATAGGCGAAAAACGTCTAAGAAACGTATTTTTTTTGCTGGGCTGTTGCAGAAAAAACGGATTAAACAGGGAGTTCTGAACTGTGGGAGCAAGCCTGCTCTGGAAGCGCTGGATCAGTTAACAAAGTCATTGGCAGTGCTGACGCCTTCGCGAGCAGGCTCGCTCCCACTTTTGAATACCTGTGGATAAAAATCAGGCCAAAAAAAGCGCCGCCATCCCGGCAGCGCTTTTTGACCAATCCCTGTTGTTCCTATCCTTCCATCACATCCCACAAGGCTTCCAGCTCGGCCTCGCTGAACAGGCCAGCGGGGTAGCGCTCGATCATCATCCGGCGCGGATCAGGTTCTCTGATCTGACGCGTTCCATTGGACTTCAACCAGTGCGCGACAAGCTGGAGCGATTCGCCGTTGACGGCCATGGGATGCACAGTCCGCTCGCTGATTACGTTCACTTCGGCGTTCATTTCAGCGCTCTCTCCCCGTTCGTGAGCGGCTACGTTATCCAAGGTTTGTGACAGAACTGTTGAAGTTCCCCTCCCTCCCTAGTGCATCAGGAGCAATACAAGAGCTATGCCAAGGCGACTCGAATGTCGACCGGCGGATACAAACAAGCCCGCGGTCCTGACGGGCCGCGGGCTTGCTTTCATGCTGAGCGAGCTAATCATTGCCTGGCTGATTTGTTAATCAACTCAAGCTGTTACGACTCAACTCACTCTTTGTGCGGCGCTGGCTGCTGTTGGGTAAGGCAGTGAATATTGCCGCCACCCAGTAACAGTTCACGGCCCGGCACCATCACCACTTCGTGCTGCGGGAACAGCTTCTGCAGGATTTCCCTGGCCGGGGCATCCATCGGGTCGTCGAAGCTCGGCGCGATGATGCCACCGTTGACGATCAGGAAGTTCACGTAGGAGCCGGCCAGGCGCACGGAAGGGTTGCGCTCCTGCGAACCGTCCACCGCATCGACGCCGGCACACTCTTCTTCGGTCGCGTACAGCGGCCCCGGAATCGGCATTTTGTGCACCGTGAACGGGCGGCCCTTGGCGTCGGTGCTGCTTTGCAGCACTTGCATCGCGGCCTGGCAGCGCGGGTAGTTCGGATCCTGCGGATCATCGGTCCACGCCAGCAGCACTTCGCCCGGACGCACGTAGCAGCAGAAGTTATCCACATGGCCGTCGGTTTCATCGTTGAACAAGCCATCCGGCAACCAGATGATCTTGTCCACAGACAGGTTGTCGCTGAGTACGGCTTCGATTTCTTCGCGGCTCAGGTGCGGGTTGCGATTGCGGTTGAGCAAGCATTCTTCGGTGGTGATCAGCGTGCCTTCGCCGTCGACATGAATCGAACCGCCTTCGAGCACGAAACCTTCGGTGCGGTAACGTGGACTGCGTTCGATCTCGAGGATCTTGCCGCCGACCTGCGAATCACGGTTCCACGGTGCATACAGGCCGCCATCGAAACCGCCCCAGGCGTTGAAATCCCAGTTCACACCGCGCACTTCGCCATGGTTATTGATAACGAAGGTCGGGCCGCTGTCACGAACCCAGGCATCGTCGCTGGACATTTCCACCACGCGGATATTCGGCACGTCGAGGCGCGCGCGGGCGTTTTCGTATTGGCCGGCGGAGACGGCAACGGTCACCGGCTCGAAGCGGGCGATGGCTTTGGCCACTGTGGCGTGCGCGGCCTGCGCCGGTTTGCCACCCAGACGCCAGTTGTCCGGGCGCTCGGGCCAGATCATCCAGGTCTGGGTTTGTGGCGCCCACTCGGCCGGCATGTAGAAGCCGTCGGCGCGCGGGGTACTTTTCAATGTGGTCATCAGGACTCCAGGGAACCGTCGAGGGTTTTCAACGCGCCGTACAGATTCGGCCGGCGGTCGCGGAATGAACCCCACGCGCTGCGAATATGTTCCAGCTCGTCGAGGTTGAACGTGTGCACAAGAATACCTTCTTCGGTTTTATTCAGCTCCTGCACTTTTTCGCCGAACTGGTTGGCGATGAACGAAGAGCCATAGAAGGTGATGTCGTAGCCGTCCTGCTCTTCATTGCCGATGCGGTTGCTGGCAACCAGCGGCATCAGGTTGGCGCCGGCATGGCCCTGCTGCACTCGCTGCCAGTGGTCGCGCGAAGAAATGGTCTTGTCGTGCGGCTCGCTGCCGATCGCGGTTGGATAAAAGAGAATTTCCGCGCCTTGCAGGGCCATGCTGCGCGCCGCTTCCGGGAACCACTGGTCCCAGCAGATGCCGACGCCGATTTTCGCGTAACGGGTATTCCACACCTTGAAGCCGGTGTCGCCCGGGTTGAAGTAATACTTCTCGTGATAGCCCGGGCCGTCCGGAATGTGGCTTTTACGATAAATTCCGAGGTTGCTGCCGTCGGCGTCGATGATCGCGATGCTGTTGAAGCGTGCACGCCCGGCCAGTTCGTAGAAGCTGATCGGCAGCACCACTTGCAGCTCTTTGGCAATTTTCCGGAAATGCTTGATGGCGACGTTTTCTTCAACCGTCGTTGCCAGTTGCAGGTAATCCGGATTGGGCTTCTGGCAGAAGTACGGCGCCTCGAACAGTTCCTGGATGAGGATGATCTGCGCGCCTTTGCCGGCGGCTTCACGGACCAGTCTTTCAGCGGTTTCGAGGTTGGCTTCCAGGTCCCACGAACAGGCCATCTGCGTGGCGGCGACGGTAACGATACGGCTCATGAATCATCTCCGGACTAGTGCTTTGACGGTCGAAGAATTCGACCGAAAGAAAACGCGTGCACCGGACAAAAAATCGTCATGCCGGAGCAATGGCGAATTTATAACCGATAAATATCGGCTTTAAAAGCTATAAATCAGTAATCTCTTCGTTTGAACGCTAATTAAATCGATACAAATCGAACTTAAGAGCGAAAAAAAATGTGGGAGCGAGCCTGCTCGCGAATGCGCTGTGTCAGTCACCGCATGTGGCGACTGATACACAGCTTTCGCGAGCAGGCTCGCTCCCACAGGGGATGTGCCTTGCTTACAGGCCTTCGCTCAACACCCGATCCAGCATGTCGACAAAGAAATCCACGCTCTGGCGCGACGTCACCATCGGTGGCTTGATCTTGAGGATGTTCAAGTCATCGCCCGTCGGCTGCATGAAGATCCCCAACTCGCGCAGGCGGTCACACAGCAACGCAGTCTCGGCGGTTGCCGGTTCCAGCGTCTGCCGATTGCGGATCAGCTCCAGCCCCAGATAAAACCCGGAGCCGTGCACCGCGCCGACCAGCGGATGTTTATCGATTAACGCTTCCAGGCGCGCCTTGAAGTAACCGCCGACGACCTGGGCGTTTTCCCAGAGCTTTTCCTCCTCCATCACATCGAGCACCGCCATGCCGATCTGGCAACTGACCGGACTGCCGCCCGCCGAGGAAAAGAAATAACCTTCGGCCTCCAGCGCCTCGGCGATTTCCCGGCGGGTGATCACCGCGCCAAGTGGCTGGCCGTTACCCATGCCTTTGGCCATGGTGATGATGTCCGGCACCACGCCCTGCTCTTCGAAGCCCCAGAAAAAGTGGCCCATGCGCCCGTAACCGACCTGCACTTCGTCAGCGATGCACACCCCGCCCTGCGCGCGGACCTTTTCATACACCTGCGGCAAATAGCCCGGCGGTAAAGAAATACCTCCGGCATTGCCGTAGACCGGCTCGCAGATGAAACCGGCCAGTTGCCGCTTCTGCTCGGCCAGTTTTTGCAGATGATGCTCGACGCTGCGCACGTAATCAGGCGCCGAATCGGCGCCACGGAACTCGCCGCGATACGTGTTCGGCGCTGGCACTGGGTGAACCCAGTCCGGGCGACTTTCCAGCGCCTTGGGGTTGTCGGCAATCGACGTCGATACCGCATCGGCACCGATCGTCCAGCCGTGATACGCCTCGAGCACGCTGATCATGTCGCGCCCGCCGCTGTAGGCCCAGGCCAAACGAATCGCCAGGTCATTGGCCTCGCTGCCGCTGTTGACCAGAAACACGCGATCCATGCCCTTCGGCGCCAGCTTGAGCAAGCGCTCGGAGAACTCGGCGACCGCCGCATAGTTGAAGCGCGAATTGGTATTGAGCAACGACCACTGCCGCGCCGCGACCGCCGCCATCCGAGGGTGACCATGGCCGAGAACCGCGACGTTGTTGAGCATGTCCAGATAGGAGCGGCCGTGCATATCAATCAGGTGATTGCGCCAGCCGCGTTCAATACGTGGCGGGTCAACGTAATAGTGTTTTTGCGTGCGGGCGAAACTGGCATCGCGGCGTTCAAGCAGGGTTTGCGCGTCCAGCTCAGGCTCGGCGTCGCAGGCCAGCCCGAGCAACGTCGCCGGCGACGGGCACGACGCCTGCCACGCGGATGCACGGGACGGCGTGCAGAACAGCGGCGCGTCGAGTTCCGCTCCCCGGCACATCTGCACTAGCAGCGAACCCGTGACCGCACCGAGTTTCTGGCCTCTATCCACTGCCACCCCATGTTCAAGAACAGGCGTCACGCCCCACAGGCGAACACTGAACTGTGGGCCATCGAGTTGCAGCGCACCGTTTGCCGCTTGATTCAGAACGCCAGCGAACGGTGCTTGAACTTCGGTTCCGGTCGGCACACGCAATTCGACATGCAACGGGAACGTATCCGGTTCAGTCGCACTGTCCGGGCGGGTGCGTGACAAGCGGTACTGGCCATAACGCGTCGCCGCCAGCCCATGCACCGCTGCGGCCTCTGTCAGCAAACGCTGATCAATGCCCGGTTGCTCCCAATTGCCCGCTTCGAAATGCGGACTCAACACGCCCAGATCGATCAGCGCAAATTCACGCCCGACCAGCCCTGGCAACAACGGTGCAAATTCTGTGTTTTCGGCCTCTGGCACAGTCAGTCCCACGGCTGTGAGAATCGCCGCTTCCATCAGCGCCTGTGGCACCGAGGTCGCGACGCGGAAGATTTCCCACTCGTGGCTGAGATTGTCGCGGCTATAAGTATTGGCGGGATCGATGCTCACCTGTTGCTCGCCACTGAGCACCAGCACCGCCGCCCGCGCCACGATCAATGGCCACAGCGCTTGCAGCTCAGCGTACTGCAACGGATTGACCGCGTGATAAGCCTTGACCGCCGGCAGGATGACAAACGGATCGCCATCGGCGTGATGCAGCAAAGCCGCACAGGTCACGGACAAATCAGTGATGCGCCAGGTGCGCACCAGATCACCGAAATCGATCACACCCTGCAACTGCCAATGCCGCTGGGCATCACGCGCCCAGACGACGTTGTCATCGGTGATATCCATGTGAATCGCCTGCACCGGCAGCTTGTCCAGCAGCGGCTGCAAACAGCGCTCGGCCTGCTCGGCGGCAGCGCTGATCACCGCACGCTGCTGCACGTCCGAGATCACCGGCAACAGATGACTGATCAAAGCGTTGGCGTGACGCGCGTCCCACTGCAAGGTGCGTTCAAGGCCCGGGTGATCGAAGCCTGCGAGCGCCAGATCCATCTCGCCACAGAGTCGGCCAAACCCGGCAACCACGTCCTGGCCAAGATGATCGAAATCGGTCAACGGCTGCCCGTCGATGTACTCCAACAACCGCACATGCACCGTTTCGCCATTGGCTTGCAACGACAACAGATCCGCACCGTTATTGGCTGCGATGACGCGCGGCACCTTGATCGCCGAGTGCTCGGCCAGATAATTGAGGCCTGCGTGCTGGGCTTGCAGTTCCACAAGAGCGTAGTCGCCACGACAGACTTTCAACACGAAGCGCCCATTTGCGCTGTCGACGCGGTAATTCAGATCCTGCTGGCTGCCCAGCGCCTGCAACGTGCCGCTGAGCCCGTAATGTTCGGCCAGCCATTGCAGCGCCTGCGCCTCTGAAACCTGCGGACCGGGCAAACTGGCGCGATGAATCAACGTGGCGAGCGGCATGAAACGACCCCTGAAATTTTATTAGGCGCTTATATCGCCATTGCCTTGGCGGTTACGCAACCCCCAGCGTGACTGAACGGCCCAATTCAAACCGAACGCTCGCGCCCTGCAGCACTTTGCGCAAGAATGTCGGCCATTCACACCTGTCTATGGAAATCCTCATGAATGTCATCACCACCGATCTGCCCGGTGTTCTGATCATCGAACCCAAGGTGTTCGGCGACGAGCGCGGTTTTTTCTACGAGAGTTTCAATGCCAAAGCGTTTCAGGACGCCACCGGTCTGGATACGCAATTTGTGCAGGACAACCATTCGCGCTCGCAAAAAGGCGTGCTGCGTGGCCTGCATTACCAGTTGCAGAACACCCAGGGCAAACTGGTTCGCGTGACCGCGGGTGAAGTGCTTGATGTGGCGGTGGACATCCGTCGCAGTTCGCCGCATTTCGGCAAGTCGGTGGCGGTGCGCCTGTCGGCGGAAAACCATCGCCAACTGTGGGTACCGGAAGGTTTCGCTCACGGCTTCGTGGTGCTGAGCGAGTTCGCCGAATTCCTCTACAAGACCACCAACTATTACGACCCGTCCTCCGAGCGCAGCATTCGCTGGGACGACCCGGCGCTGGGCATCGACTGGCAACTGGACGAAGCGCCGAAGCTGTCGGCCAAGGACCAGGCGGCTGCGCTGCTCAAGGACGCTGACGTCTTCGCCTGAGGCCGGGCATAATGCGCCTGTCCCTACAGGCGTATCCGGCACATGAAACCACCGCTTCCCCGCAGACCCCGCTGGCGTAGCCTCGCGCTGTTGGCCCTGTGCCTGGCGCCGCTGCTGTGGCCGCTGGAACATCTTGCCGAGCGCTATTACCGCAGCGAACTCGCCGGGCAGAATCGCCAGACCCTCGATCTCTACGTCGCCAACCTGCTCGGCACCCTGCATCGCTATGAAGTGTTGCCGCAGATTCTCGGCGATCTGCCGGCCCTGCGCGCGGTGCTCGGTGCGCCGGACGACGGCGTGACCCAAGGCAACGCCAATCGCCTGCTGAAAAACATCGCCGCGCAGACCGGCGCTGAAGTGATGTACCTGATGGACACGTCCGGCCAGACACTGGCGGCGTCGAACTGGGACAAACGCGACAGCTTCGTCGGCCGCAACTTCGCCTTCCGCCCGTATTTCAGTGAAGCCATGGCCGGGCGCCTCGGGCGCTTCTTCGGCCTCGGCACCACCTCGGCCAAACGCGGCTATTTCTTCGCCGCTGCTGTGCGCAACGGCGAGAAAATCATCGGCGTGCTGGTGATCAAGGTCGACCTCGACCATACCGAAAGCCTGTGGGGCAAAACCCCGGAACAACTGCTGGTGACCGACCATAACGGCGTGGTCATCCTGACGTCGCGCCCGGAATGGCGTTTCCGCTCCACTCGCGAGTTGAGCGATGCCGAGCGCGCCGCGATCACTGCGATCCAGCCCTATCCGACCCGTGAACCCCGGCCGCTGAACCTGAGCCCCGACGCCTGGCTGACGCAGACCCACGACATCGCCGAGACCGGCTGGAGCGTGAGCATCCTCGCCCCGCGCACGCTGATCGATCGTCCGGTGCGCACGGTGGTCGCGATCGGCGGCGCCACACTGTTGGTGGTGATGCTGCTGGTGGGTTTGATGATGCAGCGTCGCCGGCACTATCTGGAGCGCATCGCCTTCGAGGCCAAGGCCCGCCGCGAACTGGAAGGCCGGGTGGCTGAACGTACCAGCGATCTGGAGGGCCTCAACCGGCGTTTGAAGCAGGAAGTGCTCGAGCGTGAGCAGGCGCAGCAGGAGCTGGTGCGCGCCCAGGACGATCTGGTCCAGGCCGGCAAACTGTCAGCGCTGGGGACCATGTCGGCGAGCATCAGTCACGAACTCAATCAGCCGCTGGCGGCGATTCGGAGCTATGCGGAAAACGCCGAAGTGCTGCTCGATCATCAGCGCACCGAGGACGCGCGCGGCAACCTCAAGCTGATCAGCGAACTGACCGGGCGCATGGCCTCGATCATCGCCCATTTGCGTGCCTTCGCTCGGCGCGATCGCCACGCACCGGAAAGCGTCGCTCTGCAACCGGCGCTGGACGATGCGCTGGCATTGCTGGCCAAACGTCGGCGCAGCATGGAAGTCGAACTGATCCGCGACCTGCCCGCCGCGACGCTGTGGGTCGAGGCCGGCGAAACCCGACTGCGCCAGGTGCTCGGCAATCTGCTGGCCAACGCCCTCGATGCGCTCACCGAAAAAGGCCCGCCGCGCAAGTTGTGGCTGAGTGCCGAAGCCACCGCCGACGGCGTCAATCTGTACATTCGCGACAATGGCCCCGGGTTCTGCATGGAAGCTCTTGGCCGCGCCAGCGAGCCCTTTTACACCACCAAGACCCGCACACAGGGTCTGGGTCTGGGACTGGCCATTTGTGAAACGCTGATGCGCGCCTTTGGTGGCGAGCTGTCGTTCGCCAACCACAAACAAGGCGGTGCCCTGATTACCCTGCGCCTGCGCGCCGGCGCGCCCGGAGTCAGCCTGCAACCGTCCGAGGATCGAAGTGCATGACCATCGACAATCGCATCCAGGTAGTGTTGATCGACGACGATCCGCACTTGCGCCAGGCTCTCGGCCAGACCCTGGACCTGGCCGGCCTGAAAATTCTGCCGCTGTCCGAAGCCAAAGGGCTGGCCGCGCAACTTGAGCGAGACTGGCCGGGGGTGGTGGTCAGCGACATCCGTATGCCGGGCATGGACGGCCTCGAACTGTTGAGCGAGTTGCATGCACAGGATCCCGAGTTGCCGGTGCTGCTGATCACCGGCCATGGCGACGTACCGCTGGCAGTGCAAGCGATGCGCGCCGGTGCTTACGATTTTCTGGAAAAGCCCTTTGCCAGCGATGCACTGCTCGACAGCGTCCGTCGCGCCCTCGCGCTACGGCGGCTGGTGCTGGACAACCGCAGCCTGCGTCTGGCCTTGAGCGACCGCAACGAATTGAGCGCTCGGCTGGTCGGCCATTCGACGCCAATGCTGCGCCTGCGTGAACAGATCGGCGCGCTGGCGGCGACCAAGGCCGACGTGCTGATCCTCGGCGAAACCGGTGCCGGCAAAGAGGTGGTGGCCCGCGCGCTGCACGATTTGTCGAGCCGCCGCAACGGCCCGTTCGTGGCGATCAACGCCGGCGCCCTGGCCGAATCGGTGGTGGAAAGCGAGCTGTTCGGCCACGAGCCCGGCGCCTTCACCGGCGCGCAGAAGCGTCGCATCGGCAAATTCGAATTCGCCAACGGCGGCACGCTGTTTCTCGACGAAATCGAAAGCATGAGCATGGACGTGCAAGTGAAACTGCTGCGCATGCTCCAGGAGCGGGTCGTCGAGCGCCTGGGCGGCAATCAGTTGATCCCGCTGGACATCCGCGTCATCGCCGCGACCAAGGAAGACCTGCGCCAGGCGGCGGATCAGGGCCGCTTCCGCGCCGACTTGTATTACCGCCTCAACGTCGCGCCGCTGCGCATCCCGCCGTTGCGCGAACGCGGCGAAGACGCACTGGTGTTGTTCCAGCATTACGCCGATGAAGCCAGCGCCCGTCACGGCTTGCCGCCCCACGAGCTGCAACCGGCACACCGCGCCCTGCTGCTGCGCCACACTTGGCCAGGCAATGTACGTGAACTGCAAAATGCCGCCGAACGCTTCGCCCTCGGCCTTGAACTGGCACTGGACAACAGCGCTGATGGCAGCGGCGGCGCGCCTGTAGAAGTGGTCAGCGGCGGCCTCAGCGAGCAAGTCGAAAACTTCGAAAAATCGTTGATAGCCGCCGAACTGGCGCGCTCGCACAGCTCGGTGCGCAGCCTCGCCGAAGCTCTGGGTATTCCGCGCAAGACCCTGCATGACAAGCTGCGCAAACACGGTCTGAATTTCGGCGACAGCAGCCACGGGGAAGACAACGAATGAGCAGCGAAAGCGAATACCTGCAAACGGTGCTGCATCACGACATTCCGCTGACCGCCGAAATGGGCCTCGAGGTGCTTGAGTGGCGCGAGCAGCAACTGAGCCTGCACCTGCCGCTCGCGCCCAACGTCAATCACAAGAGCACCATGTTTGGCGGCAGCCTGTATTGCGCAGCGGTGCTGGCCGGTTGGGGCTGGTTGCATTTACGTTTGAAGGAAGAAGGGATTGCCGACGGACATATCGTCATTCAGGAAGGGCAGATCAGTTATCCGCTGCCGGTGACGGGAGACGCCATGGCCATTTGCCCGGCGCCGGATGCGGCAGTCTGGAAACGGTTCGTGGCGATGTATCGGCGATATGGACGGGCGCGGCTGACGCTGGATACGCGGATCCTGAATGCGGGAAGTGAAGACGATGCGGTGAGATTTACCGGGCAGTACGTTTTGCACCGTTGAAGATCAACAGCCCCTCACCCTAGCCCTCTCCCGAGGGAGAGGGAACCGATACGAAGATGCTGCAGATTTTAGTCGACCTGAAACTGCTTCGCCGAATCCACAATCGACTCGATTCCCCAGGTCGATGCATAGCGCCAGACAACTCGGTCGGCTCCCTCTCCTGGGGGAGAGGGCTGGGGTGAGGGGAATTGCGGATCAGGCAGTTAGCCTCGGGCCAACTCCAACAACCGTCCGCGCCACGCAGCCTTCGCCGGCAGCGCCAGAAAGAACTCGTTCAACAGCGATTCTCGCGGCGGATAACTGAACGCTTCACCCTTCAAATCCAGCACCTCGCCCCCCGCCCCTTCCAGCACGCCCTGCGCTGCCGCCGTGTCCCACTGCGAAGTCGGCGCCAGTCGCGGATAGCAATCAGCAGCACCTTCGGCCAACAGACAGAACTTCAAGGAACTGCCGATATTGGCCAGTTGCAACTCACCAAGACTGGCGCTCAACCCGGCCAGCAAACGCTCTTGCTCGGGACTGGAATGTCGACGGCTGGCGACCACGGTAAACGCCTCGCCCGGCGCAGGCACATCGCGCACCTGAATCGCCGTCGGCGTACCGCCCTCGTCGCCACGCCAGGCTCCAAATCCGGCGCCGCCGACATAAAAACGACCGTTGGTCGGCATCGTCACCACACCAAACACCACCCGGCCATTTTCGATCAGCGCGATGTTGACAGTGAATTCCTCGCTACCGCTGATGAACTCCTTGGTACCGTCCAGCGGATCCACCAGCCACCAGCGCTGCCAACCGGCGCGAACACTTTGCGGGATGTCGGCGTCCTCTTCGGACAGCACCGGAATGCTCGGATCCAGCGCCGTCAGCCCGGCAACGATAAGGTGATGGGCGGCCAGGTCGGCGGCCGTGACCGGCGAATCATCGGACTTGGCCGTGACTTCAACGCCGGCGCGCCAGAACGGCAGAATCGCCTCGCCAGCCTGTAAAGCCAGCGCAACCACAGGTGCCATCAGCGGATGGGGAAAATTCATCGACGTCTCACTCATAGCTGAACACCCCGCGCTGGCTCAGCAGGTCGCGGGTCAGATACAGCGCAGCCAAGGCGCGGCCCTCGGAAAATTGCGGATTCTGCGCCAGCGCCGACAGTTCGCGCAGGTTGACCTTGTCGACCCGCATCGGCTCCGGCTCATCACCTTCCAGCCGCTCTTCATACAGGTCGGTGGCCAGCACCACTTGGATTTTCTGGCTCATGTAACCGGGCGACAGCGACAGCTCGGTCAGATGCTCCAGTTGACGCGCGCCGTAACCGGCCTCTTCCTTGAGCTCCCGCTCGGCCGCTGCCAGCACGTCTTCGCCCGGCTCGATCAGGCCTTTGGGCAGAGACAGTTCGTATTCGTCGGTGCCGCCGCAGTATTCCTCGATCAATACTGCGTGTTCGGCATCAAGCATCGCGACGATCATCACCGCGCCGTAGCCCGCACCCTTGCCGACCAGACGCTCGTAAGTGCGCTCCACGCCATTGGAAAATCGCAGCTTGAGTTCTTCGACGCGAAACAGGCGACTGGTGGCGACGATCTCGCGGGCGAGTACGGTGGGTTTCTGGCGCATGCAAAGCTCCTTGGCGTGAACGCGCTACTATAACGCGGCTTTCCCGATTGTTTGCGTCGGATATCTTTTCACCGTTCGAGACGTTGCCATGCCTTCTTTACCGTGGTCCGACATCGATACCGTTCTGCTCGACATGGACGGCACGCTGCTGGATCTGCACTTCGACAACCATTTCTGGCTCGAACACCTGCCCCAACGCTACGCCGAACTGCACGGCATCAGCCGGGCCATGGCCGAGCTGGAATTGCAGCCGTTGTTCGAGCGCCACGCTGGCCAGTTGCAGTGGTACTGCCTGGATTTCTGGAGCGCAGAACTGAAATTGTCGGTGCGTGAACTGAAACAGGAAACTGCCCACTTGATCGCTCTGCGCGCCGATGCCGATACCTTTCTCGGCGCAATCAAACGCGCCGGCAAACGGGTGATCATGATCACCAACGCGCACCGCGACTCGCTGTCGTTGAAACTGGAACGGATTGAACTGGCAGCGTACTTCGAGCGGCTGATCAGTTCGCATGACTATGGTTATCCCAAGGAGAACCCGCAGTTCTGGGATGCCTTGCAGGCGGACATAGGTTTTGATCCGGCGCGCAGCCTGTTTATCGACGACACCTTGCCGATCCTGCGCAGTGCGCGGGATTTTGGCGTGGCGCACTTGCTGGCGGTGAAAGAACCGGACAGCCGCAAAGGGCCGAAGGACACAGCGGAGTTTGCCGCAGTCGAGGATTACCGCGATTTGATTGCAGGGCTTTGACCCCTGTAGGAGCTGCCGCAGGCTGCGATCTTTTGATCTGCTTTTTTTAAAGTCCAAGTCAAAAGATCGCAGCCTTCGGCAGCTCCTACATGATTGCGTTATTTCGGAATGCGCAGTTTTTGTCCCGGATAGATCTTGTTCACATCCTTGAGCATCGGTTTGTTGGCATCGAAGATTTTCTGGTACTGGTTGGCATTGCCATAGACGCGCAGGGAGATCGCACTGAGCGTGTCACCTGCCTTGACCTCGACAAACTCGGCAGCCACGACGACCGGTCCGGTCACCGTGATCTGATCATCGACACTGCCTACGCCCGCAATGTTGCCCACCGCGAGCAGAATCTTTTCCTTCTCTTCCTGGCTCGCCACTTCACCGGTCACCGTCACCTTGTCGCCATCCACGGTCGCCTGCACGTTGGGATTGCCCAACCCGACCTTGCTGATATGTTCCTTCAACTGCTCACTCGCATTGGCATTGCCTGGGGTCAACAGATCAATCAGCTTCTCACCGGCCTCTTTCACAAAGCTCAACAGACTCATAGCGCACACTCCTTGATTTGGGTTCCAGTCGTCCAAGCCTAGACCACCCCGGCCAAACCCGGTTCCAGTCCGACCAATGACGCTGCCGCGCCGCAGGCGGTAGAATCGCCACACCCCGCCAACCGCCCGGAGCGAAGATGGACATCAAGCAACTGAAATTCCTCATCGCCCTCGACGAAACCCGCCATTTCGGCCAGGCCGCCGCGCGCTGCCACATCACCCAGCCGACCCTGTCGATGCGCTTGCGCAGCCTCGAGGAAGAACTCGACCTGCCATTGGTCAATCGCGGCCAGCGCTTCGAAGGCTTCACCGCACCGGGCGAACGCGTGCTGGCGTGGGCGCGTACGGTGCTGGCAGCCTATGACGGCTTGCAGGCGGAAGCGGCGGCCTGTCGCGGCAACCTGATCGGTACGCTGCGCCTGGGCGTGGTGCCGCTGTCGAGTTTCGATCCGTTACCGCTGATGCAACGACTGCACGCGGCGCACCCGGACCTGCGTTTCGAGCTGTCTTCGCTGAGCTCCGAGCAGGTGCTCGAACACCTGGCGAACAACCGCATCGACATTGGCGTGTCGTATCTGGAGCGTCTGGACAGCGAGCGCTTCGATTCGCTGGCCTTCAACGAGACGCGCATGGGCCTGCTCTATGACGAGCGCTCGTTCAGTTTCGGCGATGAACCCCTGAGCTGGGAATCGCTGATCGAACTGCCGCTGTGCATGCTCACCAGCGGCATGCATTTTCGCCAGTCCATCGACCACAACTTCCACAGCCGTGGCCTGACGCCGCAACCGCTGTTGCAAACCGACGCCGTGCATCAACTGCTGCAAGCAGTCCACGGCGGTTTTTGCTGCGCAATCATGCCCCTCGACGGCGGCGCGGAAACCCTCGCCGATCACCTGCGCCTGCAACCGATCGAAAATGCCCACACCCTCGCCCCGCTGGGCCTGATCATGCGCCGTGGCGCGCCGCGTTCAGCGCTGGCGGAAGCCTGTTTCGCGCTTTATCAGAAATCGTCAAAAGACGCTTGATCGACGGCATCTATCGGTAGATCGGTAATAGCGATTAGACGCGACAACTTGCCGCGCCTAGTCTTGACCTAGATCAAACCGTCGGTGATGCCATGAACGCCAAGCGTCCAGCCTGCGCGGCGCCAGCAATCGAAACGCCCGCGCCAGCCGCCAGCCAGACCTACAGCTACAGCGATTTACCCTTTGAGGCATCGGCCAGCACCGCGCTGGCCGAGGAAGTCGCGTTGGCGATCGCCTACAACGGCATCAGCCAGGCGGTGATGCTGGTGACCCCGACCGACCTTGAAGATTTCATCGTCGGTTTCAGCCTCGGTAGCGGCATCATCGAAGACGCCAGCGATATCTACGATCTGCAACTGACAGGCGCAGGCTCGGCGCAATACGCGCAAGTGACCATCGCCAATCGCGCATTCTGGAACCTCAAACAGCAGCGTCGGCAGTTGGCCGGCACCAGCGGCTGCGGACTGTGCGGCGTCGAAGCCGTCGAACAGGCGCTGCCTGAGCTCAAGGTGTTGCCGGGCGCAGCCTTGCCACCGATCGAATGGCTCGACGGTTTGCGCCAGCGCATCGGCGCCTTCCAGCCGCTCGGCCAGCATTGCGGCGCGGTGCACGCGGCGGTGTTCATGAACGCCAGTGGTGAACTGCTGCTCGGTCGTGAAGACATCGGTCGGCATAACGCGCTGGACAAGCTGATCGGCGGACTGATCCGCCAGAAGATATCCACAGAGGGCGGGCTGGCGATTGTCACCAGCCGTTGCAGCCTCGAATTGATCCAGAAAGTCTTGCGTGCCGGCATCCAGACCCTGGTCAGCCTGTCGGCGCCTACCGGCCTTGCCGTGCAATGGGCCCGGCGCCACAACCTCAATCTCATCCACCTGCCGCAGAAAAGTGCGCCGCGGGTGTACAGCCCCGCGATGGAGAATCAAGCGTGAGCCAACATCATCAAGCCGACCAGAAACCTGTCCCGCGCTACAAGCCTTACAAAGGTGCCGCCGGCGGCTGGGGCGCCCTGATCAGTGTGGCCCAGGCGTGGCTGACCAGCGACAACGCCCTGAAAAACCTGCGCATGATGCTCAAGACCAACCAGAACGGCGGCTTCGACTGCCCGGGTTGCGCCTGGGGTGATTCGCCGGAGAGCGGCATGGTCAAGTTCTGCGAGAACGGCGCCAAAGCGGTGAACTGGGAAGCGACCAAGCGTCGCGTCGATGCCAAATTCTTCGCCAAGCACAGCGTCACTTCGCTGCTGGAGCAGAGCGATTACTGGCTGGAATATCAGGGTCGCCTGACAGAGCCGATGGTCTACGACGCCGAGTCCGATCGCTACAAGCCGATCAGTTGGGAAGATGCCTTCGCTCTGATCGGCAAGCACCTGCGCAATCTGCCGAGCCCGGATCAGGCAGAGTTCTACACCTCGGGGCGTGCCAGCAACGAAGCGGCGTATCTGTATCAACTGTTCGTGCGGGCTTACGGCACCAACAATTTCCCTGACTGTTCGAACATGTGCCACGAGGCCAGCGGCGTAGCGTTGGCGCAGAGTGTCGGGGTCGGCAAAGGCACGGTGACCTTCGACGACTTCGAACACGCCGACGCGATTTTCGTCTGGGGCCAGAACCCCGGCACCAACCATCCGCGCATGCTCGAACCGTTGCGGGAAGCGGTGAAACGCGGCGCTCAGGTGGTGTGCATCAATCCGCTGAAAGAGCGCGGTCTGGAGCGTTTTCAGCATCCCCAGCACCCGATCGAAATGCTCACCAACGGCGACAAGCCGACCAACACTGCGTACTTCCGCCCGGCACTCGGCGGCGACATGGCGGTGCTGCGCGGCATGGCCAAGTTCCTCCTGCAATGGGAACGCGATGCGCAGAAGGCGGGCGAGCCGGCGGTGTTCGACCATGATTTCCTCAATGCCCACAGCGCCAACGTGCTGGAGTACCTCGCCACGGTCGACGATACCTCGTGGGAGCAGATCGTCGAGCAATCGGGCCTGACCCTGGTCGAGATCGAGCAAGCAGCGCGCATGTACGCCAAAGGCAAGAACGTGATCATGTGCTGGGCCATGGGCATCACCCAGCACCGTCATTCGGTGCCGACCATTCAGGAAATCGCCAATCTGATGCTGCTGCGCGGCAATATCGGCAAACCTGGCGCCGGTCTGTGCCCGGTGCGTGGTCACAGCAACGTGCAGGGCGACCGCACCATGGGCATCAACGAGCGTCCACCGGTGGCGTTCCTCGATTCGCTGGAGCGTCGCTTCCAGTTCAAGGTGCCGCGTCATAACGGTCACAACGTGGTCGAGGCAATCCATGCGATGGCCGAAGGTCGCGCCAAGGTGTTCATCGGCTTGGGCGGCAACTTCGCCCAAGCCACGCCGGACAGCTCACGCACCTTCGAAGCGCTGAGCAACTGTGACCTGACTGTGCAGATCAGCACCAAACTCAACCGCAGCCACCTCGCTCACGGTAAAGACGCGCTGATCCTGCCGTGCCTGGGCCGTACCGACATCGACATCCAGACCGAAGGCCCGCAAGCGGTGACTGTGGAAGACTCGTTCAGCATGGTCCACGCTTCCAACGGCCAGTTGCAGCCGCTGTCGAACCAGATGCGCTCGGAGCCGTCGATCATCGCCGGCATCGCTGCCGCGACGTTGGGCAGCCAACCGGTGGACTGGAACTGGCTGGTGGCCGATTACGGGCGCATTCGCGAACTGATCGCCGACACCATCCCGAGTTTCAAAGACTTCAACGACAAGATCAAAAACCCGGGCGGCTTCTATCTGGGCAACTCGGCTGGCGCCCGCAAGTGGAACACGCCATCGGGCCGTGCCAATTTCCGCGCCAACCAGTTGCCGAAAGATCTGGTTCACGAACGCACCCGCGCCACCGGCCAGGTGCCGGATCTGATCCTGCAATCGATGCGTTCCCACGATCAGTACAACACGACGATCTATGGTCTCGACGACCGTTATCGCGGCGTGAAGGGCCAGCGTGACGTGCTGTTCGCTAACGAGGCCGACATCATTCGCCTGGGCTTCCGTCCGGGGCAGAAGGCCGACATCGTGTCGATCTGGGACGACGGTCGCGAGCGTCGGGTGAAAGGTTTTACATTGTTGGCGTTCGATATTCCTGCGGGGCAGGCGGCGGCGTACTATCCGGAGGTCAATCCGCTGGTGCCGCTGGAAAGTACGGGGGATGGCAGCCACACGCCGACGTCGAAGTTCATTGCGATCCGGCTGGAAGCGGCGAGTGAAACTGGGTTGATCATGGCTAAATCCGCTTAACCGCGGAGCCAGATCCGGCCCCTTCGCGAGCAGGCTCGCTCCCACACTTGGAATGCATTTCAAAGGTGGGAGCGAGCCTGCTCGCGAATGCGATCGACCTGTCAACAGATCTGCCGTGGCGAAGATTTTCGACCGCCCACAAAAAAGGCCGTTTCTGCATGAAAACGGCCTGTCCGAAGTAGCTAAAGACCGGCGAAAATCGGTTAAGTTCCGGTGAAAAAACAGTAACTTGCATTATTGTATACAAGTCGTGTTATTCGTCGGATTTTGATTGTCACGCCCACTGCAGAGCTTCAGGATCGGCGCCGTCATCCCTTTGAGGCTCATCCTCTATGAAGTTCTCCTCGATTCTCTTGTTGTCCCTTGGCCTGGTCAGTGGCTTCGCTTCTGCCGGAGGCACCACCGAAGCAGGTGTGGGCGGCGCATTGGGCGGGGTTCTTGGCTCGGTCGTCGGTCAATCGTTAGGCGGCAATACAGGTTCCACCATCGGCGCAGCCCTGGGCGGCGCGGGTGGTAGTGCGGTCGGTGCAGACAAGCGCAGCCGTGGCGAAGCGGCCATCGGCGGTGCACTGGGTGCAGCCGGCGGTAACGTGGTTGGCCGTAGTCTCGGCGGCACCACCGGCAGCCTGATCGGCTCCGCCGCTGGTGGCGGCGCAGGTGGCGCGCTGGGTAACTACATGGGCAACAAGAGTGACGACGATGATCGTCGTTACGACCGTCGCCATGATGACCGTCGCTACTACCGCGACCGTGGTCATCCAGGTCGCGGCCATGCCTACGGCCACCGCAAGCATCACAAGTACTATCGCCACCACTAAGGCGAAGGCTTGAACAAAAAATCGCAGCTTTTGGGCTGCGATTTTTTTTGCGCGTCTAGACCACCAGCCGCTCCAGCGCCCCGCGCAAACCGGCAGGAATCGGCACCGGCTGATTGCTCGCCCGATCGACAAACACATGCACGAACCGTCCCGCCGCACACGCCTCGCTTTCGCCGACCTTGAACACAGCCAATTCATATTGCACCGAACTGTTGCCCAGCTTGCCGACCCGCAGTCCGATCTCGATCAGATCGGGGAAAGCGATCGAGGCAAAGTAATCGCAGGCGGAACTGACCACGAATCCCACCACTTCGCCGTCATGAATATCCAGGCCACCGACCTGAATCAGGTAGGTATTCACCGCCGTGTCGAAGAAGCTGTAGTAGGTAACGTTGTTGACGTGACCGTAGGCGTCGTTGTCGTGCCAGCGTGTGGTGATGGGCTGGAAGTGGGGGTAGTCGCAGCGTTGATTCATGCAGGGTTCTCGCATTCTCTTAATTGAATTTGATCGTGATGACGAACACTTTACCTGTGGGAGCGAGCCCGCTCGCGAAGGCGTCAGCACAGCCGACTGGTGTCAACGATCAGCAAACCCCTTCCCCTGCGCCGCCAGTTCGCCAATCAACCGCGCCGGCTTCCACTGATCGCCCTGGCGTGTCTCCAGCGCCAGCAAGCGCTGATGAATATCCGCCAGCCCCTGCTGATCCGCCCAGGCCATAGGCCCACCCTTATCCGCTGGAAAACCATAGCCGTTCAAGTACACCAGATCGATGTCATGGGCCGAGCCGGCAATGCCTTCCTGCAAAATCTTCGCGCCTTCGTTGACCAGAGCCAGCAAACAGCGCTCAACGATTTCTTCGGGACCGATGTCGCGACGCTGGAAACCCAGATCTTCGCTGACCCGCAGTACCAATGCATCGACCTCGGGATCATGCTCGGCCTGGCGACTGCCCGGCTCATAATGGTAATAACCGTTACCGGACTTTTGCCCGAACCGGCCCATCTCACACAGGCGGTTATCCACCTGAACTTCGGGCGCATCCTGCCCCTTGCCAGCTAGCTCCCGAGCACGCCATTCCAGATCGATGCCAACCACGTCGTACATGCGAAACGGCCCCATGGCGAAGCCGAAGCCTTGCAGCGCGGTATCCACCTGCTGTGGATAAGCGCCTTCGAGAAGCATCTTGCGCGCTTCCAGTACATACGGATGCAGCATGCGGTTGCCGATAAAACCGTGGCAGTTGCCCGACACCACACTGACCTTGCCCATGCGCTTGCCAAGCGACAACGCTGCCTCGAGTGCCGCTGGCGAGGTCTGCGCACCGCGCACGATTTCCAGCAATTTCATGATGTGCGCGGGGCTGAAGAAATGCAGACCCAGCACCTGTTCCGGGCGCCGGGTCGCAGCCGCGATGGCGTCGATGTCCAGCGCCGAGGTGTTGCTCGCCAGCAAAGCCTCGGGCTTGAGCAAGCCATCCAGCTCGCGAAAGATCTTCTGCTTCAGTTCAAGGTTTTCGTACACCGCTTCGATCACCAGATCGACATTGCGAATCGATGCGTAATCCGCCGCTGCTGATACGCGAGCCATTCGCGCATCCGCTTCGGCCTGATCGATGCGGCCCTGACGCACGTTGTGTGCATAAGTTTCGGCGACCGTCGTCAGCGCCTGCTCAAGCATCTGTGGATTGTTGTCCACCCACTGCACGCTCACGCCAGCATTGGCCAAGCACATGACGATGCCACGGCCCATGGTGCCCGCACCGATCACCGCAGCTTGCTGGATTTCGAAGGATGTCTGGCTCATGTTGTTCTCTTGTGGGTGGCCCGAAGACAGATTCCAACCTTAGTCAGGCAACGGCGGTTTTTGAAGTTTATTAGCGTGATGATCGACATTCAGCGGATGGATGGAGGCTCTGCCTTGATGACACTTGAAGTAGGAGCTGCCGAAGGCTGCGATCTTTTGATCTTGAAAAAATCAACATCAAAAGATCGCGGCCTTCGGCAGCTCCTACAGGGGTCAAAGGTGCTCTTGCGCCCACTCGCGGACCTGCGCGTAGGGGTATTCTTCCAACGCAGCAAAACCCGGTATCGCCCGCGCCTTGAGTTTGGTGAACAACGGCACGCTGATTCCGCACAGAAACCGCGTCAGACGTTCGGCCGATGGAATACGCCCTGTTTGCTGCTCATGCCTGTGGATAAATTCACCACACAACTGCGCGAAGTTTTTATCCACAAGCGGCGGCAATGGCGGCGGCTCCGGCAACCGCGCGATCTGGCCGTGACATACCGAACAATGGCCACAACGCTCGGGGGCATTGTGATCACCGAAATACTCGGCCAGGCGATAACCCAGGCAGCGTTCGGTGGCGAACACCTCAAGCATGGCGTGAATTCGCGCCACTTCAGTCTCTTCGTGACGAGTGAAGTACTCGTGCAGCTCAGCGCTCAGGGCGTCGCTGGCAAAATCACTTTGCAGCAGGCTGTAAACCTCGGTCATTTGCTTGCTTTCAAGCTCGACCCAGCCTTTTTCCTGGAAGTAATCAAGTGCTGTCACCACGCGATTGCGCTCGGCGGAATACTGCGAAAACATCGCCTCGAAATCTACTGTGGCCCAGGTGCGTGCTCGTGTGGACGTCCTGATGATCGCCGCAACGAAATCCCTGCGCTCGCCTTCGAAGCGCTGGAGCAATGCCTCCGGCTCGAGCAGATATTTGAAGCGATACTCGGCGTAATAGGCATAACGCGGCGCGATCAGACCGCGCAGTTCCAGCTGCACCAACAACGTCTTCAATGGCAACGAGCGAATATTGCTCTGATCCGCCAATGGCCCAAGCAGAAACTCCCATTGTCCGTCCGGCACTGAGGCTTTGAGCTCTTCGAGCACATAATGAATCCCGTCGCGTTCGGGCGTATCACCGTAGACGAAGTTTTCCAGCACATTGAGGCTGTCGCGGTTGGCCAGTACCAGGCAGTCGGAGGGCTGTCCGTCGCGTCCGGCGCGGCCGATTTCCTGGCTGTAGTTTTCGATGGATTTGGGCAGATCGAAATGCACGACGTTACGGATGTCGCTCTTGTCGATGCCCATGCCGAAGGCAATGGTGGCGACAATGCAATTGGACTGCCCGGCCATGAAGCGGCGTTGAATGTCTTCACGCTGATCGTGGGGCAAACCGGCGTGGTAAGCCTCGGCCTGGATTCCGTTGCGTTGAAGATGCTCGGCGATGTGCTCGGCGGTCTTCTGCAACGTCACATAGACAATGCTCGGTTGCCCAGGACGCTCGGTCATCCATTCGACCAGACGCCGGCGTTTGTCCTGACCGCGTACAGGCTCGACCAGCAAATTGAGGTTGGGCCGATAGAAACCAGTGGTCACTACATCGTCCGGAGCGATGGCGAATTTGGCCTGCATGTCGGCGATGACTTTTGGTGTCGCCGTGGCGGTGAGCAGCAAAGCCTGCGGAATGTTGAACTGACGCTGGTAGTCGGGCAGTTTCAGATAGTCCGGCCGAAAGTTGTGGCCCCATTCGGAAATGCAGTGCGCCTCGTCGACCACCAGCAACGAGATCGGCACCTGCTGCAGGAAATTGCGGAAGCGCTCGTTCTTCAAGCGCTCGACGGAGATCATCAGAATTTTCAGCTCGCCCGAACGCGCACGGGCCATGACGTCGTTGGCATCCTCGCGGCTCTGCGCCGAATCGATACTGCCTGCCGAGATGCCGCGGGACTTGAGAAACGCCAGTTGATCCTGCATCAACGCCAGCAACGGCGAGACCACCAATGTCAGGTGTGGCAGTAAAAGTGCCGGCAGTTGGTAGCAAAGCGATTTGCCGGAGCCGGTGGGAAAGATCGCCGCCGCGGATCGCCCCGCCAGCACCGCGCTGACAGCGGCCTCCTGACCGGGGCGAAACTGTGGATAACCAAAAACCTGTTCCAGGGTGTGGTGCATTTGCTGTCACTCCTTTGACTGCTGCCATGCCCAAAGCCTAGCGGGCGATTGCAGCGAGTCGAGAAAAGGTCGGGGTTGAATCAATACTGAATGATACATGGGAAGCGAAAACCAAGCGTTTAACAATCGAAGCGCCTCGACATACTTTCGAAAAGCTCAGCTACATATATATAACAAACTTCACATTACAAACACAGATACAACAGCGCCCTTTATTTTTTACACCACCTAAAACTAACTTGACTGCTCTTATACATATGCAAGAGCAACGAAATGACAACTTTAACAATATTTTTCTGCGGCACCGGCTCCAACAAATTTGATGACAAACATAAAAGCTTCTGGGACGGCGAAATCGTTTCTACGCTCGCTGCACACCACAGCGGACGCGAATTTGCCGAGTGGATCGTCGTCGATGGCCCTGGCAGCGGCAATCTGCAAGCCGACGACCTGTTCACCAAGACCTCTGAATACGGCCTTTCCGGCACCCTGTTCGGCAAAGGCTGGGATGAAAACGTGCAGCACGCTGTGAACATTATCAAAGGCAAATGCGACTGGCAGCGTAAACAACTGACCGAGTTAGAATATAACCGTCTGAAAGCCGCAGGCATTCCTATTGAAGATGTAAAAGTGGAGGGCTCCTGGTTCTGGCGCCAGTATAACTATGGCGATCGCAGTATCACGCAACAGAAGTTGCAGGAACAAATCATCAAGACTTTCCGCAAGGACGGCGTTATTCCTGCGCGAGTCAATCTGGTCGGCTGGAGCCGTGGCGGTATCAGTTGCCACATGCTCGCCAATGCGATGTTCCAGGACGCTGCACTCAAACATATTCCGGTGAATATATTTGCGATTGATCCAGTCCCGGGCATCGGCAACTTCCAGGAAAACCGCGTCAAACTTCAATCCAACGTCAAGGAATACATCGCCTTCTATGCCCGCGACGAGCGCTCAAAAGGCTTCAGCTGCGTGATCCCGCAAACCGCTACCGGCACCAAAACCTCGATCTATCCAATAGCCGGTCGCCACGCCACCCTCGCCGGCAACGCCACGGCCCTCGGCGGCGATCCCACCAACAGCAGCGACCTCAATGCGCTGATCGAGCCCGGCCGCATCGTTCGCCATCTGGCGGAAACCTGCCTCAAGCGTTGGGGCGTGCCACTGAGCAAAACGCTCAACCTGAGCGATGCCGACCTGCTGCGCTTCACCGGCACCATCGTCAGCGACGAAGCCCGCTACAAGAAAATGCACAGCCAGTCCTACACCTATTTCACCGAACAGGACAAAGGCGAGCGCTATGTCTCGCTGGGCAGCAAAGGCGTGCCGTTCTCGGCAGTCAAAGGCACGATCTACCGGCCGGCAACAGGACTGACCACAAGCCTGCTGGATATTTCTGGCTACCAACATTTGCGTTGAAAAGCGTTTAAAAATCGGTAGCAACGTCTGGCGAATTGTTCGTCCCGTTCCTACTTCACGCAATGCCCTGTCGGCTATCGCGAGCGGGTGGTGCGAACCTATAGTCGTGGGTGTCGCTGCTTTGGCAGCGACACCCACATCACCCACGCCCTGTACCTACTGACACAGGACGGCTGGGACCTGCTGCAAGTCAGATGCCCCCGGCCAAGTAACAAACGAAACATCATCGCTGCACACGCCGTGTCCAGCACCAGGAGTCAAAATTTGCAAACTACTATTGATTGCGTACGATGGGAGCCATTACTCAGCGAAGGGCTCGCATTTATGGCCAGCACTGAAATCATCGATCACAGCGCCCTCGTTCGCTTGGTCGAAAACGGTTCTGTGAGCGGCACAATTATCGTCGCGAAACCAGGAGGCTGGTCGGTCGAGATTCGGCAAGGCAGCCGCAAATGCGCGCTGACAGCACAACGCAGTGGTCAGGTGCGCCTGTTCAAGAGGCTGGAGACGCTTGTGACCTATCTGCAGGGTTTGGGCATCAGCCAATTCAACGTGGATGCCTCCGGCTATGACCCGCTGCAACTGAAAACCTACGCCAGGCCTGATCGCTCTGAAGCGTTGAAACAAGCCCATGAAGCGGCCGCTTATGAGGAATGGTTCAAGCGACAGGTGCAGATCAGCATCGATGATCCAAGGCCAAGTATCAGCGATGAAGATGCTCGCCGAATATTCGCCGCCAAGCGTGATGCCCTGCGTCAACGAGGGCGCTGATGAGGTTGGTCTGGCGCCCGGAAGCGCTTGCTGACCGAGACCGGATAATGGACCGAATCGGTCAGGACAACCCAGACGCTGCTGCGGATCTCGATGAAATGTTCGAATCAAAAGGGGAAATAGCAAGACAGCGCCCAACCTTGTACCGAAAGGGCAGGGTCCTCGGAACACGTGAAATCGTTGCGGCCGCCAACTACGTCATCGTCTACGCAATCAAAAAAGACCGGGTGGAAGTGCTGCGTGTCATGCATGCACGGCAGCAATGGCCTTAATTAGAGGATCATGTTGCAGTACTGTTGAGTGGCATTACTCTGGCCGTATCAGGCCAAAAATGAATGAATACTGCTACATGGCAAGTGACGAACCGCCGTTGAGATGAGCTTACCCAAATCTTCGCCCATGAAAAAACCGCCCCAAAGGGCGGTTTTTTATTCACTGCAAACTACTACTTACAACTTCGGCCCAGCCGCCTTGATCGCGTCGCTCACTTCGAACTTCTTGAAGTTCTCGATGAACAGACCGGCCAGTGCTTTCGCTGCCTCGTCGTACGCCGCCTTGTCAGCCCAGGTGTTGCGTGGGTTGAGCAGGTTGGTGTCGACGCCTGGTACGGCCAGAGGCACGTCGAGGTTGATGGTGTCCAGGTGCTCGGTGGCAGCACCGATCAGAGCGCCGCTCTGGATCGCTGCGATCACCGCGCGGGTGGTCGGGATGTTGAAGCGTTGGCCGACGCCGTAGCCGCCGCCGGTCCAGCCGGTGTTGACCAGGTAGACCTTGGAGCCGAAGCCGCGGATGCGCTTGATCAGCAGTTCTGCGTATTCGCCAGCCGGACGCGGGAAGAACGGTGCGCCGAAGCAGGTGGAGAAGGTCGACTTGATGCCGCTGCCCGAACCCATTTCAGTCGAACCCACCAGTGCGGTGTAGCCGGACAGGAAGTGGTAGGCCGCTTGCTCTTCGTTGAGGATCGACACTGGCGGCAGTACGCCGGTCAGGTCGCAGGTCAGGAAGATCACCGCGTTTGGCTCGCCACCCAGGTTCTTCTCGGAACGCTTGGCAACGTGCTCCAGCGGATACGCCGCGCGGCTGTTCTGGGTCAGGCTGACATCGGCATAATCGGCGTGCTTGGCATCGTCGATGACGACGTTTTCCAGCACCGCGCCGTGCTTGATGGCTTTCCAGATAACCGGCTCGTTCTTCTCGGAGAGGTCGATGCACTTGGCATAGCAACCGCCTTCGATGTTGAACACCACGCCTTCGCCCCAGCCGTGTTCGTCGTCACCGATCAGGTAACGGCTTTCGTCGGCCGACAGGGTGGTTTTACCGGTGCCCGACAGACCGAAGAACAGGGTCACGTCACCGTCTTCGCCGATGTTGGCAGCGCAGTGCATTGGCAGCACGTCAGCGGCCGGCAGCAGGAAGTTCTGCACCGAGAACATGGCTTTCTTCATCTCGCCGGCGTAACGCATGCCAGCGATCAGCACTTTCTTCTGCGCGAAATTGATGATCACGCAACCGTCGGAGTTGGTGCCGTCACGCTCAGGCACGCACTCGAAGTTGGCAACGTTGAGCACTTGCCATTCTTCACGGCCAGCCGGGTTGTACTGGGCCGGGTTGATGAACAGGCAACGACCGAACAGGTTCTGCCAGGCAGTCTGTGTGGTCATTTTCACGGCCAGGTAGTGATCTTCCGCCGCGCCTACATGCACGTGGGAAACGAAGTGCTCTTGCGCGTTGTTGAAGGCCTCGACGCGAGCCCACAGGGCATCGAACTTGTCGGCCGGGAACTTGCGGTTGATCGGGCCCCAGGCAATAGCGGCCTGGGTGGAAGGCTCTTCAACGATGAAACGGTCGACTGGCGAGCGGCCGGTGCGGTGACCGGTGCGAACAACCAGAGCGCCGGTATCGGCAAGCTCGCCTTCACCGCGATTCAGGGCTTCTTTTACCAGATCATCAACACTCAGATCGGTGTACACGGCGTTATTGGCTTGCGTCATGAGGTTCCCCGTCGGCCAGTGGCCGAGTGTGCTCCAAACGTTTTGTAGTAGAAAGTCGTGCACTACTACCGCGAAAAAAGTGGGCCGGATTATGCCAGAAAAGCCCAAAAAGAGTAGGGTCCTCCCGTCGTAACGGCGATATTCCGTCATTCCGCAGTGAATTTACCTGCGCTGAACCGTTTTAGTGACGGGTATCTGACGGCGTATCGACGCCCGCGCCAGCGAACAATTGAGCAATATCGGCTGCGTCAAACAGGTACTGCTGATTGCAGAACTGGCAATCGATCTCGACTTTGCCGCCCTGCTCGGCGGCCAGCGCCAGCGCATCTTCCAGCCCAAGACTGACCAGCGCATTGCCGGAGCGTTCCCGCGAGCAGCTGCAACTGAAGCGCAGATGCTGCACATCAAACAGACGTACCTGCTCTTCGTGGTACAGGCGATGCAGCACGGTTTCGTTGTCGAGACTGAGCAATTCATCGGCGCTCAGAGTGCTGGCCAACGCGGTGAGATGCTGCCAGCTGGCGGCGCGGTCCTCTTCGTCTTTCAAGCGATCGGCGGGGAGTTGTTGCAGCAACATGCCACGGGCACGACGACCGTCGGCGAAGAGCTTGAAGCGGGTGCCGACCTGCTGCGACATGACGAAATAGTTGGTGAAACAGTCCGACAGTGTCTCGCCGTCAAGATCAACAATGCCCTGATAGCGCTGGCCAACAGTCGGGTCGACGGTCAGGGCCAGAACGCCGTTCGGCATCAAGTCGGCAAGGGTCGCGTCAACCGCGATCTGCTCGGCGTCGTAACGCGCCAGGCCACGGATTTCGCGCTCGCTGGAGCACTCGATCATCAGCAGCGGAATCGGCCCTTCCGAACGCGCCTGCAAAATCAGCAAGCCATCGAACTTGAGCGTGCCGACCAGTAACGACGCGGCCGCCATCAGTTCGCCGAGCAACTGCGCGACCGGCTCCGGGTACGGGTGTTTGGCGAGGACTTCGGCGTAGCTGCGCTCCAGCGCTACCAGTTCGCCGCGAGTGTCGCTGTCATCGAAGATGAAGCGTTGAGTGAAATCGGTATCCGCTAGATCGGTCATAGGTCTGGGTATCTGAATGTGATGACAAAATGGTTACAAAACGTGAAAATTTGCGCTTGCTGGCACTTTTTTTGGTGCCGGCGCTTTTTCGCCATGGGAGGCATTTTATGAACAATCCGGGTTTGTTCCAATCAAGGTGGAACCTCGGCCGGCTGGTTCTGTGTAACGTAGTGCCGCTGGCGCTACTGGCTTTCTGGTTATGGCCTACCGGTCAGATGCTGTGTGTGATTTTCGACGAGTGGCTGTTCCGCTCGTTGAATGCGCCGCTGGCCAGCAACCCGATATGGCTCCACATCTGGGCAATTGCAAGTCTGCGCCCGTTCGACATCGTCGTCGGACTGATTCTGCTGACGCTGCTGATCAAGGGCGATTGGGTTTTCAGGGCGATCGACGTGCGTCGCGCGTTCTTCGGTTTTTTCTCGATCCTGCTGCTGATGGTGGTGATCCGCGCGCTGTTTTCCAAATTCGCCGATCACATGGGCTGGCAGCACAGCAGCCCGTCAATGGTGCTTGAGGGCGCCGTGCACATCAGCGATTACTTTCCGCATCTGGAAAAAACCTGGGAGCTGAAGGACCGTTCGGGCCAGAGTTTTCCCGGTGATCATGCCTCGGTGTTGTTGATCTGGGCGTTGTTCATGGGCGTGTTCAGCCGCACCGTCGGACAATTTCTAACGGTCTGGGGTCTGGCCGTGTTGTTCATGTTGCCGCGCCTGGTGGCCGGCGCGCATTGGGGTCAGGACGACTACATCGGCGGTGTGCTGCTGGCGGTGTGGGCGTTGGGCTGGGGTTACTACACGCCGTTTGCCTATCACGCGTCGAACCTCTGGTTGAAGCTGACCGCGCCGATTTTCGCGTTGCTGGGCAAGCTGCCGATGCTGTCGCGGATGAGTGTGGTGCGTAGCGCCTGATACCGCGTCGTACTCGATTCGCGAGCAGGCTCGCTGCCACAGACGACTCGATCGAATGTGGCAGCGAGCCTGCTCGCGAAGAGGCCGGCACAACGTTTCAATCTTCGTTGCTGCTACCGCGAAACTTGAACAGATCCCGCCGCTGTTTCTTGCTCGGCTTGCCATCGGTGCTCACGCCCAACGAGCCCGCCTTGCGCATCGCCGCAGCTGCTTCACGCTTGGCAATACTCGCTTCGGTCTCGGCATACAAGGTCTGCGCCTCGGGCGCGCCACGCCGCACGATCGACAATGCCTCGACCCTCACCGTGCGCACTTCGAAGCCAGTGCGAATCTCGAACTCATCACCAATGCGCGGCTCCTTGCCCGGTTTGCAGCGCTCGCCACGACAATGCACCTTGCCGCTTTCGATTGCTGCTTTGGCCAAGGCGCGGGTCTTGTAGAAGCGCGCCGCCCATAGCCATTTATCGAGACGGACCTTGTCGTCCTCCTCCTGCTTCTGTCCCATATGAATTCCTCGCTCAGCCAGTAGTCGGAACTGTACTACCGTTTCTGTCGGGCGCAAGAACTCGGCCCTCCAGATTGACTGTGATCTTCGCCGCCCGACCGGCCTGGAGTGACCGCGTGACTAAATTTCCAACTTCGTTGACCTCACCCAGGGGCGGTTGCCAGGGCTGCCAGCAAAGCGAACCGCTGGATTTCGATTTTGCCTTCGCCTACCAGCCGATTGTCGACCTGCGCGATCAATCGGTATTTGCCCACGAAGCGCTGGTCCGAAGCGTGTCAGGGGAAGGTGCACTGTCGGTGTTAAATCAGGTTACAGAAGACAACCGCTACCGTTTCGACCAGCTCTGCCGGACCCGCGCCATCGAAGGCGCAGCGAGCCTTAATATGCAGACACACTTGTCGATCAACTTTTTACCCAACGCCGTCTACCGTCCAGAGCTATGCATTCGCAGCACACTGGAGGCCGCACGCAAACACAACTTTCCGATCGATCGGCTGATTTTCGAAACTCTGGAAATCGAGCACGTAGATAATTATCGCCATTTGACCAATATTCTGCGTGAATACCGCGAATTCGGCTTCAAGACCGCCATCGACGATTTCGGTGCCGGCTATTCGGGGCTCAACCTGCTGGCTGATTTCCAACCGGACCTGATCAAACTCGACATGGCGCTGATCCGCGATGTTGACCAGGATCGTGTCCGTCAGGTGATCGTTCGGGGGATTGTCACAATGTGTGCGGAGTTGGACGTTACAGTCATTGCCGAAGGCATAGAAAGCGCCGGGGAACGGGATTTCCTCGCGGACTGTGGAATTTTCCTGATGCAGGGCTACTGGTTCGCCAGACCTGCATTCAAAGCGTTGGCCCAGGTGCCGGACGGGGCCTGGAAGCGTTAACCCTTGGTTTTTTCTTTGAAGACATTTGATCATTTGACCGTTGTCGGTCTGCGCGAGTGGGTGGCGCTCCCGGGTTTGGGAGTTGCGGGCCTGCGCGCAAAAATCGACACCGGCGCCAGCACCTCCAGCCTGCACGCCACCGATATCGAACCGTTCGAACGCGACGGCGAGAAATGGGTGCGCTTCACTGCGCATCTCGGCACGGTGGTGCAGTTGCGTCACCGGCGCTGCGAAGCGCCGCTGGTCACGCGCAAAACCATCAAGAGCTCCAACGGCCATGCGCAGGTGCGCTATGTGATCAGCACCACGCTGGCCTTGGGTGATCGGGTCTGGCCGGTGGAGTTCACTCTGGCCTGCCGCAAGTCCATGCGCTATCGCCTGCTGCTCGGTTCCAAAGCCCTGATCGATGGCCAGTTGGTGGTCAATCCGGGCATCAAATATGTACAAGACAAGCCGGTGTTCCCGGTATCTACCTCCTCCACAGGTGTTGCATGAAGATCGCTGTGCTGTCGCGTAATCCGCGTCTGTATTCCACCCGCCGTCTGGTCGAAGCCGGAATCGAGCGCGGGCATGAAATGGTAGTGATCGACACCTTGCGCGCCTACATGAACATTGCCAGCCACAAGCCGCAGATCCATTACCGCGGCAAACCGCTGGAAGGTTTTGACGCGGTGATCCCGCGGATCGGCGCATCGGTGACGTTCTACGGCTGCGCGGTGTTGCGTCAGTTCGAAATGATGGGCGTATTCCCGCTCAACGAGTCGGTGGCAATTGCCCGCTCGCGGGACAAATTGCGTTCGCTGCAGCTGCTGTCGCGGCGCGGCATCGGTTTGCCGGTCACCGGTTTTGCCCACTCGCCTGACGACATTCCCGACCTGATCGCCATGGTCAACGGTGCACCGCTGGTGATCAAGGTACTGGAAGGCACCCAGGGCATCGGCGTGGTGCTGTGCGAAACAGCCACGGCGGCAGAGTCGGTGATCGAAGCGTTCATGGGTCTCAAGCAGAACATCATGGTCCAGGAATACATCAAGGAAGCCGGCGGCGCGGATATCCGCTGCTTCGTGGTCGGCGACAAGGTGATCGCGGCGATGAAGCGCCAGGCCAAACCGGGCGAGTTCCGTTCCAACCTGCATCGCGGCGGCAGCGCCAGCCTGATCAAGATCACCCCGGAAGAACGCATGACCGCGTTACGCGCCGCCAAGGTGATGGGCCTGGCGGTGGCGGGCGTGGATATCCTGCGCTCCAATCACGGTCCGCTGGTGATGGAAGTGAACTCGTCGCCGGGACTGGAAGGCATCGAAACCACCACTGGCAAGAATGTCGCCGGAATCATCATCGAGCATCTGGAAAAGAATGGCGGGCCGAATATGACCCGCACCAAGGGCAAGGGCTAAAGCAAAAGATCGCAGCCTTCGGCAGCTCCTACAGGGGAATGCATTTCGTGTAGGAGCTGCCGCAGGCTGCGATCTTTTTTCCGCCGTTACACCGCATCTCGGGGCAACATCAATCCCAACGGCAATCTCACCCGCGCTTCCAGCCCCCCCCCGGACCGGTTGCGCAATTCGACATTGCCGCCATGCATCGCCGCAATCCTTTTCACGATCGCCAGCCCCAGCCCGGTGCCTTTACCACCGCGAGCCCGATCACCTCGGGTAAACGGGTTGAAGATCGCCTCAAGCTCGGACGGGTCAATACCCGCGCCACGGTCCATAACGCTAAGGACCACATACGGCGCGCTGGTATCTCCCGACACATAAGCCGCGACTTCAACACCCGTGCCGGCATGGTTCAACGCATTGCCGATCAGGTTGTTGAGCAGGCGTTTCATCGACACGCGACGCAGCGGGAATGGCTGGATCGGTTCCAGGCGCAAACGCACTTTTTCTTCGTTCTGGTTATACGGCGCGGCGACTTCGCGCACCAGATCGCTGAGGTCGACCTCTTCCACCGACTCGTCACGACCGTCGCGAATGAACGCGAGGAACTGGTCGAGAATCGCGTCCATGTCTTCGATGTCGCGGACCATGTCGTCGGTGAGGTCGGTGTGATCGCCCATCAGTTCCAGCGACAGGCGCAAGCGCGTCAGCGGTGTCCGCAAGTCGTGGGAAACCCCCGCCAGCATCAGCTCGCGCTCACGCCCGGCCTGTTCGACGTCCTCGGCCATCTGGTTGAAGGCGCGATAAACCTCGGTCATTTCGCTCGGCGTATCACTGATCGGCAGACGTACGCTGCGACCCTGGCCGAGTTGCCGCGCGGCATACACCAGGCGCTTCAACGGCTGGTTGAGCTGGCTGACGAAAATCCATGCGGAGGCTGTCGACAACAGACCGATGGCGAGGAACCAGCCGAGCACGTTCCAGATCTTCTGGCCGCGCAGCGGGTGCGGATACAACGGCACTTTCAGCCAGCCATCGCCCAGGCTCGGTGCCCTCACCCACAATGCCGGCGGCGAGTGCATGCGCAAACGCACCTCGGTGTCGGCACCCAGTTCCGCCTGCATCTGACGTTGGTAGATTTCGCTGTACGGCCAGTGCTGTTCGCCTTCCGGCACACCGGCGCCGACCACCCGAATCAGGGTCGCGGCATCGGCAATTTTTGCGCGGTTCTCTTCGTCGGCGGCCCAATAGGCGCGTAGCGTCAGAGCGACACCATGGCTGTATTGGCGATCCACCAGCACGTCCTCGTTCATCAACAGATAAACCAGGGTCAGCGCCTTGGAAAACAGCACGACGATCAGCACCAGCCATAGGGTGCGGGAGAAAAAACTTTGGGGGAACCAGACGGGGGTTTTCATCTTTAACCGCTACACACTTGCAGGAGCGAGCAATGCTCGCATATTGCGGATTGCGAGTCTGTGGCAATGGCCGTGCGACCAGAGCCTTGCAGACCCGCTCCTACAAATCACCGATCACTTGGTGGCGGTGCCATCCGGTACGAACACGTAACCCACGCCCCAGACAGTCTGGATGTAGCGCGGTTTCGACGGATCGGGTTCGATCATGCGGCGCAGACGCGAGATCTGCACGTCGATGGAACGCTCCAGCGCATCCCATTCACGGCCACGGGCGAGGTTCATCAGCTTGTCGCGGGTCAGCGGCTGACGGGCGTTCATCACCAGCGCCTTGAGTACCGCGAACTCACCGGTGGTGAGCATGTGCACTTCATCGCCACGCTTGAGCTCGCGGGTCGCCAGCGACAACACGTAATCACCGAAGGTGACGTTTTCGTCCTCACTGCCCGGTGCGCCCGGCACCGGTGCGGCCTGACGGCGCAATACCGCTTTGACCCGAGCCATCAGCTCGTCGGGGTTGAACGGCTTGGCCAGGTAATCGTCGGCGCCCAGTTCAAGGCCCTTGATACGGCTCAGCTCATCGCCCTTGGCGGTGAGCATGATGATCGGAATCTGGTTGTTCGCGCTGCGCAGACGGCGGCACGCGGTCAGGCCGTCTTCGCCCGGCAGCATCAGGTCGAGAACGACCAGATTGAACACTTCACGCGCCAGCAGACGATCCATCTGCTCGGTGTTCGGAACGGTACGGGCACGGTAGCCCTTGCTGACGAAGAAACGCTCCAGCAGGCTGCTCAGCCCCGGATCGTCATCAACGATAAGAATTTTTTCGCCTTCAGCCGTTTGTGCAGTGCTGCTCATTGGATGCTCCTTTTAGCTCGGCGCGCATTATGGCGTAGCTGCCGTTATACGCACCGTGTGCATTGTTAGCAGATTTTTCCTTCACTGCCAGAAAACCGGGGTTTATGCCTACAGCCTGCAACGCCCCCGAATGACAGAACGCTGGTTATAATGCGCGGCGTTTTGCGCCAGGCAACGTCTGAATCGTTACCGTAAGTGGCCGGTATTTTTTCCGGCCCTGTGCAGTAACTGTTCGATTTCACGGGTCAATGGGCAGCTTCTTGATCCAGGCAGCGGCAATTTTCCAGCCGCTCAATCAGCCTCCAGGCCATTATCTGCGTGCCTGCGAGCCTGCTTTCATACTATGTCAGGTGGTTTTATGGACAGCATCAACAGCCGCATCGCCGAGGAACTCGGCGTACGCCCACAACAGGTCGAAGCGGCCGTCGCGCTACTCGATGAAGGTTCTACCGTCCCCTTCATCGCCCGTTACCGGAAAGAAGTCACCGGCAGCCTCGATGACACCCAGTTGCGTCATCTGGAAGAGCGCCTGCGCTACCTGCGAGAACTCGACGAACGGCGCATCAGCATCCTCGCCAGCATCGAAGAGCAAGGCAAGCTCACCCCTGCCCTGGAACGCGACATCAAGCTCGCCGACACCAAAACCCGTCTCGAAGACTTGTACCTGCCGTACAAGCAGAAGCGCCGCACCAAGGGCCAGATCGCCCTCGAAGCCGGCCTCGGCGAACTGGCCGACGGCTTGTTCAACGACCCGAACCTGTCGCCGGAAACCGAAGCCGCACGCTTCGTCGATGCCGAAAAAGGTGTGGCCGACGTCAAGGCTGCGCTGGAAGGCGCCAAGTACATCCTCATGGAGCGCTTCGCCGAAGACGCCAGCCTGCTGGAAAAGCTGCGTAATTTCCTCAAACAGGAAGCGATCCTCAGTGCCCGCGTCATCGCCGGCAAGGAAGAGGAAGGCGCCAAGTTCCGTGATTACTTCGAACACGACGAGCCTCTGAAGAGCATGCCATCGCACCGTGCCCTGGCGATTTTCCGTGGCCGCAACGAAGGCATTCTCAGCTCCGCGCTGAAAGTCGGCGATGAGCTGCCCGGCACGATGCACCCGTGCGAAGGCATGATCGGCCAGCAGTTCGGCATCCAGAACCAGAACCGCCCGGCGGACAAATGGCTCGGTGAAGTGGTGCGCTGGACCTGGAAGGTCAAGCTCTACACCCACCTGGAAACCGACCTGCTCGGCGAGTTGCGCGATGGCGCCGAAACCGAGGCGATCAACGTTTTCGCGCACAATCTGCACGACCTGCTGTTGGCCGCTCCGGCCGGCCCTCGCGCGACGCTGGGCCTCGACCCGGGCCTGCGTACCGGCTGCAAGGTGGCCGTGGTCGATTCGACCGGCAAGCTGCTCGACCACGCCACGGTTTACCCGCACGTGCCGCACAACAAATGGGATCAGACCATCGCCATCCTCGCCGCGCTATGCGCCAAGCATTCGGTGGACCTGATCGCCATCGGCAACGGCACTGCCAGCCGCGAGACCGACAAGCTGGCGATCGAGCTGATCAAAAAATATCCAGCTATGAAAATGACCAAGGTCATGGTTTCCGAAGCCGGCGCCTCGGTGTACTCGGCGTCGGAACTGGCGGCCAAGGAATTCCCGGACCTCGATGTGTCGATCCGTGGCGCCGTGTCGATCGCCCGTCGCCTGCAGGATCCGTTGGCCGAGCTGGTGAAAATCGATCCGAAATCCATTGGCGTCGGCCAGTACCAGCACGACGTCTCGCAGCTGAAACTGGCGCGCGGTCTGGACGCCGTGGTCGAGGACTGCGTGAACGCCGTGGGCGTGGATGTGAACACCGCCTCCGTGGCCTTGCTGGCACGGATTTCCGGCCTCAATGCGACGCTGGCGCAGAACATCGTTGCTCACCGTGACGAACACGGCGCGTTCAAGACCCGTGCAGCGCTGAAGAAAGTCGCGCGACTGGGCGAGAAAACCTTCGAACAGGCCGCCGGTTTCTTGCGCGTGATGAACGGCGACAACCCGCTGGATTCGTCGGCGGTGCACCCGGAAGCCTATCCACTGGTGCAGCGCATTGCCGCTGAAACCGACCGCGACATTCGCTCGCTGATCGGCGATGCCGCGTTCCTCAAGCGTCTGGACCCGAAGAAATTCACCGACGAAACCTTCGGTCTGCCGACCGTCACCGACATCCTGCAAGAACTGGAAAAACCCGGTCGCGATCCACGTCCGGAGTTCAAGACTGCCGAGTTCCAGGAAGGCGTCGAAGACCTCAAGGATCTGCAACTGGGGATGATCCTTGAAGGCGTGGTGACCAACGTGACGGCGTTTGGTGCATTCGTCGACATCGGCGTGCATCAGGATGGTCTGGTGCACATCTCGGCGCTGTCGGAGAAGTTCATCAAGGACCCGCGCGAAGCGGTCAAGGCCGGTGACGTGGTGAAAGTGAAGGTCATGGAAGTCGATATCCCGCGCAAACGCGTCGGTCTGTCGATGCGCATGAGCGACACTCCCGGCGAGAAAATCGATGGCGCCCGTGGCTCGCGTCCGGGCTCGGCACCGCGCCAGTCTTCGGGCAACGCGCCGCGCAAGGAAACCGCCACCGCCGCGCCGGTGAACAATGCGATGGCCTCGCTGTTCGCCAACGCCAAGCAGTTGAAGAAACGCTGATGGAAATGCCGGCCGGGCTCGTCGAAAGCGCGTTTTTCAAGCTGTTGGGCTGTCGCCTGCACAGTCTCGAAACCGGGGTAGCGCAAGTCGCCCTGGCGCTTGAGCCCGATCTGCGCAACCGCGGCGGCAAACTGCACGGCGGCGCGCTGTTCAGTCTGGTCGACATCGCCATGGGCCTGGCTTGTTCCAGCAGCCATGGCTTCGATCAGCAGAGTGCGACCATCGAATGCAAGATCAACTACATCCGCGCCGTTTCCGACGGCGAGGTGCTGTGCACGGCGCGGGTGATCCACCCGGGCCGGCGCACGCTGGTGGTCGAAGCCGAGGTGATGCAGGGCGACAAACTGGTCGCAAAAGCGCAAGGCACCTTCGCTGTCCTGTAGATGTTGCTCATCATTTTGAGTTAATTTCGGCGCAACGAATCCTGTGGGAGCTGCCGAAGGCTGCGATCTTTTGATTTTGTTTTTCAACAGCAAGATCAAAAGATCGCAGCCTTCGGCAGCTTCTACGGGTTCATGTGTGCGGCTGACAGGCTAGAAAACCAGGCGATAACGCCAGTTTCAACTTCACCCTTGTAGACCGTCTTGCCCACCCCCATATTGGGGCGACTGACGCGTGAAGGAATCCAAATTGAGCGAACTTCTCAACCGCCGCCTGGCTCTGCTCGGCGAGCGCGCTAACCTCTCTCTGCTCAAGCAGTGCCTGCACGGTATCGAACGTGAATGCCTGCGCGTGACCAGTGAAGGTCGCCTGGCGCAAACGCCGCACCCCGAAGCCCTGGGTTCCGCGCTGACCAACGAACAGATCACCACCGACTACTCCGAGTCGCTGCTGGAATTCATTACGCCTGCCCTGCCGGATCCTGCCGACACGCTGGCGAGCCTGGACAAGATTCATCGTTTTGCCTACAGCAAACTCGGCAACGAGTACCTGTGGAGTCCATCGATGCCGTGCCCGTTGCCGGCCGAGGAAGATATTCCGATCGCCTATTACGGCACCTCCAACATCGGTCAGCTCAAGTACGTTTATCGCAAGGGCCTGGCCCTGCGTTACGGCAAGACCATGCAATGCATCGCCGGGATTCACTACAACTTTTCCCTGCCGGAACAGCTCTGGCCATTGCTGCGCGAGGCCGAAGGTTTCGTCGGCACCGACCGCGATTTCCAATCGGTTTCCTACATCGCGTTGATTCGCAACTTCCGTCGCTACAGCTGGCTGCTGATGTACCTGTTCGGTGCCTCGCCGGCGCTGGACGCCGGCTTCCTGCGCGGGCGTTCGCATCAGCTCGAGCAGCTCGATCCGGACACGCTGTATCTGCCGTACGCCACCAGCCTGCGCATGAGCGATCTCGGTTATCAGAGCAATGCCCAGGCCGGCCTGACACCGTGCTACAACGACCTGGCGAGCTACACCGACAGCCTGCGCGAAGCCGTGGCCACGCCCTACGCGCCATACGTGGAAGTCGGCACGCACAAGGATGGCGAGTGGGTGCAGCTCAACACCAACATCCTGCAGATCGAAAACGAGTACTACTCCAACATCCGCCCGAAACGCGTGACCTACACCGGCGAGCGGCCGATCCAGGCGCTGATGGCGCGCGGCATCCAGTACGTCGAAGTGCGCTGCCTGGACATCAACCCGTTTCTGCCGATGGGCATCGACCTCACCGAATCGCGCTTCATCGACGCCTTCCTGCTGTACTGCGCGCTGAACGACAGCCCGCTGCTGACCAACACTTCGTGCGGCAACGCCACCTCGAACTTCCTCAGCGTGGTCAAGGAAGGTCGCCGTCCGGGCCTGCAATTGCAGCGTGACGGTCAACCGGTCGAGATGAAGCAATGGGCGGCCGAACTGCTGGAACAGATTGCTCCGCTGGCGGCGATGCTCGACCAGAGCGTCGGCGGCGATGCCCACAGCAAGGCGCTGGATGCGCAACTGGCCAAGGTCAACGACCCGTCCCTGACCCCATCGGCGCAGGTGCTGGCGGCCATGGCTGAGCACAAGGAAAGCTTTGCGCAGTTCTCCCTGCGCCAGAGCCAGACCCACGCCGAGTTCTTCCGCAGCGAGCCTTTGGCGGCTGACGAGCAAGCGAAGTTTGAAGAACTGGCGCGCGCATCGCTGGCGCAGCAGACCGAGCTTGAACAGAACGAGGTTGGCGATTTCGATGTGTTTGTTGGCGCGTATCAGGCGAGCATCCTCGCCATCAGCAATTAAAAGCCCCTCACCCTAACCCTCTCCCAAAGGGAGAGGGGACTGACCGCGTTGTTCTTGCGAGCTACACCGACCTGAAATACCGGGCCGAACTCAGGCCTTGAAAAGCATGAAGATCAGCTCCCTTTCCCCCTCGCCCCCTTGGGGGAGAGGGCTGGGGTGAGGGGGCAAAGTTCTGACGTCGAACGAATCATCCGAAATCCCCACACCCTCTCCTATCCTTAGATTTTTCCGCTCATAAGCTCATTCGAAAAAGTTATTTATTTCGCGATTCTTAGATCATTTAGTCTCCACTCATGCCGACATTCGGTCGCCTGATCTGGAGCTCTCACTTGAAACTGAATTTCCCGCTTCGCCTGCTCGCCGCCGCCTCGCTGGCCGCTGCAAGCTTCCTGGCCCAGGCGGCCGATCTCACCGTCGCCTACCAGACTACCGTCGACCCGGCCAAGGTCGCTCAGGCCGACGGCGCCTACGAGAAAGCCACCAAGGCCGATATCAGCTGGCGCAAATTCGATAACGGTGCCGACATCATTGCCGCCATCGCGTCCGGCGATGTGCAGATCGGCTATCTCGGTTCGAGCCCGTTGACCGCCGCGATCACCCGCAAAGTGCCGGTCGAAACCTTCCTGATTGCCACGCAGATCGGCGCCGCTGAAGCACTGGTCGCGCGTGATGGTTCCGGCATCAAGACTCCGCAGGATCTGATCGGCAAGAAAATCGCCGTGCCGTTTGTGTCCACCGGGCACTACAGCCTGCTCGCCGCGCTCAAGCACTGGAACATCGACCCGTCGAAAGTCACCGTGCTCAACCTCGCGCCGCCAGCCATCATCGCGGCGTGGAAACGCGGCGATATCGACGCCACTTACGTGTGGGATCCGGCACTGGGCGTCGCCAAGGAAAACGGCACAGTGCTGATCACCTCCGGCGAACTGGCCAAGTTCGGCGCGCCGACCTTCGACGCGTGGATCGTGCGCAAGGACTTCGCCGAGAAGCACCCGGAAATCGTCACCGCATTCGCCAAGGTCACCCTCGACGCCTACGCCGCTTACCGCAAGGATCCGCAGGCCTGGCTGGCCAACCAGAGCAACGTCGACAAACTGGTCAAACTCTCCGGCGCCAAGGCCAGCGACATCCCATTGCTGCTGCAGGGCAACGTCTACCCATTGGCGGCGGATCAGGTCAGTGACCTCGGCGCGCCGACCACCAAAGCCATCACCGACACCGCCGCGTTCCTCAAGGAGCAAGGCAAGGTCGAAGCCGTCCTGCCGGACTACGCGCCGTACGTCAGCGCCAAATACATCACCAACTGATCGGGAGGTACAGCGATGGCCTTGCTACAGCTGGAGCGCATCAGCGCACAGTACCCGGGCAGCCCGGAGCCGGTGCTGGCGGATATTTCTCTGACCCTGGGGCCGCAGCAATTGCTGGTCGCCCTCGGCCCGTCCGGCAGTGGCAAGACTTCGCTGTTGAACCTGATTGCCGGCTTCGTCGAGCCGAGTGCCGGGCGCATCACCCTTGACGGCGTGCCGGTCAAAGGCCCGAGTGCCGAACGTGGCGTGGTGTTTCAGGACGACGCTTTATTGCCTTGGCAGGACGTACTGGCCAACGTCGCCTTCGGCCTCGAACTGGCCGGTGTCGGCAAGGACAAGCGGGAAAAAATCGCCCGTGAAATGCTCGCGCTGGTCGATCTTGCCGGCTTCGAAGACCGGCGCATCTGGCAATTGTCCGGTGGCCAGAAACAACGCGTCGGCCTCGCCCGCGCCCTCGCCGCCGACCCGCGCGTGCTGCTGATGGATGAGCCGTTCGGTGCGCTTGATGCGTTCACTCGCGAGCAGATGCAGGAGCTGTTGCTGCAAGTCTGGCAGCGCACTGCCAAACCGGTTTTCCTGATTACCCACGACATTGAAGAAGCGGTGTTCCTCGCCACGGACCTGATTCTGCTGGCACCGAATCCGGGGCAGATCGTCGAGCGCCTGCAGCTGGATTTCGGTCAGCGTTACGCCGCTGGCGAGTCGGCCCGCGCGATCAAATCCGATCCGCGTTTTATCGAAACCCGCGAGCATGTACTGAGCAAAGTCTTCTCGCAACGCAGCGCCGTACCCCGGCAGGAGCGCGCATGAGCAGTTACGACGTTTCCGCTGCGGCGGTGAAAACACCTTCGGTGAGCATCCCGCTGCGCCGCAGCCTCAGCACTCGCTGGATCAGCCTGCTGACCCTGTTCGGCCTGTTGGCGGTCTGGTGGGCGGTGACCGCTACCGAGTTGATCGAACCGCTGTTCTTGCCACCGCCCTCTGCCGTGCTGCAAAAAGGCTGGCTGCTGGCGACCTCGGGATATATGGATTCGACGCTGTGGCAGCACCTGGGCGCGAGCCTGAGCCGCATCGGCCTGGGTCTCGCTTTTGCGATTCTCACCGCCGTGCCGGTGGGTATTGCCATTGGTGCAAACCGCATCGCTCGCGGTGTGCTCGATCCACTGATCGAGTTCTACCGCCCGATCCCGCCGCTGGCGTATCTGCCGCTGATCGTGATCTGGTGCGGCATTGGCGAGTTGTCGAAAGTGCTGCTGATCTACTTGGCGATTTTTGCGCCGATTGCCATTGCCACCGCGACGGGTGTGCGCACGGTTGATCCAGCAAAACTGCGCGCGGCGCAGTCGTTGGGCGCAACGCGCGTGCAGTTGATTCGCCATGTGATTCTGCCCAGCGCACTGCCGGACATTCTCACCGGCGTGCGCATTGGCCTGGGGGTTGGCTGGTCGACCCTGGTCGCCGCTGAACTGATCGCGGCCACCAGTGGCCTGGGCTTCATGGTGCAGTCGGCTGCGCAATTCCTGGTCACCGATGTCGTGGTGCTGGGGATTCTGGTCATCGCCCTGATCGCCTTCGCCATGGAAATGGGCCTGCGCGCATTGCAGCGCAGACTGGTGCCATGGCACGGCCAGGCGCACTAAATCGCCTTGTGAAAATTCCCCTGTGGGAGCGAGCCTGCTCGCGAAAGCGTCAGATCATTCACTGCACTGTCGCCTGACACTCTGCATTCGCGAGCAGGCTCGCTCCCACAAAAGCATGACACTCCGAATTCGAAGAGAACGACCATGAGCACCCTCAACATCACCCCGTTAAGCTCGGCCCTCGGTGCGCAGATCAACGGCGTCGACATCAGCCAGCCGCTGAGCCTGGAACACCGCGACGTCATCGAACAGGCGCTGCTCAAATATCAGGTGCTGTTCTTCCGCAACCAGCCGATCGAGCCGGCACAGCAGGCACGTTTCGCGCATTATTTCGGCGACCTGCACATTCATCCGATCTACCCGAACGTGCCGGAACAACCGGAAGTGCTGATCCTCGACACCGCCGTCACCGACGTGCGCGATAACGCGATCTGGCACACCGACGTGACCTTCCTGCCAACGCCCGCGATGGGCGCAGTGCTCAGCGCCAAGTTGCTGCCGGAGTTCGGTGGCGACACATTGTGGGCCAGCGGCATTGCTGCGTATGAAGCGTTGTCGGAGCCAATGAAGTCCCTGCTCGAAGGTCTGACCGCCACCCACGATTTCACTCGTTCGTTTCCGCTCGAGCGCTACGGCAACACGCCTGAGGCGCTGGCGCAGTGGGAAGAAGCGCGGCGCAAGAATCCGCCGCTGTCGCACCCGGTGATTCGCACCCACCCAGTGAGCGGGCGGCGCTCGCTATTCGTCAATGAAGGATTTACCTCAAAGATCAACGAATTGTCGGAAACCGAGAGCGAGGCGATTCTGAAGTTTCTGTTCGCCCACGCGACACGGCCGGAATTCACCATTCGCTGGCGCTGGCAGAAGGACGACATCGCCTTCTGGGACAACCGCGTGACGCAGCATTACGCGGTGGATGATTACCGCCCGGCGCGGCGGGTGATGCAGCGGGCGACGGTGTTGGGGGATGTGCCGTTCTTCAAGTGATAGCTGATGATCGTTCCCTCGCTCCGCGTGGGAATGCATCAACGGACGCTCCGCGTTCGGCTTTAGATGGGACGCAGAGCGTCCCGGGCGGCATTCCCACGCAGAGCGTGGGAACGATCCTCTCAGCGGCTTATTCGGCTGTCGAAGGCTTCTCCCAAAGATTGATCCCGCCCTCCTGGGCAAACCGGTCAATCTCCGCCAGCTCTTCTGCACTGAAGCTCAGATTCTTCAACGCCCCAACGTTCTCGACAATCTGCTCCGGCCGGCTCGCGCCGATCAGTGCCGAGGTCACTCGTGGATCACGCAGGGTCCACGCCAGTGCCAGTTGCGCCAGGCTCTGGCCGCGACGCTGGGCGATCTCGTTCAACGCTCGCACGTGAGCGATGTTGGCCTCGGACAAGTGCGAAGCCTGCAGCGAGCCGCCGCCCGGGCGATTGACTCGCGCATCGGCCGGCACGCCGTTGAGGTATTTGTCGGTGAGCAAGCCCTGCGCCAGCGGCGTGAAGGCGATGACGCCCGTACCGAGTTCATCGGTGGTATCGAGCAGATCCTTTTCCACCCAGCGATTGAGCAGGTTGTACGCCGGCTGATGAATCAGCAGCGGCACTTTCCACTCTTTCAGCAGCGCGGCCATTTCTCGGGTCTTCACCCCTGAGTAGGACGAGATGCCGATGTAAAGCGCCTTGCCCTGCTGCACGGCGGTGGCAAGGGCGCTGGCGGTTTCTTCCAGCGGGGTGTCCGGGTCGAAGCGGTGCGAATAGAAGATGTCCACATAGTCCAGACCGAGGCGTTGCAGGCTCTGGTCGAGGCTCGCCAGCACGTATTTGCGCGAACCGCCGCCCTGACCATACGGGCCGGGCCACATGTCCCAACCGGCCTTGCTCGAGATGATCAGCTCGTCGCGATACTGCTTGAAGTCTTCGCGCAGCAGGCGACCGAAATTGATCTCGGCGCTGCCGTATGGCGGGCCGTAGTTGTTGGCCAGATCGAAATGGTTGATGCCCAGATCGAACGCTGTGCGCAGCAAGGCGCGCTGGGTCTCGATCGGCGTGCTGTCGCCAAAGTTGTGCCACAGGCCCAGCGACAAGGCCGGCAGCACCAGACCGCTGCGGCCGACGCGGCGGTAGGGAATGGAGTCGTAGCGATTTTCGGCAGCGGTGTAAGTCATCGAATCCTCTCTTGTCTGTCTTTTAGTCATCTGCAACCGGACACCTTTGTGGCGAGGGGATTTATCCCCGATGGATGGCGAAGCCGCCCCAAAACCTGAAACCTCGGCGAATCTGGTGTACCGAATGCGCTGGTTTTACGACTGCTTCGCAGCCGAACGGGGATGAATCCCCTCGCCACAAAAGCCCCATCAATCATGCAAAGCGATTTGCAGGTCGAACCAGCCCCAGGTTCTGCCGCAGCGTGCGGCCTTCATATTCAGTTCTGAACAAGCCACGCCGTTGCAGTTCCGGCACCACGCCATTGGCGAAATCTTCCAGCCCGCCCGGCAGGTGCGGCACCAGCACATTGAAGCCGTCCGCCGCGCCTTGTTCGAACCACTCCTGCAGGCAATCGGCAATCTGTGCCGGCGTGCCGACCAGGCTGTGATGCCCCCGCCCGCCAGCGATCCTGCGACCAAGCTCGGCGAGGGTCAGGCTCTCCCGCCCGGCCAGCTCGGTCAGCAATTTCTGTCGGCTCTGCTGACCGCTGTCAGTCAGCGGCAATGGCGGCAGCGGCCCGTCCAGCGGGTACTTCGATAAATCGAAGTTGCCCAGCATACGCCCAAGCAGCGCGACGCCCACCTCCGGTTCGACCAATTGCTGAAACGTTTCAAACTTTTCCTGCGCTTCAGCTTCGGTAGCAGCGACCACCACGAACACACCGGGCATGATTTTCAGCGAATCGGTGCTGCGCCCGAACTTGGCCAAGCGTCCCTTGATATCAGTGTAAAACGCCTGTGCGGCGGCCAGCGAAGTCTGCGCGGTGAACACCACTTCCGCCGTTTGCGCCGCCAGTTCGCGCCCGGCTTCGGAAGAACCGGCCTGGACGATCACCGGTTGCCCCTGCGGCGAGCGCGCGACGTTCAGCGGGCCTTTGACCCGGAAATGTTCACCGACATGATCGAGCACGTGCAGCTTCTGCGGGTGGTAATAGGCGCCGCTGGCCTTGTCGCGGTGGAAGGCATCGTCTTCCCAACTGTCCCAGAGCCCGGTGACCACCTGATGAAACTCACGGGCGCGGCTGTAGCGTTCGGCGTGGCCGATGTGTGCGTCGCGGCCGAAATTCAGCGCCTCGGCCGCATTGTCCGAAGTCACCAGATTCCATCCCGCCCGTCCGCCCGACAAATGATCGAGCGAAGCGAACTTGCGCGCGACGTGGTATGGCTCGTTGTAACTGGTGGTGGCCGTGGCGATCAGGCCGATGTGCTCGGTCACCGCGCTCAGTGCCGAGAGCAAGGTCAGCGGCTCGAAGTGATCGGAGCGCGCCATGCGGCTGGCGATGTTTTCGGTCGGTGCGGCGACGCTGTCGGCGACAAACAGCGCATCGAACTTTGCCGCTTCGGCGATCTGCGCCAGACGTTTGTAATGGGCGAAATCCAGCCCAGCATCCGCCGGCACGTCCGGGTGCCGCCAGGCCGCTACGTGATGCCCGGTGGCCATGAAAAACGCACCGAGTTTCATCTGTCTGCTCATCTCAGAAATCCTTGCGCAGTTGCACGCCGAAATAGCGCTCGTCATCCCGTGGCACGGCGCGATAGATGTAGCTGCCGCCACTGGCCAGCAATGACGAATAGGATTTGTCGGCGAGGTTCTTGCCGAGCAGGGCGACACGCCAGCCATTGCTGTAATCGGCCAAGGCGACGCTGGCGTTCCACAGCCCGTAGGCGCCCTGTTTGGTATCGGGGTTCTGGCTGATGTCGTATTGCACTTCGCTCTGCCAGCTGTAGTCAGTGCCCAGTTCGATATCGAGACCGTTGTCCAGCGGAATTGTGTAGTCGGCGCGCACGTAGCTTTTCCAGTCCGGGCTGAACGGCAATGGTTTGCCGTTGACGTTGCACGACGCCGCCGCGCCGGCCGGGCAGGCGAATTCGTCGATGCGTGCGCGGGTGTAGGCCAGTGAGCCGGAGAACTTCAGTTGCTGGGTGGCTTGCAGGGCGTAATCGAGTTCGATGCCTTCACTGGTGACGCTGCCGGCGTTGATCAAACGCGTCACCACCTGCCCGGCGACGGTGTCGAAAAAGTTCGCCTGATAGTTGTCGTACTCGCTGTGGAAGATCGCCAGGTTGGTGGTCAGGCGGTTGTTCCAGGAGGTGGCTTTGATCCCCACTTCCCAGGTGTTGGAGGTCTCCGGTTTCAGCGCTTCGGTGTCGCGCGGCTGCATGTTGAAAAACACGTTGTACGCCGGGCCTTTGTAACCGCGCGAATAGGTCAGGTAACTGGTAACGGTATCGCTCAGGTCATATTGCAGACCGAGGCGACCGGACCAGCCGTCCTCGTCCACCGAGCCAGAGCTACTGGTCGCCGGTTGAATGCCGCTGACGGTGGTCGCTGATGTTGAAACGCGACGGTGATCGTATTTCAGATCATCGTGGGTATAGCGCAGACCGGCGATGCCGCGAAAGTTCGAAGTGAAGTTCAGCGTGCTCTCACCAAACACCGCGTAGCTGTCGCTGGTGGTGCTGTAATCGGCAACGCCACGGTCGGTGCGTGTGGTGGTCGTGAGGGTGCGCTGATAGGTCTCGTCGTCCTTGCCGTGCATGTAGAACAGGCCGCCGACGTACTCGAGAAACTCGCCCTTCGGTGAGGCCAGACGCAGCTCTTGCGAATACTGGTCGAAGGCCAGATCGCCTTTATCTGCCGTGCCGGGGAACGCCGCCGTCACGGTGCCGAGGCGATCACCATCCTGATACTGGGTATTGTCCCAGCCGCGCCATGCGGTGATCGATGTCAGCGTGTAATCGCCCAGTTGCCAGTCGAGCTGGCCGGACAGGCCTTTGTTGATGTCCTCGATGTGAGAGCGGGTGTCGGTGTTGATGTCGCGGTTGTGGCTGCTCGCGCTCACCGGACTCAGCGCGTTGGCGAAGGCCGGCGTCAGCGCTTGGCTGACGACACCATTGGGCGCGTCGTCGTGGGACTGCATGTAGTCCGCGATCAGGGTGAAAGTAATGTCGTCGTTCGGGGTGAATTCGAGTTTGCCGCGCACACCGCGGTGGTTGTAACCGTTGACCTCGTGGCCGTTGTGTTGATTGTCGATGTTACCGTCGTACGTGCCGAACAAGGTGCTGATCGAGCCCTTCAGCGTGTCCGGAATCAGACTGCCGCCAAGGCCGAAACGGCTGCGGCTTTCGTTGCCGCTGTAGAACGCCTGATCGATATAGCCGTGTGTTTCGGCGGTCGGTGCCTTGCTGGAGATGTTGAGTACACCGGCCGAGGCGTTCTTGCCGAACAGCGTGCCTTGTGGGCCACGCAACACTTCGACGCGCTCCAGATCGAGCAGATCCAGCGTGGCCTGACCGGGCCGCGCGTACACCACGCCGTCGATCACTGTCGCCACGGTCGGCTCGACGCCGGGCGAGGTGGAAATCGTGCCGACGCCGCGCACGAATAACGAGGTGTCCTTGTTCGAGGCGCCGGTACGGAAATTCAGCGACGGCACTTGCTGAACGATGCTCGCCAAGCTATTGCGGTTATCGCGTTCGAGCTGTTCGCCGTCGAGCACGGAAACCGCCACCGGCACTTTCTGCAGGGACTCTTCGCGGCGAGTCGCGGTCACCGTGACGGATTTCAGCGTCGGTTCCTGATCGCTGCTGTCAGCGGCAAACGCCATGGGCAGCGGCAGCGCCGCCAGCCCGGTGAAAATCCAGCCCGCCGCGTGTATCGACTGCGTCAGTGTGTGTAATGCCCCAGGAAAATTACGCATAGGTGTTCGCTCGAAAATGGCCCTGAACCGCTGCCGTTCTGCGACGACAGCGCCTGAATCTGTCTTGGGCATTCGCTCGAGCGAGTAGCAGACAACGCGCCTTGTTAGCGCTAACATCGGCAATATTGGCCATCGGCGAATAGAGCGTCCAATACTGAAAAATTACTTTTATATGCGATTTGGTTTTTAGAAAGGATCGAGTCTTGAACGTTGAAAAACCGCGTAAACGTCGTGGCGCCGGCCGTGTAACGTTGAATGCCGTGGCGCGTGCGGCCGGGGTGTCGGCGATTACCGTGTCGCGGTATTTCAATCAGCCCGAACAGGTTTCGCCCGAGCGGCGCGAGCGTATTGCAGCGGTGGTTGCCGAGCTCGGTTATGTGCCGAATCTGGTGGCGGGTGGTCTGGCCTCGGCGCGGGGGAAAATCGTCGGCATGGTCATTCCGAACATCTCCGGGCCGATTTTTGCCAACACGATCCAGGGCTTCAGCGACACCCTTAGCCGTCACGGTTATCAACTGTTGCTGGCGTCGAGTTATTTCGATATCAAGCAGGAAGAAAATGCCGTGCGCGCGTTTCTCGGTTGGTCGCCGGCAGCGCTGGTGCTGACCAGCCACTTTCACAGCGCAGGCACCGAGAAAATGCTCGCCGAGGCGGATATTCCAGTGATCGAAACCTGGGATTACCAGCCGGAACGCGGGCCGATGCAGATTGGCTTTTCGCATTTCGAAGTGGGCGTGACAGCGGCAAGGCATCTGCTGGACAAAGGCTATCAACGCATTGCTTTCGTACAGAACAGTGCGCCGGGCGACTTCAGTGCACTGGAGCGCCGCGATGGTTATGCCGCCACTGTGCGTGAAGCAGGACGTGAGCCATGGATCTTCGCCCCGGACGCCGACCGCGCACCGTTCGAGGCCGGCAAGCAAGCGATGGACGCCCTGATGAACGCCTCACCACGCCCCGACGCGATCATCTTCGCCAACGACAATCTCGCCGCCGGCGGCCTCCTCGCCGGACAACGCGCGGGTATCAAAATCCCCGCAGACTGCGCCGTGCTCGGCTTCGGTGATTACCCGTTTGCCGAGATGTTATTGCCCAGTCTGAGCACGATCAAACCGCCAGCGCTGGAGATTGGCGTGCTGGCGGCAACGCGAGTGCTGGAAAGCCTTGGCGTACTGCCCAACGAAGCAGTGCAACGGCTGAACCTGCTGCGATGCCAAGTGATCGAGCGCGAAAGCTCCTGACTGCGAGAGTGAGCAGGATCGCTCCCACAGAATTTCTGTCATACCGACAATTCGCGCAGCGCAGCCGCCGCCAGAAATCCGGAGCGGGAACGGTAGCGCCGGTCTCGCCGGACGGTCTGGTCAATACGTTCCAGCAACTGCTCGGGCAATGTGGCATTGAAGCGCACTGATTTGCCGAAGTAAGGCGTGATGTCAAAGTCGACCACGCCCCAGATACCGCCCGCGTAATCCGGGTTATCAAGATGAGCATCAATGTCGCGCACTTGCGGCAGTGGGGCGCCATCGGCGACCAGCCCCTCGTAGTGCAGCGCCAGCGCTTCCTGCGTGTTTTCGAAAGCTTCGGCTACCGTGGCGCCTGCGGAATAACACCCCGGTACGTCCGGAATGATCACGCCGTAGTCCGAGTCGGCATCCTTGTGCAGAACGACCGGGAATTTCATAAAGGTGAACCCTTCCTCTGGCAAGTCCGTGATGGGCGTTTCGTCTTCGAATACGGGCCTCATTTCAAACCCGCCTGTTTCAAAATGCTGTTGATCGTACCCTTGGGCAGATCCGAATCAGGGTGCTTGATCGTCACCCTTCCCTGCTTGGACGAATGCTTGTACTGGTGGTGACTGCCTTTTACCGCGACCAGGTACCAACCATCGTCCTCGATCATCCTGATCATTTCCCGACTTCGCATGTCCTTCGCCCTTATCTACAGCAACAGCTACAACTCTAGGGCACAAAGCGCGCAGCGATACACACCATACACACTTGGATAAATAATAGTCTGTTTCGTGATCATTACAGATGGACGGATCAACGGCGGGGCCCAAGATTGCGATGGGCAGTGCGGTGTTTGGCGTGCCGGTGGCGGCGATGGTGTTGTTCATGGTGCTGAGCGCCGAGGCGTAAAAACCTCTCGGCGCTCAGCCGCTGGATCAACGCACCAGATGCAGGAACTGCATGTGCCGTTCGTACTGGTCGAGGATGTCGTTGATGATCTGCTCTTTGGTGTAGCCGACCAGATCGTAGTCCTGACTGCCCTCGCTCAAGTGCACTTCGGCGCGGTAGTAGCGGCGATTGTTGAGTTGCTTGGAACCCATGCCGCCGCGCGCGAACGATGGCGTGAAGTAGCCGCGCATCTGCACCTGATAGATGAACGGATGCTGCTCGCCATGACCGATTTCCAGGCTGACGTTGTCATGCGCCGGATCCGGCTGGGTAACCACGTGCAGGCCTTTTTCGACGAACACGGCGGTCACTTCCTCAATCGCCGGACGCACCGTGCTTTCCATGAAGCGGTACACCTCGTCGCGGGACGGGAAGTGCACGGCCTGACTCAGGCGCTGACGCCAGCCACCGGTGCCACGCCGCGAACCGGAGACCGGCGCCAGCGAATGCAGCTGCGCGATCTGCTTCTGCGACTCCAGATAGAACGCCTTGTGCAGGCCCCACATCATCAGCAGCAGAATCAACGAGAACGGCAATGAGGTCAGCACCACCGCCGACTTCAACGCGTCGATGCTGCCGGAAAACAGCAGTGCGCTGGTGATCAGCGCGGTCATCGCACCCCAGAACACCCGCAGCCATTTCGGCCCGTCTTCATCCGGGTTGCCGCCTTTCGCCGACAGGGTGGAGAGCACCACGGTGCCGGAATCCGCAGACGTCACGAAGAACACGAAGCTGATGAACACCGTCACGGCGATGACAGTCTTGCTCCACGGATAGGTTTCCAGCAGCAGATAAATGCTCATCGACGGATTGTCGATGGCCGACATGCCCAGCGCACTCATGCCATGATTGAGCACTTGATCCAGGGCGCTGTTGCCGAAGATCGACATCCACGCCAAGGTGAAACCGAGCGGAATCAACAGCACGCCGAAGACGAATTCACGGATGGTGCGGCCACGGGAAATCCGCGCGATGAACAGGCCCACGAACGGCGACCATGCGATCCACCAGGCCCAGTAGAACACGGTCCAGCCGCCCAGCCAGTCGCTCGGTTTGTCGTAGGCGTAGAGGTCAAAGCTCTTCATCGGCAAAGCGCCGAGGTAGTCGCCGACGTTCTGGATCAGGGTGTTGAGCAGGTGCTGAGTCGGCCCGGCAAACAATACGAACAGCAGCAGCCCGCAGGCCAGCAGCATGTTGATGTCCGACATCACCCGCACGCCTTTGTCGACGCCGGAGACGGCCACAATGATCGCCGCACCCATCATCAGCGTGATCAGGCCGACCTGAATCCACTGCGTGTGGGCGATGCCGAACAGGTAGTCCAGCCCGGAGTTCAGATGCAGCACGCCGAAGCCCATGTCGGCACCAAGACCGAACACCGTGGCGATGATGCCGAAGCCGTCCACCGCATAGCCGATCGGGCCGTTGATGCGTTTGCCGATCAGCGGATACAGCGCCGAACGCAGGGCCAGCGGCAGGTTGTGCCGATAGGCGAAATAGGCCAGTGCCATGCCGACGAAGGCAAACACGCCCCAGCCATGCAGGCCCCAATGCAGGAACAGGATCTGCATCGCCTGGCGTGCCGCATCCGCCGTGCCCGCGTCGCCTTGCGGTGGCTGGAGCATGTGGGTCAGCGGTTCGGAGACGCAGAAGAAAAACAGCGTGATGCTGATCCCGGCGGCGAACAGCATGCCGGCCCAGGACAGGTAACTGAATTCGGGTTCGTCGTGGTCGGCACCGAGTTTTATCTTGCCGTAGCCGGATAAGGCGGTGACCACCACGAAGACCAGATACAGGGTCATCGCGAGCATGTAGTACCAGCCGACCGTGTTGGCCGCCCAGTTTTGCGCTTCCAGCAACCAGGCGCCGGCCTGCTCGGGGATGGCGATGACGACAAGACCAAACAGCAGAATGACCGTCGCGGCGAAGTAGAACACCGGCGGATTCATGCGCACCAGACCGCTGGCGGGGGTAGACGATGCACTCATGAAAGGTGCACCTCGAAGGGTTGAAACGTGGCTGAAATGATCGGACTCAGCAAAGGCAAGCCTCCTGTTGTGAGCGGGCAGCGAACCACCGGTTTAACTTGAATGAACGTTCAAGTTAAACATGAATGGGGCGGTAAGGACTAATCGCAGGGCTGGGCGGTAGGTTTCCTACAGCGCCCGAGGAGGTTTATGACGCGGGTTTTGTGAGATTCGTTCACTGCGCCAAGCAAGAATCAAAAGCCCCTCACCCTAACCCTCTCCCAGAGGGAGAGGGGACTGATTGGGGGATGTTCAGAATGTGCGCCAACCTGTGGAAACCGTGCCGAATCCATAATCGACCCGGTATTTCAGGTCGATGTATGACGCAAAACACCTCGGTCGGCCCCCTCTCCCTCCGGGAGAGGGCTGGTGAGGGGAAAAGGATTCCACGGCCTACTTCTGCGTCCCGTCATCATGCTGCAGATTTGCCTGCGTCAGATTCGCCCCCGCCGGCACACTGCGCGTCAGCCAGACGTTGCCGCCAATGGTCGAGCCCTTGCCGATGGTGATCCGTCCGAGAATCGTCGCCCCGGCATAAATCACAACGTCATCCTCAACGATCGGGTGGCGCGGGTGGCCCTTCTGCAACTGGCCGTCCTCATCCGCCGGAAAGCGCTTGGCACCCAAAGTCACCGCCTGATAAATGCGCACCCGTTCGCCAATGATCGCGGTTTCGCCAATCACTACGCCTGTGCCGTGATCGATAAAGAAACTGCGGCCGATCTGCGCGCCCGGGTGGATATCGATGCCCGTCGCCGAGTGCGCGATTTCCGCGCTGATCCGCGCCAGCAGTGGCAGTCCGGCACGGTATAAATGGTGCGCCAGGCGATGGTGAATCACCGCAAGAATGCCCGGATAGCACAGCAGCACTTCATCAACGCTGCGCGCCGCCGGGTCGCCGTGGTAGGCCGCCAGCACGTCGGTGTCGAGCAGCGTGCGCAAACCCGGCAATGCGAGGGCAAAATCCTGCACGATCTGAATGGCGCGGGTCTCGACTTCACTGTCGTCCTGCGCGCTGTGGCGGGCAACGTAACGCAGCTCCAGGCGCGTCTGCGCCAGCAATGCATTGAGCGCTACATCAAGCGTGTGGCCGACGTAGAAGTCTTCACTTTCTTCACGCAGATCGACCGGCCCCAGACGCATCGGGAACAGCGCGCCACACAGCGCCTCGAGGATTTCCGCCATCGCCGCTCGCGATGGCAATTCGCGGCCGCCCTGCTCCCCTGAAGCCCGGCCATTCTGTGCGCGCCACTGATCCCGCGCGCTGCGCAGCTGGCTGACGATGGTCTGCAATTGCCAATGGCTGGAACGCTCGCTCACGGTAAAGACTCCTCACGGGCGGCCGGACTGTCTGGCCGCGTCAACGGCGCCTACTTTACGGCATGCCTTTGCCGACGAATTAAGAACCGATAGTGCTGGCCTCAGTCCATTTGGCTATAAGCGATTGGCGGTTGCCCGGGCAAAATCGCGTGCCTATAGTCCTTTCATTCTTCTGCGCCAGTACGGACTCATGATCAAACAACAGCTGCAACGCTTCCCCCGTCTCGAACTGCTGAGCCACCCCACGCCGCTGGAAAAACTCGAACGCCTGTCCACTTGGCTTGGTCGCGAGGTGTACATCAAGCGCGATGACCTGACGCCGCTGGCGATGGGCGGCAACAAGCTGCGCAAACTCGAATACCTGGCCGCCGACGCGCTCGCGCAAGGTGCTGACACGCTGATCACGGCCGGTGCGTTGCAATCGAACCACGTGCGCCAGACCGCCGCGCTGGCCGCGAAACTCGGCCTCGGTTGTGTGGCGCTGCTGGAAAACCCGCTCGGCACTGATGACGGAAATTACACCGGCAACGGCAACCGCTTACTGCTGGATCTTTTCGACACCAAAGTCGAGCTGGTCGACAACCTCGACAATGCCGACGAACAACTGGCCGCCCTCGCCGTGCGCCTGCGCAGCAACGGCAAGAAGCCGTATCTGGTGCCGATCGGCGGCTCCAACGCCCTTGGTGCTCTGGGTTATGTGCGCGCCGGGCTGGAGCTGGCTGAGCAGATCAAAGACAGCGGCCTCGATTTCGCCGCAGTGCTGCTGGCTTCGGGCAGCGCCGGTACTCACAGCGGCCTCGGACTGGCGCTGAGTGAGGCGCTGCCGCAACTGCCGGTGATTGGCGTGACCGTTTCGCGCAGTGAAGAAGATCAGCGCCCGAAGGTGCAGGGGTTGGCCGAACGCACGGCAGAGCTGCTGGGCGTCGAGTTGCCGGCCAGCTTCAAGGTCGAGCTGTGGGACGAATATTTCGGCCCACGTTATGGCGAACCGAATGCCGGGACTTTGGCGGCGGTGAAACTGTTAGCGGCTCAGGAAGGTCTGTTGCTTGACCCGGTGTACACCGGCAAGGCCATGGCCGGCCTGTTAGACGGGATTGGCCGGCAGCGATTCGATGACGGCCCGGTCATCTTCCTGCACACCGGGGGCGCGCCAGCGTTGTTTGCCTACAAGGATTTTCTGTAAGAGCAGATCAAGAAATCGCAGCCTTCGGCAGCTCCTTGTATGTTCCCCACACACCAGCATGAATGAGATCTAAGCTCGCTGGTGCGACATACGAAGATGTGTTTCTGGGGGAGACCGATCGCTCCTTAAGGCAGGACTTGCTCCTGACCTTGTATGTAGAGAGGTCCCCCCGCCTCATTGCCCACCACGAAGAGTATCGAGAAGCCGACGAGTCGGACTTCGCATTACAAGGTTGCAGTGGCATGAAGTTCGAGGTCAGGGGAACCAGGAAGCATTTTTAACTCAGTTCTCTTGGAGTTGAAAGCATGAACATGCACGTCGGTTTGGATGTGGGATCTCGCACTACAGCGATGGGCTGGCGCAATGGCGGCCGTTTTGCAGGTCAGTGCAATATCGACCAGACACCGGCGGGGCGCAAAGCTGCTGTCGGCAAGTTACTTGAGCTCAAGCCTATATCTGTGGTGATGGAAGCCACCGGAATCTACTACCTGGACTTGGCCATGGAGCTCGCTGCGGCGGGTTTGCCAGTCTCGGTTATCAATCCGAAGAGTTTTCACAACTTTGCAAAGCTGATGCTGAAAAACAGCAAAACGGACGCAATCGATGCCCAGTTATTAGCTGAGTACGGCGAACGCATGAGCCCAAGGTTGTGGACGCCGCCCACTTCAATACAGCTTGAGCTACGCGCTATCGGTCGCCACATCAATCGTTTGACGGGTCATCGCACCCGCGCCAAAAACGAGCTGCATGCACTAAAAGCCACTCAAACAACTCTTCTGATGCTGATTGAAGACGAAGAAGAAGCCATCAACGCCTTTGACAAACGAATCGAGCGTTTCCGACTAGCGGGTCGTGCATTGATCGACAACTGCCCAACGTTGAGCGCCCAGTTCGCCCACATGATCGCCGCCCCTGGCATGGGTGAGATCTCAGTATTTGCGGCGCTGGCTGAACTGACGACCTTACCGGTAACGCTCAAGTCAGCGCAGGTCAGCCGCCATGCCGGACTCGATGTCCGACTCACGCAATCAGGCACCAGCATTGATAAACCCGGCCGGATAAGTAAGGGCGGCAATGCCTATTTGCGATCAGCGATGTACATGCCTGCGCTGACCGCCATACGTTGCGACCCGAACGTTAAAGCGTTTTACGAAGCCTTGGTGGCTCGAGGAAAGAGGAAGATGCAGGCTATCGTCGCAGTCATGCGCAAATACCTGACCGGACTATGGGCCTGCATGCGGGCAGGCGAAGACTTCAGTACAGCCAAGCTTTTTAGCGATAAACACACCCAAAAAGCTTGACCGTGAACAGAGTATCTACATGAGATCACCTGCAGCAGCTGCCGAAGGCTGCGATCTTCAAGCAGTCACGCATATTCCTGAAATGAATAACAATTTTAGTATTAAGTATTTTCAAGTCTAAAACAGACATCTTATAGTCTCGCCGCAGGCGAATTTCGGGCGAGACGCTTAAGCTGCTTTAAGGCAGGATAGCGCTGTCGTCCAGATCACCAATTTGCCTACATTCCTTAAGCGTCTTCCATAAGAAAACACAGGGGCTTGTCATGAATTTTTCCGCACTACGTCGCACTCTGCTGGTCGGTTCGCTGGGTCTTGCGCTCAGCGCCGGCCTGATCGGTCAGGCAGTGGCCGGTGAGCAGTTGCAACAGATCAAGGACAAGGGCGTTCTGAACGTCGGCCTGGAAGGCACTTACCCACCGTTCAGCTACGTCGACGAGAACGGCAAGCTGTCGGGTTTTGAAGTGGAGCTGTCCGAAGCGCTGGCGCAAAAGCTCGGCGTCAAGGCCAAGATTCAGCCGACCAAATGGGATGGCATCCTCGCCGCACTCGAATCCAAGCGTCTGGATCTGGTGGTCAACCAAGTGACCATCTCCGACGAGCGCAAGAAGAAGTACGACTTCTCCGAACCCTACACCGTCTCCGGCATCCAGGCCCTCGTGCTGAAAAGCAAAGAGTCGGCGCTGAACATCAAGACCGCCGCTGACCTGTCCGGCAAGAAAGTCGGTGTCGGCCTGGGCACCAACTACGAGCAGTGGGTTCGCGCCAACGTGCCGGGTGCTGACGTGCGCACATACGATGATGATCCGACCAAATTCGCCGACCTCAACAACGGTCGTACCGATGCCATCCTGATCGACCGTCTGGCTGCCCTCGAATACGCCAAGAAAGCCCCGAAAACCGTAGCTGCCGGTGAGGCCTTCTCGCGTCAGGAATCCGGTATCGCCCTGCGCAAAGGCGAGCCTGAACTGCTGGCTGCGGTGAACAAGGCGCTCGACGAACTGCGTGCTGACGGCACTCTTGAGAAACTGTCGAAGAAATACTTCAACGCAGACGTCACTAAATAATGGAAGAGGCTTTCCAACTCGCGCTGGATTCCGCGCCCTTTCTGTTGAAGGGCGCGTACTACACGGTAGTCCTCAGCCTCGGCGGGATGTTCTTCGGTCTGCTGCTGGGCTTCGGCCTCGCGCTGATGCGCCTGTCGCGCTTCAAATCGGTCAGCTGGCTGGCCCGCATCTACGTGTCGTTCTTTCGCGGCACGCCGTTGCTGGTGCAGCTGTTCGTGATCTATTACGGCTTGCCGCAACTGGGCATGGAGCTTGATCCGCTGCCAGCAGCGCTGATCGGTTTCTCGCTGAACATGGCCGCCTACGCCTGTGAAATCCTCCGTGCCGCGATCGGTTCGATCGAACGCGGTCAGTGGGAAGCCGCTGCGAGTATCGGCATGACCCGCGCGCAGACCCTGCGCCGGGCCATCCTGCCGCAAGCGATGCGCACGGCATTGCCGCCGCTGGGCAACAGCTTCATTTCGCTGGTCAAGGACACGGCGCTGGCCGCGACCATTCAGGTGCCGGAGCTGTTCCGTCAGGCGCAGCTGATTACCGCCCGGACTTTTGAAGTCTTCACCATGTATCTTGCCGCCGCGCTGATCTACTGGATTCTGGCCACGGTGCTTTCGCACTTGCAGAACAAGTTGGAAGAGCGGGTCAATCGGCACGACCAGGAGTCCTGACGCGATGATTGTCGTGGAAAAACTGACCAAGCAATTCAAGGGACAGGTCGTGCTCAACGGCATCGACCTTGAGGTAAAGGAAGGCGAAGTCGTCGCGATCATCGGTCCCAGTGGTTCGGGGAAAACGACGTTCCTGCGCTGCCTGAATTTCCTCGAAGAACCCACCAGCGGCCGGATCAAGGTCGGCGATATCGAAATCGATACCAGCCGTCCGCTGAACCAGCAGCAAAGTCTGGTGCGCAACCTGCGCCAGCACGTCGGCTTCGTGTTCCAGAACTTCAACCTGTTCCCCCATCGCACCGCTTTGGAAAACGTCATCGAAGGCCCGATCGTGGTCAAGAAGATGCCGCGCGACCAGGCAGTTGCTCTGGGTAAAAAGCTGCTGACCAAAGTGGGGCTTGCCGGCAAGGAGGACGCGTATCCGCGCCGGCTTTCCGGTGGCCAGCAACAGCGCGTGGCAATCGCCCGGGCGCTGGCGATGGAGCCGGAAGTCATTCTGTTCGACGAACCGACCTCCGCCCTCGACCCGGAACTGGTCGGCGAAGTGCTGGCGACCATCCGCGGTCTTGCCGAAGAAAATCGCACCATGGTGATTGTCACCCATGAAATGGGTTTTGCCCGTGACGTGGCCAATCGCGTGGTGTTTTTCGACAAGGGCGTAATTGTTGAACAAGGTGAAGCCAAGGCACTGTTTGCCAACCCGAAAGAAGAACGCACCAAACAGTTTCTCAGCAAGTTTCTGAATCACGCCTGAGAACTTTCTCTGCCACAGCCCTCAACTTCCACGGACGGAAGTTATCCCTCCCCCGGCATTTCATTCTTCTAAATATTTATTACTTGTGCGCGCAGATATACATTGCGCAACGATGACGCACGTTCTCGACTCGTCATATTTCCACACGTTTGCCGGTGAACGAACCCGCACAAAACGCCGCGAAACCGCTGTTTATCTGTAGCTGATTTCGCGCTTACGCCTAGGCTTAGTGCCTCGATGACGTAGGAGCTTTCTGATTAACTTGTAATTTACGCATTAACTAATCCCCTCTATTGACACCCCTCTCCGCAGACTTTTATCTAGTCGGCAACCGGCGCCCATTAGTTCAAACAACCCGCACTAATACCGAGCAAATACTTGTCGCTTTTATTGCCAGTTGATTCGCGCCTTTTTTGTTTTCCAGAAACGGATTTCGCTGCAAGACTTCAAGGAGAGAAACCGATGACCCGCACTTCGCACACACCCGAACTTGCAGCGCCAACGCTGGCATGCGCACAAAAAACCGGCATCAACCTGGCAACGGCAGCTCACCTGCTCATCGACGTGCCGCCCTACTGCGGCATGGACGATGGCGATCTGATCGAACTGTTCTGGAACAAATGTTATGTCGCTTCGAAAGTCCTCAGCGCGGCCGATGTGGGCGAGTCGGTCAGCCTGCGGGTGCCGGAGAGTTTCATTGCCAATGGCACCGCGCGCATTCACTACCGCGTGATGCAGGTCGGCCAGGGCCCCGCGCTTTCGGCAACGACGCGGATACAGGTCAAACTCGATTGCCCGGGTGGCCAGCCCGCTGCGCACTGCGAAGATGAAAACCAGCAACTGGCACCGGTGATCATCCCCGAAGCGATTCGCCGCCAGGGCGTCAACCCCAGCCAGATCAAACGCGGCGTGCCGCTGACTATCGAGCCTTATCTGAACATGGCCGAAGACGACGCCATCACATTGCGCTGGGGCGATGTGCGCATGGATCTGGCGGCGCTCACTGCGGCCGACGTCGGGCTGCCGATTCAGGTCTGGGTGCCACCGGCGGTCATTGTCGAAGCGGGCGAAGACCTGCGACTGGACGTGACGTACTGCATCCTCGACCGGGTCGGTAACAACTCGCGCTGGGCACCGCCGCGCACGTTGAAAATCGGTTGCGTGAATCCGTACGTGAAAGTCCCGCTGAAGCCCGAATTCAAGGCTGCTGAATCACGTACCAAGTGAGACCTGCTCAGGGGTGGGAGGTCAGTTATCTCTCACCTGAACCTCGTTAACCAACACGAACATTCCACCCTTATATGTATATTCCTAAAAGTTAGTTTATTTAATTTTTATACACGCTTAGGGTATATGCACCGGACCACCGGACATTCTTTCAATCGCCGCCCTTCGCGGCGTTTTTCATGAAATGTGAGGTAGGTATGGTCCGGAACACAATCACCCCAGTGCAGATCGCCAGGGCATTGCGTGCAGCCAGGGAGCGGCACTGATGTCCAGTCTGGCAGATGCGAATCTGCAGTCCGATCTGGACATCGCCCCACTGTTGTTGCCCGCGCAAGTACTGCGCAACGACGCTCAAGCCATCAAGGCCGCCCACGAGCTGGCGCAGGCCGCCCGCGTGCAGGCGGCCAAACGCGACCGTCAGCGCAAGCTGCCATGGTCGGAAATCGAACAGTTCACCCGCAGCGGTCTGGGCAGCATTGCCATCCCGCGCGAATACGGTGGCCCGCAGGTTTCCTTCGTCACATTGGCTGAAGTATTCGCGATCATTTCTGCCGCCGACCCGGCGCTCGGACAGATTCCGCAAAACCAGTTCGGCATCATCCATCTGGTGCTCGGCACCGCTACCCAAGCGCAGAAAAAGCAGCTGTTCCAGAGTGTTCTGGAAGGTTGGCGCATCGGCAATGCCGGCCCGGAACGCGGCACGAAAAATACCTTGGAACTGAAGGCGCGAATCAGTGCAGATGGCGACGACTACGTGATCAACGGCCAGAAGTTCTACTCCACCGGCGCCCTGTTCGCCCACTGGGTCGCGGTGAAAGCGCTCAACGATGACGGCAAGCAAGTGCTGGCCTTCGTCCGTCGCGGCACGCCAGGTTTGCGCATCGTCGATGACTGGTCGGGTTTCGGCCAGCGCACCACCGCCAGCGGCACGATCCTGCTGAACAACGTGCGCGTCGAGTCGAGCCTGGTCATCGACAACTGGAAGATCAACGACAAGCCGAACACCCAAGGGGCAGTGTCGCAGCTGATTCAAGCGGCCATCGACGCCGGCATCGCACGCGGTGCTATCGACGACGCCATCGACTTCGTCAAAAGCCGCGCGCGGCCATGGATCGACGCCAAGGTCGAGCGCGCCAGCGATGACCTCTACGTGATCGCCGATATCGGCAAACTGAAAATCGAACTGCACGCCGCCGAAGCGCTGCTGCGCAAGGCCGGACAAGTGCTTGATCAGGTTCACGCGGCGCCACTCACTGCTGAGTCCGCTGCTCGCGCTTCGATCGCCGTGGCTGAAGCAAAAGTACTGACCACCGAGATCTCGCTGCTGGCCAGCGAAAAGCTCTTCGAACTGGCCGGCAGCCGCGCGACCCTCGCCGAATTCAACCTCGACCGCCACTGGCGCAACGCCCGCGTGCACACCCTGCACGACCCGGTGCGCTGGAAATATCACGCAGTCGGCGCCTATCGCCTGAACGGCACTTTGCCGGCTCGCCATTCCTGGATCTGAGACGACCAGTCATCTGGAGAACCCCCTATGACGCTTTCCCATCACGTCGCGCTCATCACCAGCGATGAGCAAGCCCTGATCGTCGCCAGCGACCTGGCCGAAGATTTCAAACGCGACAGCGCCCTGCGCGACCGCGAACGCCGCCTGCCATTGGCAGAACTGGAAGTGTTTTCCCGCTCCGGCCTGTGGGGCATCAGCGTGCCGAAGGAATATGGCGGCGCAGGTGTTTCCAACGTCACCCTGGCCAAAGTCATCGCCCTGATTGCGCAGGCCGACGGTTCACTCGGGCAAATTCCGCAGAACCATTTCTACGCACTGGAAGTGCTGCGCGTGAATGGCAGCGATGAACAGAAACAACGTCTTTACGCCGAGGTCCTCGCCGGTCAACGCTTCGGCAATGCGCTGGCAGAACTGGGCACCAAAACCGCTCACGACCGCGTCACCAGCCTCGAACGCGACGGCGCTGGTTATCGCATCAACGGTCGCAAGTTCTACTCGACCGGGGCGATTTACGCGCAGCGCATTCCGACGTCGGTGGTCGATGAAAACGGCGTACAGCAACTGGCCTTCGTCCCGCGCGAGAGCAAGGGCCTGACGGTGATCGACGACTGGAGCGGCTTCGGCCAGCGCACCACTGGCAGCGGCTCGGTGGTGTTCGAAGATGTCTATGTAGCGGCCGAAGATGTGCTGCCGTTCCAGAGCGCTTTCGAGCGCCCGACCACGGTCGGCCCGCTGGCGCAGATTCTCCACGCCGCCATCGACACCGGCATCGCCCGCGCCGCTTTCGAAGATGCCTTGCATTTCGTGCGCAGCAAGACCCGTCCGTGGATCGATTCCGGCAACGACAAGGCCACCGAAGATCCACTCACATTGAAGAGCTTCGGCCACTTGAGCATTCGGTTGCACGCCACCGAAGCCTTGCTCGAACGTGCCGGCGAAATCCTCGATGCCGCGCAAGCCGAAACCAACGCCGAAACCGTAGCCGCCGCATCGATCGCGGTTGCCGAAGCGCGGGCGATCAGCACGGAAATTTCCCTCGCCGCTGGCAGCACCTTGTTCGAACTGGCTGGCAGCCAGGCGACCCTCAGCGAACACGGCCTCGACCGCCACTGGCGCAACGCGCGCGTACACACGCTGCATGACCCGGTGCGCTGGAAGTATCACGCGGTAGGCAATTATTACCTCAACGATGAAAAGCCGCCGCTGCGGGGGACCATCTAATGGCCGCCGCGAAAAAGAAGATCCTGCTCAATGCGTTCAACATGAACTGCGTCGGCCATATCAATCACGGCATGTGGACGCATCCGCGCGACACTTCGACCCGCTACAACACGATCGAATACTGGACCGAACTGGCGCAGTTGCTTGAGCGTGGATTGTTCGATGGTTTGTTCATCGCTGACATCGTCGGCGTCTACGACGTCTACCAGAACTCGGTGGACGTCACGCTGAAAGAGTCGATCCAGTTGCCGGTCAACGATCCGCTGCTACTGGTTTCAGCGATGACAGCCGTCACCAGAAACCTCGGCTTCGGCCTGACCGCCAATCTCACTTACGAGCCGCCATATCTGTTCGCCCGACGCATGTCGACGCTCGATCATTTGAGTCGCGGCCGGGTCGGCTGGAACATCGTCACCGGTTATCTGGACAGCGCCGCCAAAGCCATGGGCCTGCGCGAACAGGTCGAACATGACCGCCGCTACGACCAGGCCGAAGAGTATCTGCAGGTGTTGTACAAGCTCTGGGAAGGCAGTTGGGAGAACGGCGCGGTGCTCAACGACCGCGAGGAGCGTATCTACGCCAATCCGGAAAAAGTGCACAAGGTCGAGCACAAGGGCGAGTTCTATCAGGTCGAGGGTTATCACCTCTGCGAGCCGTCACCGCAGCGCACGCCGGTATTGTTCCAAGCCGGCAGCTCCGATCGCGGCTTGCTCTTCGCCGGGCGTCATGCCGAGTGCGTATTCATCAGCGGCCAGAACAAACCATCGACCAAAGTGCAGGTCGACAAGGTCCGTGCCAGCGCGGTCGAAGCCGGGCGCAATCCTCAAGACATCAAGGTGTTCATGGGCCTCAATGTGATCGTCGGCGCCACCGAAGAAGCGGCGTGGGCCAAGCATGCCGAGTATCAGAGCTACGCCAGCGCCGAGGCCGGCGTGGCGCATTTTTCCGCGTCCACCGGCATCGACTTTGCCCAGTACGACATCGACGAGCCGATCCAGTACGTGAAGAGCAACGCGATTCAGTCGGCGACGAAAAACCTGCAGAACAACGACTGGACCCGGCGCAAATTGCTCGACCAGCACGCCCTCGGTGGTCGTTACATCACCGTGGTCGGCTCGCCCGAGCAGGTGGCGGATGAACTCGAATCGTGGATCGCCGAGACCGGTCTGGACGGCTTCAACCTGACCCGCATCGTCACCCCGGAAAGCTATGTCGATTTCATCGAACTGGTGATTCCCGAGCTGCAGCGGCGCGGCTCGTACAAGACTGCGTATGAGGGCGGGACCTTACGCGAGAAGTTGTTTCACGGTGAGGCGCAGTTGCCTGAGCAACATGCCGGCTCTTCGTACCGACGCTAAAAGCATCGCTGGCAAGCCAGCTCCCACAAGGGTCTGCGGCGCACACAAAACCTGTGGGAGCTGGCTTGCCAGCGATGAGGCCACAACAGGCACCACAAATCTTATGCACTGACTGGAAAACTCATCATGACCAAGAAAACCCTGTCCCACCCAGTCAAAGCACTGGCTCTGGCCTTCGGCCTGTTCAGCTCGGCGGTATTCGCTGCGGATGCGCCGCTGAAAATCGGCACCACCGCCGCTTTTGCCATCCCGCTGGAAGCCGCCGTCGAGGAAGCTTCCAAACAAGGCCTGAAAGTCGAGCTGGTGGAATTCACCGACTGGATCGCGCCCAACGTCAGCCTCGCCGCTGGCGACATCGATGTGAATTACTTCCAGCACATTCCGTTCCTGGAAAACGCCAAAGCCGCGTCCGGCTTCGATCTGGTGCCATTCGCTCCTGGGATCATTAACAACGTCGGTCTGTATTCGAAGCGATACAAAAGCTTCGATGAGCTGCCCGAAGGCGCCAGCGTCGCCATCGCCAACGACCCGATCAACAGCGGACGCGGTTTGCAATTGCTCGCCAAGGCCGGGTTGATCACCCTGAAACCGGGCGTCGGCTACAAAGCCACCGAAGACGACATCGTCGCCAATCCGAAGAAGATCAGGATCCTTCAGGTCGAAGCCGTGCAACTGGTGCGCGCGTATGACGACGCCGATCTGGTCCAGGGTTATCCAGCCTATATCCGCTTGGCGAAGACCTTCGATGCCGGCTCGGCACTGCTGTTCGACGGTCTCGATCACAAGGAATACGTGATCCAGTTCGTCATCCAGCCGAAGAGCAAAACCGACCCGCGCCTGATCAAGTTCGTCGACATCTATCAGCATTCGCCGGCCGTTCGCGCGGCACTGGACAAGGCCCACGGCAAGCTCTATCAGGCCGGCTGGGAAAGCTGAACATGACCGCAGCGATCCAACGGCGACTGGAGCTTCCAGAGCCACACAATGCTGAAAAAACCGAGCTGCACCCCGAGTTGAATCGCGCCCACGTACGCTTTATTGGCGTGGGCAAAACCTACAACGGCCGGCAAGGACCGGTCGCGGCCTTGCAGGGCATCGACCTGGCGATTCAGCGTGGTGAAGTGTTCGGCATCATCGGCCGCAGCGGCGCCGGCAAGTCGTCGCTGATCCGCACGATCAATCGCCTGGAACAGCCGACTTCAGGACGCGTGCTGATCGATCAGGTCGATATCGGCGAGTTCGATGAAGACCGTCTCGTCGCTCTGCGCCGGCGTATCGGCATGATCTTCCAGCACTTCAATCTGATGTCGGCCAAGACCGTCTGGCAGAACGTCGAGTTGCCACTGAAAGTCGCCGGCGTGCCGAAGGAACAGCGCGACAACAAGGTGCGCGAACTGCTCGAACTGGTCGGCCTGCAAAGCAAGCACAAGGCCTACCCGGCACAACTCTCCGGCGGGCAGAAGCAGCGTGTCGGCATCGCCCGCGCGCTGGTGCATGACCCGGACATTCTGCTCTGCGATGAAGCGACATCGGCACTCGATCCGGAGACCACTCAGTCTATCCTCGGACTGTTGCGCGAGATCAACAAACGCCTCGGCCTGACCATTGTGCTGATCACTCACGAAATGGCAGTGATCCGCGACATCTGCGATCGCGTCGTCGTGCTTGAGCATGGCCATGCGGTCGAGCAAGGCCCGGTGTGGCAAGTGTTCGGCAATCCGCAGCACGAGGTCAGCCAGACCTTGCTCGCGCCGCTGCAACACGCCTTGCCGGAAGAATTGCAAAGCCGTTTGCAGGCGCAATCCACGGCTTCTGATGCAGCGGTGGTGTTGCGTTTGCAGTTCACCGGCAGTGCCGCTGATGAGCCGGATCTGGCCGCGTTGTTTGCGGCGTTGGGTGGCCAAGTGAAGCTGCTTCAGGGCGGCGTGGAAAGGATTCAGGGTCACGCACTGGGGCAGCTGTTGCTGGCCGTCAGCGGCTCGGCGTTCAGCGCCGGGCAATTGCGCGAACGCGCCGGGCAATGGGCGCAACGAGTGGAGGTATTGGGCTATGTGGTTTGATCGCTTGCTGCAGGGTTTTATCGACACTTTCCTGATGGTCGGCGTGTCGTCGCTGATCGCGCTGCTGGCGGGGATTCCCATGGCGGTGATTCTGGTCACCAGTGACAAGGGCGGGATCTATGAGGCGCCGCTGTTGAACCGTGCGCTGGGCGCCTTCGTCAATCTGTTCCGCTCGATCCCGTTCCTGATTCTGATGGTTGCGCTGATTCCGTTCACCCGCCTGATCGTCGGCACCACCTATGGCGTGTGGGCCGCTGTGGTGCCGCTGACAATCGCCGCAACGCCCTTCTTCGCACGGATCGCCGAAGTGAGTCTGCGCGAGGTCGATCATGGTCTGATCGAAGCCGCGCAGGCCATGGGTTGCCGGCGCTGGCATATCGTCTGGCATGTGCTGCTGCCCGAGGCGCTGCCGGGGATTGTCGGCGGTTTCACCATCACGCTGGTGACGATGATCAATTCGTCGGCCATGGCTGGGGCAATTGGTGCTGGTGGGCTGGGGGATATCGCTTACCGCTACGGTTATCAGCGCTTCGACAGCCAGATCATGTTGACGGTGATCGTCCTGCTAGTGGCGCTGGTGGCGGTGATTCAGTTAGGTGGGGATCGGTTGGCTCGGGGGTTGAACAAGCGGTGAAGCAGACTCTTTGCTTCCGATGGCTGGGACGCCAGCGCCCACCATCGGATGCGAACTGGTGGCGCTACTGTGAGTGTTCACCCGACATAACCTGGAGTAATCGAATTTTTTTTCAGAAAAGCCCGGGTATTTCCCTGATCAAGCGTGTTTTCCATGTTTTCTCTTGTCTGAAAAATCAGACTCGTCATGTCTTTCCACTTCACGCTGTTATGAGATTGCCACTCCACATACTCATCAGGCGAAGCCAGACCCGTTTCGACACCCGACATAATCCTTGTCAATACTTGCCACGTTTTGGATTGCATTTGGTGAAACACTGGATACAGATTTCCAAATGAAGCCAGATTATTGATTGAAGGCTTCAGATCAAAGCTGTCGACTCCGGTCAACGTCATATATTTACGTGACTCATCTTTCAGATGGAAGGCAGCAGCCCCATAGGCTGAAGCGCCACCCGCGCTGGCCAGACCGGAAGAGAGTTTCAAAGCCCCATAAACAGGCCTGAAATCCCCATTGAATTTCGGATGATCTAGCGAGCCATACTCTTTTATTATTCTGGAAGGGGAATGAGCATAGTCAAACATGCCCATTTCGAAACCATCCCGGATCTCCGTTGCAAAACCCGGTTTAACCCCTTGATGCCACATATTCATGAGGCCATCACCTTCTAGATCAGGGATGCTTTCCGGATTGATATTGAAAGTCAGTTTCGCCCTGGATATGACATCAACAGCGGCTTCCAGCAATTCATCCGCAGCCACATCGCTCTGGATGCGCGCCAGCTTTTTAATTTTGCCAATGGCAGAACTCTTATCCGTGTCCTTTCTAGCCATGATGCTGGGGAGCAAATGCAATTTGAAATGGGCCCTGCGCGCATGTTCCGCGTCACTTTCGCCGCTCAAAACGCTACTCAAACCTCTGATCGTCCCCTGTTCATCAACGAAAATCAGCGGACTATTTCCTAGCATTGCGTAAAGATTGATTCCATCGATATCTCGGCCAGGATCGGGACTTGTCCAGCGTTGTAACCACGGCGCGTAATAACGATATCCATAATAGTAAAGACCGGTCGCATCCCGCTCTTTGCCTGAGTAGCGAATCGTTTTGTTTTTCACCGCCAATGAATTCTTACCCGCCCAGCACGCCGTGCCACCAAACGGGTAATAGTGCTCCTGAGTCAAAATCCCCGCACCATCATCCAATTCCAGCGTGCTGGAACCAAGATGATCATTGAGGCTGTAACGCAGTTGGTCGCTTTCCACCCCGCTTGGCCAGTGCAGCAGTCGTACCTGATTGCGCCCGGTGTCGACACTGAAGACATGTCGCTCGACACCATCGACTTCGCGATGAATCTCAAGCCCCGGCAGATAACGAAGTTCTACCGTCAGCTTCTGACCGGACGCTTGGCTGACAGTCGTTTTACGCAACCGATGGCCCGGCTCGTCGTAGCCATAACACTCGTAGTCATCGCTTTCATTCGGACGTTTCAGCAACACAACCCGGCTCAACTCATTGCGTACGTTCCAGCACATGGCCTGACCACGTTGCAACTCCAACTGATTACCCGCCGCATCAAATCCCAGCGCTATCTCCGCTTCTCCGGGCAAGGAACCATCGTCGCGCTGCGTCAGGCTTCGGTTGCTGCGATGGGAGGTGTACATCGAAAAACCCGGCGCACCGCTATGCTGGCGAGTGATCAGGTTGCCCGCTGCGTCGTAGTCGAATTTCTGCGTGTAGTTGCGCCGTTGATTAGGATCCAGCGGCGTTGGCAGCAGCTCCGGCAAGGCCGGGCCATGACTGGGCTGGCTGACTTCCCAGCCGCTGGCCTCGACCAGTTGATAAAGGCTGTCGTAGCGATACCGACTGACCGGATCGATGCGCTGATTGTTGAGCCAGGACACGGCTTGGGTTTTATCTTCCAGGCTGATGACGTTGCCCACCGGATCGTAGACGTAATTCAGATCCTGCAACGGAGGATGCGTGCCGACACTGGCGAGCAGTCTCAGCAACCGACCGTCATCGCGACTGTATTCGGCGCGGGCGATGACGCCATTGCCGGCCGTTTCGCTTTCGATCTGACCCTGCGCGTTGTAGCGAATCGCGCTGACCAGGCACTTCGGCTGCCTGCCCTCGCCGGCCTGCAACAGCCTGGTCGCGCAAGCTTGCCCGGCGATGTTGTAATGCTGGGTCCGAAGGTTGCCTACCGCGTCGGTGTGATGCTGCAACTCGCCGGTTGGAGTGAAAGTCTGCCGGGTGACGTAGGTTGTTTCCTCGAGATAGTCATCCCGCCGGTCGGGTTCGAGCGGCCAGTCAGGCGTCTCGAGCTCGATCAAAAAGCGTCGCGACTCCACCACCACTGCGCCACCGAGGCCGTAGCCATCGAAATGCCGATTGCCGGCCGGGTCGTCGTGGCGGATTGGTCGACCGCACTGGTTGTGCTGTGCGTGATCATCGGTGGCTTTTGCATAGGTCCAGCGCTCGACCACGCGAGGCTGCCCGTCGTGCGCCTGCTCGGTGAGGGCTAGCGGTCGCAGCAGATCGTCGTATTGGCGGTGACTCTGACTGCCCCGCGCATCCCAGCCAGAACACATCGAGCCCGCTTCATTCAACAGCCGCACCTGCCAACCGGCGTCGACGCTGTCTGCGAGTAAGTCTTGACCGCTCAATGCGTAGAGTGTGGCCAGATTCGGCTTGGGCGCAACGCCGTACAAACGCGGATCCCACGACGCTACCTGACGCCCCGCCTCATCAAAGATCTGCCGGGTGATGCGCGATTCGATGTCGGCTTTATCCGGGTGTCGGCAATAGGCAACGCTGCGAACCACCAGTGCGCGCGGGTCAATGACCGACAAGGTCGGAGTGGTGGTGTCATGGCGGGTATTCACGGCTACGCGAGTCCCTGATGTCTATACGCTGAGACTGAACCAGTTTTCTCCATCCCGATACTGTAAGAACTACCAGTTGCATTCAGGTTTGCGCACCCATGCGGTCATTCAGACAGGCTGGCGCGAGGACTGAATAAGCGCTAAGGTCGATGGCGGCAGGTGGCCATCAATCAGGCCCTTGTGATCGCGATATCTTAGGCAACGCCCTTCGCAAAAATCAGATGCTTCCTACACCACTTTTGTAGTTTCGCCAGCCCGAACCACGGAGGTTTGCAGGACGATTCCTAGAATATTTTGCCCGCTTGTACCCGAAATATCCTGTAGCTAATCTCCGGTCGTCACTGTTTTGCGGTGACTGGATTCAGTTGTCCGGCCGGCGACTGATCCGCGTGCAGCCGCCGTCCTGCTCGTTTAGTCGCGAAATGGTTGGCTCCCACTTGAAGTCAGGAGTTTACCCATGGAAAAAAATCTTGCCGATCCGCCACTCAGCCTTACCTCAAGCAAGCGGTTCACCGAGGATTTGCTCAAGGATCGCTCTGCACTGTGCCGCGCCGTCGACTCACATCTGGCCGGCAATCAGGTCACGTTGGCGGGACAGAAACGCGTCTACAGCATCAGCGAAGATGTGACGCTGGAGGACGCCCAACTGTATGTTGCCGATCTACTGCGCTGCGCCTCGGTGACCGTCCATCAATGCGGTGACCAGCTCGGGGGCGCGGATCGGGCCATGGTGTTTTCGGTCTGGCATCTGCTGGAAATGGCCAAGGCGATGATGGACCGCTCGATCGATTGTCTGGGAGCGAAGCAGCACTGAAGCCTGGCACCCATTGCCGCCTGCACTGGCCCCAGCGCAGGCGGCGTTTTTTTGCCGGTGAAAAGGCTTATAGTCCGCCCTCACGCCGCCAATACAGCATCGATCATGAAGCAAACGCCCAGCGACCTCGAACAGATCACCGCCACCACCCTTGGTCACTACAACTCGGTGGCCGAGGATTTCCGTGAAGGCACTCGTGACCACGATGTAAGCCAGAACATCGAGGCCTTGCTGCGCCACATTCACGGTGAAGCACCTTTCACGATTCTCGATTTCGGCTGCGGGCCGGGGCGGGATTTGCAAACCTTCACGCGCATGGGCCACGTCGCGATCGGCCTTGATGGCTCACAGGAATTCGCGCGCATGGCCCGCGAGGACAGCGGTTGCGAAGTCTGGCAGCAGGACTTTCTCAAGCTTGATCTGCCGGCCGAGCGCTTCGACGGCATTTTCGCCAACGCCGTGCTGTTTCATGTGCCGCTGCAGGTGTTGCCGCAAGTGCTACGGCAACTGCACGGCACCTTGAAACCGGGTGGCGTGCTGTTCAGTTCCAATCCGCGTGGCGACAACCAAGAGGGCTGGAACGGGCCGCGCTACGGCTCGTATCACGATCTCGAGGCCTGGCGCGGGTTGCTGACGGCGGCGGGGTTTGTCGAGCTGGAGCATTATTACCGGCCTGCGGGCTTGCCGCGCGAACAGCAGCCGTGGCTGGCGAGCGTGTGGCGTCGAGTTGATTGAAGATCAAAAGATCGCAGCCTTCGGCAGCTCCTACGTTGGAATGCGTTTCCCTGTAGGCGCTGCCGAAGGCTGCGATCTTTTGCTTTTGCTTCAGGAAGATTCTTTTTCAGGCTCGCGAATCTTGTACCAGGCCACATACAGCGCCGGCAGGAACAGCAGCGTCAGCAGCGTCGCCACGACAATCCCGCCGATCATTGCGTAGGCCATCGGTCCCCAGAAAACTTCGCGGGCGATCGGGATCATGCCCATGCTCGCTGCCGCTGCGGTCAGCAGGATCGGTCGGCGCCGGTGTTCGGTGGCTTCGACCACCGCGTCCCACGGCGCATAGCCTTTCTGCTCGAACTCATCGATCTGCGTCACCAGAATCACCGAGTTGCGGATGATGATGCCGATCAGCGCGAGAATCCCCAGGATCGCCACGAAGCCCATCGGCGTGCCGGTCGGCACCAGCGCCAGGACCACGCCTATCAACCCCAGCGGCGCCACACTGGCGACCAGGAACATCTTCTGCACGCTGTGCAACTGAATCATCAGGAACGTCGCCATGAGGAACAGCATCAGCGGCAACACCTTGGCAATCGGCCCTTGGGCCTTGCCGCTTTCCTCGACCGTGCCACCGGTGGCGACCTTGTAGCCGACCGGCATTTTCGAGGCAAAAGCATCGATCGACGGCTTGAGCAGTTTCACCAGATCGGTCGGCTGAATCTCGTCGCGCACCGAGGCCTTGATGGTAATGGTCGGCAAGCGGTCGCGACGCCAGACCAGCGGTTGTTCCAGTTCATAGCGCACGGTGGCGAACGCCAGCAGCGGAATCGAGGTGCCGCTCGGCGTGACGATCTGCAGGTTCTGCAGGGTTTCCGGGGTACCGCGCTCGGAATCCACGGCGCGACCGACCACGTTGATCAGGTAGATATCGTCATCGACCTGGGTCAACGGTGAGCCGCTGACAATGCTGTTCATCAGGTTGGCCACATCTTCTGACGACAGTCCCAGTTGCCGCGCCTTGTCTTGGGCGATGTCGATGCGCAGGACTTTGCCGGGCTCGTTCCAGTCGTAAATGATCTCGCCGATGTGCGGGTTCTTGTCCAGTTCGGTGGCCAGATCGATGGCGTGTTTGCGCACCTGATCGACGTCTTTGCCGCTGACTCGATACTGAATCGGACGCCCCACCGGCGGGCCCATTTCCAGAGCCTGCACGTAGCTGCCGATGCCGACGAAGTCTTTGTGCAGGCGCTCACGCAAGCGCTGGCTGAGTGCCTCGCGGGCTTCGAAATCCTTGCTGACGATCACCAGTTGCGCGTAGTACGGGTTCTGCAACTGTTGGTCCAGCGGCAGGTAGAAACGGATCGCCCCCTGACCGATGTAAGTGCTCCAGCGCACGATGTCCGGGTCGCCCTTGAGCGTCGCTTCGAGCTTGTCCACCGCCTTGCGGGTTTCGTCGATCGAGGCGTTTTGCGGCAGGTTCAGGTCGACCAGAATTTCCGGGCGGTCGGAAGCGGGGAAGAACTGGTTCTGCACGAAACGCATGCAGAACACCGCCAGCACGAACAACAGCACGGTGACGCCGATCGCCCACCAACGATTGCGCATGGCCCACAACAGACCACCGTTGAAGGCGCGACCGACGCGACCCGGCTCGGCATCGTGGGCCTTCACCTTGTCGCTGAGGATGTGCACGCCAATCACTGGTGCGAAGAACACCGCCACCACCCACGAGACGATCATCGCCACGGCAATCACCGCAAACAGCGTGAACGTATATTCACCCGCCGAACTGGCGTTGAGACCAATGGGCACGAAACCGGCGACGGTCACCAGCGTACCGGTGAGCATCGGGAATGCCGTCGAGGTGTAGGCGAACGTCGCCGCCTGCTCCTTGCTCTCGCCCATTTCCAGGCGCGTAACCATCATTTCCACGGTGATCATCGCGTCGTCCACCAGCAGACCGAGGGCAATGATCAGCGCGCCGAGGGAAATCCGCTGCATGGTGATGCCGCTGTATTCCATGAACACGAAGACCATGGCCAGCACCAGCGGAATCGAGCAGGCCACCACCAGACCGGCGCGCACGCCGAGGCTGATGAAGCTCACCACCAGCACGATGATGACCGCTTCGAACAGCGCGCTGGTGAAACCGCCGACGGCCTCTTCCACCACCACCGCCTGATCGGAAACGGTGTGCACGCCGACGCCGACCGGCAAATCTGCGGTGAGCTGGTCGATGCGTTCATGCAGCGCTTTACCGAACTCCTGAACGTTGCCGCCCTTCTGCATGGCAATCGCCAGGCCGATCGCCGGTTTGCCGTCGAAGCGGAATTCCGGTGTCGCCGGGTCGACGTAGCCACGGCTGATCTCGGCGATGTCGGCCAGACGATAGAAGCGATCGTTGAGCTTGAGATTGACCTCGGCCAGATCTTTCTCCGACTCGAACTGGCCCGAGGTGCGCACGGAAATCCGCTCCGGCCCCGCCTCGATCACCCCGGCCGGAGTCACCGCGTTCTGCGATTGCAGGCTCTGCACCACCTGGCGCTGGTCGATACCTAACGCGGCAAGTTTGCGCGTGGAGAAATTCAGGTAAATCGTTTCGTCCTGCTGGCCGACCATTTCGATCTTGCCCAGCCCCGGCACGTTGCGGATCTCGGCCCGCGCCTGTTCCACGTAATCGCGCAACTGGCGCATGGTCAGGCCGTCGGCGGTGAAGGCGTAGACCGAGCCGTACACGTCACCGAACTCATCGTTGAACCCCGGCCCCTGAATGCCCTGGGGAAACTGGCCGCGAATATCGTCGATCTTCTTGCGCACCTGGTACCAGATTTGCGGAATGTCCTCAGCGCTGGTGGTGTCGCGCAGGTACACGTACACCGTCGATTCGCCGGGGCGGGTGTAGCTTTTCACGTAATCGAGGGAATCGAGCTCTTCGAGTTTTTTCTCGATGCGGTCGGTGACCTGCTTGAGGGTTTCTTCCTGGGTCGCGCCCGGCCATTTGGTCTGGATCACCATGGTCTTGATGGTGAATGACGGGTCTTCTTCGCGGCCGAGATTGAAGTAGGAGAACACCCCCATCAGCAGCCCGACGAACATCAGGTACCAGACGAATGACTGGTGCTTCAAGGCCCATTCGGAGAGGTTGAAAGAGCCTTTCATTGACTGTCCTCGTCAAGTTTTACCGATTGTCCGGGTTTGAGACTGTTGACGCCGGCGCTGACCACGCGCTCGCCGTTTTGCACACCGCCGGCCAGCACCACGCTGTTGTCGCCACGGCTGACCACGCTGACGTCGCGCGGGTTGACGGTTTTGTTCTGCGTGTCGATCACCCAGATCCGGGTTTTGCCGTCGGCTTCCTGCAACGCCGTCACCGGCAGTTCGATGCGCGGCTTGATCGCCGAGCTGAGGGTCACGCTGATCGCGGTGCCGAGGCGGAAACCGTCCGGCGTATCCGACAGGGTCAGGCGCGCGCGGCGGGTGCGCGTGGCGCTTTGCGCCTGGGGTTCGATCTCGCGGATGATCGCCGTGGTGTTGATGCTCGGGTCGAGTTGCGCGGCCACCGAGAACACCACGTCGCTGGGCAACTGATCGACCAGCGTATCGGGCAGATCGATCACCGCTTCCTTGATGTCCGGTTGCGCCAGCGTCACCACCTGTTGGCCGGCAGTTACCACTTGCCCGGCTTCGGCGTTCCACGCGGTGACCACGGCTTTGTGATCGGAGCGCAGCTCGGTGTAGCTCAGTTGATCCTTGCTCTGGCTGACCGCCGCGCGTGCCTGATCGAGCGAGGCCTGAGTGGTTTTCAGATCGGTGTTGGCGACGTCCAGTTGCGCCTGCGCACCGACGCCGCGATCGAACAGCGCTTGCTGACGACGTGCATTGGCCTGGGCGTTGATCAGTTGCGCCTGGATTCTCGCCAGATCGCCCTGGGCCGAGCGCAACTGGTTCTGCTGGTCGGACGGATCGAGGGTGGCGAGCAAGGTGCCCTTCTGCACCTCGGCGCCGACATCGACGTTGCGGCTGGCGATGCGTCCACCGACGCGGAAACCGGTGTTGCTCTCGTAACGCGCCTGAATGCTGCCGGCAAAGCGTCCGAGGCTTTCTTCGTTGAGCGCTTTGACCGTGACCGACAGCACCGGACGTACCGGTTCCGGCGGGGTTTCCTTTTCCGAGCAGGCGCCCAGCAGCAACGCCATGCACAACAGGCCGAGGCGCTTCATGGCTGCGCTCCCGGTTGCAGATCCTTGTAGGTGTTTTCGGCAATCTCGACTTTCATGCCGGGGTGCAGCAACTGGCCGCCGGCGACAATGACTTTCTCGCCGCCCTTGAGTCCTTCGCTGATGATCACTTTGCCGGTCAGATAACGGCCGACTGTGACCGTATGCAACTGCGCTTCACCCTTGTCATCGACCAGCCATACCGCCGGGTCGCTGACGTTTTTTGTCAGCGCTGACCAAGGCAGTTCCACCGCCGATTTGCCGGTGCCCTTGGCGGTGGCACTGACCACCGAACCGAGCTGCATGCCCGGCGGCAGTTTGTCGAGGCTGACCTTGACCTGCACGGTGCCCGATTGCGCAGACACCGATGGCGTGATCTCACGCACGGTGCCGGTGGTCTTGATCGCGGGATCGTCGAGCAGGCTGACCACGATCGAACGATCGGACGGACGCTCGGCCAGCAGCGATTCGTAGACATTGAATACCGCGTCGCGGTCGCCATCGCGGGCGAGGCTGAAAATCGGCGCGGTGGCCTGCACCACCTGGCCGACTTCGGCCTGGCGCTCGGTGATCACCCCGGGTGCATCGGCGATCAGCGCGGTGTAGCTGAGCTGGTCCTTGGCGTTCGCCAGTTGCGCCTGCGCCGCGCTCAATGCGCTCTGACTGCTGCGCAGCGCGGCTTGTGCCGAATCGTATTCGCTCTGGCTGGTGTAGCCCTTGGGCAGGAGTTTTTGCTGACGCACGAAAGCGGCCGCCGTTTGCTTAACGCGGGCCTGTTCGGCGACGACCTGGGCCTGAGCGGAATCGACGTTGGTCTGCAGATCCTTCGGATCGAGTTTGGCCAGCACCTGCTTGGCCGTGACGCGGTCGCCGACATCGACCATGCGCTGGATGATCTTGCCGCCGACGCGAAATGACAGCTGGGTCTGCACCCGCGCCTGCACATCACCGGTGAGGGTCACCGCTGCGGCGTAGTTGGCCGGCTCGACCTCTTGCACAAAGACCCGTGGCAAGTATTCCTCAGCAGGCTTCTTGTCGCCGCAAGCGGTGAGCAACGCCATGGCGCTCACGGCCATCAGCACTTTCAATCCGGGACCCGCCATGCACACTCCTTGGCCTTAAATGCTGCTGTCGAGACGATACGACTTCAGAGCTTAGAACAGGGTTCCACGGTTGCGGACGCCAACACCAGATTTATCTCATTAAAGGTATGCTGCCCGCGTATCGCAGTGACCCGGAGAAGGATTTCATGCTCAACACCCTAGCGGTGGCCAACTACCGCTCGATCAACAAACTGGTGATTCCGCTCGGGCGCCTGAACCTGATTACCGGGCCAAACGGCAGCGGCAAGTCCAACCTCTACCGCGCCTTGCGCCTGCTGGCGGAAACCGCCCAGGGCGGTGTGGTCAATGCACTGGCGCGTGAGGGCGGGCTGGAATCGACGTTCTGGGCCGGGCCGGAAACCATCAGCCGGCGCATGCGCAACGGTGAGGTGGCGATCGAGCCGACGGTGCGCCACGGCGTGAAAAGGTTGCGCCTGGGATTCGCCGGCGAGGATTTCAGTTACGCCATCGGCCTGGGCCTGCCGGAGCCGAGCACTTCATGCTTTTCCCTCGACCCGGAAATCAAGCGTGAGTGCATCTGGGCCGGCCCGGTGTTTCGCCCGGCGAGCCTGCTGGTCGACCGCAACGGCCCGATGATCCGCGCCCGCGAAGGTCGCGCCTGGGATGTGCTGGCGCAACACACACCGAACTTCGATAGCCTGTTCGATCAGGTCGGCAATCTGCGCAGCTCGCCGGAAGTGTTTCAGATGCGCGAATTCATCCGGCGCTGGCGCTTTTATGATCACTTTCGCAGCGATGCCGACGCGCCGGTGCGTCAGCCGCAACTGGGCACGCGCACGCCCGTCCTGCACCACGATGGCCGTGATCTGGCGGCGGCCTTGCAGACAATTATCGAGATTGGCGATCCGCAAGCACTGAGCGCGGCGATCAGCGATGCGTTTCCCGGCGCGCGGCTGAATATCGCATTGTTGGCCGGTGGCCGTTTCGCTATCGAGTTTTATCAGGAAGGCTTGTTGCGACCGCTGTCAGCGGCAGAGCTGTCGGACGGCACTTTGCGTTATCTGCTGCTGATCGCCGCCCTGCTGACCCCACGACCGCCATCGCTGATGGTGCTCAACGAACCGGAAACCAGCCTGCACCCGGACCTGCTGCCGGCGCTGGCGCGGCTGATCATTCGCGCTTCGGAGCAGTGTCAGGTGTGGGTGGTGTCACATGCGCGACGATTGATCTCGGCGTTGCAGGAAGACCCGGAATGCAATTGCATCGTGCTGGAGAAGACGCTGGGGCAGACCGGGATTGTCGGGCAGCGGGTGCTGGATGAGCCGGCGTGGCAGTGGCCGGATTGAGGGTGCCAGCGAAAAGCCCCTCACCCTAACCCTCTCCCAGAGGGAGAGGGGACTTCACCGAGTTGTTTGCGAGAGTTACGCCGACCTGAAAGCCTGAAGTCGAACCTGATTTTGAAAAGCCCAGACATCGGCTCCCTCTCCCTAGGGAGAGGGCTGGGGTGAGGGGCGAGCCTCACCGCTGATCCAACGGGCAATCACCCCAACCACTTGCCCCCTTCACCAATCACACTCTCAGGCCGGGTGTCATCACTCAGCTCTTTGCGCACATATTGGGTGACCGAATTTTGCTTAGCCCATCTGGGCTGCCCACATTCATATCGCTTAAACATTATTCTGCGGGTTTGCCGGGAAGGAATAAGACGGCTATTTTTCCTTGCGCTGTAGGACGGATCTTTTTTTCAGGAAAGACCTCCAAGGACCCACAGCTTTTGGCCAGACTCTCCGGCCCATCCACCACAAGGAAGAACAACATGGACGTAAAAGTGCCGCAGCGGCTGGATCCGCAGGACATTGTGAAATTGCTCAGGGCGTTGCGCCGGGCGTTGAAGACTACAGCGTAAGTCGAAAGCCCCTCACCCCAACCCTCTCCCTAAGGGTGAGGGGGCCGACCGTGGTGTCTTTCGTCGTACATCGACCTGACGAACCGAGTCGATTATGGATTCAGCGACGCACGAACAGGTCGGCGGGCCTCTACAGCATCCCCCAATCGGTCCCCTCTCCCTCTGGGAGAGGGCTAGGGTGAGGGGCTTTTCAAGACACACAAAAACGCCGATGACCATCACTGGCCATCGGCGTTTTCACGTCTGAAGCGGATTCACTCAAGCGTCAGCTCAGAACGCCGGCAATACCGCGCCGCTGTACTTCTTCTCGATGAAGGCTTTGACTTCCGGGCTGGTCAGGGCCTTGGCCAGTTTCTGGATCGCGTCGCTGTTCTTGTTGTCCTCACGGGCCACCAGGAAATTCACGTACGGCGAGTCAGCGCCTTCGATCACCAGCGCATCTTTCTGCGGGTTGAGCTTGGCTTCCAGCGCGTAGTTGGTATTGATCATGTCCAGATCAACTTCTTTCAGCACGCGCGGCAGCAGGGCCGATTCCAGTTCCTTGAACTTGAATTTGTGAGGGTTCTTGGCGATGTCTTTCGGCGTTGCCAGAGCGTTTTTCGGATCTTTCAGTTCGATCAGACCGGCCTTCTGCAGCAGGATCAGCGCACGGCCGCTGTTGCTGCCTTCGTTCGGGATGGCGATGGTGGCGCCATCCGGCAGTTCAGCCAAGGTTTTGTACTTGCTCGAGTAACCACCGAACGGTTCAACGTGGACGCCCTGCACGGTCACCAGGTACTTGGACTTGTCGTCCTTGTATTTGCCCTGGTTGAAGCTGTTCAGGTACGGCAGGGTCTGGAAGTAGTTGGCGTCCAGACGCTTCTCGCCAACCTGTACGTTCGGCTGCACGTAGTCGGTGAAGACCTTGATTTCCAGATCCACGCCTTCTTTGGCCAGGGTCGGTTTGATCAGCTCAAGGATTTCAGCGTGGGGCACCGGCGTTGCGGCAACCACCAGTTTCTCGCCGGCGTTGGCGAAAGAAGCCGTCAGCGCAGCCGCCAATGCGGTAAACAACAGAACCTTTTTCATGCAGTGTCCTTATCGAAAATCACGGTCGTCATCGACGACGGCATTTAATACGTGTGCCAGTGAAGTGATATCGCTGGCGTGGGTCGGACAATACCCGGATTTTTTATTCCCGGACAATAACGTTTATTCAGCTTCATATTCCATTTTGTTCATACAGCTCTACCTCAACTGTAGGAGCTGCCGAAGGCTGCGATCTTTTGATTTTCAAGGCTTTGAGACAGCTGAAGATCAAAAGATCGCAGCGTGCCGCAGCTCCTACAGAAGTTTGACGTTCGCCATCAATTGCTTGAGCGCGGCTTGGTCAGCGGGGGAGCCGGTGGTCAGGATCTGTTTGATCTGGCTTTCGATCTGCGTCAGCACCGGCGGCAGATTCAGATGTTCCGGCAGGATCTCGTCGCCGGTGCTGACCAGCAGGGCAAAGTGGATGACGTTTTCCAGTTCGCGAGTGTTGCCCGGCCAACTGTGTTGTTCGAGCACATGTTGCGCCGCTTCGCTGATCAGCGGTACGGGCAGGTCAAGACGCTGGCTGTAGATGCCAAGGAAATACTCGGCGAGCGAGAGAATGTCGCCAGTCCGCGCGCGCAACGCCGGCAGCTCCAGATGACCCTCGCTGAGATAGTGATAGAGACGCTCGTGGAATTTCCCGGCGTCCACGGCCTGGGCCAGATCGATGCTGGTCGCCGCCACCAGACGCACATCCACGGGGCTCGGCTGATGCGCACCGACGCGGGTGACTTCGTGATTTTCCAGCGCCGCGAGCAGCTTGACCTGAATCGGCAGCGGCAAATCGCCGATCTCATCCAGGTACAAGGTGCCGCCGTTGGCCGAACCGAACCAGCCGGCGCGGCTGCTGGCCGAACCGCTGTAACTGCCGGCGGCGTAGCCGAACAGCTCGGCGTCGGCGTAGGTCGGGCTGATCGCGCCGCAGTTCACCGAAACGAACAGACCGCTGCGGTCACTGGCGCGATGGATATGCCGGGCGAGCAGCTCTTTACCGGTGCCAGTCTCACCGCGAATCAACACTGAAATCGAACGGGGAGCCAACTGCTCCAACTCCTCGCGCAATTGCCGCGAGCGTGGGTCGACGAACACCAGCGCCTTGGCGCGAATGCTCAGGGGGCTCTTTTCCGCATCGGGAAAGGTCAGCAAGGGCTGACCGAAGGTTTCAAAACTCATGGCAGGCTCCCGCCCAAAACCGCCAGCCGACGGGGGCGTTGAAAAATTAGATCAGGCGCGACGGCGGGCGTGGTCTTCCAGGCGGTTTTGCAGGCGATAGAGATAGGCGAAACCCTGCTCCCAACGCTGATGCCCGGACTTGACGTTGATGTGCCCGGCACCGGCAAGAATCCCCGCCTCCGCCCCCCAGTTGCGTGCCAGTTCGAGCGCGCGCGGGGCACTGACGGCGGCGTCGTTGTCGGAGCTGACGACCTGACTGGGAAACGGCAAAAGATCCGTCGGGATCGGCGCGAAATTGCGCAGTGCCGGCGCACAGGCAGGACGCTCGACATCGGCCGGCGCAACCAGCAACGCCCCGCGCACCTGACGCAGGTATTGCAACGGCGCTGTCGCCGCCCAGTGGGCAACGGTGATGCAACCGAGGCTGTGAGCGATGAGAATGACCGGCGTGCTGTCGGCGGCAATCGCTTCGGCCAGCGCGGCGACCCAGTCCTCACGACGCGGCGTCAGCCAATCGGCCTGTTCCACCCGTGCGCTGTTCGGCAGGCTGTTCTGCCAATGGCTTTGCCAATGATCTTCTGGCGATCCTTGCCAGCCCGGCACAATCAGGTAGCGGATTGATTCGTTGCGCATGGGGAAGCTCTCCTGCGTCGTGTCTGTTCCGGGTCGAGTATAGGGAGAGGAGTTATATTCGTTAAGGAATAAGAAGCTATTTATTAATACCTGTATCGAATATGTGATCTGTGTAGGGCATAAGCTTCTTCCCCCTCACCCCAGCCCTCTCCCCCAAGGAGCGAGGGGGAAAGGGAGCTGATCTTCAGGCTCTTCAAATCTTGAGTTCGACTGGATTTCTCATATCGGTGTATAGCCGCCAGACAACCCGGTCAGTCCCCTCTCCCTCCGGGAGAGGGCTAGGGTGAGGGGCTTTTCAAAAACTGAACGCAAAAAAAGGGCCGCACCCTGCCAAGGAGACGGCCCCGGAAAAACGAAATCTGTCACCGCGCAGTAATCACCGACAACTTGGTAATCCCCGCCCGTTCGATCGAAGCCATGGCTCGCGCCACTTCGCCGTAATTCACCCCGTCATCGGCCTGCAATTGCACGCGCACCTCCGGGTCCTTGGCTTTGGCCGACTTGAGGTTGAATTCGAGCAAGTCGGGCTGAATCTCGTCCTTGTTGATAAACAGTTTGCCGACGCCGTCGATGCTCACCACCAGCGGATCCTTCTGCTCGACCGGCGCCACCGCTTCGGTCTTCGGCAGGTTGATCGGGATCGCGTTGGTCAGCAGCGGCGCGGTGACGATAAACACCACCAGCAGCACCAGCATCACGTCTACCAGCGGCGTCACGTTGATTTCACTGAGCACCTCATCCGTGTCTTGCGTGGAGAAGGCCATATCAGGAGGCCTCCTTCACTTTTGCCGCGTTGCCCGACGTTGCCACTTTGTGTGCGGTCGGGTGGATCAGCACGCGGAACGCGCTCTTCTGCGCCAGGCTGTAGAAGTCGTGGGCGAAGTCATCCAGATCCGCGGCGGTCAGTTTCAGCCTTCGCAAAAAATAGTTGTAAACCAGCACCGCCGGCACCGCAACGGCGATCCCCACGCCGGTCGCGACGAGTGCCGCACCGATCGGGCCGGCCACCGTTTCCAGGCTCGCCGAACCGGCGGCGCTGATGCCTTTCAAGGCCTCCATGATTCCCCACACCGTGCCAAACAGACCAATGAACGGCGAGGTGCTGCCGATACTCGCGACAACCGCCAGACCGGTTTCCAGCGAACGCCGTTCGCGGACGATCTGCTGGCGCAAGGCACGCTCGAGGCGATCCTGATGGTTGATCGCCTGGCTCAGATCATTCGCCTGCGGCGCCTCGCCCACCTGGATCGCTGCATAGCCAGCCTGCGCCACTCGCGCTGCGGCGCCGGGCTGGGTTTCGCTCAACTCTGCCGCGGCATCCAGACTCGACGCCGCCCAGAAACGTTTGTGAAAGCGCCGATCCTGCGCTTTCAGACGACCGAACTGCACAGCCTTGAGCAACGCCAGGCCCCAAGTGGCGACGGAAAAAACCACCAGCAGCCAGATCACCGCGCTTTCGATGGATTCCAGTGGAGATGCCAGTAACGTCATGATGTGTTCCCTCGTGTAAACATTTCGCGCGAATTTGGTTTCGGTTTAATGAATCTTGAAATCGATGGGCACGCTGACCCAGCCGTCCTGGGCGACATCACCCTGTTTGGCCGGAACGAAACTCCAGCGCTTTACAGCGTTGAGCGCTGCGTCGTCGAGCTGCTGCCGGCCACTGCTTTTGGCAATCTGGATCTCGCCCGGTTTACCGCTGGCCAACACATGCACCCGTAACAACACCGTGCCTTCCCAACCGCGCCGCTGGGCCAGCGACGGGTATTCCGGCGCCGGATTTTTCAGATACGCAGCGTTGGCTGAAGCCGGGGTAACGGGCGCCGGTGCCGGTGGCGCAGCCGGCGCTGGTGCGGCGACGGGCGCTATCGGTTTCGCTGGCGCTGGCGCTGGCGGCTGCTCTACTGCCTTTGGCGCCGGTTTGGGCGGCGGTTTCACCACCGGTTTGGGTTTGGCGATCGGCTTGGGCGGCGGCGGTTTCACCGCCAACTCGTCCTCCACTGGCGGTGGCGGCTCGACCACGGGCGCCGGTGGTGGCGGCGCAACAACCGGCGGCGCGGGCGGAGCCGGGCGAGAAAACTCGATAGTCATCGGCGGAATTTCCGGCGGTACCACCGGCAGCACCGGCGTCGGTTTCTGGCTGACCCAATAAATCACCGCACCGTGCACAATCAACGCGAGCACACCGAGCAGAAGGGTTTCGCGCCGACTCAAAATGCCCTTGGGCGCACGTTGCAAACGCAACTGTCCCAACGGCATCCGGTGCGGCCGGCCAAGATCGACCAGTTCGCCACCCGGCGTGTGCCGCCACAGCAATTCCCCTGCGCTGACGGCGGTCTGGACATTGCCCATTGTTCAACTCCCTGCGGTCTCTTTCGTTCTACGAGCCAAAGCGATCGACCCGCCATTCTTGAAGCCCCCACGGCGTAGTCGATGGGGCAATCATTGGCTGTGGACGCTTATCACCGAAAGCAATCTTTAACGTTATGCATAGGCCTTCAAGGAATATGCAGATCGTCCGTTTTTACCGAAGCCGCGCACTACAAGGGCTGCAGCGATCTGCCATAAACGCCATGCTTTTACGGCATGAAAAGTATTCGGCTACGGCATCCGTTAACGCCTTAAAAGGCTGTTTTTGGTTCTCTGATTGCCGACGTCATGCGCCATTGCCGCCGTCGCTGTCGATCAGCTGCGTCTGCTTGCCGGCGCCGCTGAGGATTGGTGAACGGCCATGTCCAGGTCAGCGCCTTGATAGCCCGATCAGAAGTCGTAGCGTCCTGTAACCCCCAAGGTCCGTGGCGTGCCGAGCAGGCCTTCATAGCCGCCGTTACCGCCGGTCCACAGGGTCGTGTAGTAGGTTTTGTCGAAGGCGTTCTTCAGCCACAGCGAGACATCCCACTGGCCCTGATTGAAATCGCCGCGCAGGCCGGTGGAAAGGTTGACCACCGCGTAACTGGGTATCTGCCCGTAATCGGAATCCTCGACCGTGCCCACCGCTTTGGAGCGAAACGCATAGCTGCCGGTGACGTAGGGTTCGAAGCCGTTAGCCAGATTCCATTTGTATTCGCCGTTGGCGTTGCCGATCCATTTCGACGCGCCGACCACTTGATGGCCGCTGAGGTCGCACGAGGCCGGTGCACCCGGGGCCTGGCTGACTTCCGGCGGGCACGGCGCATCCTTGTACGAGAGGTAGCTGACGTCGTTGTACGAGCCGTTGAAATTCAGGGTCAGGCCACGCAGCGGCACCAAGCTGCTTTCGAACTCGATGCCACGCGAGCGCACCGAGCCTGCGTTGGTCAGGTATTGCACGCGGTTGGCGGCGTCGTAGGCGTTGGTCTGGTAAGCGTTGACCTGGGTCCAGAACACGTTGGCGTTGAGTTGCAGGCGGCGATCCCACAGGGTGCTTTTGAAGCCGAGTTCGGCGTTGTTGGCGCGCTCGGTGCCGATCAATAACGAGTCGGCGCCAGCGGTAGGTGCGGAGCCGACCGCAAGGTTGACCCCGCCGGATTTCTCGCCGTGGGACAGCGTGGCGTAACCGAGTATGTCGTCGGTGATGCGATAGCTCAGGTTGAGCAGTCCCGAGGGGCTGGAGCTGTACTGATTCAAGTCTCCGGAATCGTAGACGCCGGCACGGCCGCGACGCGCATTGGCTGCCGCACCCGCCACCGCCATGCCACCGAGCGGCGCGTTGCGGCTGACCGAGGCGTTTTTCTCCTCGTAGGTGCCACGCACCCCGGCGGTGAAATCCAGCCGCTCGCTCAGGTGCCAGGTGCCTTGGGCAAACAGGGCGAAACTGTCGGTCTTGATATGGCCGTTGCCGACGCTGCTGACGTTGGCCAGGGCGCCTGCCGGCGTGCCGTTCCAGATATCCGCTTGCGGGCCGTAATAGGCGAAGGATTTGTTGTCCAGGTCCGAGCCGAAATAGTAGGCGCCGACCACGTAATCGAAGAACTCGCCCTTGGGCGAGGCCAGGCGAAATTCCTGCGAATACTGTTTGTCTTCCACCGACACACCGGCGTTGTAACTGGCCGGCACATTGAGGCCGTCATCGTTGCGCGGGGTGAAATTCCAGAAACGATAAGAGCTGACCGACGTCAGGGTGAAGTCGCTCGGCAACGTCCAGTTGGCTTCCACTGAAGTGCCGCCCTGATGCACGGTGACGTGCTGGTCATTGTCGAGATTGACCTTGCGATGCCGGCCGTTGACCAGCGTCGCCCCGGCCGCGCTGGCCCGCGATTCATACAGATTGACGCCGTTGATGGTCGGCCCGGTGTTGTACAGCACGCGGGTGCCGGCACTGGAATCTTCTTCGTTGTAATCGCCGATCCAGCGCAGATTGAAATTTTCATTGGGCTTGAACAACAGCTGCGCGCGGAAGCCCTCGCGGGAGCCGCCGTTGAGGTCGTGGCCGTCATATTCGTTCTTGATGTCGCCGTCACTGCGCGTGCGATAGGCGGAAAAACGTCCGGCCAACTCATCATTGAGCGGCCCGGAAATCGTGCCCTTGGTCTGGAAATAACCGTCCTCGCCGACCGATGTTTCGATGCTGCGCTCAGGCGTGAAACTGGGCGCGCGGGTGCTGATATTGATGACCCCGGCGGTGGTGTTCTTGCCGAACAGCGTGCCCTGCGGCCCGCGCAAGACCTCAAGCTGCTCGATATCCATCAAGTCGAACACTGCCATACCCGGACGGCCCAGATAAACGTTGTCGATGTACAGGCCAACGCTGCCTTCCAGGCCATCACTGGCCGGGTTGTTACCGAGGCCACGGATCGACACGCTGGACTGCCGCGCATGCATGTAAGCGACGTTGACGCTGGGCACCAGTTGCTGCAAATCCTGAATCCGGTAAACCCGCTGCGTCTCCAGATTCTGCCCGCTGACCACGCTCATTGGCGTCGGCACGTCTTGCGAACTTTCTTCGCGGCGGCGCGTGGTGACGGTCACGGTTTCCAGCTGCGAACCGTTGGCCGCCGCTGTGTCTGCGGGGACGGGCGGAGGGGTTTCGGCTTCGGCGGCATAGCCGTGAGTCCAGCTGGCGCTGCCTGCCAGCAACAGCGCCAAAGGCAGGCGTTTGAGCCGTCGGGGAGATGGGGGTAACGCGAGATTCAACGGACTCATGGCGCGGCTCCTGGTCAAAAAACACACAGACATCTTCAGTGCTGCATATTCTTTTCAGTTATTTATTTATGGATTTACAAATATTTACTGCATAAGAGATTGCCTTTATAAGGAGTCGACCTAATGCATATCCAATGCATTTCCCGGATATTTTTTATGTGAAAAATGCATATCGACTTGCGCCAATTGCGTCACTTCATCGCTCTGGTTGAGCAACGCAGCTTTGTCGCTGGCGCGCAGGCGGTGAACCTGTCGCAGTCGGCATTCAGCCGCAGCATCCAAGCACTGGAACACAGCGTCGGCTGCCAGTTGGTCGACCGTGGGCGCAAGGAATTGCCGCCGACCAAACAGGGCCATGTGCTGCTCGAACATGCGCGGCGACTGGTCAGCGGTGCGCAGCAGATGGCCAATGAGATCAGCCAGTTCAATGGCCTCGAGGCCGGGGAATTGCGCTTTGGTTGCGGGCCGGCGCCAGCCGCCGGATTGATCCCGCGCGCGATCGGCGCATTCATCGGCCGCTACCCGAAGGCGCGCGTACAGTTTCTGGTCGATGACTGGCAGAGCCTGAGCAAACGCCTGCTCAGCGAAGAGTTCGAATTTTTCGTCGCCGATACCCGACAATTCGAGGCCGACCCGGATTACCAGACCCACCGCCTGCGGGCGCGCAAATGGCATTTCTGCTGCCGCGCCGGGCATCCGCTGACGGCGTTCGAACGCATCACCGCCGAGCAGTTGCTGAGTTATCCACTGGCCGTAAGCATTCGCCCGCCGAACCTGCGCAAGGTCATCGTCGACCTCAGCGGCCGCCCTGATTTCACCCCGAATGTGGAATGCGAAAACGGTTCGACGCTGTTGAGCGTGGTGCTGCGTTCGGAGGCGATCGGAATTGTCGGCGCGTATTCCGATGCGCTGCATCTGGCCAAGGGTGAGCTGGTCTGTTTGAAGATCGAAGGCCTGGCGGATGATCTGGAGGAGCTGTACACCCGCTATGGGATTGTCAGCCGCGCGGGGTATCGGTTGTCGCCACTGGCCGAGGCGATGATCGAACAGATCAAGGCGATTGATGCGGAGGATGAGGAGGTGTGTTCGCTGGAGAATTTCGCGGTCTGAGCTGGCCCCTTCGCGAGCAGGCTCGCTCCCACAGGAATACGCATTTCAAATGTGGGAGCGAGCCTGCTCGCGAAGAGGCTGATGCAATCGCTGCATAAAAACCATTCCCCAAATGCACTTGCCGAAAACCCCCACCGACAGCGAAAACCCTCACCTGTCCCACTGACCGGTGAACTCCATGCCCACCCCATCCAACCCCGTGCGCAACGTGCTGTACATCATGTGCGATCAACTGCGCCGCGATTACCTGTCCTGCTACGGACACCCGCATCTGCATACACCGAATATCGATCGCCTCGCAGCTCAAGGGGTGCGTTTCAGCCGTGCCTACACCCAAGGTACGATCTGCGGCCCGTCGCGGATGTCGGCCTACACCGGGCGCTATGTCAGCAGTCATCAAGTGGCCTGGAACTCGGTGCCGTTGCCGCTGGATGAATTGACGATCGGCGATTACCTGCGACCTCACGGCATCCGCACCGCGCTGGTCGGCAAGACCCATGCGACGGCCAATGTCGACGCCTTGCAGCGGCTGGCGATCAACCCGCAAAGCGCGCAAGCCGAGTTGCTCAATGAGGTCGGCTTCGAACCGTACCTGCGCCACGACGGCATCTACCCCGACGATCCGTCATTCGACGACAAGCGCGAATCCGCGCCCTATACCCAATACCTGCGCGCGCAGGGCTTCGATGGCAAGAATCCCTGGCACGACTGGGCGAATGCCGCCGAAGGCGAGAACGGTGAAATCCTCAGCGGCTGGAAAATGCGTCATGCGAATTTGCCAGCACGAATTCCCGAGCAACACTCTGAGACTGTCTACACTACAAATCGCGCCATCGACTTTATCGCTGAGCAAGGCGAGAAATCCTGGTGTTTGCATCTCTCGTACATCAAACCGCACTGGCCCTACATCGTACCGGCGCCATACCACGCTCTGTACAGTACGAAATCGATTCTCGAACCGGTCCGCGCGGCGCCCTCCGAAGCCAGCGATCACCCCGTATACACTGCCTTTCGCCTGCATGAGGAATGCCTCAACTTCTCCCGTGACTCAGTACGATTGAATGTAATCCCCACCTACATGGGCCTGATCAAGCAAGTGGATGATCAGCTGGGGCGGCTGTTCGACTTTCTGCAGAGCAACGGGCGCTGGGATGACACGTTGATCGTGTTCACCAGCGATCACGGCGATTTCCTTGGTGATCACTGGCTCGGCGAGAAGGAGTTTTTGCTGGAGCAGGCGGTGGGTGTGCCGTTGATCGTGCGCGACCCTCGGGCGGCGGCGGATGTCACTCGCGGCACTGTCGATGAGCGGCTGGCGGAAACCATTGATGCGTTGCCGACGTTTCTTCAGGCGCTAGGATTACCGGGTGCGGAACACCGACTCGAAGGGCGCTCACTGATCCCTCTGCTGCACGGAGAGAATCCCGATTGGCGCCGTTATGCAATCAGCGAGTACGACTACGCCTTTCAGGCCCCGGCGCGGGAACGCCTCGGCCAACCGATCGACCGTTGCCGCATGACCATGGTGCGCAGCGAGCGCTGGAAATACCTGGCGTACGACGGCTTTCGACCGCAGCTGTTTGATCTGTTGAATGATCCGCAGGAACTGCGCGATCTGGGTGAGGATCCGACGTACGCGGCGGTGCGCGAGGAGCATGCGGGGTATCTGTTTGAGTGGATGCGCGGGCTGAAGCGGCGGACGACGATCAGCCATCCGGAGATCGATTTGCGCGGGCAGCGGTTTCGTTATGGCGAACCGGAAACCGAGAAGGTTGTTCAGATTGGTGTTTGGTAGCGGGAAGAGCCCCTCACCCTAACCCTCTCCCGGAGGGAGAGGGGACTGAATGGGGGATATTTCAGAGGTGCACCGACCTGATCCAGCTTCACCGAATCCATAATCGATAAGGTCTTTCAGGTCGATGCATAACGCGAGATAACTCGGTCGGCTCCCTCTCCCTCTGGGAGAGGGCTGGGGTGAGGGGCTCTTGATCTTCAATCACGACCTTTGATGGTCTGGCTGCGCTGCCCATTCACCCCCACCGGCACCTCGCCCTTGAGCGTCACCCGGCGCACCACGCGATCCTGGGTGCCGTAATCATCAATCGCGTAATGCTGCGTCGAGCGGTTGTCCCAGATCGCCACATCTCCAGCCTGCCAGCGCCAGCGCACGGTGTTTTCCTGGCGGATCACATGGCTCTGCAGCAAGCCGAACAGGTGTGCCGAATCGGCCTGTGAATAACCTTTGATGCGTTTGACGAAATGCCCCAGCAGCAAGCTCTTCTCGCCGCTGATCGGGTGCACGCGCACCACCGGGTGCTCGGTTTCGTAGACGGTCGAGGTGAAGACTTTGCGATAGCGCTCCAGCTTCTCTGCCGAGACGTCCGGCTTCGCCCCGGCGTAGTCGTACTCGTTGCTGTGCACAGCGGTCAGTTTGTCGGCCAGCTCACGCAGCTCGCTCGGCAAACCGCTGTAAGCGGTCGCGGTGTTGGCCCACAGCGTATCACCGCCGAATGCCGGCGCAACCACCGAGCGCAGGATCGATGCTTTCGGATAGGCATCAACGAAGGTCACGTCGGTGTGCCAGGAATTGGCGCGCTGGCCCTCGGCGCCGTCCAGCTCCAGAAGGTAGCGAGTGCCTTCACGCACCGGCACGGTCGGGTGCGCCACCGGTTCGCCAAGCAGGTGGGCAAAGGCTTCCTGACGCTGATCGTCGAGTTGCGTCTGCTCGCGGAAGAACAGCACTTTGTATTCGACCAAGGCTTGCTGGATGGCTTCGACAGTGGCGGCGTCCAGCTCACCGGACAGGTGAACGCCGCGGATTTCGGCACCGATACGACCGGCCACCGGGTGAATTTCCAGCGCGTGAGAAACGGGTTTTACAGCGAGTGCGGCATTGCTCATGGGAAGACCCTCATCGACGGCTTGCGGTTTTGACGGCAGCGAAACAACGCTCTATCTATATTCCATTTACATCTAATAGATAATCGCATGCTTCGTTGACGGAATAAGAGCTTGCATTTAAAACCTCAAGCAACCCTCGTCGCAAATGCCTTCGAGCTATTTTTAGGATGCCGGAAAAGCATATGGATCTTCGCCAGTTGCGCTACTTCATCGCCCTTAACGAACACCGCAGTTTTGTCCGTGCGGCAGACGCCATGGGCATCACTCAACCGGCGTTCAGCCGCAGCATTCAGGGGCTGGAGCAGGAATTCGGTTGCGTGCTGGTCGATCGCGGCAACAAGGATCTGCGCCCTACGCCCGAAGGCCAGGTGGTGCTGCAACACGCCCTGAGCCTGGTGCAGGGCGCAGCTTTGCTCAGCGCCGAAGTGACGCAGATGACCAAGCTCGACGCTGGCGAAGTGCACTTCGGCTGCGGCCCGGCGCCGGCAGTGAAACTGGTGCCGGATGCGGTGGCGCAGTTCATCAATGCGCACCCGAAAGTGCGCACCTGTTTTCAAGTGGATAACTGGGAAAAACTCAGCCGTGCGCTGAGCCGCGAAGAGATCGAATTCTTCATCGCCGACATCCGCCATTTCGAGTCCGACCCGAATTTCCAGACGCAACCGCTGACGCCCAAGCGCGGCGTGTTTTTCTGCCGACCGGGGCATCCGTTGCTGGCCAAGGAAAGCCTGTCGACCAACGACATGTTCGACTACCCGCTGGCCGCCACACTGATCCCGCCGGGCATTCGCAAGCTGCTGGCGAACCTGAGCGGGCGCATCGATTTCTCGCCGACCATCGAGACCGAGCACTTTCCGGCACTGGTCAAAGTGGTGCTGCAATCCAATGCGATAGGTGTCGGTACCGAGGAGGCGTTTGCCGAGGATGTCGCCAAGGGCTCGCTGGTGCTGCTGCACTGGCGCAACCTGCCGCAGAACCTCGAAACGATGAACGCGCGCTGCGGCATCGTCAGCCGCACCGGGTTTCGACTATCACCAGCAGCGAGGGCAATGATCGAGACGTTGATCGCGTTGGATCGGCAGGACGTCAGCGTCGCTGTCTGAAACCCTTTCGCGAGCAGGCTCGCTCCCACACAGGACCTGTGTACACATCCAATGTGGGAGCGAGCCTGCTCGCGAAGAGGGCAGCGAAGACGCTGGAGATCTAAAGCTTGGCGGCTGAGAGTTCAGGCGCCACCCAATCGCTGATCTTGAACGGCTTGCGGATCAGCTTCTGCTGCGCCGCCAGGTCGACCTTGTCTTGCAGGCCGCTCAAGAACACCGGATCCAGTGTCGACGGGAAAATCTCGCTGAGATTCTGATCCTTCAGATCCTGAGCAAGAATCACCGGCGGATAACTAGCCAGCCCTGATACCAGCTGCACATAAGCGTCCTTGTTGCTGTCCTGCGTCAGCCACTCGACCGCTTGCTGCTGCGCCTTGAGCAGTTTCGCAATGACCTCAGGATGGGCGTCGACAAACTTGCCATTACCCAGCAGCACCGCCTGCACGCTGCCAGCGCCGCCAAGGTCCTTGGTGTTGAGCGGCAATTCCGCCAGGCCTTTGGCTTGCAAGGCACTCAGCGCGGAGCTGCCCCACGAGGCATCGATCTGCTTGGCCGCGAGTGCCGAAACCGCCGCGTTGAAATCCAGATTGATGACCTTCAGATCCTTCTCGCTCAGGCCCTGACTGGCCAGCGCCGCATCGAACGACAGCTGCGTCGCCGTCCCGCGAAAGATCGCCACGCGTTTGCCCTTGAGATCCTGCAAGGTCTTGATCCCCGAGCCGGGCACCACGCCGAGGTATTGCTTGACCCCACGCGCCGTCGCGCTGAGCAGGCGCGTGTCCAGACCGTTGGACTTGCCGATGATGGCGGCCAGATCACCGAGATAGGCCAGATCGACCTGCCCATTGGCAAACGCCTCATTGATCACCGGCCCGGCGCCCTTGAAGAAACTCCACTGGATCTTGATGCCCTGCTCGGCGAAGGCCTTTTCGAAGATCTGCTGATCGCGCAGCACATCGACGATGCCGCCGCCGCTGTGTTGAGTGCCGGCGCTGAGGTCGGGCACCGCGATGCGGATTTCCTTGAGTTCTTCGGCTTGGGCGCCAAGCGCAAGAAAGCCTGCAAGCGCCGGGGCGGCCAGCAGGCTGATGATTCGTTTGAAGGGAAGGTTCATGGGTGCGGCTCCTTGATCGCTGAGGAGCCGAAAGTAGGCCGGATGCACACCTTCACTTAAATACTATAAATGCACATTTTTATATCCATATGAGCTAAGCGAGGGCGTGTGCGGTTTGCAGCGCGATATGCATTAACAGCATCGAAAATATTCTTCGAATGCATTGGATGCGCGTAAGCAGGCAAGCCTTAAATGGATTCGCTTATCTCCCGATAGCATCGAACGCAACTTTGTTAGATCAGTTTCATATATGACGAAACCCAGTGTGGGAGCGAGCCTGCTCGCGAATAGGCCATACCAGCCGACATCAGTGCTGCCTGAAACAGCCATTCGCGAGCAGGCTCGCTCCCACATGAAAAGCGGTTCGCCATGCAACCCGACAACGGAGGTCACCCATGGCCCGTCAATCCCTGCTCAGTCTGCCGCTGGCCGCGCCGCCGCTGAAAAGCCGTCGCACCTGGCCGAGCCTGAATCAACGCCTGTTGCCCTGGCTGTTGCCCGTCAGCCTGTTCGTCCTGTGGTGGCTGGCCGCGCGCAATCAGTGGATGAGCGAGCAGATCCTGCCGGCGCCATCGCTGGTGTGGAGCAGCGCTGTGGAACTGGCCCAAGGCGAGTTGTGGAGTCATTTGTGGATCAGCCTGCAACGGTTGTTCTGGGGCTTGTTGGCAGGCGTTTCGACCGGCGCGGTGCTTGGCGCCGCACTGGGCTTCAGTCGACGTCTGGAGCGCCTGGTTTTTCCGACATTCGCCGGATTGGCGCAGGTGCCGACGCTGGCGTGGATTCCGCTGTTCATGGTGTTTTTCGGCATCGGCGAACTGCTGAAACTGGTGGTGCTGATCAAGGCCATTGTGGTGCCGGTGACCTTGCACACGCTGGTCGGCGTGCGCGATGCGCAACCGAAACTGCGCGAAACCGCCGCCGTGCTGCGCCTGCCGCCGCTTCTGCTGATTCGTCGTCTGGTGCTTCCCGCTGCGCTGCCGGCGTTCATGGCTGGCGTGCGCCTGGCACTCGCCGCCGGCTGGACCTCGTTGCTGGCGGTCGAGCTGCTGGCCTCCAGTGAAGGCATCGGCTATCTGATGGTCTGGGCGCGGCAGCTGTTCATGCTCGACATCGTGTTCGTGTGCATCGTGGTCATCGGTCTGATCGGTGTGGCCATGGATCGCGGCATCGGCCTGCTCGACCGCAGACTGGTGCACTGGCCGCACCCGGCCACCGCGCACATCACACGCGGCCCGCGCTATCAGGGCTGGCAACGCCTGCAACCGTGGCTGTTGCCGCTGGGCTTGTTGGCGCTCTGGCAACACGCCAATGATCAGCAGTGGGTCGACGCGAATATTCTGATCAGCCCTGCGGCTGTGCTGAGCACGACGTGGGACGGACTACTCGACGGCACGCTGGTCAACGGCATGGCGCTGAGCCTGAGCCGCACCCTGGGCGGCTTGCTGATCGGTGGCGGCCTCGGTTTCGCCCTGGGCTTGCTGCTCGGCCTGTCGCGTTTCAGCGAACGCCTGCTCGGCCCGACACTCGCCGCACTGCGGCAGATTGCGATTTTCGCCTGGGTGCCGCTGCTCACCGCGTGGTTCGGCCTCGGCGAACTGGCCAAGTGGGTGTTCGTCGCTCTCGCCGCCTTCTTCCCGCTGTTCGTCGCCACCCAGCGCAGCGTCGCCAATCTCTCGCCGCAACTCAACGAAGCCGCGCAAGTGCTGCGCCTGAGGCTCGGCCAGCGCCTGCGTCGACTGGTGCTGCCCGGCGCTGCGCCGGGGATTTTCGCAGGGCTGCGATTGAGCCTGATCTACGCCTGGCTCGGCACCATCGGCGCTGAATATTTCATGCCGTCCAATGGCGGCATCGGCAGCCAGATGATCGGCGCGCAGCAGCTGTTGCGCATGGATCTGATCATGGCCGGCATGCTGCTGGTCGGCCTCACCGGCGCCCTGCTCAACCTGATCGGCCAACGCCTGGAAATTCGCGCGACCCGCTGGAGACACGCATGAACGCACCGATTGTCAGCTTCAACCACGTAGGCAAATCCTTCGCCGTCAACGGTTTCGAACTGGAGGCGATTCGCGAATTCAACCTGGACATTGCCGAGGGCGAATTCGTCGCCATCGTCGGCTCCAGCGGCTGCGGCAAATCCACTTTGCTGCGTTTGCTGGTCGGCCTCGACACCGAGTTTCGCGGACAGATCAGTGTCGATGGCAAGGCCGTCAGCGGCATCGGCGGCGAGCGCGGTATCGTCTTTCAGGAACATCGTCTGTTTCCGTGGCTGACGGTCGCCGACAACATCGGCCTGGGCCTGGTCAATGAACCGCTGAGCGGGGCGCAGAAACAACAACGCATCAAGGATTTCATCGAACTGGTCGGCCTCAGTGATTTCACCCAAGCCTATCCGCATCAACTCTCCGGCGGCATGGCGCAACGCGTGGCGATCGCGCGCGGCCTCGTCGCCAGCCCGCGAATCCTGTTGCTCGACGAACCCTTCGGCGCCCTCGACGCACTGACCCGCCAGCAAATGCAGGACGAACTGCTGGCAATCCGCGAACGAGCAAAGATCACCACGATTCTGGTGACCCACGATGTCGAGGAAGCGATTTTTCTGGCCGATCGCGTGGTGGTGATGGAGCCGCGTCCGGGGCGGATCAAGCAAGTGGTCGACATCGCCCTGCCGCACCCGCGCCAGCGCAGCAGTTACGATTTTCATCAGCTGCGCGAAGAACTGCTGCACGAGCTGACCAGTGATGACCATTACCAACCGAGCGCACCGGTGCAGATCCGCGATCTGCCGCTGACGTTCATTGCCTGCTGAACAGGAGTTTCGCGATGCCGCAACGTCCCAACTTTCTAGTGATTCTGGCCGACGACCTAGGCTTTTCCGACATCGGTGCGTTCGGCGGCGAAATCGCTACGCCGAACCTCGATGCGCTGGCCGAGAACGGTCTGCGCCTGACCGATTTCCACACCGCACCGACCTGCTCGCCGACGCGCTCGATGCTGCTGACCGGCACCGATCACCACATCGCCGGCATCGGCACCATGGCCGAAGCGTTGACCCCGGAACTGATCGGCAAACCTGGCTACGAAGGCTACCTGAATGACCGCGTCGTCGCCCTGCCCGAGCTGCTGCGCGAGGCCGGCTATCAAACCTTGATGAGCGGCAAATGGCATTTGGGTCTGAAGGCTGAACTGGCGCCCCATGCGCGCGGTTTCGAGCGCTCGTTTTCACTGTTGCCGGGCGCTGCCAACCACTATGGTTTCGAGCCGACCTACGATGAGCAAACGCCGGGCCTGCTGAAATCCACCCCGGCGCTGTACATCGAGGACGATCAGTTTGTTGACGAGTTGCCGAAGGATTTCTATTCCTCCGATGCCTTCGGCGACAAGCTGCTGCAGTACCTCAAGGAACGCGATCAGACCCGGCCGTTCTTCGCTTACCTGCCCTTCTCCGCGCCGCACTGGCCGCTGCAGGCACCGGCCGAGATCGTCGAGAAATACCGTGGCCGCTATGACGCCGGCCCACAAGTGCTGCGCCTCGAACGCCTGGAAAAACTCAAGGCACTGGGTCTGATCGAGGCAGACGTCGAACCGCACCCGCTGATTCAGCTCAGCGCGCAGTGGGACGCGATGAGCGATGAACAAAGGCAGATTTCCGCACGAGCCATGGAGGTCTACGCGGCGATGGTCGAGCGCATGGACTGGAACATCGGCCGGGTCGTCGATTACCTGCGCCAGCAAGGCCAGCTCGACAACACATTCATCCTGTTCATGTCCGACAACGGTGCCGAAGGCGCGCTGCTGGAAGCGTTCCCCAAATTCGGCCCGGAGCTGATGACCTACCTCAACCAGCATTACGACAACAGCCTCGACAACATCGGCCGGGCCAATTCCTACGTCTGGTACGGGCCGAACTGGGCGCAAGTGGCAACCGCGCCGTCACGCTTGTTCAAGGCTTTCACCACCGAGGGCGGGATCCGCGTGCCGGCGCTGCTGCACTATCCACAATTGCCGCTGAAAGGGCAGATCAGCCATGGTTTCGGCACGGTGATGGATATCACCCCGACCATTCTCGATCTGGCTGGCGTGCGGCATCCGGGTAAACAGTGGAAAGGCAAAGCGGTGGCGCCACTGCGCGGCAAGTCGTGGCTGGGCTTCCTGTCCGGCGAGACCGCGCAGGTGCATGACGAGCACACCGTGACAGGGTGGGAATTGTTCGGACGCCGGGCGATTCGCCAGGGCTCGTGGAAAGCGGTATGGATTCCCGGGCCGGTCGGGCCAGCGACCTGGCAACTTTATGATCTGGCGAGCGATCCAGGGGAGATTTATGATCTGGCGTTGAGTCAGCCGCAGAAACTCAATGACTTGATCGGGCATTGGCAGCGGTATGTAGAAGAGACCGGGGTGATCCTCAGTGCTTCGCCGTTTCAGCCGGATTGAACCAAGATCAAAAGCCCCCCTCACCCCAGCCCTCTCCCTGAGGGAGAGGGGGAAAGGGAGCAGATCTTCATGCTTTTCCAACCTGAGGTCGGCTCGAAATTTCAGGTCGATGTATCCAGCATAAACAGCTGGATCAGTCCCCTCTCCCCTGGAAGAGGGTTAGGGTGAGGGGCATCTGTCAGGCCTCCACCGCCTCCCCGGACACCACTTCCTCATCTCCGCGCACAAACCGGTTCGCCCGGCCGAACGTGCCGAAATCATTGAACCGCACACCCATCTCGCGCATGACCTTGTGCGCCACCGGCACGGTCATCTGACGAATGTAAAACGGCTCCTTGACCACGAAATGATGAATCCCGTGACTGCTGCCGAAGTTGAAGCAGAACGCTTGCAACGGCCACAGCCACCACGGGTTCAGCACCTGGCATTGCTGCAGCACATTGCCCGGTTCGACGTCGCCGTAGTAATGCATGTTCGAGCTGATGAAGTGCAGGCAGAAAGTGCGCAGCACGTTGGGGCCGATGATCACCACGGCGGCGATATCGATCACCTGCATCACCGACAGCGTGGTGGCCGACCACTCGATGGGCGAGCCGAGCAAATGCGCGATGCCGTTGGCCCCGTGAAAGCCGAGAAACACGTACCACGCTCCCCAATGCAGCAGCGCCAGCGGTGCGTAGACCTTGAGCACGCGTTTGGCGATGCTCCACTTGTGTGCCCAGGTCTTGGCGCGCAGCAGACGGATGAACGCCGACATCAGGTTATCGCCAACCATCAGCAGACGGGCAAAACCCCAAGGCTCGCCGTTGGTGATTGCGCGCTCTTCCATGTCGGCTTCAGTGCCGGAAACCTTGTGATGGTTGAGGTGCAGATGACGACGGATCCACGGGTTGATCGTGCTCGGTCGCGCCAGCCAGACCAGGCCCATCATCAGGTTGTGCGGCACGCGCTGCTTGCGAAAGTACATGCTGTGGATCAGGTCGTGTTCCAGCTCATGGGTCAGCGAGGCGAAAAAAGCATTGAACAGCAGGCACACCCACCAGGCCATATGGCCAGTGGCGTACAGCGCCGCCGAGCCGATCATCCCGGCCAGCGCCAACGCCAGAATCCCCGCACCGAGGGCATCCTGATGCTGAAGAATCGGGTAGCGCTCACGCAATTGCGCACCCTTGGCCAACACCACTTGGCGAATATGTGCCGAGCGCTGCGCCGCATTCAGTCGTTCAGGGCTTGCAGAAGTACCGTCCATGCTTCCATCCTCGGGTCTAAGATGAATGCATCGTGCCTTGCCGGGGTTCGATCCGCGCTAGCCAAGAACGCCAACCTGTTGACCGGACGCGCCAATCCGCATGAAGGAACCGACCTCCCTCGCCAGCTGGACCCGCGCCTTGCGCAAACAACTCGACGCGCTCGGGCTGGACAGCCTTGCCTTGTGCCAACAGGCCGGGCTCGACCCTACGCTGATGGACGACCCCAATGCGCGCTATCCGCTATCCGGTACCACGCGCCTGTGGGCGCTCGCCGTTGAAGCCAGCGGCGACCCGGCGCTGGGCTTGCGCGTGTCGCGTTTCGTCAGCCCGACCACGTTCCACGCGCTTGGTTATGCACTGGTGGCGAGCGGCAGCTTGCGCGAAGTGTTCGAACGCATCGTGCGTTATCATCCGGTGGTCAGCGATGCGCTGGAGCTGGAGCTGAGCCGTAGCAATGACCGTTATCAATTTCGCCTGAAAATTCCGCCCGGCAACCCGGCGCCGGCCTTCGAAGCCATCGACGCATTTACGGCGATCTACGTGCGCACCTGCCGCAATCGCCTCGGCCGTGACTACGCACCGCTGGCGGTGTACTTGCGCCGCCCCGAACCGAGCGATGCCCAGCAATGGCACAAAGTCTTCCGCGCGCCGGTGTATTTTTCCGCCGCCGAGGACCGCCTGGAATTCGCCCTCAGCGACTTCGACAGCCACCTCGACGACGCCAACCCGGAACTGGCCGAACACAACGAAGCCGTACTCAAACGCACCCTCGCCCAGCTCAAACCGCTGACCTGGGAGCGCAAGGTGCGCGATGCCATTGAAGAACAACTGCCCGAAGGCGAACCGAGCGCCGAACGCATCGCCCAAGCCTTGCACCTGAGCCTGCGCAGCCTGCAGCGGCATCTGGCGGATGAGGGCTGTCGCTTCGACACCCTGCTCAACGAAAGCCGCGAAAATCTCGCGCTGCTGCACCTGCGTGACCCGCAGTGTTCCTTGAGTGAAGTCAGCTATCTGCTGGGATTCGCTGACACCAGCAGCTTCAGCCGCGCGTTCAAGCGCTGGACCGGGATGACGCCGGGGCAGTTTCGGGATCAGTTGCGCTGAGTTTCAACTGTTGCGCAGGCTGCGCGCCAGACCAGCCGACCATTGTTCGATCATTGCAGCGCCCACCTCTGCGAAGGCAGGATGATTTGCGCTGTACTCCGCCATTTCGCCCAGCGCTTGCTGTACACCCTGCGCGACCATTTGCAGTAACTGGTTGCAACGCGCTTCACTTAGATTGCAGGCCGTACGACCAAACTTGGTAAGCATTTTATGCTTGGGCCACGCCTTCGAACCGCCCAACAGCAGTGCCATGCTATCGCTCTTGATGTACACCGACGTGGTGATGATGTCGTACGCCGGAGCCAGCCTGACCAATGCGCGCTCGCCACAATCCTCATAGAGCACGCCAAAGTTTTTCAGGTGGGCATCGCCGTTTTTCAATGCCGCCGATAAAGCGACAATCTTGAAGAAAGCTTCCAGTGCGTGCTTGAGTAATGAGGGCGAAACAAACGCCTTGATCTGCCGTGCGACTCCTTCGTAAGAGCCATCGTATTTGGCCTTCGACGGCCAGCCGTTGAGCACGCAAAAGTCTTCGAAACCGAGGTATCCGGTGTCGCTCAAGTCAAAACGCTCGATGACGAGAAACTTGCCATGCTCGCTGAGTTCGAAATGCGGCACGTCGAGGCCACAAAGTTGCGCAGCGCGCAGGCAGAAATATTCGTTGGTTGCCAGCTCGGGATACTCTTCGGCACGGAAGGCTTTGACCAGATGAGTCGAGCCTCGGTGCGTCAGTCGGTCTATTGCAGCGGCACTGTCACGCACCAACACTTTGGGCTGCACGCCTGAAACTCCGGAATACTGCCCGTAAGTCTGCAAAAGATCCTCGAACAAACCTTGCGCACCGTCATGAACCAACAATTCAGCCAGCGAGGTTTCAGGTGGACGATCAGTTGTCGATGCGCTCGCGATCGAAAGACGCCCGAGTTGATGCGGGCCGACGATACTTAGTAAAGCGAAGTCATCGAAGCCGCGCACGGCTTTGCTGAAACGCCTGACCAACTCATCGCGCAACGCACCTTCAGGAAGATTCATCTCGAATATCGGATGAATGCCGCGTTCATAACCATAACTTTCCAGGCGTGTCGGCATGGTCAGCGAAACGGCATTTTCATCAATCGCATCGTCCCGATAGCTGAACACGCTGTCGACACCTGCGTGCCCGCGCCCCAATCTTCCAACCTCATGGCCGCCGACGCAGACCTGCAAGCGGTCCAATGCCTCAGTCATGGAAGTTCACCTTGCGCAGCGTGTCGAGTGTCGGCCGTCGAGAGGCGCGGGGGATTGCGGCCAATTCGTAGCCGAATCCGTTAAGAATCGCTTCGACTTTACGCAGACCGATTTCCGAGATTGTGTTGTTTTCAATCCCCGAGATTGTTGCGCGGCTCATGCCGTATTGCTGCGCCAAAGCTTGCTGGGACAGCTTTTCAGCCTTACGCAAGCTTCTGATCAACTCGCCAATTTTTTCCATCACCGCCCCAGATGCATTGTTTACAATGCAAATCCACTAAAAAAAATTAACTGCATCATAAGCAATGCAATTAATTGAGCTTAGCGTAGATGGTCAGCCATCGCTAACGTCTTAACACCGCCCCGCAAACCCTAACTCAAACACCGTCCCCCCCACATCACTCCTCACCCGCACCTGCCCGCCATGCAACTGCATGATCGACTGCACGATCGCCAAACCCAGCCCACCCGAATCTCCCGGTTCCGCACGTGAAGGATCGACGCGGTAGAAACGGTCGAACAGTTTGCCCAGATACTCAGGCGCGATGACCGGGCCGTGGTTGTGCACTTGCAGCCAGCACATACCCGGTTCATCGCGGCGTTGCAGACTGATCAGGCTGTCGGGGTCGGCGTGGCGTACGGCGTTGGCCAGCAGGTTGCCGAGGGCGCGTTGCAGCAGTTGCTGGTCGGCGAGCAATTCGCCGTGCATGCGGTTTTGCAGTTGGAGGTCGCGGTCATCGGCGAGGGCTTCGAAGTAATCGCAGAGCTCGTCGCCGACGTCGTGCAAGTCCAGTGTGTGCAGATTTAGCGCACGTTCGGCCTGTTCGGCGCGGGCGAGGAACATCAGGTTCTCGGCCATGCGCTTGAGCCGTTCGAACTCTTCCATGTTCGAGGCCAGCACTTCCTGATATTCGGCCGTGCTGCGGGGATGGTTCAGGGCCTGGCCGTTGCTGGCGAGCAAGGTGTGCAGCGGCGTGCGGATTTCGTGCGCGAGGTCGGCGGAGAATTGCGACAGGCGCTGCACGCTGTCGTCCAGCCGCGCCAGCATGGTGTTGAGCGCGTGCACCGGCTCGCGCAGTTCGCTCGGCGTGCCCTCGGTAGGCAGGCGTCGATCGAGGCTGCGCAGATCGATACTGCGCACCGCTTCGCTCAACTGATGCAAGGGCTGCAAGCCACGCCGCAGCAATAACAGACCCAAGGCAAATGCGAGCACCGCGCCGAGGCCGACGGACAGGTACAGACGCAGGCGATAACTGCCGAGCATCTGCTCGCGCTCGCTGAGCACTTTGCCGGCGATCACCGTGAGGGTTTCACCGTTGGGGCCTTGGGCCTGGCCGGACAGCAAGGCCAATTCGGCGCCGTCGCTGGCCTGCCAGGTGAGCACGTCACGGCGCTGCGGCATTTGCTCTCGCGCTAATGCATTGAGCGCGGGCAGTTCACGCTGGCGCGGGTTGATCGCGATCACGCTGGAACCGTCGGCCCGGCGCACCAGCAACAGACTGTCGAGATTGCCGAGCATGTTCTGATACAGCCGTGGCCGTGCCTGCAAGGCGTCGAGGCTGTCGCTGTCGGCGAGCAAGGCGCGCACTTGCTCGAGGCGACCGAGCAAGGCCATGTCGTCACGAAAGGCCAATTCCGAGGCCAGCGAGCGGTAGAGGAACACGCCGATTGCGCTCAGCGCCAGCGCGCAGACCATGGCGAAGGCCAGCGCCAATCGCCAGGCAATCGACTTACTCCACATCGTCCGGCGCTTCCAGTTGATAACCGACGCCGCGCACGGTGTGGATAAGTTTCGGCATGTACGGGTCGTCAACCTTGGCGCGCAAACGACGCACGGCGACTTCGACCATGTTGGTGTCGCTGTCGAAATTCAGGTTCCACACCTGCGATGCGATCAGCGTGCGCGAAAGCACTTCGCCCTGGCGGCTGGCGAGCAGCTGCAAGAGGGCGAATTCCTTGTTGGTCAGGGCAATGCGCTGGCCGCCGCGACTGACCCGGCGGCGCAGCACGTCGATTTCCAGGTCGGCGATGCTGTACGACTCGGCTTCCCGCATCGGCCCGCGTCGCAGTAGCGTGCGCACGCGCGCGAGCAACTCGGCGAAGGCGAAGGGTTTGAGCAGGTAATCGTCGGCGCCCAGCTCAAGACCACGCACGCGGTCTTCGATAGCGTCCTTGGCGGTGAGAAACAGCACCGGTGTGGCGCCGCGCTGGCGGATCAGTTGCAACAATTGCCAGCCGTTGAGACCCGGGAGCATCACGTCGAGGATGATCAGGTCGTATTCCTGCTGCTCGATAAAATAGCGGCCGTCGAGGCCATTGAGCGCCACGTCCACGGCGAAACCCGACTCGCCCAGGCCCTTGGCGAGGAAATTGGCGGTTTTGGCTTCATCTTCTACGACCAGCAAACGCATGGCACACCTCAATTGATCAGGCACACAGGCTAGGCGTGTTCGGCGCCGTTGCCCATTACAAACTTGTAATCCGCCTGACGGGGTTCTGACGAAGTGCGCCGGTTAAGGTGCAGACCTTCCCATTCGGAGCCTGCACATGACCGTCAAATACCTTGTCGCCAGCCTGATCCTCGGCCTCAGCGGCGCTGCAAGTGCCACGCCAGAACTGCCGCGCCACGCCGATCTCGACCTGAAAACCGCACGCTGGCTGGCGGACAAGGCGATGAGCAGTTGCACCGGCACGGTGTCGGTGCTCGACCGTGGCGGTAACTTGCTGGTGACGTTGCGTGGTGACGGCGTCGGGCCGCACAACACCGCCGCCAGCCAACGCAAGGCCTACACCGCGCTGTCGACCAAGACGCCGACGCGGCTGTTCGCCGAGCGCGCCCGCAGCAACCCGGAAACCGCCAACCTCAACACCCTCGATGAATTGCTTTTGCTCGGCGGCGGCATTCCGTTGTTCGCCGGCAGCGAACTGGTCGGCGCCATGGGCGTGGCCGGTTCCGGCGGCGGTGAGCAAGACGAAAACTGCGCCCGCGCCGCCGCCGACAAAGCCGGCCTGACCATCACCCGTTCCCACTAAGGAGATCCACCATGACCACCCTGCGCATGACTCTCGCCGCCCTCGGCCTGAGTGCTGTTTCCAGCCTGACGATGGCCGCCGGCAATCCGCTGAGCGTGCACGTGCTCAACCTGGAAAACGGCCTGCCGTCACCGGGCATCAACGTCACCCTGGAAAAACACGTCGGCGAAAACTGGCAGCCACTGGCCCAAGGCACCACCAACGAACAAGGGCGGATCGCCGAACTGTTCCCGGCCAAACAGCCTTTTGAAGCAGGTGAATACCGCGTGGTGTTCAAGACCGGCGAGTATTACCAGAAGATCAAGCACGAGACGTTCTTCCCGGAAATTCCGGTGATCTTTCAGGTCAAGCAGACCGATCAGCACTACCACATCCCGCTGCTGCTGAGCCCGTACGGTTTCTCGACCTATCGCGGTTCGTAAAATAAACACAGATCCTTTGTTGGAACTGGTTTCTGTGGCGAGGGGATTTATCCCCGTTGGACTGCGCAGCGGTCCCATTTTTCAGGGCCGCTTCGCGCCCCAGCGGGGATAAATCCCCTCGCCACAGGTGCCAGTTCCGACATTGGATCGGTTTCAGTTTTCAGATCGTGGCCAAGGCACGCAATCTCACCGCATCGAGAATTTCGATTTCGCCGTATGCGAGCCCGATAATCCCCTGCCCCTGCAGATCCTTGAGGATCTGATTGGTGGTCTGCCGCGACAGCGACAGCATCGCCGCCAACTGCTCCTGCGGCAGTTGCAGCATCCGGCGTGGTGCGTCGAGTTCGCCGTAGCCTTCGGCAATCATCAGCAGCCGATGGGCGAGACGCGCCGGGGCTGGCAGCAGGCTCAGCTGTTCGAGATTGATGAAGGCCAGGCGCAATTTGTGGCTCATCAACAGCGCCAGATGCCGCCAGTACTGCGGCTGTTCGTCGAGCAATTTGAGCAACGCCGCTTGCGGAACATTCAGCAAGGTGCACGACCCGACTGCATAGGCATCGTGAGTGCGAGGCTGGCCATCGAACAGGCAGATTTCGCCGAACCAGTGCGGCGCCTCCACCAGACTCAACAACGCCTCCTTGCCCTGCTCGCTCACCGCGCCGATGCGCACGGCGCCATCGAGCACTGCATACAGACCGCACGGCGCATCGCCACGCTGGAACAATCGTTGTCCCGCCGTCAGCCGCCGCTCCCGAGCCAGCGCCAGCAGGCTATCCTGAAAAGATGCAGGCAAATGACTGAACCACTGGCCGCTGAGTAACTGTGCACGAATTTGCATAACCACTCCTGGAGTGTCGCCTGCCCGACAGAGCGAACGCGGATCCCGAGGGATGATGCATTCAACCCCACTGGAGGAACAACAATGAAAAGCCTCGTCGACCATCTCAGTCAATACGCCGCCTACCACCGCGACCCCCGCAACATTGCCAGCCACTTTATCGGCATTCCGCTGATCGTGGTGGCGGTGGCTGTCCTGCTGTCACGGCCGCAGTGGGAGCTGGGCGGGCTGTGGATATCTCCAGCCGTTGTGGTGGCGCTGGCCTCGGCGTGGTTTTACCTGCGTCTGGAGTTGAAGCTTGGCGTGTTGATGACAGTACTGATGGGGCTGTCGGTGTGGGCCGGGCATGCACTGGCGCAGCAGAGCACCATGGTCTGGCTGAGCAGCGGCCTGGCGATGTTTGTGATCGGCTGGGTGATCCAGTTTGTCGGGCATCACTATGAAGGGCGCAAACCGGCGTTTGTCGATGATGTGTCGGGGCTGATTGTCGGGCCGTTGTTTGTCGTGGCCGAGTTGGCGTTCATGGTCGGGATGCGGCAGGAGTTGAAAGAGCAGATCGAGGCGCGGGCGGGGGTGGTGCGAGTTAATCCGAACGGCAAAGCGGCGGCTTAGACCGCTTGAAAGATCGCAGCCTGCGGCAGCTCCTACAGTGGGTTTGGTCGATCACAAAATGTGTGACCAACCGAAACCCACTGTAGGAGCTGCCGCAGGCTGCGATCTTTTGATCTTAGAGGCTGGCGACTTTCTGCCAGACCTTCGGCTTGAAGAACAGGGTTTCACCCTTGGCCAACCCGATCAGGCTGTCGTGGTCTTTCACCACTTCGGCCTCGATCAAATCCGTCTGCCCTTCCACCTTCAGCGTCACCCGCGTCGTCGCACCCAATGGGCGGATATCGCGCACTTCAGCGGCATGGTGATCTTCCAGCTCATGCTTGGACAACGACACTTCATGCGGGCGGAACAGCACGTGGTTGTCGTCGCTCAACAGCAAGCGGTTCGAATCGCCGAGGAAGTGATAGACGAAATCGCTGGCCGGGTTTTCGTAGACGTCGCCCGGTGAGCCGATCTGCTCGATCACACCCTTGTTCATCACCACAATGCGGTCGGCGACTTCCATCGCTTCTTCCTGGTCGTGGGTCACGAACACCGAAGTCAGGTTGATGTCTTCGTGCAGCCGCGCCAGCCAGCGCCGCAGTTCCTTGCGCACCTTGGCGTCGAGGGCGCCGAACGGTTCGTCGAGCAGCAGCACTTTAGGTTCCACCGCCAGGGCACGGGCCAACGCGATGCGCTGACGCTGGCCACCGGACAACTGCTCCGGGTAGCGATCCGACAACCAGTCCAGTTGCACCATGTTCAGCAGTTCGTGAACCTTGGTGGCGATCTGGCTTTCGCTCGGGCGCTGGTTTTTCGGTTTCATCCGCAGGCCGAACGCGACGTTGTCGAACACTGTCATGTGGCGGAACAAGGCGTAATGCTGGAACACGAAACCGACGTTGCGATCACGCACGTCGTGGCCGGAAACGTCCTCGCCGTGAAAAACGATGTTGCCCTGATCCGGGGTTTCCAGACCGGCAATAATCCGCAGCAAGGTGGTTTTGCCGCAGCCCGACGGACCAAGCAGCGCGACCAGCTCACCGCTGTGGATATCCAGGCTGATGTTGTCCAGCGCCTTGAACGCGTTGAAATTCTTGCTGACGTTACGCACTTCGATCGACATGAATTATTCCTCCGCGGCGCTGGCGCGCAGGCGGTTGATACGGTTTTCGCTCCACTGCTTGAGCAGCAGGATGAAGAGCGCCAGGATCAGCAACAGGCTCGCCACGGCGAACGCGGCCACGTGGTTGTATTCGTTGTAGAGGATCTCGACGTGCAGCGGCAAGGTGTTGGTCACCCCGCGAATGTGCCCGGAAACCACCGACACCGCACCGAACTCGCCCATGGCCCGCGCGGTACACAGCACCACGCCATAAATCAGGCCCCACTTGATGTTCGGCACGGTGACGTGCCAGAACATCTGCCAGCCATTGGCACCGAGCAGGCGCGCGGCTTCCTCCTCCTGGGTGCCTTGTTCCTGCATCAGCGGAATCAGTTCACGGGCCACGAACGGCACGGTGACGAAAATCGTCGCCAGCACAATGCCCGGCAGGGCGAAGACGATCTGGATGTCGTGATCCTGCAGCCACGGCCCGAACAGGCCCTGCGCACCGAACATCAGCACGTAGACCAGACCGGCGATCACCGGCGACACCGAGAACGGCAGGTCGATCAGCGTCACCAGCATGCTCTTGCCACGGAACGAGTATTTGCTCACGCACCACGCCGCGCTGACGCCGAACACTAGGTTCAGCGGCACCGAAATCAGCACCGCGAACACGGTGAGTTTCAATGCCGAAAGCGCGTCCGGTTCAAAAATCGCGGTGAAGAACGCGCCGAGACCGTTTTTCAGACCTTGCGATACGACGATGAACAACGGCAGCAGCAGAAACAGGAAAAAGATCAGCCAGCCAAGACCGATCAGGACTCTGCGCGAAGTGGCACTGCCACGGCGCGCAGCGTTGGCCGAAGAGGCGGCCGCAATGGACGATTGGGACATGTTCGCGCCTCCTTATGGGGTTTCGATGCGCCGCTGCAGCAAGTTGATCAGCAGCAACAGGATGAAGGAAACCACCAGCATCAATACGCCGATGGCGGTAGCGCCGGTGTAATCGTATTGGTCGAGTTTGACCATGATCAGCAGCGGCAGGATCTCGGTTTTCATCGGCATGTTGCCGGCAATGAAAATCACCGATCCGTACTCGCCGACGCCACGCGCGAACGCCAGGGCAAAACCGGTCAGCCAGGCGGGCAGCAGTGCCGGAACCAGAATGTGGCGAAATACCTGCCATGGCTTCGCACCCAGGCACGCCGCCGCTTCCTCGACTTCACGGGGAATATCGGCCAGCACCGGTTGCACCGTGCGCACCACGAACGGCAGCGTGACGAAGGTCAGTGCGAGGGTGATGCCCAGTGGGGTGTAGGCGATCTTGAAACCGAGGTCAGCGGCAAATTGCCCGACCAGCCCGGCCGGCGCGTACAGCGCGGTCAGCGCGATACCGGCCACAGCGGTCGGCAGGGCGAACGGCAGATCGATCATCGCATCGATCACCTTGCGCCCGGGGAAGGTGTAGCGCACCAGCACCCAGGCCAGCAACGTGCCGATGATGCCGTTGATGATCGCCGCACACAGCGCGGTACCGAAGCTCAGCTTCAACGCCGCCAGCACCCGCGGTGCGGAGATGATCGTCCAGAACTGATCCCAGGTCAGCTGGGCGGCATGGACGAACATCGCCGCCAGCGGGATAAGCACAATCAGGCTGAGGTACACCAAGGTGTAACCCAGCGTCAGCCCGAAGCCGGGTATGACGGGGGATATACGACGCGACATAAAAGTCCCTGGTTGAAAACGCATCAATGTGGGAGTGAGCCCTGTGGTGAGGGGACTTATCCCCTCACCACAAAAGCTCAGTCCCACATGTCATGTGCCCAGACATCAGGCCGGTTGAAGGCGAGATTACTGCGCCTGATAAATCTGGTCGAACACGCCGCCGTCGTTGAAGAATTTCGGCTGCGCGGATTTCCAGCCGCCGAAGTCCTTGTCGATGGTCACCAGTTCCAGTTTCGGGAACTGCTGGGCGTACTTGGCCGCTACATCCTTGTCACGTGGACGATAGAAGTTTTTCGCGGCGATTTCCTGACCGGCCGGGCTGTACAGATGCTTGAGGTAGGCCTCGGCGATCTGCGCGTTGCCCTTCTTCTCGGCATTCTTGTCGACCACGGCCACTGGCGGTTCGGCGAGGATCGACAGCGACGGCACGACGATGTCGAACTTGTCTGCGCCGCCGTCTTCTTTCAGCGCCAGGAACGCTTCGTTTTCCCAGGCCAGCAACACATCGCCCTGACCGTTGTTGACGAAGGTAATGGTCGAACCACGGGCGCCGGTGTCAAGGATCGGCACGTGCTTGAACAGGGTCTGTACGTATTCCTTCGCCTTGGCTTCGTCACCACCGTTGGCTTTCAGGCCATAGGCCCACGCGGCGAGGAAGTTCCAGCGCGCACCGCCCGAGGTTTTCGGGTTTGGTGTGATCACCGAGACATCGTTCTTGACCAGATCGCCCCAGTCCTTGATGCCTTTCGGGTTGCCCTTGCGCACCAGGAACACGATGGTCGAGGTGTACGGCGTGCTCGCTTGCGGCAGACGCTTCTGCCAGTCGGCCGGCAGGCTCTTGCCGAGCTTGGCGATTTCGTCGATGTCACCGGCCAGGGCCAGGGTCACCACGTCAGCACGCAGGCCATCGATCACCGCACGGCCCTGCTTGCCCGAGCCACCGTGGGACTGCTGGATTTTCACCGTGTCGCCGGCATGATCCTGCTGCCAGAACTTGATGAATTCGGCGTTGTATTCCTGATACAGCTCTCTCGTCGGGTCATACGACACGTTGAGCAGCTCGTAATCCTTGGCAACGGCGGAACCGGCAAACACGGCACTGACCAGCGCGGCCAGAGCGTAACGGCGAATCGACGACATGGTGAAAGCTCCTGGAATTCTTGGTGGTGGCTTTTTCTTATGTATTGCTGGAATCGGATCGCGTTGAAAGATCGCCGCCTTCGCCAGCTCCTGCACGCAGCCCCTGTACGAACTGCCGAAGGCTGCGATCTTTTGATCTCACCCCGGTTGTTTACCGGGTTGCTGCAAACGAAATTTCTCTTTGCGTTCGATCTGTACGACTTGCGCGTTGTGCACAGTGATCTCCACCGCGCCGAACCGCAGATCGCGCAGGGCGCTCTGGATTTCACGCAAGATGGTGCTTTCGTCCTGACCGTCAACGCTGCGAAGGGATGCGCTCATGGTGCTGCTCCTTTGAAGGGGATTTGCCTGGCAGTGGGCGGCACTGCGTTCGGCGTGGGAGCAATATAAGAGAGGCATGGATATTCTTAAAAAGACTATTTAAGAATGTTTATATAACCAGAAATCAATATGAGAGAGGGCAAGGGGTTTGCGCTGATTTGAAATCGTCAAGAGAACTTGTGGCGAGGGGATTTATCCCCGTTGGACTGCGTAGCAGTCCCATTTCTTGGGGCCGCTACGCGACCCATCGGGGATAAATCCCCTCACCACAAGGTCGGTGATAGCCTGATAGGCCTTTTCAGCCAATCAATGGCGTTTTCGCCCAATCAAGCCTATCCGCAGACACCGGCCGCCCAAACCAATACCCCTGCCCCAGATCGCATTCCTGCGCCAACAGAAATGCCGCCTGCTCAACCTGTTCGATCCCTTCGGCATGCACCTGCATGCCCATGCTGCGGGCCAGCGCGATGATCACCCGGACAATCGCCACGTCATCTTCATCCCACGGCAACCCGGCGACGAAGCCCTGATCGATCTTGAGTTTCTGCACCGGCAGGCGCTTGAGCCGCAACAGCGAGGAATAACCCGTGCCGAAATCATCGATGGCCAGACGCACACCCAGCTCGCGCAAGCGATGCATCTGTTCCAGCGCCACTTCAGGGTCATCCATCACCGCGCTTTCGGTAACTTCCAGTTCCAGATACGCCGGATCCAGCCCCGTGTCGTGCAGCACCTGCGCTACCTGCTGGTAAAGCTCACGTCGGGCAAACAGCCGCGAGGAGACATTCACCGCGACGAACGCCAGCACCACACCGCTCTGCTGCCACTGACACATCTGCCGGCAGGCCTGCTGCATCACCCAGGCATCAATCTCGGCGATCAGCCCGGTGCGCTCGGCAATCGGAATGAATTCCGCCGGCGACACCAGCCCGCGCTGCGGATGCTGCCAGCGCACCAGTGCCTCGACGCCGATCAGACGGCTGCTGTGCAGGTCATGCACCGGTTGGTAGTAGACGCGCAACTCCTCCTGCTCCAGTGCACGGCGCAGCTCGAAGGCGATTTCGACCCGTTGCTGGGCATGGGCGGTCAGTTCTTCGGTGTACAGCGCGTAGCCATTGCGCCCGCTGCTTTTGGCCTTGAACAGCGCGCTGTCGGCATTGCGTAACAACTGCTCGGCGCTGAGGGCATCGCTGGGAAACAGGCTGATACCGATGCTTGCGTTGATGAACAGTTGATTGCCATCTACCAGCATCGGCTCCTTCAAGGCGTCCAGAGTCCGTTGCGCCAGCGCGGCGGCCTGGGCCGGCTGTGGACAACTTTCCGCGAGCACCGCGAACTCGTCACCACCGAGCCGCGCCAAGGTAATGCCGTGGCCGAACAGTTCCTGCAAACGCGTCGCCACCGCTTTTAGCAACCGATCGCCGACGTTATGCCCGAGACTGTCGTTGATCATCTTGAAATGATCCAGATCGAGCATCAGCAGCGCGCAGCCACGCTTGTGTGTCTGTGCCGACGCCAGCGCCTGCTCGGCGCGGTCGCTGAACAGCAGGCGATTGGGCAGATCGGTCAACGGATCGTGATGCGCCAGGTGTTTGAGTTCGGACTCGGAATCCTTGATCGCACTGATGTCCGAGAACACCGCCACGTAATGGCTGAGCCGGCCGAAATCATCGTGAATCACCCGAATGGTCTGCCACTGTGGATAAATCTCGCCGGTCTTGCGCCGGTTCCAGATCTCGCCGCTCCACTCACCTTCAGCCTCGAGGGTAGCGAACATCGCCTGATAGAAGCCCGGCGGATGATGGCCGGACTTGAACAGACTGGGCTGCTGGCCGATGACCTCGTCGCGCCGATAACCGGTGATCTCGATAAAGGCGCGATTGACGTGGACGATCAGGCCCCGGTGGTCGGTAACCAGCACCCCTTCGCGAGTGCAGTCAAACACGGCGGCCGCCTGACGCAGACGCTCACGGTCGGTGTGGCGCTCGCGCAAATGCGCGCCGATGCCGAGAAACCCGCACAGCCGCGCCCGTGCGAGGAAAATCAGCGCGGCGCTGATCGTCGCCAGCAGATAACCGTTGATCAGTTGCCAATGGGTCAGCTCACGGGAGTCATCGAAGAATCTGCTTAATAAATGATCAGAAACTTGCAGCCACAGGGCGGCCAGTACGAGGTAGAGCAGCGCTGCACGCAAGGCATCGCGGTAAGTCGCAGACATTCGGTCGTCCATGTCCCTACAAAAAGGTTGGAATTATAGGTCAAGAAACATTCAGCGACTTCTTATCTGAAAGGGCGACTGGTTTTATCTGTGTGCTTAGTGATAATGCAACGGCTGTTTTTATCTTTATCGAGGGCCCTATAGCCTATGTGGTACGAAGGTTTTCTTGGCTTGTCGGCCTGGTCACTGGTCGCGGTCACCCTGCTGATGACCCATGTGACGATTGTCGCCGTCACGGTCTATCTGCACCGTTACTCGGCCCACCGCTCGCTCGAGCTGAATGCGGGTCTGAAGCACTTTTTCCGTTTCTGGCTGTGGCTGACCACGGCGCAGAACACCCGCGAGTGGACTGCCATCCACCGCAAACACCACGCCAAATGCGAGACCGAGGATGACCCGCACAGCCCGGTCATCAAGGGTCTGTCCACCGTACTGCGCACCGGCGCCGAGCTGTACCGCAGCGAAGCGCAGAACCCGGAAACCCTGCGCATCTACGGCAAGAACTGCCCGGAAGACTGGATCGAACGCAACGTCTACAGCCGCTATCCGCTGCTGGGCGTGGCGATCATGGGCGTGATCGACCTGCTGCTGTTCGGCACCATCGGTATCACCATCTGGGCCATCCAGATGATGTGGATTCCGGTGTGGGCCGCTGGGGTGATCAACGGTCTGGGCCATGCCGTCGGCTATCGCAATTTCGAATGCCGTGACGCGGCGACCAATCTGGTGCCGTGGGGCATCCTGATCGGCGGTGAAGAGCTGCACAACAACCATCACACCTACCCCAACTCGGCCAAGCTGTCGGTGAAGAAGTGGGAATTCGACCTCGGCTGGGCGTGGATCAAGGTCTTCTGCTTCCTGCGTCTGGCCAAGGTGCAGCGGGTCGCACCGATTGCCCACCGCGTCGAAGGCAAGGGCAGCCTGGACATGGACACCGCCATGGCGATCCTCAACAACCGCTTCCAGATCATGGCCCAGTACCGCAAATTGGTGATCGGCCCGCTGGTCAAGCAAGAGCTGGCCAAGGTCGATCATTCGGTGCGCCACCAGTTCCACCGGGCCAAACGCCTGCTGTCGCGGGAAACCAGCCTGCTGGAAGACCGTCATCACCTGCGCATCCAGACCATGCTCGAACACAGCCATGCGTTGAAAGTGATCTACGAGAAGCGCCTGGCTTTGCAGCAGATCTGGGTCAAGACCAGTTCCAATGGCCACGACATGCTGGCCGCCATCAAGGAATGGATTCACGAGGCCGAGGCCAGTGGCATCCAGTCGTTGCGGGATTTTGCTGATCAGCTCAAAACCTACTCGCTGCGTCCTGCGACTGCCTGACCGGCAACGAGGCTGCGATCTCAAAGATCGCAGCCTCGTTGCGCTCTTCGGTTCCTGCACCTCGCCGCCCGGCGGGACTCGGTAATGGCCGGGAACTTCGCCGAAAAACCTCTATCTCAATGACACTTCGCCATCCCGGCGGGCTGTCCTGTGGCCGTTGTCGACATTGCGGCGCGCCCTTTGAGATTTGTGCCGATGGTCAACAACAACCAGAAAGACACGTCCTTCACTCAATGGCCCGAGGCCGCGCAAACGCTGATGGCGTTGATGCATGCGCAGGGCGAAGTCGCACGCCTGAGCGAGCGCGAACAATTGATCAGTTCGCTGCTGGTCAGCGTCAACGCCGTGCTCTGGGCTTTCAACTGGGAAACCCGACAGGTGTTGTACGTCAGTCCGGCCTATGAACGGATCTTCGGCCGTTCCGCCGCGCTTGTGCTGGCTGACTACAACCAGTGGCGTGACAGCATTTATCCCGATGATCTGGAGTATGCCGAACAAAGCCTTGCCGAAGTCCTGCACCGAGGTGCGGTGGAAGATCGCGAGTACCGCATCATTGCCGCCGACGGCCAGGTGCGCTGGCTCAGCGACAAATGCTTTATCAATCGCCAGGACGAGCCCGGGCAGCCGGTGATCATCGTCGGCATCGCCGAAGACATCACCGACAAAAAACACATGGAAACCGAGCTGCAACGCTTGGCCACCACCGATGTGCTGACGCAAAGCAGCAACCGCCGCCACTTCTTCGAATGCGCCCACCGCGAGTTCGCCGAGGCCCGCCGCCAAGGCACACCGCTGGCCTTCCTGCTGCTGGACATCGACGATTTCAAAGTGATCAACGACAGCTACGGGCACCCGGAAGGCGACAACGTGCTGCAACGGATCGCCGAGTGTGGACGCGGCTCATTGCGCCGTGGCGATCTGTTCGGGCGGATTGGTGGTGAGGAGTTCGCTGCGGTGTTTCCCGGCTGTGCGCCGGAGATGGCCGTGCAAGTGGCAGAGCGACTGCAGCAGGAGATCCAGCGACTGCGCTTCAACCACAACGGGCAAGCATTCAGCATCACCGTGAGCCAGGGCCTTACCAACCTCACCGACGATGACAAGAGCCTGGACAGCCTGTTCGCCCGCGCGGATGCAGCGATGTACGAGGCGAAACGGCAGGGCAAGAACCGGATTATTGCGGCCTGATCCGTATTTTGTGGCTGCCGCAATTCCTGTGGGAGCGGGCTTGCCCGCGATGAGGCCCGCACTTTCAACAAAAATGTTGCCTGCGCTGGCGCCTTCGGTCAAGCCGGCTCCCACAGTGATTGTCGTGTTCTGATTTACTTGCGCATCCGCAGCAACTCCGGCAGCCCGATCTTGAGCAACCGCGCCGTCCGGCTCTTCGCCAGTTCCTCTACGCCTTCATGCTCGGTCAGCCGCGCCATCTGCGCCGCCATGTGCATCACCAGCGCCTCGCGACTGTAAACGCCACCACCTAGCTGGTAGGCCGAAGCAATCAACTCGCGCAACTCCAGCGGCAGACGCCAGCGGGTGCGCAGTGCCGAGCCATAAGAGGCGCCAAACTTCGCTAGCGCTTCACCGACCTCCTGCAACTCGTCCAGCTCGCCGCCGGCCTGCTGCCATTCCTGCAAGCAGCGCAGCAGCGCCAGATCGCCGAGCCGATGCAGCATGCCCGCGCAATAGCAACGCTCCTGATCCAGATCGAGCAGGCGCGCCAGCGTGCGCGCATATTCCGCCGTGTGCAGGGACAGTCCCCAATAGCGCTCGGCGTAATCCGCCAGGCATGGATCGCTGAGTCGCGCGCTGCGTTTTAGCGCCAGGCCGAGAATCAGGTTCATGCTCTGCCCGGTGCCGAGTCGGTGCAGCGCCTGGGCCAGGGTTTGCACCGGCGCGCCGTAGTGTTGCGCGGCACTGTTGGCGGCTGCGATCAGCACGGCGGTAATCTGCGGATCGGTGCGGACCTCTTCCTCCAGCAACTTGAGGTCCAGCCCTTCGGGATTGAGGCTACGCTTGACCGCCACTTGCACGTCGGTCATCAACGGCGCGCCATCGGCCTGCTCGCGACGCCGCTCAAGGAACACCGAGAGCGTAATGCCCGGCGCCAGTGCCGGCACTTCGCAAACCACCGCTTCGCCAGCGTTGAGCAGCAACCCCTGCAAGCGCTCGGTCAGGTCTTCCATATTCAACGGCTTGGTCAGGTACGCCGTCGGCGCCAGCGGAATCGCTTCGCGCACACTGGCGCTGTCGTTGCGGCTGCTCATCAGAATGAACGGCAGCGGCGGATTGCGTTTGCGCTGGCGGACGCTGCGCAGCACATGCAATCCGTCGATGCCAGGCAGCTCCCAATCGACGATGGCCAAGTCATAGGGCACCTCGCTGAGCAACGACATTGCCTGCTGGCCATCGGCACACAAATCCAGACGCGCATCGCAGCGCACATTGAGTAGCACTTGTTTGAGCAGGTCACGGGACCAGGGATCGGCCTCGGCAATCAACACCCGAGGTACGGCGGGTAAATCAACGGCAGTCATGCGCGCTCTCCTTGCAATGCCTGAACCTTAGCCAATGCTGGCGATTCGATACAGCGCAAACAGGTCCGATGTGTTTCAAGGGACGAAAAAAACCCGCCGAAGCGGGTTTTTGTCGAGCGGGTCACACGAGCGGATCAGAGTTCAGAGAAGCACTCTTCGATGATCGCCAGGCCTTTGTCCAGTTGCTCGTCTGGCGACGTCAGCGGAACCAGCACACGCAGCACGTTACCGTAAGTGCCGCAGGACAGCAGGATCAGGCCCTTGTCACGCGCCTTGGCCACCACAGCGGCCACGGCAGTCGGGTTCGGCTTGTGGCTGTCGCCGTTTTCGAACAGCTCGACCGCGATCATTGCGCCCAGCGCACGCACTTCACCGATCACCGGGTACTTGGCCTGAATCGCCTTCAGGCCAGTGACCAGACGCTCACCAACAGCCTTGCAACGGTCCAGCAGTTGCTCTTCTTCAAACACTTCCATCACGGCCAGTGCAGCGGCGCAAGCGATCGGGCTACCGGCATAGGTGCCGCCCAGGCCGCCCGGCGCAATGGCGTCCATGTACTCGGCCTTGCCGCACACGCCGGCCAGCGGGAAGCCGCCAGCGATGGACTTGGCGAATGTGGTGAGGTCGGCGGCAACGCCCATCTGTTCCATAGCGAAGAAGGTGCCGGTACGGCCAGCGCCGGTCTGCACTTCGTCAGCGATCAGCAGGATACCGTGCTGGTCGCACAAAGCGCGCAGACGCTTCATGAATTCCTTCGGCGCGACGTAGAAACCACCTTCGCCCTGCACTGGCTCGATGATGATCGCAGCGATGTCTTTCGGCTCGGCGTCGTTCTTGAAGATGCGTTCGATGGAAGCGATCGAATCGTCGATGCTCACACCGTGCAGTTCGTTCGGGTACAGCGCGCGGAAGATGCCGCCTGGCATCAGGCCCATGCCGGCCGAGTACGGCACGACTTTACCGGTCAGGCCGAGGGTCATCATCGTGCGACCGTGGTAAGCGCCGGTGAATGCGATCACGCCAGCGCGGCCAGTGGCGGCCCGGGCGATCTTCACGGCGTTTTCCACCGCTTCGGAACCGGTGGTGACCAGCAGGGTTTTCTTGGCGAAATCACCCGGCACCTTGGCGTTGATTTTTTCGCACAGCTCAACGTACGGCTCGTAGGCCAGTACCTGGAAGCAGGTGTGGGTCAGCTTGTTCAGCTGTTCGGTCACGGCGGCGATGATTTTCGGGTGCACGTGGCCGGTGTTCAGTACAGCGATACCGCCAGCGAAGTCGATGAACTCGCGACCTTCAACGTCGGTCACGGTGGCGTTCTTTGCCGACTCGGCGAAGATCGGGTGAATCTGGCCAACACCACGTGGAACAGCTGCGGTACGACGGGCCATCAGTTCAGCGTTAGTCTTGCTCATTACAGTCCTCATTCGCCGCTCATCGGGCGGCGTGGTTCAAGGATGAAGCGGGAGGAATCGGCGGTGGCAGCATGCGATGATCGACTGCCACGGCGTTCCCGGCCGCAGAGAAAATTCCTGTTTGAAACCACGCAAAGGGACAGCGCTCTCGTGCCCTTTGCGTTTGCAGCGATCCCTTTCCCGGCTTAGATGCCCAGGCAGAGGTATTTGATTTCCAGGTAATCTTCGATGCCGTACTTGGAGCCTTCACGGCCCAGCCCCGAAGCCTTGATGCCGCCGAATGGCGCGACTTCGTTGGAGATCAGCCCGGTGTTGACGCCGACCATGCCGTATTCCAGCGCTTCGGCGACACGGAACACACGGCCCAGGTCACGTGCGTAGAAGTACGAGGCCAGACCGAATTCGGTGTCGTTGGACATGGCGATCACTTCGGCTTCGTCTTTGAAGCGGAACAGCGGCGCCAGCGGACCGAAGGTTTCTTCCTTGGCCACGGCCGCGTTTTTCGGCACGTTGGTCAGGATGGTGGGCTCGAAGAAATTGCCTTCCATCGCCTTGCCGCCCGCCAGTACGGTGGCGCCTTTGCTTACGGCGTCAGCGATGTGTTCCTGAACCTTGGCCACGGCTTTTTCGTCGATCAGCGGGCCGGTGGTGGTGCCGTCTTCCAGACCGTTGCCGATCTTCAGTTTGGCCACAGCCACTTTCAGCTTCTCGGCGAACGCATCGTAGACCGCGTCCTGAATGTACAGACGGTTGGCGCAGACGCAGGTCTGACCGTTGTTGCGGTACTTGGAAATGATCGCGCCTTCGACGGCCTTATCCAGATCGGCGTCGTCGAACACGATGAACGGCGCGTTGCCGCCCAGTTCCAGAGAGACTTTCTTGATGTCCTTGGCGCATTCGGCCATCAACTGGCGACCGATTTCGGTCGAGCCGGTGAAGGACAGTTTGCGCACGATCGGGTTGCTGGTCAGCTCGCTGCCGATGTCGCCAGCGCTGCCGGAGACCACGCTGAACACGCCCGCAGGAATGCCCGCGCGCTGAGCCAGTTCGGCCAGGGCGAAAGCGGAAAATGGAGTTTGCGATGCTGGCTTGAGCACCATGGTGCAACCGGCGGCCAGCGCCGGGCCGGCCTTGCGAGTGATCATTGCCGCCGGGAAGTTCCACGGGGTGATCGCGGCGGTGACGCCAATCGGTTGTTTGATGACGATCAGGCGCTTGTCCGGCTGATGACCCGGAATCACGTCACCGTAGATGCGTTTGGCTTCCTCGGCGAACCACTCGATGAACGATGCGGCGTAAACGATTTCGCCCTTGGCTTCGGCCAGCGGCTTGCCCTGCTCGAGGGTCATCAGGCGCGCGAGGTCGTCCTGGTTCTCGATCATCAGTTCGAACCAGCGACGCAGTTTGCCGGCACGCTCTTTGGCGGTCAGTGCACGCCAGGCCGGCAGCGCCTTGTCGGCGGCCTCGATGGCACGGCGGGTTTCAGCGGCGCCCATCTTCGGCACGGTGCCGAGGATTTCGCCGGTTGCCGGGTTGTTGACCTTGATCGTCTGACCGTTGTTGGCATCGACCCAAGCGCCATCGATGAAGGCTTGCTGGCGGAACAACTGGGTGTCTTTAAGCTGCATGTCGGCTTTCCTTAACAGCACCGCGGCCTGCGCGGAGCAAATTATGATTGTAGAAAGGCGCCTCGCAAGGCTGCCGTCAGGGAAATCAGTGAGCGGATTGTGGCGCATCAACAGTGCACGACCGGGCGCACCTGCGCTGCAACATCCCGCCAAAGAGCGTTTGAAATCTCAAACGGATCGTAGGTTCAAAGGGGGTAAAGGACAATAGGTCGTTCGAAAAAAAGAACAAAAATGCCGCTTTTCAGATCAACGCACACAATACCCATGCCGCAGGAAAAACCTTAGATCAACCCCGACGAAGCGCCAAGCGAGGGTTTTGCAGGACGTTACCGCTTTAAGGAATGCAGCGATTTTGCGCCGACACGCACACTGACAAAACCCGCCAAACCCGGCATGGACGCCCCGAGCCGACCTAGGTATGATGTCGCCCGCTGCACCAGTAGCTCAGCTGGATAGAGTACTGCCCTCCGAAGGCAGGGGTCGTGGGTTCGAATCCCGCCTGGTGCACCATGAATCAAACGAGAAAGCCCCGGACTGTGATGGTCCGGGGCTTTTTTGTGGGCGATGGCAAGATCGCTGGAACGCCGTCACTCCGTCGTCCAGTCAAACTCGTCATATTCATCGTCGTCATCCCCCTCCTCCTCAGCCTCGTCAAATACCTCGTCTTCTTCAACGAGGTCTTCTTCCGGCTGATTCAGCAGAAACTCCTTACGTGTCTCGGTTACTGCACGCCGCATTTGTTCGCCCTTTTCCGGGCAGTTGAGTAGCTGGGCGATGCGGTCGATTTTTGCTGCCACGGTGTCCTCCAGCGCATTGGCAATGGCTTGATAGTGCGCGTTTTCGCGGGGCAATGCCAAATGGCTGGGGAATCAGGGCAGTCAGCCGCCCGTGAGCGGCCGAACCTCAGCGGTGATAACGCCGCACCGCGCTGCTGTTGCGCAGCACATGGCCTTTGATTTTTTCCATCAGCTCGGCGCGGGTCAGGCCGGCAGGCAGGGCGTCCGGGGCGAGGTCGAGGGCGTAGATCTGGATGATGTAGTGGTGCGCGCTGTCGCCCACTGGCGGGCACGGACCCATGTAGTGGGTGTTGCCTTTGCTGTTGGTGCCGCCGACGCCTTCGAGGGCGGATTTGGCACCGACGCCGGCCGCGATCTGGTGGGTGGTGGGTTTGATGCCGTAGTGAATCCAGTGATCGACGCCCAAGCCTTTCTGGCCATCCGGGTCGTGCATGACGATGGCGTAGCTCTGGGTACCGGCCGGGCCGGCGTTCCAGCTCAGCGCCGGCGACTGGTTCTTGCCGCCGCAGCCGGGTGCGTCACTTGCCGCTGCCGAGGTGAACAGACGGTTATCCGACACGCCGGGGATGCTCAGGGTGAAGCGCTCCTGGGCCTGTGCCGGGAACTGCACGCAAAGGGTCACGGCGATGGCCGCCAGCCATGGGTTGAGAGAGGTCAATCGGGTCATTCCGGGAGCACCTTGTGCAGTGAGGCCGTCGTCGGCCCGCAAACTATAGCCGTACCGTTCGTGCCTTGGCAGTAGCAAATGGCTGAACCTCGCGCGGCGCCGCCAACTCACAAGAGAAATGCCTGCGAGGAAGCCGAACATGTCCCTGCACCGTGTCGCCCGTTTCGCCGATGTCCCGCAAGACCGTGGCCTGCAAGTCGAAATCGGCAACTGCAAGATCGTCCTGCTGCGTGCCAACGGCGAGTTGCGAGCGTTTCAGGGCCTGTGTCCACACGCCGGTGCGCCACTGGCCGAGGGTGCGTTGTGTCACGGCAGGTTGATTTGCCCTTGGCACAAAGCCGCGTACCGCGCCGAGGACGGTGGCCTGTGCGAGCCGCCATCGCTGGACAGTCTCAAGCGCTATCCGCTGGAGTTGCGCGGCGATGAAGTCTGGGTCGATGACCAGCCGTTGCCCGATCCGCACACCCCGCCCGCTGACGACCCAAGAACGTTCGTGGTGGTCGGCGCCGGGGCGGCGGGTACGGCTTGCGCGGCGGCCCTGCGGGAGAAAGGTTTTGGCGGGCGCATCGTGCTGGTCGATGGCGAACCGGGTGCCGGATACGACCGCACGGTGTTGAGCAAATTTGTCCTCGCCGGGGAAATGTCGCCCAAAGATGTCCCGCCGCTGCGCGATGAGGCGTTCTATCAAGCGCAACGGATTGAGCGCGTGCAAGGCGAAGTGACTTCACTCGACGCCCCAGGCAAAACGCTTCATCTGCACAACGGCGGCATCCTGCGCTACGACGCCGCTGTACTCGCCACCGGTGGCGCGCCCAATCCGTTGAAGCTGCCTGGCGCCGGGCTGGCGAACGTTTTCGTCCTGCGTTCGAAAACTCAGGCTGAACAGATCATCAACGCCGCTCAACCGGGCCAGCGCGCGGTGATCATCGGCGACAGTTTCATTGCCCTCGAATGCGCGTCGGCCCTGCGCGAGTTCGGCCTCGACGTCACCGTGCTGGCACGCCACTCAGTCCCGTTTGCCAAGCAATTCGGCGAGGCCGTGGGCAAGGCGATTCGCGCCCTGCACGAAGAGCACGGGGTGAAGTTCATCAGCGAACACGAGGCCACGCAGATCCTTGGCGAGGACATGGTCGAGGGCGTGCTGCTCGACAACGGTCTGCGCCTGGCGGCGGATCTGGTTCTCGCCGGCGTCGGCGTTCACCCGGCCACTGAGCCTTTCGACTCATTGCCCAGGGAAGAAGACCAATCATTGCGTGTCGACGGCGGCATGCGCGTGAGCGATGGTTTATGGGCGATCGGCGATATCGCCACGTTTCCGCTGAGCGGCCAGCCAACTCGCATCGAGCATTGGCGCCTGGCCCAGCAACACGCGCGGATTGCCGCCGCCAACATGCTGGGTGGCGAGGAACATTATCTGGATGTGCCATTCTTCTGGACGTACCACTTTGGCAAGAACTACGACTATCTCGGTCACGCGCAGGAGTGGGACGAGGTCGAGTTCAGCGGTGAGCCGGAACAGCCGCCGTTCATCGGCCTGTTCGCAAAAGACGGCATCGTTGTTGCGGCGGTGGCCTGCGACAAGCAACGCGCGATGGCGCTGCTGGCCGAGCGGATGAAGCAACCTCTGCGGATCAAAGAGGCCTGGACGCTGATCCAGGCCTGACACCGGTCCTGTAGGAGCTGACGAGTGCAACGAGGCTGCGATCTCTTGATCTTGTTTTTACATAAGCAAAATCAAAAGATCGCAGCCTTCGGCAGCTCCTACAGTGGAGGTCACGTCAGCCGGTTCACCGGCTCGCGATTGTCATCTTCATCGGCATGCAGAAAGATCACCCGCTGTTGCCCCAGCGGCGCGGGCAAGGCCTGCTGCTGTAACGGCCAGAAATGCGTTTCCACATGGCTGATGTCGCCGTCCTGATCGTTATGAATGGTCATCACCCCCGGTGTGCGCAGTTTCTGGAAACGCTCGTCGCACAACTTGAAACTCTTGCTCAGACCTTCATCACCAATTACCGGCGACGGCAAACGGCGCTGGGCGAAGCTGCGGCTTTTGCGTTGCTGGTAACGCGCCCAACCGATCAGGATCACCGCGTTGACGAGCGCCACCCACATGTAAACCTGCAAAGTGCCCAAGGCGTCGAACGCCGAATGATCGATGCGCGGGCCGCCGGTGGTTTCGATCAACGGCCATAACCCGCGTACCAGCAGGAACAGCAGGCCAACCCAGGCCAGGACGGTGAGGATCACGTCGATCACCACCAGAAAGGGCCGCTGGCGAGTGCGGATAATTTTCATTTGATGACTTCCTCCTGGTCGTCGCCCAGCGGGCGAATGCCCCGATCAGGACTGACCCAGCGCGCGCGTTTTTTGTGTTGGCTGAACAACACCTTGGGGAAACTGACCAGAGTGGTCAGCAGACTGACGAGCCAGAACACCAACGGATACCAGACCACCCAGAACATGGTCTTGCCCAGACCCGGCTCATACCGCCGGTCAATGACGATGCTGACGGCAAACTGCACCAGGCAGACAAACGCCAGCAACAGACCGGTGAAGGCCGGTGGCATCAGGTGATCCACGGCGATCGCGTCGGGCATGACCATGAACTTGCCCATGCCCCAGAAAATCACCGACAGCAGGAAAGTGAAGGCCCAACCGGTGGACAGGCAGTATTCGAACAGCAGCGGCCACAGGTAGCGATGGCGGTACTGCCAGATGCCGCGAATGTTCTTGAACAGCACTTCGGCGCCGCCCTGAGCCCAGCGCAGACGCTGCTTCCACAGACCGCCGAGGGTTTCCGGCATGAGGATCCAGCACAGTGCGCGCGGTTCGTAGAAGATGCTCCAGTGATCGAGTTGCAGCTTCCAGCTGATGTCGATGTCTTCGGTGATCATGTCCGGGCTCCAGTAGCCGACCCGGTTCAGCGCGGTGCGGCGGAACGCGACGATCACCCCGGAGACGGTAAAGATGCGCCCGAAGACCCGTTGCGTACGTTTGATCAGGCCGATGATCGAGGAGAACTCGCCGACCTGCACCCGCCCGATCAAGGTCGAACGCGTGCGGATCCGCGGGTTGCCGGTCACTGCGCCAAGGCGTGCGTTATCCAGCATCGGCGCGACCAGATAAGCCGCAGTGTTTGGGGCCAGCAAGGCGTCGCCATCGATGCACACCAGATACTCGCTGCGCGCAGCAATCGCGCCCATGCGCAGGGCTACAGCCTTGCCCTGGTTTTCCGCCAGATGCAGAACCCGCAGTCGCGGATCTTCCTTGGCCAGCGCATCGAGCACAGCGGCAGTGTTGTCCTTGGAGCCGTCGTTGATCGCGATGACTTCGATGTTCGGGTAATGCTGCGCCAGCGCCGCGTGGATGGTATCGGCAGCGTTATCGCCTTCGTTGTAGCAAGGAATCAGAATCGAAATCAGCGGTTCGCCTTCCAGCGGCGGCGGCAGCGTGTCGTCCTGCCATGGCCAGTGGCGCTCCCAGTGCAGCCAGAAATACAGGCCGCCGGCGATCCACAACCCGGACATGAACAGCGGGTAGAAGAACACGAACGACATCAGGAACTGGCCGGTCACGAGGAAGATCAGCCCCAGCGGAACGCCAAGGACAATCGCCAGAACAAGCAGGGCTAACAGTCTATCCAGCATGTTATGGATTCCATTTGTTGGAGAGTGCAGGCCTTACGGTTTTCAGGTCTGGCAGGTTGTCGAGGAAGTTGTCCGGGTAGTAACCGAAGCTGGTTGCGCCTTGACGCTTGAGCCGGCCCATCCAGTCCGCCAGATGCACGGCGTCGATATCGGCCTGATCCTTCTGGTTCCAGTCACGCGCCTGCAATTCGAACACGGTGCGGTTGAGCGCGCCGGGACGTTTCTTCACTGTGGCGACCAGTTCTTCCAGCCACGGGCCGGACTCGGCCAGCGTCTGTTTTTCCATCAACGGCATGGCCATCGGCGCCGTCCAGTCGTAGGTGGCGAGGAAGTCATCGAGGTTCTGTGCGAACCACGCTTCGCTCTCTGGATTGAGCATCGGTTCGGCGAAGATGTTGCGTGCCGTCAGCACTTGCGGGCCGCGAATCGCACGGACTTTCGCGGTCAGTTCGTTGGTGAAGTCGATCAGGTAGCGGCTCTTGAAACGCGTCCAGCGTTGCATCGCCGCCGGATCGTCGCGCAGCGCGGCAATCGAACCTGGCAGACCTTGAGCGGCGTAGGCCTTCACGGCATCCGGGCTGGCGTCCTCAAAATCCGAGAGCACCGCATCGTCGTGGTAGAGAATGCCGTCGACCGAGGTCAGCCGCGCCACGTCTTCATAGATTTCACCGATGATCTTGCGCACTTCGGGATTGAACGGTGACAGGCGTTTGTACTGTTTCGGATCGACCGAGGTAGTGGCGGTTTTCGGGTCCCAGCGGGTCACGCGCGGCAGCTTCGAATCCAGTTCGAAACTCAGCACCGGCATCCACGCAAAGACCTTCACGTGGGCACGGGTGCGCAGTTGCCAGGCGACGCGGTCGAACAGGTCGGCGCGCATCGGCAAGTGACGGTTGGGGAAGTACAGCGAATGCACCAGACCATCGCCCTTGGGATCGGCGAAGGCTTGCAGGAACACCGTGCTGGCGCCCAGGTCAGCCATGCGCTGCACCAGTTTGCCGAGGTTGATGTCCTGCTGGGCCGGGTCCGGGTCGTAGACGTTGTCGAGGTCGACATGCACCACGCGCATCGGCGCTTCGGCCTGCACCGAGACGATGCTGTTGGCGAAATGCTCGCCATCAGGATCGGAGGCGACCAGAAAGCGCGGCCCGCTCATCAGGTTGTCGAGGGTGTCGAGGCCGTCGTCCAGGGTCAGGGCCATTTCGTAGCCCTCCTCGCCAACCACGGTCAGCGACGTACCGTCGGCGGTGCCGTACGGCCAGACCCAGACGCGTGGTTTGTAACCGGTGGCCTTGCGGATCTTCTCGGAAATGTTTTTCACGTCGGTGCGAATGCGCGCCTGGAAATCGGCTTCGGATTCGTAGCGTTTGGTCACCGGGTCATAACGCCGGGTCGCGGCGGCCGGCTGCAGGTTGCCCTGCGGGTTGCCAAGGATGCCTTTGTGGTTGGCATCGGTGTGAGCGGCGATCTCTACCAACCCGGACCTGGAAATTTCGCGGATCTGCTGCCAGGTCAGGAAGTTCTCACGGTTACGCGGCGTGCCGGCGAAATCCACCGGTTGATTGAGCGGCGTGTCGATCCAGGTGCCGACCGGCGCCAGCAAGGCGTGCCAGTTGTAGGCGCGCAACACTGGCAACACGCGGGTATAGAAGCTGGCGTAACCGTCGTCGAAACTGAGCAACACCGCTCTCGCCGGCAGCTCCGGGCCGCCATTGCGTGCGGCCATGATCTGGTCGACGGTCACTGGTTTGTAGCCGTTCTCGCGCAGCCAGGCGAGCTGCTCGATCATGCGCTCGGTGCGCACCGCCACCACGGCCTGATCAGGATCACGGTCTTCGACATCGTGATAGGCGATGCCAAGCACATGGTTTTTTGGCCACGGTTGTTCACTGGCCGCGACCGGGCGCTCGGAGGGCGGCGCGAAGGCGGGGGCTTGCTGGGCGCAGGCGCTGACCAGCAGCGCTCCCAGCAGAAGGATGAAACGCGAGATAAAAGGCATCTTCAAACTCTTCTAGAAGCGGAAAGTGAGGTCGACAAGCAGACGCAGATCAGTTTCCCGATCACCGTCATAAGGCCGGTTGATCACACTGAACATGCCGCCCACATCGAACACGTCGTTCCAGGCGTACCGTTGGCCGTAACCGAGCAACGCCATGCCGCCGGTGCCGTGGTCGCGCTGACTGTAAGTGCCCGCGCCGGCCTGGAATTGCTGGCTCCAGGAAGTCTCGTAGCGGTGGTAGAGCACGTGGTTGACGTTGACCAGCGGCATCACGCTGAAGTCCGACTTCGGGTTGAAGTAGGGCACGTCGTCGGATTTCGAGTTGTGGCTGGTGCCGACTTCCAGACCAGCGTCGACCTGGATGTTCGGCGCGGTGTAGATGCCCTCGCGCCCGGTCACCAAGGCTTCGACGCGGTTGTTGCCATCACTGAAGTGCGACGGGCTGACCGACACGCGCCACTCGCGGCTTTCGTTGGCGCGCCAGCGCAGGAACGCACTGCCGCCATTGGCCTTGATGTCGCTGTTGAGCGCGCGCAGCGGCGTTTCCGCCGAGAGGTATTCGAGGCTGCCGCCGTACTGCCAGTGATCGTTGATGTCGCGGGCTATCGCCAGGCGTGCGCCTTGTTTGTCACCGAAGCCGTAATCGTGATTCGACACCTCGGCTTCGAGGGTCATGTCACGGGTGCGCCGTTCCAGGCCGACACGCTGGAAGCGATGGTGGCCGGTGCCTTCGGCGAAATCACCGGTGGCATAACCGGCCCCGGCGAAGACACGCCAGTCTTCATTGATCGGTGGGCTGTAAAGGGTGCTCTGGATACCGAAATCACGGCTGCCGCTGACCGCACCGGCATCGCCGCTGCCGCCACCGTTGGCCTTGCCGCCGTAGGCTTCGACGCGCAGTTCGGCCATGTCATGCACTTCCCGTTCGCGAGCCAGACGCTGCACCTGGCGGTTGTCCGGATAACGCGCGACCACATCGTCGACCAGCGCATCGTTCTGCCGCCACTCCTGCAACTCCATCGCGGTGCGCGCCTGAGCGACTTCCAGGCCGGCATCGCGGGGCGCCATGCTCTCGGTTTCCTTGAGCTGATTTTCCGCGCGGCGCGGCCACTGGCGGGCGAGGTAAAGATCGGCCTGGGCCAGACGCAAGCCAAGGTTGCCCGGCGCCTGATCGACCAGCGTCTGCAAACGCTCTTCGCCGTGCGGAAGATCGGAACCGTAGGTGCCGGCCTGGGCGGCGAGTTGCTGGGCGTCCATCCATTCGTCGTTGGGGTTGCCGATGGGCAGACCTTTGAGCTCGACGCGCGGACGCTGGGCTTTCGCTGCGTCTTCGGCGACCTTGCGTGCTTCATCGGCGCGGTCGCTTTCCAGCAGCGAGTAGTACAGCGCAGTGCTGTCCTCAAGACGATCACCGACATCGGCGTCCGGCGCCGAAAGCACCTGGCGATACAGATCGGTGGCAGTCTCGGGCTCACGCTGATCGAGATAAGACGCTGCCACCCAGCGCAGGGCATAGGTCGGAATTTCCACGCCCTCGGCTTGCAGTTTCTGGTATTCGCTGATGACGTCGGCGGTGCGCGCCCGCGCCTTGAGCGCGCCCATGCGGTCGATGCGCCAGCGCGTCACGTCGTCGTGAGCAGTGGCGTCGGGCGTCCAGGTTGCGAGCAATTTGTCGTAATCGGCCAGCGCGCGGTCGGCAATGACGTAGCGTTCCTTCTCGCTGCGGGTGGCCAGTTCGGCAAGGCGCACGCGTTCGGCGGCGAGATCACCTTCGAGCCGGCGCAAGGTCACCGGATCAATCAGGCCTGGACGTTGACTGGCCAGACGCAGCGCCGGTTCAGGCAGGCGGGCCTTTTGCAGGGCGACCACATACTCGCGGGCAACTTCCGGCTTGTTGCCGGCGCGAATGAAGGCCTGATCGTATTCGAAGAGTGCGTCGTACTGTTTGCCGGCGCGACCGAGTGCGTAGCCCAAGGCGAGACGGCGTGACGGATCGTCGGGTTTGGCGGCGACCAGCGCCTGGGCGCGGGTGACGGCCTGATCGGGCTTGCCGGCATCGGCCTGAGTCAGCGCGAGACCCAGTTGCAGGTCGGCGTTGTCCGGCTCCAGCACCAGCGCCTTGTTGTACACCTGGGTGGCCTGATCCCAGCGCTTGAGGTTGCGATAGGCACGCGCAACGGCAGTCAGCGCCTGCACCGGCAGAACGCGGTCACGGCCTTGGGTTTCATAGACCTTGACCACTTCGGCATCGAGCCCGGCCCAACTGGCGATTTGCAGATGATCGCTGACCTGGCCGTCGCTGGCCTGGCCAGGCGGCACCTGACGCAGCACGGTCAACGCAGGCGTGTAATGCCCGGCCCGGGCATCGCGCACCATCTCGTCGTAGGGTGTGTCGGCCAACGCCAGCAGCGGCCAGAGCAACTGGCTGCACAGGGCGAATCGGAACAAAGGGCGTAAACCACGATGTAATACAGGGCCATCAATACGCGGCATTTGTCAGCATCCTTACATGGCCAGCCGGGTCGCAATGCCCTCCTTGCCCATTCGTAACGGTGGCCGACAAAAACAGCCTTCGGCCAAGCTTGGTGAGGCAGTCTGCACGCAAGCGAGAGCGAATTTTCACAACGCAATATTTGTTCAGAATCGGTCCATCTGTACAAAATCCGTACAGCAAAACGCCCGGCGCCTGTTCACACAGGGGCCGGGCGTCTGGGGGGTGCGCGGTTGGGTTTATTGCTCTTGGGTGACGCCGGCAAACTTGCTCATGAGGAAACCGATGAACTGCTCGACGGTCATCTTCTGGCCGTTGAATTCGACCTGATTGGCCGCGTAATGCAGTTTGGTCACCACGTTGGTGCCGTCGGCGACAGCCAGTTGCGAGCCGACCGCCATGCCGGCGAACATGTCCGCCGCTTCCTTGGACTGATCGACGATGGCTTTGGCGTCAGTCTGGCCATCGAGTTGCGCCTGAACGCTGAGCAGATCGACCAGCATCGGCTTGGATACCTGAATGTTCAGGTCGAGCAGCGCGATCAGTTGCCTGCCGAGTTGATCCGGCGGCAGATCCATCGATTGCGGCTTGGTCAGGTCGATCACCAGATTGGCGCGGCTTTCACCGTTGGCGGTGTTGAACGACAGGTTCTCCAGCGCCAGTTGCGGGCCGGCCGCCAGCAACTTCTGCAGATCGGCTTTGACCTGGGCGTTTTCCGCTTCGGTCAGATTCAGCTCCGGTGCCGGCAAACCCTGCGCGGCGGCCTCGGCGGCAGCTTTTTCGTATGGCTGCAATTTGGTCTGGTAGATCTGCATCAGCGACATGGTCGACGGAATGTCGAGGTTCTTCAGGCTCATGGCCATGGCCGCCGAACCGACTTTCTTGTCGTTGAGCGTCACTTCGCCGATTTTGTAGTCGGCACGCCCCGAGGCGTTGCTGCCGCTTTCTTCGGTGCGGTTCTTCATTTCGAAGTTCTTCACGCCCAGCACCATCGGCTTGGCACCGAAGGTGGTTTTGCTGCTGGTCACTTCCAGGGTGTTTTCCCCGGTGTAGTAGCCGTAGCTGCTCTTGGCGAGGTTGCTGGCCAGGGTCAAACCGTTGAGCTCGACCTGCACCGGCGCCTGGTCTTGCGACACGGTGACCAGTTTCAGGTTGTCCATGTAGCCGTCGGCCTTGACCTTCTGCGCCTGGGCGCTGGCGGCGATGTCCATGCTCAGACCGGAAAACTTCAGGCTCGATTGCTCATCCAGCGCAGTTTCGAACGGCACCAGATTCAGAGTGCTGGTGGTCGATTCGTCGTAGCCGATGTTGGTCACGCCCTTGAGCGGCGCGGCGCCGTTGGTGGCGGCGAACCATTTTTCCGTGGACGGGCTCTTTTCCAGCTCGTAGTTGCTGGTGGCCATGACCGGCAGCCACTTCAGCGAGACCAGACGCGAGAACGGCAGCGGGCCGTGTTCGATGTGGTCGACGAACAGCAACTCGACCGGGGCATCGCCGAACATCTCGCCCTCGCCCTTGAGGCGATAGTGCGCGGTGCTGGTGAAGGTGTGGCGTTCCAGCGACACCAGTTCCAGCGACGCGGTGCCGTTGGAGCCGGCCATGGCGGTCTGCAGCTCTTTGTTGGCGTTGCTGACGGCGTTGTTCAGTACGCCTTCGATCTTGGTCCCGGTGTACCAGGCCCCGCCTGCGCTGATCGCGCCGATGGCAACAATAATTCCGAGAAGCACGCCTGCTGATTTATTCATGAATGACCTGATCGGTTTCCGTGGCTGTGGATGAAGTCGTCTTCCTTGAACCCGGGATCGGGTCGCGGCTCGACTGTGCGCAATTAAGCGGTGGAGATTAGCACCGGGCGCGGACGACGGCCCAATGTTTAAAGGTTAAAGAGTGTCTATGGACACTTGGGAGAGCAAAAAGATCGCAGCCTTCGACAGCTCCTACATTTGCAATCCGATTGTCCTGTAGGAGCTGCCGAAGGCTGCGATCTTTTGATTTCAGGAATACTGAACCTCGATTTCATCCAGCTGATGATCAAAGCTCTTCAGCCGCGCGGTCCAGGTATACACCAGCACTTCAAAGTCGCGATCGATCACCGCTCCGCCGGTGGTATCCGCCCGCACATCGCAGAAATCCAGCTGATAGCGTTCACGAGCCATGGCCGTGGCGACGTCGGACAGCTCGCGGGCGTTGCTCAGCCAGTGCCAGCCGTCATCGGCGATCTGCTTGTCGAGTTCCAGGCATTGCTTCTTCAGCCCTTCGAGGCTCTTTTCCAGCGGCGTGCCGGTGAGCTCGCCCATGACCTCGGCGAAGGTTCGCCCGGGCTGCCAGTAACTGCCCCAGAAGTAGCGGTCGAACACGGTTTCAACCCGGCGCAGGGCGACTTTGGTGTCCCAGATCAGCACGAGCATCTTGCCGCGCTCGAGCTGGCGCTTCTTGACCCGTTGCAGCTGAATCGAGGTCCACGCGACGACGACGATCGCCATCACCGCGATCAACGCAACGGCGCTGTCGAGGAAAACCATTGCCGTGTCGATCTGGTGGGCCAGCATGATCCCGTAGAAATACGTGGCCGAGAGCAGCACCAGTGCGACCAGAGCGCACCAGAAGCCGAGAGCGTAAGGGTTTTTCATTATTGGTTTCCCCTGGGCCAGCACGAGCAATGTGCATTGCAGGAGCGCTTGGCATGGGGCGCCCCTGCAACACTTCAAAGCATAGCAACGGCCTCAGGGTTTGCTGGCGCTCGAGGTGTTCGTTCGTCCGCTTTCCCAGCCACCGCCCAGGGCGAGGAACAAATCGATCTGGCTCATTGCGACCTGGGTGTTGGCGGCGGCCAGTTGCGCGGTGACATCGGTGTAGGTGCGGGTTGCCTGCAGGTCGGCGAGGAACGACTCGCGGCCGGCCTGGAAGAAGCGGTGCGTCTGCTCGGCGGCGAGCTTGGCCGACTGTTCGGCTTCGGCTAGGGCATCGCGGCGTTGCAGCAAGGCGCTGTACTGGGCCAGACCGGTCTGCGTCTCGCGGATCGCGTTGAGCACCACGCCGTCAAAATGCGCCAGCGCGCCTTGAGTGTTGGCCTCGGCTTCACGGATGCGCGCGCGGGCGCCGTTGGTCGGTACTTTCCAGCTCAGCGACGGGCCGAAGCCCCAGCGGTTGGTCGACGGGTCGCCAAGGTCATCAATGATGCCGACGGTGCCGATGGTCGCGCCGATGCTGATGTCCGGGTACAGCTCACCGGTGGCGATGCCGATGCCGGCGGTTGCCGCAGCAAGACGCCGCTCGGCCTGACGAATATCCGGGCGGCGCTTGAGCAGCGCAGCGCCGTCACCAACCGGCACCAATTGCGCGATCTTCGGCAACTCAGCGCAACTGGCGGTACCTGCCGGCAACTGCTCGACCGGTTTGGCCAGCAGCATCGACAGACGGAACAGCCCAGCTTGACGCGCCGCTTCATAACGCGGCAAGTCGGCGCGCAGGGATTTGAATTGGGTCTGCGAACGGGTGACCTGGGTCTCGTCGCCACGCCCGGCATCGCGCAGACGCTGGATCAGCGTGGTGCTTTGCGATTGCAGGTCGAGAGAATGCTCGGCGATTTCCCGCTCTTCATTGGCTGCGCAGACTTGCGTATAGGCGCGAACCACGTCCGCCACCAAGGTGATACGCGCAGTGTCGGCTGCGGCCTGAGTAGCATCGGCATTGGCTTTGGCCGCTTCGATACCGCGCTGCAAGGTGCCCCACAGGTCGAATTGGTACGAAGCGCTGATACCGATATCGGCGATGTTGGCCACCGGGACTTTCTCCGGCAGCAGGAACGCCTGACCGGATTCCTGCAGACGTTGCGCACCCATTTTCACCCCGCCGCTCCAGCCGCCAGCGGCCTCGGCTTCATCCACCTGAGCACGTGCCCGCGACAGGTTCGCCGCCGCTACGCGCAGGTCGGTGTTGGAAGCCATGGCCTGCTGTACCAGTTGATCGAGGCGCGGGTCTTTATACAACCGCCACCAGTCCGCTGGCACCGGCGCCGAGACCACCGGTTTGCCGGCGACTGCCAGCTCACCCTGAATATCCTTGCGCTGCACCGCCGCGTCGGCGGGCACCTGATAATCCGGGCCGACCATCTGACAGGCCGAGAGCATCACGCCCAACCCGGCGATCAACCAGGCCCTGCTCATGGCTGCGACTCCTCATGTTGGTCGTCGATGATCGACACGGTGGCGGTACGCCCGGCAATCATGCGGAAGTCGGCCGGTACATCATCGAATGCGATGCGCACCGGAATCCGCTGCGCCAGGCGCACCCAACTGAAAGCCGGGTTGACGTTGGGCAGCAGATTGCTGCCGCTGGTGCGGTCGCGGTCTTCGATGCCGGCGACGATACTTTCGACATGCCCGCGCAACCTGGCGCGGTCGCCGATCACGCGGATATCCACCGATTGCCCGACGTGGATGCCGTCGAGTTTGGTTTCTTCAAAATAGCCGTCGATGTGAAAGGAGTTGCTGTCGACCACCGACAACACCGGGCGCCCGGCGGTTACGAATTCCTGCGGACGCGGCGCGCGGTCGTTGACGTAACCATCGACCGGGCTACGGATCACCGAGCGATCGAGGTTGAGCTGCGCACTGTCGACCGCCACCAAGGCTTCGGCCAATGCCGACTGCGCACGGGCGACGCGCGACTGGCTTTCTTCCAGTTGTTCGGCCGGCACCAGGTTGCCGAGGCCACGGTTACGCTTGGCTTCACGCTGCGCCTGGGCGAGGGTTTCTTCGCGATCGGCAACGGCGGCCTTGGCCTGGCGCAGAGCCAGTTTGAAGCGATCCTGGTCGATGCTGAACAGCACCTGACCGCGCTTGATCAACTGGTTGTCCTTTACCTCGACCTGCTGGATCAGCCCGGACACGTCCGGAGCGATCTGGATGATGTCGGCACGAATGTGGCCGTCTCGGGTCCACGGCGCGAACATGTAATACATCACCATGCGCCAGACGAGGACAACGGCAAAAGTCACGATCAGCAGGGTCAGAACCACGCGACCGATGGTCAGAAACGGTTTTTTCATGTCATCAGGTATCGACTGAGTGAGTCCACGCCGTACAGCAGCACGGCGTAGAGCGCCACGTTGAACAATGCCCGGTGCCAGACCAGACGGTAAAAATGCAGGCGTTGCAGCACGCCATGCACCAACAAAAACAGCACGTAAGTGATGCCCATCAGCACCAGCAGGGTCGGCAGGAAGATGCCGCTGATATCCAGATCACCGATCATAGGGGCGCTCCATCGGGCAGCGGTTCTTCGGGCTCGGCGCTGGAGACGAACTCGACGCCGGGCAGCAAGGCCAGACGCAGACCGCTCAAGGCGTGCAACAGGTGCAGACGGGTTTCATCGTCACCCTGGCCGTTCAGCGCTCGGCGCGTGCGATCGAGGGTCATCAGCAGACCGCTCGGCGCCGGCAGGCGTTCGTCGGCTTTGAGGCAGGCGCGAAAATACTCGCCGACCTCCCCCACCACTTGTCGCAACAGGGCATTTGGCACGCCGGTGACGCGCGGGGTGTAGGCAAGCAGATCGAGCATGTTCAGACCGACACGCACTTCACGCATCGCGATGCCGGTGTCCTGACCGGTCAGGGCCAGACGCGGCAGGTGCTGCATCAGCCGATCGAGCAACTGCACGCCCAACTGCCGATGCTCGGCGAGGCTGGCCGGTTCGGTCATGCTGACGATGTCTTTCCAGCTGAATCGGGTCAGACGCTTGGCCGCCAGTTCGGCACCGAATGGCCGCGCTACCAGCGTCCAGATGAAGGCGAACAACAGCCCCAGCGGTCCAGCCAGATTGGAGTTGGCGAAGGCGAAAAAGTCCGCGTCGTAGGCACCCTGAATACTGATGAACGACGAGGTATTGACCAGCGTCAGCAGCATGCCGAGGTAGAAACGCGGCTGCACGGTCAGCGTACCGATGCAAATGAACGGCACGGCAAACGCCAGCACCAGCATCGGGAAATCGTGCAGGTTGGGTAGAATCAGAAACAGGTAAAGACTGGCGAACAGCACCGACATCCCGGTCCAGAAAAAGAACCGGTAAATCTGCGGCGCCGGGTCGTCCATCGAGGCAAAGAAGCTGCACGCCACCGCCGCCAGAATCACCGCGCTGCCACCGTCCGGCCAGCCGAGCAGGATCCACAGCACCGAAGCAACGATGATCGCCAGAATGGTCGAGGTCACCGAGTAGAGCATCAGCCCGCGATCGATGAACGGCGTCAACCGGCCCAGGCGCCAGTGCCGGTACACCGCGCGCCAGCTGTCCTGGCGCTCGCAAAGAATCGCATCCTGCAGGCTGCGGCAGTCCTGCCACAGATCGATGAATTCACCGAGGCGGTAAATCGCATTGGAGAACAGCAACTGTTTGCGCTCCTCCAGCGCTTCGGCGCTCGGTTGCAACGCGTCGAGTTGATCTCTCAGTGCTTGCCAGCGCTCGAGATTGGCGTCCGCGTGGTCCAGCCATTCCCGGGTCGCGGTCAGCAATGGCTGGAATTTTTCCACCAGTTCCGGGGTGCGGCGTTCGAGGGCGTACAGCGAATCCTCAAGGGCATCGATCACCGGCAACAGATGGATCATGCGCCCGCGCAATTCCTTGGTGTTGCGCACGGTTTGTGGCCGCGCGCCTTCGTGGGGCAACTGGCCGATCATCAACTCGAGGCTGTTGAAATTGGCGACCATGGCCATGCGCAGCGCGGTGACTTCTTCCGGCTGCACATCGCGGCTGAGAAACTTCAGGCTGTAGCTCGTCGCATCGGCGAACCACTTGCTCACGGCATCATTGAACACCGGCGCCAGCCGTCGCGGCCAGAACATCGCACCGACCACCGCAGCGACGGCGATGCCAAGGAAAATCTCTTCGGTACGCGCCTCGGCCACGTCCCACACCGCCAGCGGATTATCCACCACCGGCAGGGCAATCAGCGGCAAGGTGTAACCGGCCAGCATCAGCGCATAACTGTTGGCGGTGCGCAGATGCAGGGACATGAACAGCAGAATGCCGGTCCACAAGGCAATCACCACCACCAGCACGTACGGGCTCTGCACGAACATCGGCACGAACAGCACCGCCGCCGCTGCGCCGAGAAATGTACCGGCCGCGCGGTACAGCGCTTTGGAGCTGGTCGGGCCGAGAAACGGGCTGGAGACGATGTACACCGTGGCCATCGCCCAATACGGACGCGGCATTTGCATGAGCAACGCGATGTACAGCGCAATCATCGACGCTGCAAAGGTACGGACCCCGTAAAACCAGTCACGGGCCGGCGGCATGCCAGTGAAAAAACCGTTCAAGAATTGACCACCACAGGCGAACTCGCCGCCTCAAAAGCCCTGAGTACCCGAAGCGTAGCTTCCAGATCACTGCGCTCGATGCCTTCCAGCACCTCATGACGCAAGCGCACCAGCTCAGCCTCCACCGCCTGCACCAGCTCGCGACCGGTATCGGTCAGGCTCAGGCACTTGGCCCGGCGATCCTGGGCATCTTCGGTGCGACAGACGTAACCGGCGTGGCACAGCTGATCGAGCAAACGCACCAGCGAAGGACTCTCCATCCCCGCAGCCTGGGCGACTTGCACCTGACGCACGCCCTCGCCCAAACGCCCGATCATCAACAAGGGCACGGCGCAGGCTTCGGAAATTCCGTAATTGACCAGCGTGGTCTGGCAGATCTTCCGCCAATGCCGGGCGGCCACCACCATGGCGCTGCTGATGTTCATCTGGAGACTGTCGAGGGAATCGGACACGGGATAACGGACACTGTTAGTTTGCTAACTATCAATATCGCACTGGATGGGAATTTCAGTCAAGTTTTGAAACAAATCTCTCCGTTAGTCGCCCTATCTGACTCAAAGCTATCTCCTTCGATACTGACAAGGTATATATGTTGTCATCACCAAATTCAGGAGCCCAACATGTCAAAACAAGCCGTTTTCACAATGAAACTGGAGCCGGAACTGCGGGAGGAGTTCATGGCGGAAGCCGAAGCGGCACACCGGCCGGCGTCGCAAATCATGCGAGACATGATGCGTCAGTATGTTCAAACCCAGCGAGAGGCCCGCGAATATGAAGCGTTCCTGCAACGCAAGGTTGAAATCGCTCGGGAATCCGTACGTGCCGGAGACGGATTGAACAACGAAGACGTAGAAGCAGCGTTCGCGGCAAAGCGCAGGCAGGCAGAAGATCACCTATGAAAATCATATGGACGCCAGCCGCCGCACAGGATCGTGCAGACATTTGGGACTACTTGCAGGCCGCCAACCCAAGAGCGGCCATCGAAATGGATCTGCGCTTCAGCGAAGCGGTTCATCGCCTTTCCGACAATCCGTTGATTGGCCGTGCCGGCATCATTGCCGGTACGCGTGAGCTGATTCCGCATCCCAGTTACCGTCTTGTCTATCAAACGGAGAGAGATGCCGTCTGGATCATGGCGCTGGTGCATACGGCACGGACTTGGCCTCAGCCGAAGTAATCAGCCCGCCCCTTGCGCAACATCACATTCAACTGATCCACCACCTCCGCCCAATCCGCATCGTCGAGAATCTCCTCGCGCAGAAACTGCGCCTGACTTTCCGTCCAGAAAAACGCGTCAGCCAGATGCAATTCCGGTTTGAGCGGTGAATGGCTGGCGATGAATTGTTCGATGCCGGTCGGATCGTCATCGAGGCCGAGTTGTTTGAACAGGGCCGGTAGGCTGTGCTGCGGATTTTCCATGATGCAACTCCTCTGCAATTCAGGTCCGGCGTTGCGCCGTTTGCTGCAATGGAGTTGATCATAGCTGGCGCTGCGGGTTCAGGGTCTGGCGACGTCAGGTGAGCCTGCGGCCAGTTGCGCTGCCGGATAGACCGATTGCCATCCGCCGCCCAACGCCTTGTACAAACCGACCATCGCCAGGGAAACGCCGGTCGAGCTTTCCACCCATTGCTCCTGCGTGGCGAGCAAGGCGCTCTGCACGGTGAGGACGTTGACGAAATCGACCACGCCTTCGACGTATTGCTGTTGCGCGGTGCGCAGGGCGATCTGGTTCTGGCGCACGGCTTCGGCGAGGCTGTCGCGACGGCGCTGGCTGGCGTTGTAGGCGGTCAGTTGATCATCGATTTCATGCCAGGCGCGCAGCACGGTTTGCTGGTAGGCGATGGCCGCTTCCCGCTGTTGGGCTTCACGCAGTTGCAACATACCGCGCAGGCGTCCGCCGTCGAACAACGGCAAGCTGAATTGCGGGCCGATGGCAAAGGCACGCGAGCCCCATGAACCGAAATCGCTCAGCTGCATGGCCTGGGAACCGAGGTTGCCGGACAGGGTGATGCGCGGATAGAAATCGCCCTTGGCCACGCCGATGTTGGCGGTGGCGGCGTGCAGACGCGCTTCGGCCTGGCGGATATCGGGGCGGCGTTCGGCCAATTGCGACGGCAGGCCGATGGCGACCTGCAGTGGTGACTGCGGTACTGCCGCGTCTGTGGATAACGTTTCAGCGAGAGCTTGCGGTGGCTCGCCCATCAACAGACTGATCGCGTTGATCAGTTGCGCCTGACGCTGCTCGAGCGCCGGCAGCTGTGCCTCGATGGCGGCGACTTGCGCGGCGGCTTCGGCGACGTCCAGGTCGGTCGCCACGCCATCGGCCAGCCGCAGCTGCGAGAGTTTCAGGCTGTGGCGAGCGACGTCGAGGTTCTGCTCGGTGACGGCGCGTGTGTTTTGCACGCCGCGCAGCTGAATGTAGTTTTGCGCAGTGTCGGCGAGCACGGTCAGCAGTACGTCACGACGGTCGTTTTCTGCCACTTCGAGATTGGCATCAGCGGCTTCGGTTTCACGGCGCACGCGGCCCCAGAAGTCCAGTTCCCATGACGCCGAGAAGCCGGCATCCCACAGGTTGAAAGCCTCATCGCCGTTATTTCCCGATGGATCGTTCAAGCCTTTGCCACTGTTGCGTTTACGTGCGTAGCTGCCGCTGGCGGCGCTGTTCGGATAACGCTCGGCGGTGATCACCTGGCGCGCGGCGCGGCTTTGTTGCAGGCGGCTGCTGGCCAGTTGCAGGTCGAGGTTGCTGTTCAGCGCGCGCTGGGTGAGCGCGGAAAGTTGCGGGTCGTGGAAGGTTTCCCACCAGCGTTCGTTCAGGGGTTCGCTGACGGCCTTGCTTGGGGCAGACCGCGCCGGTTTGGCCCAGTCGGCAGTTTGAGGGGCTTCGGGTTTCTGGAAGTCCGGGCCGACGGTACAAGCGCTGAGGCTGACTGCAAGCAAGGCACTCAGGGTGAACTGCTGCCTATGCCCCCATCGCTGGCAAGCCAGCTCCCACAAGGATTGTGCAGATTGTGCAAAATGGTTCAGCCTGCCAATGACCCCTGTGGGAGCTGGCTTGCCAGCGATGAGGCCAACCGATTTAACACCGATCATCGCTGCGTCACCTCGCGCCCGGACGCCTTCGAGCTGGCGGTATCAATACTCGCCTCGACCGACATCCCCACCCGCAAGCGCTCGGCCAGTGGCTGGCCCGGTTCCAGCATGATCTTCACCGGAATCCGCTGCACCACTTTGGTGAAGTTACCGGTGGCGTTATCCGGTTTCACCGCAGCGAAGGTCACGCCGGTCGCTGGCGCAATGCTCTCGACGCGGCCGGTCAGGGCTTCGCCGCCCAAGCTGTCGACCCGCACTTGCACATCCTGACCCGGCTGCACGTCGGTCAACTGGGTTTCCTGAAAATTGGCGACCACATAAGCCTGCTGCAACGGCACCACCGCCAACAGTTTGCTGCCCGGGGTGACGTAGGCACCGACACGCACCGCGCGCTCGCCGATCATGCCGTCCTGCGGCGCGGTAATGCGCGTGTAAGAGAGGTTGAAACTGGCGATTTCCAGTGCCGCCTGCGCGTGTTTCAGATTGCCTTCAGCGGCGTTGCGCTGGGCAGTGAGGATTTCGACTTGTTTGCGTTCGGCCGCCAGTTTCGCGGTCGCGGTGTCGAGACGCGCCGAAGCCTGATCAATGCGCGTGCGCGCCTGTTGCGCGTTCTGCACGGTGCCGGCACCGACTCCGGCGAGATGGTTGTAGCGGTTCAGTTCCTGCTGCGCAAAAGCCATTTGCGCTTTGGCCGAGACCACGGTGGCCTGCGCCTGAGCGATCAGCGACGCCTGCCGCTCAAGGGTCGCATTGGCGTTCTGCAATTGCGCCCGCGCGACCAGGGTTTGCGCGTCCGCCGCTTCCGCCGCTGCGCGCAAATCACGGTCATCGATCAGCGCCAACAATTGCCCGGCCTTGACCTGCTGGTTGTCTTCGACCAGCACCTGCTTGATGAACCCGGCCACGCGCGGCACCACCAGCGTGTAGTCGGCGGAGACGAAGGCGTCATTGGTGGTTTGCTCGGTGCGTTGGCCGAACAGCCCGGGCATCGCCAGGTACACCAGCACGCCCACCGCCAGCGCGGCAGCCACAGCCACCGCGAGTTTTTGCTTGGATTGAGTCATAAAAAACCTTCAGTTTCAGTACAGCGATCAGGTCGGCGCGCGCGGCGGATAAATCCGCGTCGGCAGCCAGAAAATCAGCAGGATCAACGCCACGGCGACGCCGGCCATGCACACGTAGAGATCGGCCGAAGTCAGCACCACCGCCTGCTCGTGCACGCGGTGAGCGAGGCCCGGATCGCTGTGATCGGCCAGCGGCGAATTGCCCAGGCTGTCGACCAACATGGTCGAATGGAAATGCAGGCGCGCGGTGGTCAGCGCTTCGATCACGCCGGTGGCGACCACTGCGGCGAGACCTTTGACGGTGTTGAACCACGCCGACGCGAACGGGCCTTCCATCGGCGTGATACTGCCGGTCGACAACATCAGCAGCGGCAACACCGCCATCGGCTGGCCGAAAATCTGCAGCCATTGCAGAACGTAGAAATCATCGCGAATCCACGTCGAAGTCAGGTGTGAACCGCCGAGGCAGGACAGCGCGAGCATGCTCAGACCAATGCCAAGCACCCAGCGGCAATCGACCCAGCGCAAGTTGCATAGCGCCGCCACCAATGGCAGCGCGATCAACTGCGGCAGCGCGGCAATGAGCATGATCGGCGCGGTTTGCGCCGGACGATAACCCTGCACCTGGGCCAGATAACTCGACGGAATCAACACCACCGCCAGCAGCACGATCAGCACCCCGGCGAGGGTGATCAGGGCGAACAGCAGGTTGCGGATGCCGAGCATCTGCAGCTTGAAAAACGGAATCGGCTGCGACCATTCATTGATCATAAAAGCCACCAGCAGCAGCGAACCGGCACCGAGTAATCCACAGATCAGATTCGACTCGAACCAGTCCAGTCGATTGCCCTGCAACAGACCGATCACCAGCATGCAGATCGCTGGAAAGCCCAGCAGCAGGCCTTTCCAGTTGAACGACTTGAGGCGCTCCAAGCGCAGCGGATCCTGGGGCAATCCGTAAGCCACTGCGGCCATGGCGATCAGGCACGGCACGATGATCTGCCAGAAGGTCCATTGCCAGCCGACGTATTCGGTCCACAGCCCGGCCAGCGGCGTGCCGAGTCCCGGGCCGAAAGTCGCAGTCAGTGCGTAGCCGGCCAGTCCGTACAGTTTGATGTTCGCCGGGAGAAAGCGCAGCGCGACGGTCATCAGCATCGGCGGCAGAGCACCGCCGGCCAGACCCTGGAGGATGCGCATCAACAACAGACTTTCGTAGTTTGGGGCGAACGGGCACAGCACGCCGAGCACGGTAAACAGACCGATGGCGCAGAGGGTGAAGCGACGCAGCGAGAAGGTCACCGAGCACCACGGCGCAAAGGCCATGGCCGCGACCGACGTGGCGGTGTAGCTGGCGACCAGCCAGGTGCCTTCGTCGTAGCCGATGTGCAGCGCGCCGCGAATATCGGCGAGTGCGACTTTGGTGACCATCTCGTTGAGGCCCGAGACCAGCACGGCCAACAGCACGCCGACCAGACCAATGATGATCCGCGCCCCGAACACCGGTGGCGCAGCCGCCGTCGCCGGGCTGGTCGCGGCGAGAGGCGCCGGGACCGTCAGGGATGTCATGAATGAAAAGCTCCGGGGGTAAAAATACCGGAGCATCTTAGTGGGGCTTGATGCTGACGAAAATTGACTTATTGGCAGGTTATAAGTGCATCAGACGCAACGGTGAATGCCTATGTGGGAGCGAGCCTGCTCGCGAAAGCGGTGGACCAGCCGCCATTGAGGTGACTGACTCGACGCCTTCGCGAGCAGGCTCGCTCCCACAGGGATTCGATGGTGCCTGATGATTTACGGCTGTGCCGCCAGCCACGTTTCATCGCAGCAGGTCTTGAGGGTTTCGCGCAGCCAGCGGTGGGCCGGGTCCTTGTCGAAGCGCGGGTGCCAGGCTTGGGTCAGCATCAGCATTGGCAGCGGAATCGGCAGGTCGAATGAACGCAGTTTCAGGCCCAGCCGCCGCACGCTGAGCAGGGCTTCTTTAGGCACCGGCAGGATCAGGTCGGAGTCGGGCAGGGCAAACATCGCCGCATGGAAACTCGGCGCGATCACCGCCACTCGACGCTCCAGCCCCAACGCATTCAACGCCGTGTCGATCGGGCCGCGAGCGATGCCACGGCGCGACATGCTGATATGGGAAAAACCGGCGTAGCGCTCGGCAGTGATTTCGCCGTCGAGCAACGGATGATTTTCGCGCACCAGGCCGACGAAATGCGTGGAGAACAGGTTCTGCACTTTCACTTCCGGCGTGAGCGGACGGGTGTTGCTGACGCTCAGATCGATACGCCCTTCGCGCAGTGCCTCATCGTCGCCGTCGCCTTCCGGGACGAAGCGCAATTCGCAATGCGGGGCGAGCTGGTCGAGGGTGTCGAACAGCTTGCCGCCGTAAACGCCGACGAAGAAATCATTGGCGCGAATGCTGAAGCGCCGGCGCAAGGTGCCCAGCTCGACGCTGTCGGCGGAGCGGAACAGCAGCGCCGCCTGCTCGACCACGTCGCGCACCTGTTCGCGCAGTTCGAGGGCTTTGGGGGTCGGCACCAGGCCACGCCCGGCGCGCACCAGAATCGGATCGCCGATGGCTTCGCGAATTCGCGTCAGCGTGCGGCTCATGGCCGCCGGGCTGAGGTTCATCCGCCGCGCCGCACCGACCACACTGCCCTCGTCGAGCAAGGCATCGAGGGCGACCAGAAGGTTCATGTCCGGGAGTTGCATGCTGAGCACTCTTGGCTGATCTGGATTGATCCGGGCGCAATGCTAGCAAACATCCCTAAAGAGTGACGATGCCAGCGCTGGCCTCTTCGCGAGCAGGCTCGCTCCCACCTTGGAATGCGTTCTCATGTGGGAGCGAGCCTGCTCGCGAAGAGGCCGGCCCAGCCAACGAAGACCTCAGCGCTGCATACCCCAGCGCTTGACGGTCACGCGCTCGAGGGTGGCAAACACCAGATTCTCCACCAACAGGCCAATCAGGATCACCACCGCCAACCCGGCAAACACCTTGTCGGTGTACAGCTCATTGCGATTCTGGAAGATGTACCAGCCCAGCCCGCCCTTGCCGCTGGTCGCGCCAAACACCAGTTCGGCAGCGATCAAGGTGCGCCAGGCAAACGCCCAGCCAATCTTCAAACCGGCGAGAATCGACGGCAGTGCCGCCGGGATCAGGATGAACAACACAAGGCGCAAACCCTTGAGGCCATAGTTGCGCCCGGCCATGCGCAGCGTCTCGGACACACCGAGAAATCCGGCATAGGTGTTCAGCGCCAACGCCCACAACACTGAATGCACCAGCACGAAAATCAGACTGTTCTGGCCCAAGCCGAACCAGAGCAGCGCCAGCGGCAGCAGGGCAATCGCCGGCAACGGATTGAACATCGAAGTCATGGTGCTGAGCAGATCACGTCCCAACTGGGTCGAGACCGCCAATGTCGTCAGGGCGAACGCGAGGACGATGCCGATCAGGTAGCCCTTGATCAGCACCACCAGGGAGATCCACACCTTGGCCAGCAACTCGCCACTGAGCAGCCCGTCGAACAGGGCCTGCGCGGTTTGCAGAAAACTCGGCAGCATCAGGTCATTGTTCTGAATCCGCGCGACCACCTCCCAGATGATCGCCAGCACAATCAGGATCAGGCTTTTGCGCAACCAGCCCTGTTGCCACAGGCGCGTGCCAAGCGGCAACTCGCGCTCGACCGGCACTGCGGTCAGCGGCTCGAGCACGGTTTCGAATTCTTCACGCACGGATGATGAATGGCTCATCGGGTAGTCCTCCTGGCCGCTCAATAGGCGATGCGAATGTCGTTGAAGTCGTGATCACGTTCGGTCTCCGGCGCTTGGCCCTCATCGAACAGCAGACGATGAATGTGCCGCGCCGACTCCTGAAACGCCACGCCGCCGAGGCTGTGCAGATCGTATTGATGGCTGTGCACTTCGGCGCGCACCCGGCCTGGATGCGGTGACAGCAAGAGGATGCGATTGCCCACCACCAATGCTTCTTCAATCGAATGGGTGACGAACAACAAGGTGAAGCGCACCTCTTCCCAGAGCAGCAGCAACTCTTCCTGCATCTTGCGGCGGGTCAACGCATCGAGTGCAGCGAAGGGTTCGTCCATCAAAAGAATTTTTGGTTGCATGGCCAACGCCCGGGCGATCGCCACCCGCGCTTTCATGCCGCCGGACAAAGTGTGTGGATAGGCGTCGGCGAACGCTGCGAGGCCGACCTTTTCCAGACAATGCAACGCACGCTCTTCGGCTTCTTTCTTGTTCAAGGTGCGCGAGGCCAGCAGCGGGAACATCACGTTCTGCTTAACGGTTTTCCACGGCGGCAACTGGTCGAATTCCTGAAACACCACAATGCGGTCCGGCCCCGGCGCATCGACGCGCTGGCCTTGCAGACGGATCTCGCCTTCGCAGGGCAGGATGAACCCGGCGACCGCTTTGAGCAGGGTCGATTTACCGCAACCGGACGGGCCGAGCAGGACGAACCGATCAGCCGGGTCGACGGCGAAACTGACTTGATGGGTAGCGCGCACCACTCGCTGCGGCGTGCGGTATTCGAGGCTGACGTGATCGACGGCCAGCAACGCTTCGCTGTGGGCGATCGGGTTGCTGGCCGCGTGGCCTGGCAAAGGGGCGTTCATGGTCGATCTCCGGCAAATCAGAAAGGCGCATCGCCCTGAATGGTCGTGCGATACAGCTTGCGGCGCAGGTGCGCAGGACAGCCGGCGGCGAGATGGATCAGCGAGCGGTTGTCCCAGAACACCAGATCATGCGGCTCCCACTGATGGCGGTAGATGTTTTGCGGCAGCACGCTGTGGGCGAAGAGTTCGCCGAGCAGCTGACGACTTTCGTCTTCCGGCAGACCGACGATGCGCGTGGTGAAGCCTTCGCTGACGAACAAGGCTTTGCGGCCGTTTTCCGGATGGGTGCGCACCACTGGGTGCACCACTTCGGCGACTTGGGCCAGTTGTTCCGGGGTCAGGGTCGGGCGCCAGTTACCTTCGAACTTGGTTTCGCTGTAGCGCGCGGTATAGGAATGCGCAGCGGAACGTCCTTCGACCGCAGTGCGCAAGGCAGCGGGCAAGTCGTCCCAGGCTTTGTGCATGTCGGCGAACAGCGTGTCGCCGCCCTCGGCGGGCAGCTCTTGGGCGTGCAGCATCGAGCCGAGACTTGGCAGCTCTTTATAGGAGAGATCGGAATGCCAGAACTTGCCGGCGTCACCGAGACCGATGTTCTGGCCGTTCTCGATAATGTTGGAAACGATGAGGATTTCCGGGTGATTGGCCAGCAGGAACTGCTTGAGCACATGGATCTGCAACACGCCGAAACGGCGGCTGAAATCGATTTGCTGTTGCGGGGTAATCTGCTGATCGCGGAAGACCACGACGTGGAAATCCAGGTGCGCGCGGTGAATCCGCGCGAAGTCCTGATCATTGACCGGCCGGCGCAGGTCGAGGCCAACGATCTCGGCGCCGACGGCACCGCTGAAGGGGCGAATTTCGAAGATTTGCGGCGCGACAGTTGCGGCGCTTTCGGTGGCAGTAGCGGCGGACATCAATCATCTCCCACGCACGGCGCGCTCACGGACGCGCTCGTCGATCAGACACTCACGCTGGATTGCGTGTCGGTTCAGGTCGTGCGGCGCGCCGATTGGTCGGCAGGTACGCAGGTTAGTGACTTTATAGCTATAAGAATTGGAAATTAAATACCGTTAGAGAATAACGATATGGCGATTGGTGAGGGGGTGGAGTGACGATTTGTGTCACTTACCGACAGGTATATGCCGCTCTAAAGGACGCCATCGCGGGCAAGCCCGCTCCCACAGGGGTTCTCAGCTGACTCCGAAAATGCGCTCAATACAAAAACCTGTGGGAGCTGGCTTGCCAGCGATGAGGCCAGCAAGGCCACTGGGGATCAACGCTCGTGCAACGCCTCAGCCCGCGCCCGAATGATCGGCTTGAGCAAATAGCTCAACACCGACTTCTTGCCAGTGATGATATCCACCGAAGCGACCATCCCGGGAATGATCAGCAAAGGCTTTTCATCCGTGCCCAAGTGGCTGCGCTCGGTACGCACCTTGATCACGTAATAAGTGGTTTTCTTGTCTTCGTCGGTGATGGTATCCGCACCGATCTGCTCCAGCTGTGCCTTCAGGCCGCCGTAAATCGTGTAGTCATAGGCGGTGAATTTGACGATCGCTTCCTGACCCGGATGCAGGAACGCGATGTCCTGCGGGCGGATCTTGGCTTCGACCAGCAGGGTGTCATCCAGCGGCACGATTTCGACCATGTCGCTGCCCGGCTGGATCACACCGCCGATAGTGTTGACCAGCAACTTGTTGACGATGCCCCGCACGGGTGAGGTGACCAGCGTACGGCTGACGCGGTCTTCCAGCGCCTTGCCGGTGGCCTGGGCCTTGTTCAGATCGGTGCGCGCTTCGTTGAGTTGGGTCAGCGCTTCGCTGCGGAATTTGCCGCGGGTTTCGTCGATCTTGCGCTGCACTTCCTTGATCGCCGATTCCGCGCGCGGGATGGCCAGCGTGGTCGCGTCGAGCTGGCCACGGGTTTCCACTTCGGCACGCTTGAGGCGCAACACTTCCACCGGCGAGACCGCGCCCTGCGCCACCAGCGGCTCGGACATGTTGATTTCCTGACGCTGCAAGCCGAGTTGCTGACGGTACTGCGCCTGCTTGGAGCTGAACTCACGCAGCTCTTGCTGACGCTGGATCAACTGCTCCTGCAAGCCGCCGATTTCATCGTGTAACTGCTGACGGCGGCTGATGTACAGCGACTCTTCGCTTTTCGCCTGACCCGGCACGGCTTTGAGCACGTCCTCGGGAAAATTCAGCGGACGATCATCGACTTCCGCGCTCAGACGCTCGACCCGCAGCAGCATCGACAGGCGATCAGCCTCGGTTTCGCCAACGTTGGAGGCAAAACGCGTGTCGTCGAGACGAATCAGCGGCGCGCCGGCCTCGACGATCTGGCCTTCCTTGACGAACAGCTCGGAGACGATACCGCCCTCCAGGTTCTGGATTTTCTGAATCTTCGACGACGGAATCGCCTTGCCGTCGCCCTTAGTCACCTCGTCGATCACGGCGAAGTTGGCCCAGAGCATGAGGAACACGAAAAAGCCGATGATCGCCCAGATGGTCAGGCGCACGACGCGCGGGGCGTCTTCGATCAGCGCCTTGTTGACCTCTGGCAGCGGCTGGCCCTGCAGCGAGGCAGAGCCCTTGAAGTAGCGACGGATCGACTCCTTGACACCGGACTTAAGCAACACTGATCTGCCCCTTCTTCAACGCTTCCATCACGGCGGCTTTCGGGCCGTCGGCGAGAATCTGCCCGCGATCGATCACCAGCAGGCGATCGACCAGCGACAACAGCGATGCCCGATGCGTGACCAGCACCACGGTTTTGTTTTCAATCACTGCTGCGAGGCGTTGCTTGAGGCGTTCTTCGCCGGTGTTGTCCATCGCACTGGTTGGCTCATCCATCAACAAAATCGGTGGATTGAGCAACAGCGCCCGGGCCAGGGCGACGTTCTGCCGCTGGCCGCCGGAGAGGTTTTGCCCACGCTCGCCGACTTGCAGCTCGTAGCCTTGCGGGTGCAGACGGGCGAATTCGTGGACGCCGGCCAGTTCGGCGGCTTGCAGCACCAGCTCGTCTTCGACGTAACGCGCGCCGGACACCAGGTTGTCACGCAGGGTGCCGGACAGCAGCTGAATGTCCTGTGGCACGTAACCGATGTTGTAGCGCAGTTCGCTGACGTCGATCTGGCGGATGTCCACGCCATCGACCAGCAACGCACCGTCGTCCGGTTGGTACAGGCCCACAAGCAGTTTCGCCAGCGAACTCTTGCCCGAACCGCTGCGGCCGATGATGCCGATCTTCTCGCCGGGACGGATGACCAGGTTGATGTTCTTCAGCGCCGGGTTCTGCTGGTCCGGGTAGGTGAAGCTGAGCTGACGGCATTCGATCGCACCCTGCAAAACCTTGCGGCTCAGCGGGCGCTCTTCGAAATTGCGCTCCTGGGGCAGCTCCATCATCTGGTCGACCGAAGTCATGGTCACCCGCGCCTGTTGATAGCGCGTGAGCAGGCCGGACAGCGACGCCAGCGGGCTCAGCGCACGACCACTGAGCATGTAGCAGGCAATCAGCCCGCCCATGCTCAGGTTGCCGGCGATGATCTGGTACACGCCGAAGACGATCATGATCACCCCGGCCAGTTGCTGGATCAGCAAGGTGATGTTCATCGCCAGACCGGAGAGCATTTTCACTCGCAGCTCGAGGCGGCTGAGGGTGCCGATGGTCTGCTCCCACTGATACTGGCGCTCGCTTTCGGCGTTGTTGACCTTGACCGCGTCCAGACCGGCGAGGGTTTCGATCAGGCTCGACTGGCGCTCGGCGCCCAGCGCCATGGTCCGTTCCATGGTCGCGATCAACGGCTTCTGCAAGGCGTAGCCGATCAGCAGGGCAATCGGGAAAGCCAGCACCGGAATCCACACCAGATGCCCGCCGAGAATTGCGATGACGATGAAAATCAGGATGGTGAACGGCAGGTCGATCAGGCTGGTCAGGGTGAGCGACGCGAGAAAGTCGCGCAGGCTCTGAAACTCATGGATGTTCTGGGCAAAGCTGCCGACCCTCGCCGGGCGGTATTTCATCGCCATGCCGACAATGCGCTCGAATAGCGTGGCGGAGATGATCAGGTCGGTTTTCTTCCCGGCCAGATCCAGGCACAGGCTGCGCAGGCTCTTGAGGATCAAGTCGAAGATGTAAGCGCCGGTGATGCCCAGCGCCAGCACCCACAGGGTTGCTTCGGCCTGGTTCGGTACTACGCGGTCGTAGACGTTCATCACGAACAGCGGTGCGGCCATGGCGATGATGTTGATCAGGAAACTGGCGGCGATCGCATCGGCATACAGCCAGCGCGAACGCTTGAGGGTGTCGCGAAACCACGAGCGTGCACGCGGGATCAGCGTGCCGTGATTGACGTCGAATTTGTGCTGCGGCTGGGCGAAGAACACTTTGCCGGTGTAATCGTCGCTCAGCAGTTCGCGGCTGACCACCGATTCGCCGCCATCGCTTTCGCTGAGCAGCACTCGTGCTTCATTGTCGCCCTGCCAGCCGAGCAGAACGGCGCTGCGGCCATCCTTGAGCAGCAACAGCGCGGGCATGGCGATCGCCGGAATTTCTTCGAGTTTGCGCTGCAACACCCGCCCCTGCAGCCCGGCGCGAGCCGCTGCGCGCGGCAGCAACTCGACACTCAAACGTTGTTTGGGCAGCGGCAGGCCGGTGGTCAGCATCGCCGCGCTGGCAGGCTTCTGGTGCAGCATACACAGGGCGAGCAGACCATCCAGCAACGGATCGTCATGCAACGCGCGTGGATCATGGCTGAGTTGAACTCGACTGACTTCTGATTCCACGCTCGACACTCTTTAACAGTTGGAAGGGATAACTCAGTTCATCCCAGGCAGCTGGACCTTGGGCTTCACGTCGTTCTGCACAACGGATGCCAACGGCGCGACCGCTCCCTGGCTTTTGAGCAATTGGCCCATGGTCGCCTTGATTCGGTACTGAGTAAATAACTGAATGTTCTTGATTTCCGCCAGACGCCGCGAGGCGGTAAACAGTTCGTTTTCGCTGTCGAGCAAATCCAGCAGGGTGCGTTCGCCGAGGCTGAATTGACGCTGGTAGGCGGTACGCACCGAGGTGCTGCGATCGACGTATTGCTGGGCGATCGGCACTTGGGCGTTGGCATTGTTCAGCGCGTTCCAGGCGAGGCCGAGCTCTTCATTCAACTGACGCAGGGCGTTGTTGCGGATGTCCAGCGCCTGGTTGGCCAGGTACGACTTGGATTCCAGATCGGCCTTGTTGCTGCCGCCGGAATACAGGTTAAAACGCATGCGCAGCATGGCCTGCCATTCGTTGTTGTGGCCGTTCTGACCATCGAGATCGTTGTCGGCGGAGCGGCCCAGTTCGGCGTCGAAACGCGGGTAGAAGGTCGATTTGGCGGTGGCGAACTGCTTCTCGGCAGCGGCGATGTCCGACTCGGCGGAACGCAGGATCGGGCTGTTTTCCAGCATTTGCGCGCGGGCTTCATTGAGGTTGGCCGGCATCATCGCCATGAACGGCGCCGGGCGCTCGAGCTGATCGGGCATCTGACCGACGGCGCTGAGGAAGTTGGTTTCCGCATCGGCGAGGTTGGTCTGCTCGGTGATCAGATTGTTGCGGGCCTGGGCCATGCGCGCTTCGGCCTGATCAAGGTCGGCACCGCTGCCGACGCCGCGCTGGGTGCGCAACTGGATCTGGTCGTAGATGCGCTGGTGGCTCTTGAGGTTCTCCTCGGCCAGACGCACGAATTCGCGACGGGTCAGCACGTCCAGATACACCTGGGCGACGGTCAGTGCAGTACGCTCGGAAGTACCCAGCAGCGAGTAAGCACGGGAGCTGACGTTGGCTTGTTGACGCGCAACTTCGTTAGACGTCGCGAAACCGTCAAAAACCATTTGCGAGAGACGTAAACTTGACTCGCTGCGGTTCAACGTCTCCCAGTGATTGCTTCCACCGTTCGCTCTCGTGGTCACACTGTCAGTGCCTTCACGGCCATAACCGCCCAGCAGATCGACCTTGGGCAGGTATCCCCCTTTCGCAGCCTTTAACTGATAATCCGCCGCCAATCGACTATTGACCCCCGCCTGAATCTCCGGATGGACATCCAGCGCCTGTTGCATGGCTTCTGGTAAGGATTGTGCTTGTACAAAAGAGGCGGCGAGAGCGAAGGGAGCGGCAAGGAGCAAAAGCGAACGCATGGTTGGAATTTTCCCGGAACTTCTTGTCTTGAATCACAGCAGAAACGTGGTGCTGCGTCGGATGATGGCAACCCGAAAGACCGTATGTCGGAAAGTTCAAAACAGGAACTGGATGACAGGCTGAAGGACAGGTCGCCGCGGAAATATCAATGTGACATTAGTGGGGCGATTGTTTAGGATGGCTCCCAGAAGGTCAATAGTTTGGCATAAAGTTAATCGCGATAATTTATAGCCAGATTATTGACGGAAATACAGCGTCAATAAGTTATCCATTTATAGAAAGTACGTCCAGACTGAAGTGGCGCCGACGCCCGTCAGGTCCATGGAAGTCAACTGAATGTGACACCCCGGAGAGTCTTCAATGAGCAGTGTTGTTGCCGTCGTCAAAAGCATTGTCGGTCAGGTTTTCGTGGTGTCCCCAGAGGGCGTGCGTCGCGTACTCGTTGAAGGCGATCGCCTGTATGTCGGCGACCAGATCGATACCGGTCTGTCCGGCGCGGTGTCGCTGGAACTGGCTGATGGCCGCATGCTCGATCTGGGCCGTGACACCCAGTGGAGCGCCAGCTCGCCTGACTCCAGCACTGACCTGGCCGAAGCCACGGCGCAGGCTGCGCCTTCTGTAGAAGAACTGCAGCAAGCCATCGCCGCCGGTGTCGACCCGACCACCGCACTCGAATCCACCGCGGCCGGCCCGACCGCCGCAGGTACCGGCGGTGCGGCCGGTGGTGGTCACAGCTTCGTCATGCTCGACGCTACCGCTGGCCGCGTCGATCCGACCATTGGCTTCCCCACGGCGGGCATCAATTCTGCCGGGCAAGTCGCGCAGGACACCACGGGCGGCCTGACCACCGACACCACCACCAACGCACTGCGTGACTCGACCCTGAGCCTCAGCGCCACGCCGACCATCACCGAAGCCGGCGGCGTGCTGGTGTACACCGCGACCCTGACCCAGGCGCCGCTGACCGACCTGACTATCACCCTGTCCAACGGCGCAGTCATCGTCATTCCCGCCGGCGCCACCACCGGCACCGTCAACGTGCCGCTGGCACCGAACGACACGGTCTACAACGACCCGAGCCAGATCGACGTGACCGTCACTGGCACCAGCGGCGGCAACGGCATCACCGTGACCCCGCCGACTATCCCGGCGACCACGCAAGTCACCGACACCGTCGACACCACTACCGTCACGTTGACGGCTGGTTCGAGCTTGACCGAAGGCGGCCAGATTACCTACACCGCGACGCTGACTAACCCGGCGCAAACTCCGGTCACCGTCACGCTGTCGAATGGCTCGACCATTACCATTGGCGCTGGCCAGACTACCGGCACCGTCAACGTGCCGACCCCAGCCAATGACGTTTACAACAATGGCAGCACCGTCAGCACCACGATCACCGGGGCTACCGGCGGCAACTTCGAAAATCTGGTGCCAAACACCACACCTGCCGTTACCACGATCACTGATTCGGTCGACAACACCGGGCTGACCCTGACTGCGACCAACAATATCGTTGAAGGCGGTCAGATCACCTACACCGCGACACTGACCAACCCGGCGCAAACCCCGGTAACTGTCACTCTGTCCAACGGCTCGACCATCACCATTGCGGCTGGCGAAACCGTGGGCACCGTCAACGTGCCGACTGCGGCCAATGACGTCTACAACAATGGCAGCACCGTCAGCACCACGATCACTGGCGCTACCGGTGGCAACTTCGAAAACCTGGTGCCGAACACCACACCAGCCGTTACCACCATCACAGATTCGGTCGACAACACCGGCCTGACCCTGACCGCGACCAACAACATCGTTGAAGGCGGTCAGATCACCTACACCGCAACGTTGACCAACCCGGCGCAAACCCCGGTAACCGTCACTCTGTCCAACGGTTCGACCATCACCATTGCTGCCGGCGAAACCGTCGGCACCGTCAACGTGCCGACTGCGGCCAATGACGTTTACAACAATGGCAGTACCGTCAGCACCACGATCACTGGCGCTACCGGTGGCAACTTCGAAAACCTGGTGCCAAACACCACACCAGCCGTGACCACCATCACCGACTCGGTCGATGACACTGGCCTGACCCTGACCGCGACCAACAATATCGTTGAAGGCGGTCAGATCACTTACACCGCGACACTGACCAACCCGGCGCAGACGCCGGTTACCGTCACCCTGTCCAACGGTTCGACCATCACCATTGCGGCTGGCGAAACCGTGGGCACCGTCAACGTGCCGACTGCGGCCAATGACGTCTACAACAATGGCAGCACCGTCAGCACCACGATCACTGGCGCTACCGGTGGCAACTTCGAAAACCTGGTGCCAAGCAACACGCCTGCGGTCACCACCATCACCGATTCGGTCGACAACACCGGTCTGACCCTGACTGCGACGAATAACGTCGTCGAAGGCGGTCAGATCACTTACACCGCGACACTGACCAACCCGGCACAAACCCCGGTAACCGTCACTCTGTCCAACGGTTCGACCATCACCATTGCTGCGGGCGAAACCGTCGGCACCGTCAACGTGCCCACAGCGGCCAACGACGTCTACAACAATGGCAGCACCGTCAGCACCACGATCACTGGCGCTACCGGTGGCAACTTCGAAAACCTGGTGCCGAACACCACACCAGCCGTTACCACCATCACAGATTCGGTCGACAACACCGGCCTGACCCTGACCGCGACCAACAACATCGTTGAAGGCGGTCAGATCACCTACACCGCAACGTTGACCAACCCGGCGCAAACCCCGGTAACCGTCACTCTGTCCAACGGTTCGACCATCACCATTGCTGCCGGCGAAACCGTCGGCACCGTCAACGTGCCGACTGCGGCCAATGACGTTTACAACAATGGCAGTACCGTCAGCACCACGATCACTGGCGCTACCGGTGGCAACTTCGAAAACCTGGTGCCAAACACCACACCAGCCGTGACCACCATCACCGACTCGGTCGATGACACTGGCCTGACCCTGACCGCGACCAACAATATCGTTGAAGGCGGTCAGATCACTTACACCGCGACACTGACCAACCCGGCGCAGACGCCGGTTACCGTCACCCTGTCCAACGGTTCGACCATCACCATTGCGGCTGGCGAAACCGTGGGCACCGTCAACGTGCCGACTGCGGCCAATGACGTCTACAACAATGGCAGCACCGTCAGCACCACGATCACTGGCGCTACCGGTGGCAACTTCGAAAACCTGGTGCCAAGCAACACGCCTGCGGTCACCACCATCACCGATTCGGTCGACAACACCGGTCTGACCCTGACTGCGACGAATAACGTCGTCGAAGGCGGTCAGATCACTTACACCGCGACACTGACCAACCCGGCACAAACCCCGGTAACCGTCACTCTGTCCAACGGTTCGACCATCACCATTGCTGCGGGCGAAACCGTCGGCACCGTCAACGTGCCCACAGCGGCCAACGACGTCTACAACAATGGCAGCACCGTCAGCACCACGATCACTGGCGCCACCGGTGGCAATTTCGAAAATTTGGTGCCTAACACCACACCTGTCGTGACCACCATCACCGACTCGGTCGATGACACTGGCCTGACCCTGACCGCGACCAACAACATCGTTGAAGGCGGTCAGATCACTTACACCGCGACACTGACCAACCCGGCGCAGACGCCGGTAACCGTCACTCTGTCGAACGGTTCGACCATCACCATTGCGGCTGGCGAAACCGTGGGCACCGTCAACGTGCCGACTGCGGCCAATGACGTCTACAACAATGGCAGCACCGTCAGCACCACGATCACTGGCGCTACCGGTGGCAATTTCGAAAATCTGGTGCCAAACACCACACCAGCCGTGACCACCATCACCGACTCGGTCGATGACACTGGCCTGACTCTGACCGCGACCAACAACATCGTTGAAGGCGGTCAGATCACTTACACCGCGACACTGACCAACCCGGCGCAAACCCCGGTAACCGTCACTCTGTCGAACGGTTCGACCATCACCATTGCTGCGGGCGAAACCGTCGGCACCGTCAACGTGCCGACTGCAGCCAACGACGTCTACAACAATGGCGGCACCGTCAGCACCACGATCACTGGTGCAACCGGTGGCAATTTCGAAAATCTGGTGCCAAGCAACACGCCTGCGGTCACCACGATTACCGATTCGGTGGATGACACTGGCCTGAGCCTCAGCGCCACCGGTTCCGTGGCCGAGGGTGGCCAGATCACCTACACCGCCACGCTGACGAATCCGGCCGGCACCCCGGTAACCGTGACCCTGAGCAACGGCTCGGTGATCACCATTGATGCCGGCAAAACCACCGGCACCGTTAGCGTTCCAGCGCCGGCCGATGACGTCTACAAAGACGCCGGCCAGGTCGAAGTCAGCATCAAGGACGCCACCGGCGGCAACTTCGAAAATCTGGTGCCGAACACTACGCCGGCTGTGACCGAAATCACTGACACCGTCGATACCTCGACGGTGAAGCTGAGCGCAGACACCTCGGTTGCCGAAGGCGGCACCGTGACTTACACCGCCACCGTCGGCGCGCCAGTCACCGGCTCGCCTGTGGTCGTGACGTTGGCCAACGGCCAGAACATCACCATTGGCGTCGGCCAGACCACTGGCTCCATCACCTACACCGCACCGAACGACGCCCTGACCGGCAACGCTCCGCTGACCAATTCGATCACTGGCGTAACCGGTGGCAACTACGAAAATCTGGTGGCGGACAAAACTCCAGTTTCGACCACCGTCACCGACGTGGCCGACACCACCAATCTGTCGCTGAGCGCGACCGCTTCCGTGGCTGAAGGCGGCCAGATCACTTACACCGCAACCTTGACCAATGCTGCTGGCTCGCCAGTGACCGTGACCTTGTCGAACGGCGCCGTCATCACCATCAAGGCAGGCGAAACCAGCGGTAATGTGAGCTTCCCGGCTCCGTCCGACGACGTCTACAAAGACGCCGGCTCCGTGCAGGCCACCATCACCAGCGCCACCGGCGGCGACTTCGAGAACCTCGTTCCGAGTACCACGCCAGCGGTCACTCAAGTCACCGACACCATCGATACCTCGACGGTCAAATTGACCGCCGACACTTCGGTCGCTGAAGGCGGCACCGTCACCTACACCGCCACTGTCGGCGCGCCCGTCACCGGCTCGCCAGTTGTCGTGACCCTGGCCAACGGCCAGAACATCACCATCGCCGTCGGCCAGACCACCGGCAGCGTTACCGCCCCGGTATCGAATGACGTGCAGATCGGTCACGCACCACTGACCAACTCGATCACCAACGTCAGCGGTGGCAACTACGAGAATCTGGTCGCCGACAAGACCCCGGTCAGCACCACTGTGACCGACACCGTCGACACCACCAGCGTCGCGCTGACTGCCACCGGCAACGTCAACGAAGGCGGGCAGATCACCTACACCGCGACGCTGAGCAACCCGGCCGGCGCGCCTGTGACCGTGAATCTGAGCAACGGCTCGGTCATCACCATTGAAGCCGGCAAGACCACCGGCACCGTGACCGTTCCGGCACCTGCCGATGACGTCTACAAAGACGCCGGCAAAGTCGAAGTGACCATCAAGGACGCCACCGGTGGCAACTTCGAAAATCTGGTGCCGGATACTACGCCTGCGGTGACCAATGTTGCCGACACGGTCAACACCACGCACCTGACCCTCAGCGCAGAAAGCTATGTGCTCGAAGGCTCTTCGATCACTTACACCGCAACGCTGACCAACGCCGCGCAGACGCCGGTGACCGTCAACCTGAGCAATGGCCAGACCATCACCATCGAAGCCGGCAAGACCAGCGGTTCGGTGACGATTGCCGCACCGAGCGATGACGTCTACAAGGACGTCAGCAAGCTCACCGTAACCATGACCGATGCCAGCGGCGGCAACTTCGAGAAACTCGACGTCAGCAAGACCCCGGTCAGCACCACGGTCAACGACACCGTCGACACAACCGCACTGACCCTGACTGCCAGCGATACCGTCAGCGAAGGTGGCCAGATCACCTATACCGCGACCCTGAGCAATCCGGCCGGCACTGCGATGACCGTTACCCTGGCCAACGGCGCGGTGATCAACATCGCTGCCGGTGCTACCAGCGGCTCGGTGAATTTCCCGGCGCCCGCCAACACCCCGTACATCGATGGCAGCAACGTGCGGACGGCGATCGCCAGCCACAGCGGCGGCAATTTCGAGCGCGTCGAGGCCGATCGTTCGGCTGTGGTGACCAAAGTCACCGACGCCGTCGACACCACCAACATCAGCCTGAGCGCCACCGGCAGCGTTGCCGAGGGCGGCTCGATCGTCTACACCGCCACCCTGAGCAATCCGGCCGGCACCGCCATGAGCGTGACCCTGAGCAACGGCGCGGTGATCAACATCGCCAAGGGTGCGAGCACTGGCACTGCGACCGTCGCTGCGCCTGGCGATGATGTGTACAAGGACGCCGGCAAGGTCGATGCGAGCATCACCAAGACCAGCGGTGGTAACTTTGAAAATCTGGTGATCGACAAGACTCCTGCGGTAACTGATGTCACCGACACCATCGACAACAGCACGGTTTTGCTGACCGCCAGCGCCAGCGCAGTAGAAGGCGGCGTGGTTGTATACACCGCGTCCGTGACCGCACCGGTCACCGGTTCGCCAGTGCTGGTGACTCTGTCCAACGGCCAGACCATCACCATTCCGGTCGGCGCCAGCAGCGCCAGCGTCAACTTCACCGCGCCGAACGATGCACAGGCCGGCGGCAACACTCTGAGCGTGAAAATCGACGGCGCCAGTGGTGGCAATTACGAAAATCTCGTCGCCGACCAAACCCCGGCGGTGACCTCGGTAACCGACGTCGCCGACACCACCAACCTGTCGCTGTCCGCGACCGGCTCCGTGGCCGAGGGCGGTTCGATTGTCTACACCGCGACCCTGAGCAACCCGGCCGGTACCCCGGTGACCGTAAATCTGAGCAACGGCGCGGTGATCACCATCGAGGCCGGCAAATCCACCGGCACCGTCACCGTTCCGGCACCTGCCGACGACGTCTATAAAGACGCTGGCAAAGTTGAAGTCACGATCAAGGACGCCACCGGCGGCAACTTCGAAAACCTGGTGCCAAGCACCACGCCAGCGGTCACTGATGTCACCGACACCGTCGACACCTCGACGGTCAAGCTGACCGCCACCGAAACCGCGGCCGAAGGTGGCACCGTCACCTACACCGCCACCGTCGGCGCGCCGGTCACCGGTTCGCCTGTGGTCGTGACCCTGGCCAATGGTCAGAACATCACTATCGAAGTCGGCAAGACCAGCGGCAGCGTGAGCACCACCGCGCCGAACGACGTCCTTGCCGGCCACGCGCCGCTGACCAACTCGATCACCAACGTCAGCGGCGGTAATTTCGAAAATCTTGTCGCCGACCAGACCCCGGTCAGCACCACCGTGACCGACACCGTCGACACCACCAACCTGTCGCTCAGCGCGACCGGCGCGGTGAACGAAGGCGGCCAGATTACCTACACCGCAACCCTGAGCAACGCCGCCGGCACACCGGTCACCGTGACCCTGTCGAACGGTGCGACAATCCTCATCGAGGCCGGCAAATCCACCGGCACCGTGACCGTCGATGCACCGAAAGATGACGTCTACAAAGACGCCGGCAGCGTTGAAGCGACCATCCAGAGCGCAACCGGCGGCAACTTCGAAAACCTCGTCACCAGCACAGCGCCGGCGGTGACCACGGTCAACGACACCATCGACACCACCACCGTGTCGCTGAGCGCCACTGCGAACGTCGCCGAAGGCGAAACCGTGGTCTACACCGCGACCGTGGGCGCGCCAGTGACCGGTTCGCCGGTCACCGTCAGCCTGTCCAACGGCCAGACCATCACCATCGCCGTTGGCGAAACCACCGGCAGCGTCAACTACGTCGCGCCGAACAGCCCATTGGCGGGCGGCAGCTCGCTGAGCGTGACCATTGATGGCGCCACGGGTGGCAATTACGAAAAACTGGTGGTCGACGGCAAGTCCGCAGACACCGTGGTTTCCGACACCACCGACACCACCAACCTGAACCTGACCGCCAGCGATTCGGTAGCCGAAGGCGGCCAGATCACTTACACCGCAACCCTGACCAACCCGGCCGGCACACCGGTGACCGTGACCCTGTCGAACGGCGCCACGATCACTATTGATGCAGGCAAAACCACCGGCACCGTGACCGTCGACGCACCTAAAGATGACGTCTATAAAGATGCCGGCAAAGTCGAAGTGACCATCGAGGGTGCGACCGGCGGCAACTTCGAGAACCTGGTGCCAAGCGCGGTTCCAGCGGTGACCAATGTCACCGATACCATCGACACTTCGACGGTCAAACTGACCGCCGATACTTCGGTGGCTGAAGGCGGCACCGTGACTTACACCGCCACCGTCGGCGCGCCAGTCACCGGCTCGCCTGTGGTCGTGACTCTGGCCAACGGTCAGACCATCACCATCGGCGTCGGCCAGACTACCGGCACCGCAACCGCTGTTGCTGCGAACGATGCGTTGGCCGGTAATGCTCCGATCACCAACTCGATCACTGGCGTGACCGGCGGCAACTTCGAAGATCTGGTGGCGGACAAAACTCCAGTTTCGACTTCAGTCACGGACGTTACCGACACCACCAACCTGTCGCTCTCGGCGACCGGTTCTGTGGCTGAAGGTGGCTCGATCGTTTACACCGCTACGCTGACCAACGCCGCTGGCTCGCCAGTGACCGTGACCCTGTCGAACGGTGCTGTGATCACCATCAAGGCTGGCGAAACCAGCGGTAATGTGACCGTTCCTGCACCGTCCGACGACGTCTACAAAGACGCCGGTTCTGTGCAGGCGACGATCACTAGCGCCACCGGTGGCAACTTCGAGAATCTGGTACCGAGCACAGCTCCGGCCGTGACGACTGTCACCGACACCATCGATACCTCGACAGTCAAACTGACCGCCGACACTTCGGTGGCTGAAGGCGGCACCGTGACCTACACCGCCACAGTCGGCGCTCCGGTCACCGGCTCGCCTGTGGTCGTGACTCTGGCCAACGGCCAGACCATCACCATCGGCGTCGGCCAGACTACTGGCACTGCAACCGCTGTTGTTGCGAACGATGCGCTGACGGGCAACGCTCCGATCACCAACTCGATCACTGGCGTGAGCGGCGGCAATTTCGAAGATCTGGTTGCGGACAAAACTCCAGTTTCGACTTCTGTCACGGACGTTACCGACACCACAAACCTGTCGCTGAGTGCGACCGGTTCCGTGGCCGAAGGTGGCTCGATCGTTTACACCGCTACGCTGACCAACGCCGCTGGCTCGCCAGTGACCGTGACCCTGTCGAACGGTGCTGTGATCACCATCAAGGCTGGCGAAACCAGCGGTAATGTGACCGTTCCGGCACCGTCCGATGACGTCTACAAAGATGCCGGTTCGGTGCAGGCGACGATCACAAGCGCTACCGGCGGTAACTTCGAGAACCTGGTACCGAGCACTGCTCCGGCCGTGACGACAGTCACCGACACCATCGATACGTCGACCGTCAAATTGACCGCCGATACATCGGTGGCTGAAGGCGGCACCGTGACTTACACCGCCACCGTCGGTGCGCCAGTTACCGGTTCTCCTGTCGTCGTGACATTGGCTAACGGCCAGACCATCACCATCGGCGTCGGCCAGACTACTGGCACCGCAACCGCTGTTGCTGCGAACGATGCGTTGGCCAGTAATGCTCCGATCACCAACTCGATCACTGGCGTGACCGGCGGCAATTTCGAAGATCTGGTTGCGGACAAAACTCCGGTCTCGACCACTGTTACGGATGTTAACGACACCACCAATCTGTCGCTCAGCGCCAGCAATTCGGTGGCTGAAGGTGGCCAGATCACCTACACCGCGACACTGACCAATGCCGCTGGCTCACCAGTGACCGTGACCTTGTCGAATGGCGCCGTGATCACCATCAAAGCAGGCGAAACCAGCGGCACTGCGACCGTTCCTGCACCGTCCGATGACGTCTACAAAGATGCCGGCTCCGTCCAGGCGACGATCACTAGCGCCGCCGGCGGCAACTTCGAAAACCTGGTTCCGAGTACCACGCCAGCGATCACCCAAGTCACCGACACCATCGATACGTCGACCGTCAAATTGACCGCCGATACATCGGTGGCTGAAGGCGGCACCGTGACTTACACCGCCACCGTCGGTGCGCCAGTTACCGGTTCTCCTGTCGTCGTGACATTGGCTAACGGCCAGACCATCACCATCGGCGTCGGCCAGACTACTGGCACCGCAACCGCTGTTGCTGCGAACGATGCGCTGACTGGCAACGCTCCGATCACCAACTCGATCACTGGCGTAACCGGCGGCAACTTCGAAGATCTAGTCGCCGACAAAACTCCGGTTTCGACTTCTGTCACCGACGTTACCGACACTACAAATCTGTCGCTCAGCGCCAGCAACTCGGTGGCTGAAGGTGGCCAGATCACCTACACCGCGACACTGACCAATGCCGCTGGCTCACCAGTGACCGTGACCTTGTCGAATGGCGCCGTGATCACCATCAAAGCAGGCGAAACCAGCGGCACTGCGACCGTTCCTGCACCGTCCGATGACGTCTACAAAGATGCCGGCTCCGTCCAGGCGACGATCACTAACACCGCCGGCGGCAACTTCGAAAACCTGGTTCCGAGTACCACGCCAGCGATCACCCAAGTCACCGACACCATCGATACGTCGACCGTCAAATTGACCGCCGATACATCGGTGGCTGAAGGCGGTACCGTGACTTACACCGCCACCGTCGGCGCTCCGGTTACCGGCTCTCCAGTTGTGGTAACTCTGGCCAACGGCCAGACCATCACCATCGGCGTCGGCCAGACTACTGGCACTGCAACCGCTGTTGCTGCGAACGATGCGCTGACTGGCAACGCTCCGATCACCAACTCGATCACTGGCGTAACCGGCGGCAACTTCGAAGATCTAGTCGCCGACAAAACTCCGGTTTCGACTTCTGTCACCGACGTTACCGACACTACAAATCTGTCGCTCAGCGCCAGCAACTCGGTGGCTGAAGGTGGCCAGATCACCTACACCGCGACACTGACCAATGCCGCTGGCTCACCAGTGACCGTGACCTTGTCGAATGGCGCCGTGATCACCATCAAAGCAGGCGAAACCAGCGGCACTGCGACCGTTCCTGCCCCGTCCGATGACGTCTACAAAGATGCCGGCTCCGTCCAGGCGACGATCACTAACACCGCCGGCGGCAACTTCGAAAACCTGGTTCCGAGTACCACGCCAGCGATCACCCAAGTCACCGACACCATCGATACGTCGACCGTCAAATTGACCGCCGATACATCGGTGGCTGAAGGCGGTACCGTGACTTACACCGCCACCGTCGGCGCTCCGGTTACCGGCTCTCCAGTTGTGGTAACTCTGGCCAACGGCCAGACCATCACCATCGGCGTTGGCCAGACTACTGGCACTGCAACTGCTGTTGCTGCGAACGATGCGCTGACCGGCAACGCCCCGATCACCAACTCGATCACAGGCGTAACTGGCGGCAATTTCGAAGATCTGGTTGCAGACAAAACTCCAGTTTCGACTTCTGTCACGGACGTTACCGACACCACCAACCTGTCGCTCTCGGCGACCGGTTCTGTGGCTGAAGGTGGCTCGATCGTTTACACCGCTACGCTGACCAACGCCGCTGGCTCGCCAGTGACCGTGGCCTTGTCGAACGGTGCAGTGATCACCATCAAGGCTGGTGAAACCAGCGGTAATGTGACCGTTCCTGCACCGTCTGATGACGTCTACAAAGATGCCGGCTCTGTGCAGGCGACGATCACCAGCGCTACCGGTGGCAACTTCGAGAACCTGGTACCGAGCACTGCTCCGGCCGTGACGACTGTCACTGACACCATCGATACCTCGACAGTCAAACTGACCGCCGATACATCGGTGGCTGAAGGCGGCACCGTGACTTACACCGCCACTGTGAGTGCTCCGGTCACCGGTTCGCCTGTGGTTGTGACTCTGGCCAACGGCCAGACCATCACCATCGGCGTCGGCCAGACTACTGGCACTGCAACTGCTGTTGCTGCGAACGATGCGTTGGCTGGTAATGCTCCGATCATCAACTCGATCACTGGCGTGAGCGGCGGCAATTTCGAAGATCTGGTTGCAGACAAAACTCCAGTTTCAACTTCTGTCACGGACGTTACCGACACTACAAATCTGTCCTTGAGCGCCAGCAATTCGGTGGCGGAAGGTGGCCAGATTACGTACACCGCGACCCTGACCAACGCCGCTGGCTCGCCAGTGACCGTGACCTTGTCGAATGGCGCCGTGATCACTATCAAAGCAGGCGAAACCACCGGCACCGCAACCGTTCCTGCACCGTCCGATGACGTCTACAAAGACGCCGGCTCCGTGCAGGCGACGATCACCAGTGCCACCGGCGGCAATTTCGAGAACCTCGTTCCGAGCACTGCTCCAGCGGTGACGACAGTCACTGACACCATCGACACGTCGACCGTCAAACTGACCGCCGATACTTCGGTGGCTGAAGGCGGCACCGTGACTTACACCGCCACCGTCGGCGCGCCGGTAACCGGTTCGCCTGTCGTCGTGACTCTGGCCAACGGCCAGACCATCACCATCGGCGTCGGCCAGACCACTGGCACCGCAACCGCTGTTGCTGCGAACGATGCGCTGACTGGCAACGCTCCGATCACCAACTCGATCACTGGCGTAACCGGCGGCAACTTCGAAGATCTAGTCGCCGACAAAACTCCGGTTTCGACTTCTGTCACCGACGTTACCGACACTACAAATCTGTCGCTCAGCGCCACCAACTCGGTGGCCGAAGGTGGCCAGATCACCTACACCGCGACCCTGACCAACGCCGCTGGTTCGCCAGTGACCGTGACCTTGTCGAACGGCGCTGTGATCACCATCAAGGCTGGCGAAACCACCGGCACCGCAACCGTTCCGGCCCCGTCCGATGACGTCTACAAAGACGCCGGTTCCGTCCAGGCAACGATCACTAGCGCTACCGGTGGCAACTTCGAAAACCTGGTACCGAGCACCACGCCAGCCGTGACCAGCGTCACCGACACCATCGACACCACCACCGTAAAACTGAGCGCAACCGCCACAGCGGCAGAAGGCGGCAACGTCGTCTACACCGCGACCGTCGGCGCGCCAGTCACCGGTTCGCCAGTGGTGGTCACTTTGGCCAACGGCCAGAACATCACCATCGCGGTCGGCCAGACTACCGGCACCGTAACTGCCGTCGCACCGAACGATGCGCTGACCGGCAACGCGCCGCTGACCAACTCGATTACCAACGTCAGCGGCGGTAACTTCGAAAATCTCGTCGCCGACAAGACTCCGGTCAGCACCACCGTGACCGACACCGTCGACACCACCAACCTGTCCCTGTCGGCGACCGGTTCGGTGGCTGAAGGTGGCCAGATCACTTACACCGCGACCCTGACCAACGCCGCTGGCTCGCCAGTGACCGTGACCCTGTCGAACGGTGCCGTGATCACCATCAAAGCGGGCGAAACCACCGGCACCGTGAACGTTCCAGCGCCAGCTGACGACGTCTACAAAGACGCCGGCACCGTGCAGGCGACCATCAGCAGCGCCACCGGTGGCAACTTCGAAAAACTGGTATCGAGCACCACGCCAGCAGTGACCAGCGTCACCGACACCATCGACACCACCACCGTCAGCATCACTGGCAGCAGCTCGGTGACCGAAGGCCAGACCGCCAGCTATACCGTCAGCCTCAATCACCCGGCGCAGACCGAAGTGACCCTGAAAATCGTCTACAGCGGCACTGCTGCCGACGGTTCGGACTTCACCGGCGTGTACACCGTGAAGATCCCGGCGGGCGCCAGCAGCGCGCAGTTCAACGTCGTCACCCTCGATGACAAGATCACCGAAGGCACCGAGAACTTCGTGGTCAAGATCGATTCGGCTACCGGCGGCAACTTCGAGAACCTCGCGGTCAGCAGCACCAATGGCAGCGTCAGCACCTCGATCATCGACAACGATGCGCCACCGGTGCTGGATCTGGATGCCAACAACTCCAGCGGTGCGACCGGTGCCGATTACAAAGTGACGTTCACCGAGAACACCCCGGGCGCCGGCGTGTCGATCGCTGACACCGACATCAGCATCACCGACCCGGACAGCACGATGCTGACCGGCGCCACTGTGGTACTGACCAACCGTCAGGACGGCGATGCGCTGAATCTGGGCAATAGCGTCAACGGCATCACCATCAATGCCAACAGCACCAACGGCACGGTGACCCTGACCCTCTCGGGTAACGCGACCCTGGCCGACTACATGCAGGCCATCAAGAACATCAGCTTCACCAACAGCAGCGAAAACCCGAGCACCGTGCCGCGCGTCATCACCGTGACGGTGACCGATGGCGGCAACTACTCGAACACGGCGACGACCACGGTCAACGTGGTGGCGGTCAACGATGCACCGGTCGCTGCGCCAAACAATGTCACCGGCACCGAAGACACGCCGCTGGTACTCGGCTGGTCGACCTTTGGCGTCAGCGATGTCGACAGCCCGGCGAGCAGCCTTGGTATCAAGATCACGCAGCTGCCGGGCGAGGGCAAACTGCAGTATCTGGACGGCTCGACCTGGAAGGATGTTGCCAACAACCAGACCTTCAGCAAGGCCGACATCGACGCCGGCAAGCTGCGCTTCCTGCCGGACGCCAACGAGTCGGGCACCAACGGTTACGGCGGCACCGGTCTGGGCAACAATCAGGCGGACTACGCACAGATCAAGTTCCAGCCTACCGATGGCCAGGCGCTGGGCAGCACCGGCACGGTGAAGATCGACATCACGCCAGTGGCGGATGCGCCGACCGTAGCCGTGGCTGACAACAGCGTTAAATCCACCGGCCTGATCAAGGAAGTCTGGACCGGTCTCTCGGGGCTGGGCACTGACGGCAGCGGGGCGAATTCGACCACCCTGAAAAACGTCATCGACGCCGCCGGCAAACCGAACTCCAGCGGCAACGTCACCAACGTGCAGTCTGACGGCAGTGTCGCCGCCGGTACGGCGTCGAAGACCTCTGGCCTGATCTACCTGGAAGCCGGCAAGACCTACAGCTTCAGCGGCGTGGCCGATGACAGCCTGCTGATCACCATCGGTGGAAAGAACGTGGCGTCGGGTACCTGGGGCGCGGGCGGTGCGATCAATGGTTCGTTCACCCCGACCACCAGCGGTTATTACACCCTCGACATCTACCACCACAACCAGAGCGGCCCGGGCAGCTACGACGTCAACCTGTCGGTCAACGGCGGCACGCCAATCGATCTGAGCAACGCCGGCGTGCCGATCTACACCGGTGTGCAGGACCTGATCAACTCGGGCGTGACCGTCTCCGATCTGCACGGCACCAACGGCGAAGGTTATTACGACGGCTACAAGCTCAACACCGGCGCTGAAGGCACCACGGTGAAACTGTCGGCAATCAGCACCGCGCTGACCGACACCGACGGCTCGGAAACCCTGAGCGTGAAGATCAGCGGTGCACCGGTCGGTTCGGTGCTCAGCGATGGCGCGGGCCATACTTTCACCGTTACCGCGAGCAATGGCGAAGCCAACGTCACCGGCTGGAACCTCGGTTCTCTGACCGTGACTCCGCCGACCTACTACAACGGCCAGTTCAACCTGACCGTGACCTCGACGTCCACCGAACAGGTCGGCGGCTCGGCAAGCAGCACCGCGACCATTCCGGTCACGGTAGTGCCTGCGGTGTACAACGCGGTCACCGCCACCTCGGGTGATGACAACGTCATCGGCACCGACGCCAACGACATCATCGTCGCTGACATCGGCGGCCTGACCGTGGTGCCGGGCACCAACTACAACATCGCGTTCATGGTCGACAGCTCGGGCAGCATGAGCACTTCGTCGCTGAACGCCGCGAAAGACTCGCTGACCTCGGTGTTCAACAGCCTCAAGCAAAGCCTTGGCGGCAGCAACTCGGGCACGGTGAACATCTTCCTGGTGGACTTCGATACCCAGGTCAACAAATCGGTGTCGGTGAATCTCAACGACCCGAATGCGCTGACCTTGCTCAAAGCCGTACTCAACTCGATGGGCTCCGGCGGCGGTACCAACTATGAGGACGTGTTCAAGACCACGGCCAACTGGTTCCAGAGCGCCGACGCAGTGGCCAACACCGGGGCGAAGAACCTCACGTACTTCATCACCGACGGCCAGCCGACTTACTACCAGACCGGCGAGCAGACCAACCCGACGCTGTATGGCAACGTGAAACTCGACAGCGTGGTAAACACCAGCAACTACAAGCAGGGCGACACGTTCAGCACCTACATCGACAACTCGCACTACCTGACCATCAACAGTGCCGGCAGCGTTGTGCTGCAAACCTACAACTCGTGGTGGGGCTGGAGCAGCGAGACCCTGGGCACGATTCATGCGCAGGGCGACGGTACTTATGAATTGTCGAACCTCGCGGGTACCGGCAACAGCACCAACTCGTCGACGACCAGCAATTCGACCAGCGGCTTTGCTTTGTTGAGCGGATTGTCGAGCGTCGAAGCCATTGGTCTGAACAACGACGTCAGCCTCAACGACCTCAAGCCGTACGATTCGGACAAAACGCCGCAAACCAACATCGATCCGAAGGATCTGGCCAACTCGATCATCGGCCATACCGAAGCGACGATGCCGGGTAACGACACCGTCAACGGTGGCGAAGGCAACGACATCCTGTTCGGCGATCTGGTCAGCTTCAACGGCATTGCCGGCGAGGGTTACCAGGCGATGCAGGCGTTCGTCGCCAAAGAAACCGGCGTCGACGTCAGCAAAGTCACCACCAGCAACGTGCACCAGTACATCACCGAGCACTATCAGGCGTTCGATGTGTCCGGCGCGCACGATGGCAACGACACGCTGCTGGGTGGCGCAGGCAATGACATCCTGTTCGGCTCGGGCGGCACCGACCTGCTCGACGGCGGCAAAGGCAATGACATCCTGCTCGGCGGCACCGGCAACGACACGCTGATCGGCGGTCAGGGCAATGACATCCTGATTGGCGGTTCCGGTGGCGACACCTTCGTCTGGAAATCAGGCGACACCGGTAGCGATGTGATCAAGGATTTCAAAGCCAGCGAAGGCGACCGCATCGACCTGCGCGACCTGTTGCAGGGCGAGACCGGCAGCACGATCGACAACTTCCTGAAGATCACCACAGTGGATGGCACGTCGTCGCTGCAAGTCAGCTCGGCGGGCAAATTCAACTCGGGCGATGCCGCTGCGGCCACGCCGGACGTGACGATCAAACTGGAAGGCAACAACTGGGCGAGCGCCAACCTGCACAACCTGATTGCCGGCAGCGATCCGACCATCAAGGTCGATCACAACAACAGCTGAGGCTGAAACAACGACGGCCGCCTCCTGTGAGGCGGCCGTCGCGTTTGCTGGCAACGCAGCGGTGACGATTTGATCGGCGCCCCGCATACTGGCGCGCAGTTGGCTATGCTGCTGACAGCATGACGCTGTTCATTTGTGAGGGATGCTCAATGTTTTACGTGCAACGCGATGCGCAAGGCCAGTTGATTCGCGTGGAAGCTGCGGCGTACGCCGAGGCCACGGAAACGCTGCCCGCCGATAACCATGAGATTCAGGCGTGGTACGCCAACGAAGCCGTGGAAAACAGCCTCAAACAGCTCAAGCAGAGCGACTTTGAAATGATTCGGGTACTCGACGACCTGATTCAGGTGCTGACCCAGAAAGGCGTGATCCGCGTCACTGACCTGCCAGCGGCGGCCCAGGCCAAACTGATGGACCGCACCCAGGCACGTGAAGCGTTGGGCGGGTTGAGCCAGTTGATCGATGAGGATGAGGGTGGGTTGATCTGATCCTCCCAGGATCCAAAGCTTACCCTCACCCCAGCCCTATCCCTGAGGGAGAGGGGGCCGATCGAGGTGTCTTGCGCTATCCATCGACCTGAGCGATCGAGTCGATTTTGGATTCAGTGGAGCTCTTGCACGTCGGCGTATCTCGTAAATATCCCACGGTCAGTCCCCTCTCCCTCTGGGAGAGGGTTAGGGTGAGGGCGCTTATTGGCTCACCCCCAAGGCTTCGGCTCACCGAGCAACTGCCCCTGCACGCCATACAAGCCCATCTCGCGAATCACTGACAACTCCCCTTCAGTCTCGACCCGCTCGGCAATCAGCGGCAGATCGATGCTGTGCGCCGCGCGCTGGATCGCTTCGATGAACAGGCGCTTGTCGCTCTCCTGATCGATCGCCCGAATGTAGCTGCCATCGATCTTCAAATACGCCAGACCCAACCGCGCCAGGTTGCCGATCATGCTGAAGCGCCCGCCGAAGCGTTGCAGGCTCAGCGAGAAACCGAGCTCGCGCAGGCGTCGGGTCAACTGCTCCAGCACCGCCTGTTCAGGCAACTGCTCCTCGCCAATTTCCAGAGTCAGACGCGCGCCGAGATTGGAATGCGCGCGCAGAATCTCGAAGACCTTGTTCAGCGCCTGCGGGTCGGCCAGCGTCGCCGAGGACAGGTTCAGCGCCAGCGAATCCTCGTGCCCTTTCATCTGCTCGAGCACGCGTTCGAGCATCAGCCGATCAAGCCGCGCGGTCCAGCCGAAGCGCTCCAGCCACGGCAGAAAGCGCCCGGCGGGAATGGTCTGGCCCTGCTCGTCGAGCAAGCGCGACAGGACCTTGTAATGCAGCACCAGTTGCGTGTCCTGCGCGGCGACCACCGGCTGGAAATACAACTCGAAACGCTGCTGACTCAAAGCCTGATCCAGCAGTCGATGCCAAGCGTGATGGTCGTCACCGACCTCCGCCACCAGACTCTGATCGATGCACGCCCAATTCTGCTCGCCCTGCCCTTCGGCCTGTGCGAGCGCCTGATCGCCCAGTGTCAGCACCGCTTGCGGGGAGTCGCCGTGAGCGAAGGGCGCCAGCCCGATCGAAGCCACCGCTGGCACATCGGTAGCGCCAGTGGCATGCAGGCTGCTCAAGGCATTGTCGAGATTCTGCGCCAGCTGCAGCGCTTCCTCACGCACCAGCCCCGGCGCCAGCACGGCGAATTCACCGCCGCGAATGCGCGTTACCAAGTCCTGGGTTTGTGGATATCTGGCGCACTCGCGGGTCAGTTGCTCACCGACAGCCTTGAGCAATTGGTCGGTACGCTGGCCGCCGAGACGCTGGTTGAGCCCGGCCAGATCCTTGACCCGCAACAGCAGCAAATAACCGGAACTGGCCTGCTCCGGGTTGCTCACACGGTTGTTCAGTTGCATCTCGAAATAACGACGGTTGGCCAGGCCGGTGAGGTTGTCCTGATAGGACTCGGTACGCAGTTTTTCACTGCGCTCGGCCTGCTCCTGAAACAGCGTCTTGAGCTTCTCGACCATCTGATTCATCGCCTGCACCACGCGACGCAATTCAGGCGTGCGCGGCAGATCCGGCAGGCTGAGAAACTCGCGGCGGGCAATCGCATGGGACTGCTGAACCATGTAATCGAGGGGCTTCAACTGCCGACGCAGCAACAGCGCGCCGAGCACCGCACTCAATGCACCGCAGATCAGCAACCAGCCAAGGCTGCCCAGTGCGCTCTGCCACAGCTTGGCCACGGCGAACATCGGATGGCTGACGACTTCGACCCGCGCCGCCTGCTCCCAGCCACGACTGACCAGTGCATCGCCACCAGCCGGTTCGAGGCCGATCAATTTGACGAACCAGTCCGGCACGTTGCTCACCGCCGGGGTACCGCTACGCTCGACAATGGTCTGCTCGGTCTTCACGTCGACCACGCGGATGCTCGCGTAATAACCGCTGTCGAAAATCGAACTGACCAGCAACTCGACCATCGCCGGGTCGTCGATATTCGGCGTCAGCGACAACGCCAGCGCCGTCGCCGCGTCCTGTGCGTGGGAGCGCAACTGGTTGACGTACTGGGTGCGCGAGCTCTCCAGGCTGACCATGAAGCTGCCGGTGAAGGCCACGACCAGGAACAGACAGATAGCGATCAACAGCTGTTTGAACAAAGACATCTGAGCGCGTGCTCCTAGTTAGTCGTCTCGACCGGGAAACCTTCGGCCTGCATTTTTTTCAGCACATCCTGCCAGCGTGACAGGCGTTTGGTGTCGCCGACCTTTTTATTGCCCTTGGCGCCTGGCAGATACAGACCTTCGGCATTGAAAGAGTAGACCGGCAGCAAATCGGTCCGCTGCGCAGCCGGCTGGATCGGATCGATCAGGCTGTCGAGCACCAGCGGCATGGCATCGGGGGTCGCATAGTACGTCAACACCATGTGCGCGCGGTTCTGGCGCAGCGCCTTGACGTAGGTGATGCGCAGCTTGTCACTGGAAACGCCGAGATGGCGCAGGCTGAAATACTTGGCGATGGCATAGTCTTCACAGTCGCCGGCGCCCTTCCACAGCGCTTCGATCGGGGTTTCCCAGTAATCCACTTCGCGCCACAGATCGATGTCTTCGACGTAACGCACCTGCTTGTTGAAGAACAGGTTCACCACTTTGAGCTTGTCCATCTCACTGGCCTGCTTCTGCGTCGCCAGCAGATTCTGCCAGGCATCGATGCGCTGCTGCCCGGCGCCCAGTGGCCCATAAAGAGCAGTGGCCTTGCGGCTGATCGCGGAAAAATCCCAATCGGCGTGCAGACCGCCCAGCATGACGCCGGCCAGCAGCAATGCGCAGCCAAGCCAGCGCAAGGTCCGAGGGATCGCGAAACGTACCGCCACTGCAGGTTTCCAGAAGGACAGAAAGGAAGCGTTTGATGGTGAAGCTTAGCCCGGCAAAAAACAATGGCACCGTGAGATCATCGAAGACGCGCTAGACTTGAGATTGCAGCGCTTTGTTTTACAAGGTTTGACAACCTGTAGAGCAATCACTAGTGTCATTTGGATCCAAATATTGCGACCTACAGGGTGTGTTGTCGTGACTCAGAAGCCCAAACCGCTGCACAGCATTAAAGTCGAGGGACCGATTCCTGCGCATCTGGCCCGGTCGGTGATTGAAGAAACCCTGCGCTCGGCCATTCTCGATGGCCGCCTGCCCTGTGGCACTGCGCTGCGCCAGCAGGATCTGGCCGATCTGTTCGGGGTCAGCCGCATGCCGGTGCGCGAAGCCTTGCGTCAGCTCGAAGCGCAAGAGCTGCTCAGCGTCACCACGCACAAAGGCGCCGTAGTCGCACCGCTGATCCAGGGCGATGCCGCTGAAACCTACGAGTTGCGCATTTTGCTCGAATCCGAGGCATTGCGGCAGTCCATTCCGCTGCTGACTGAGGCCGAGCATCAACTCGCCGCCGGCTACATCGAAGAACTGGAAGCGCAGCACGACTACAACGAGATCGGCCGCCTCAACCGTCTGTTCCACATGGCCCTGTACAGCAAGGCGCCCAATCAGCGACTGCTGCGTCTGGTGGAAGACGGTCTGAATGAAGAAGAACGTTTTCTGCGTTTCAATCTGGAAGCCATGGGCCTGGGCAAGCTGTCCCAGGATGACCATCGCGCCATGCTCCAGGCCGTGATCGAGCGGGACATCCCGCGCTCGCTCGAAATGCTGGAGCAGCACCTCAACCGTGGCGTCGAGGTCATCACCCGCTACCTCGCGACTCCCGCCGCACAGAAGCGCCACACCGCACGCTGATATCTCGTACGTCGAATAATCCCCTTACAAATCTTCGCGACCGCTCTGCTGCCGGGTCTGGCAGCGGATCGGCGTGCCCGCTGGCGACCGCCCCGACCCTGCCGACGCGTTTCCGCTGCCCGCCGATGACCAATCGGTAATAGCCCTGACGGCAATTTACCCGCACTCTTCCAGCGCCACCCCTACAGAACGGGGACGCGCCGCCCTGACGGCACAGTCCCCGCAACAGGAACCTACGGAAGGAGCCTTGTCACGGGAAACAGGAAGTCATGGCGCCGGTCCCGGCCAACTTTCGCCCCCTTTGAATTCATAAACTTCCCTTGTTTAAAAAGTTGCTTCGAGTGAGGCATTCACTCTTGTTATCGATTTTGGCCGTTATTAGCCGAAAGGAGTAACTACGCCCAAATAAAACTTGATCCGAAAGTTTTATCGGCCACTCTCATATTCAAAAAACAGACAACTTAAAATAATTAAAAATAAACTTGTTAAATGCATTTGCCCTGTATTAGTTTTTCTCTCGCCAGGTTTGAACGTCGCCGTTCAGCGCGGCATACCTTACGCAGCAGATGTAGCAACCGTGGCGCCGCAACGGCGTTACACCGCAATCAAGCTATTGCCCGGACAAGTTCCCATCCAACTTGCTCGACCGTTTAAAGCAATGGCAAAGAACCGTGCACTTCATATCACTGATAAAGGACATCATGATGCCTACTAAGCAGCAACTCGCCCTGAAGAAAGCCGAACTGAGTATTCACCCGATCTTTTCCGAGATTACTTCGTTATCGGTATTACGTCGTTTCATGGAAACCCATGTATTTGCCGTATGGGACTTCATGTCGCTGACCAAGCGCCTGCAACAGGAACTGACCTGTACGCGTTTACCCTGGTTGCCGCCGCGCGATCCCCACGCCGCTCGGTTGATCAACGAGATCGTGCTGGGCGAGGAATCGGACGATCGCCTCGATGCCGGCCACTACAGCCACTTCGAGTTGTACCTGGATGCGATGCGCGAAATCGGCGCGAGCACCTCGGCGGTGGAGCGCTTCGTCGCGTTGCAGCGCGAAGGCGTGAGTTATGACGTCGCGTTGCAGAGCGTCGACGTCGACCCGGCGGCCGCGCAGTTTGTCCGCAATACCTTGCGCATTGCCCTGGAGGCGCCGGGACACAGCGTTGCCGCCGCGTTCCTGCATGGTCGCGAGAGCGTCATTCCGACAATGTTCCAGCGCATCCTCGATGACTGGGGCATCGGCATCGAACAGGCGCCGACCTTCCGCTACTACCTGCAACGGCATATCGAAGTCGATTCCGAAGACCATGGCCCCGCCGCCGAACAGTTGCTGGAGCGTCTGGTCGATGGCGATCCGCAGCGCGCAGCCGAGGTTTACGCCAGCGCCATCGCTGCCGTGGAAAGCCGCATCGCCTTGTGGGACGGGCTGCGCTTGAGCATGGGCGTGGAAGTTGCCGAGGTGGCCCAATGAACGCTGCCGACTATCAATCCTTCGCCGAGGCCTGGGAAAGCCGCGCGACCATCCGCACCCGTCCACGGCGGTTGCTCGAAGACGATCAGCGCTTGATCTATCCACTCAGCCGCCAGCCGCTGGTGCTCAGCGAAACCTTCCTGCGTGAATGCCCGCAACAACGTGATTTCGCCCTAGTGCAGACGTTGTACAAATTCATCAATGACGTAGTGATTTTCGAGACCGAAATCGTCGACAAGACCGCCCGCAGCATTGCCAAGAATCGCTTCGCCGTGGCGTTCCCGTTCGCCTGTCGTTACGACGCGATGACCGTGGTGGTCGATGAGGATTACCACGCGCTGGTGGCCATGGATTTCATGCAGCAAACGGTGGCACTGACCGGTATCGAACCGATTCCGTTGCCCGACGAAATCGAATTGAGCCGGGCGATTCCCGCCGCTGTTGCGCTGGCGCCGGAACACCTGCGCAGCGCGGTGGAATTGATCTGCGTGGCGATCGCCGAAAACACCGTGACCGGTGATGTCGCCGCGTTCGCCCGCGACGATTCGGTCAAGCCATCAATCAAGGGCCTGATGGCCGACCACTTGCTCGACGAGGGTCGCCACTCGAGTTTCTGGGCGCGGATGGTGCGCATCTATTGGCACACCGCCAGCGACGCGGACCGCGAAACCATCGCGCAGATTCTGCCGGTGTTCATCGGCCATTACCTGACCAACGATATCCAGAAATCCTTCGATTTGCGCCTGATCGATGCGCTGCCGGTCAGCGAAACCACGCGGTGCTCACTGCGTGAGGAAATCGCCGGACTGGCCTTCCCGATCAACCGCCACCACCCGCTGGTGGGCAACATCGTCAGGTTTTTCCACAACAGCTCGCTGCTCGACACACCGTGCGTGCAGCACGCGCTGCGCGACTATCTGGTTTGAGGAGGCTGACATGAAACGTCTCGACATTTTGCTCACCGGCGCCAGCCAGGCCATGACCGATCTGGCCCGGGAGCTCGAACAGCATGGCCATGCTGTGACCCGCAGCGGCGTGGCTCAAACGGCGGTGGATCTGATCATCGACGATGGTTTTATCGCTGCCGGCGACTTCTGCGCGATCCCGCATCTGCACCTGCGCCTGGGTGTCGCCGCGCAAGACCATGGCGGCCTGCCGACCCTCGACTTGCTGTGCTTTCTCGGCTCGTCGCTGATCAGCCGTGTGCCGATTGGCGATGAGCCGTCCGGCAACGGTCAGTCGCTACGCCAACGAGCGCTTGCCCATGTGGTCGATGAGGTGGCGTTGCTGGTCAGCCGCTTTTCCCGCGATGCCGATTATTTCCGCCATGCCCCTGCGCTGATCGCGCCGGATTTCGAACGGCTGGAAGACCTGCTGTTTATCGACAAACTGGCGTATGTCCACCGTCTCAACGACACGGCAAACCCGGCGCTGCTGCAACAAGCGCAAATCCCGCTGATCGAGCGCCTGCAACAGAGCCTGATCGAGCATGCCGAACGACCTGCCCTGCACCTCGGCGGACAGTCCATCAGCTACCGCCAGTTGCACGCCCACAGCCGCGCGATTCAACAGCGCCTGCTGCCCTTGCTCGAGCAACATTCGCAGCCGTGGGTGGTCGCTGTCTGCCAAGGCAAAAGCCCGGCACTGTTCGCCTCGATTCTGGCGATTCTCGGCAGCGGCGCGGTGTACTTGCCGCTGGAGCCGAGCCATCCGTTGCCGCGGCAGCAATACATCCTGGAAAACGCCGGCGCGGTGCTGTTGCTTCACGATGGACGGCAGGCGCTCAGCGAATCGATAGCGGGGCTGGATGTCAGTGACATCGAAGCGCCGAACGCCGATCTCGATCGGCCGCTGATGCAGCACCGCCCGGAACTTGATGCGCCGTGCATGGCGCTTTATACCTCGGGCACCACCGGGCATCCTAAAGGCGTGCTGCTCAGCCAGGCCAATCTCGCCCACTTCACCGCGTGGTACGCCGACTACGTGCAGTTGCACGCCGGAAGCCGGGTGTTGCAGTTCTCTTCGCTAAGCTTCGATTCGTCACTGATCGACATCTTCCCCAGCCTGCTCGCAGGGGCGGAACTGGTCGTGCCCGACGACACCCAGCGCCGCGATCCATTGCAGCTGGTTGCGCTGATTCGCCGACGGCAACTGACCCACGCCTTCCTGCCGCCGGCATTGTTGAGCATCCTGGCGCTGGAGCAACTGGAGGGCGTGCAGGTGATGACCGGCGGTGATGTCTGCGAGCCGTACGTCATCGAGCAACTGACCCGCCAAGGCACCCTGCACAACCTGTATGGCCCGACCGAAGCCACCGTGCTGATCACCGCGCGCCAGCTCAAACCGGGCGACAGCAACCGCACGCTGGGAGGGCCAATCGCCAACAGTCGGGTGCTGATTCTCGACGACGATCTGCAACCGGTGCCCGATCAAACCGTCGGTGAGCTGTTCATCGTCGGCCCCGGTGTCTGCCTCGGTTACCTGAACAATCCGCAACAGACCGCCGAGCGCTATCTGACCCTGTCGCTGCCCGGCGGCGAGACCTTGCGCGCCTACCGCAGCGGCGACATGGCCAAGTGGGGCGAGCACGGTATCGAGCTGTGCGGGCGGCGCGACAATCAGGTGAAAATCCGTGGCTTTCGCGTCGAGCCGGAAGAGATCGAGCGCTGCCTGCGCGAGAGCCGCTTGTATCGGCAGATTGCCGTGGTCATCGACAATCAGCGGCGCATTCTGGCGTTCCTCGCCCAGCCACAAACCGAGGCTGCCCGCGACGAATTGAAGGCTCACGCCCGGCAGTTTCTGCCGGACTACATGCAACCGGGAGCGTGGACCGAACTGGCGCAGATGCCGTTCGCCAGTAACGGCAAAGTCGATCGCAAGGCGCTGTTGGCATTGCCGGTGACGGTGCAGGACAGCGCTGCGAAATGCCTGCCGGCCAATGCTGACGAAGCGCTGCTTCTGGATATCTGGGCCGAATTGCTGGAACTGCCGACCAGCGACATTTCCACTGACGAAAGCTTCTTCAATCTCGGCGGTCATTCGATTCTGCTGTCGCGGATGTTGCTGCGCTTGCGTGAGGAATTCGGCCGAAGCATTTCGATCAATCGCTTCATCGAACAGCCGACCATCAGCAAACTGGCGACGCTGGTGCGCGGCACCGACGACAGCGCGGTACTCAGCGCCCAAGCCATGGCCGACGCCGAGCGCGCTCTGGATATCGAACCGCTGCCGATCAGCCGCATGGGCGATGTGCACAAGGTCATCGTCACCGGTGCCAACAGTTTTGTCGGCGTGCACATCGTCGAAGCGCTGCTCGGTTGGGGCGCCAGCGAGGTGGCCTGTCTGGTGCGAGATAGCGCCGGGCAAACGGCGGCGCAACGCTTCGCTCAGGCACTGCGCGAAAACCGTCTGGAGCACCTCGACCTGAGTCGTGTGCGGGTTTACGCAGCTGATATCAGCCGTCCGCAACTGGGTCTCGGCGATGAGGATTATCAGCGCCTGGACCGCGAGTTCGGTGCACTGGTACACAACGCCGCCAACGTCAACCACGTGCTCGATTACGAGTCCCTGGCGGCGGACAACGTCGAGCCGATTTTCGCCCTGCTGAAGCTGTGCGAGGGGCGCAGTAAGAAGGTCTTCAACTTCGTCTCGACCCTGTCGGCATCCAGCACCGTGGATGATGCCGGTCGAGTGCTGGAACTGCCCGCCGCCGCGACGCCGCCGATCTACATTCGCAACGGCTACAACCTGTCGAAGTGGGTCGGCGAACGCATCCTTGAGCGGGCGCGCGAGCAGTGTGTGCGGGTCAATCTGTATCGCCCCGGCAACATCAGCTTCAACAGCCTGAGCGGCGTCTGCCAGCCGCACAAGAACCGCTTGATGCTGATGCTCAAAGGCTCGATCCAGCTCGGTCAGGTGCCGGCCTTTGCATTGAATTTCGACTTGATGCCGGTGGACTTTCTCGCCCGCTTCATCGCCTTCCATGCCAGCCGTTATTCAGCGGATCGCGCGGTGTTCAATCTGCACAATCCCGAGCCGCTGAGCTGGGATGCCTACGTCGCTTCGTTCCGCGAAACCGGCAGCGAGTTTGCGCTGGTCAGCGTCGCCGACTGGCAGCAGCAACTGAACCGGGTCGACGCCGACAACGCGCTGTTCGGCGTGCTCGGTTTCTACCTCAACGGCTTTGAAGAAGACATCGGCGACATCTCGCTGATCGGCCACGCCAACGCCGAGGCCGGCGTGCAGCAGATGGGCGCGCACTACCCACAGAAATCCCCGGCGCTGCTGCGTCGCGGCTGCGACTACCTGAAAGAAATCAACTTCATCTGACTCATCCCAAAGGAGCAACACCATGAGCAATCTGCAACCCGACACCCTGATCAAAAACCCGCAAGGCTGCCACGTTGTGTCGTCGGTGGAAGTGCCGGCGGACGCGGCAAAAGTCTGGGCGATCGTTGGCGATTTCGCTGGCTTCGAACGATTCATTCCGGCGCTGTCGCACACCGAAATGACCGGCGAGGGCGTGTCTTCGCTGCGCAAGAAAATCTTCAAGGACGGCAACGTCGTGGTCGAACAACTCAACTCGCGCGATGAACAGGCACAGCGCATGACCTGGACGACGATTTACAACACCTTGGGGGTGGCGAATCTGTGGGCGGCAATGCAGGTGGAATCGCTGAGCGAAGGGAAGTCGCGAGCAACCTGGACGATCATTGCCGAACCGGCTTCCGGTGGGGAAGAGGCGTTGCCGGGGTTCAAGGATTTTGTGCAGGGGTTTGCCGATGATGCGATGGGCAATGTGCTGAAGCTGTTTGTTTAAGGCATCGGTTTGGCGGTGATTGAACCGCCGCTTTCGCGAGCAGGCTCGCTCCCACATTTGGAATGCATTTCCCTGTGGGAGCGAGCCTGCTCGCGAAGAACGATAACGCGGTCTGCGATCTGTGAATCAGATCTTGAAGCTGTCGACCAACTGCTTCAACCGGTTCGCCTGCTGCGACAACGCATCACAATCCTTCAACGTTTCGTTGAGGTTGGCCACGCTCTGCTGGTTCAACAGGTTTATCTGGTTGACGTCGACGTTGAGAGTTTCCACCACCGCAGTCTGCTCTTCAGTCGCAGCTGCCACCGACTGGTTCATACCGTCGATTTCGCCGATACGCTGAGTCACGCTGACCAGACGCAGACCGGCCTGATTCGCCACTTCCACGCTCTGCTCGCTTGACGCCTGGCTGGCGTTCATGGTGCTGACCGCCTCACGCGAGCCGACCTGCAGCGAGGTGATCATCTTGTGGATCTCTTCCGCCGATTCCTGGGTGCGATGCGCAAGGTTGCGCACCTCATCGGCAACCACGGCAAAACCGCGCCCGGCTTCACCGGCACGTGCGGCTTCGATGGCAGCATTGAGCGCCAGCAGGTTGGTCTGCTGCGAGATGCCTTTGATCACATCGAGAATGTGGCCAATGTTGTCGGTGCTGGCGTTCAGGGTTTCGATCTGTGTGCACGACAGGCTGATTTTCTGCGACAGCTCGGTCATCGCCTGAATGGTTTGCTCGACCACCTGACGACCGTCGTCAGCTTGCTCGCTGGCGCCACTGGCGTGCTGCGAAGCATCCGCCGCGTTGCGCGCGATCTCCTGAGTAGCGGCGCCCAGCTGATTGATCGCCGCCGCCACGCTGTTGGTGCGCGCACTTTGCTCGTCGGAACCGACGATCGAAGCGTTGGACGACGCCATCACCCGTTGCGACAAGTCGTGAACGTGACGAGTCGCCGACGACACTTCGGAAATCGAAGCGTGAATGCGCTCGACGAACTGGTTGAACGCGCTGCCCAGTTCACCGAACTCGTCTTTGCTCTCGACCACCAGACGCCGGGTCAGATCGCCCTCGCCCTGGGCAATGTCTTTCATCGCGCGGCCCATAGTGGTCAGCGGACGCATCAACACATTGATCAACAGGCTCAACAGCAACGCAATCGCCGCGACCGCGACAAACATCGCGATCAGCGCTGAGGTGCGGAATTGGCTGAGGGCGGCATAGGCCTTGTCGCGATCGATCGACAGACCGATGTACCACTGCGCATTCGGCAGATCGCTGACCGGGGTGAACGAAAGAATGCGCTCCTGACCGTTGAGCACGACGTTCTGGTTGCCCTTCTCGATGCGCACGCTGGTGTTCGGGTAGATGTCCTTGAGGTTTTTCATCACTTGGTCTTTGTCCGGGCTGACGATCACCTGACCGTCAGCACTGACCAGAAACGCATGGCCGAGGCCACCGAAGTCCACCGAGTTGATGATCTTGACCAGGGTTTCCAGGCTCAGGTCACCGCCGACCACACCGAGCAGTTCGCCGTCCTTCTTCACCGGCATGGCGATGGTCACCACCAAGCCGCCGACTGCCGCCATGTACGGCGGCGTCAGCATGGTTTTGTCGGCGGCCACGGCCTGCTTGTACCAAGGCCGCTGACGCGGATCGTAACCGTCCGGCATCTTCGCATCGGGGCGCTGGGTGAAGACACCGTTGGCCTGGCCGACGTAAGTGAACTGGAAGTTCGAAGTGAAGGCCGGTTGATCGACAAGGCCCGGCAAGTCGGCATTCCTGCCTTGATGGGCAACGTTCTGCGCGAGGTTTTCCAGCACCAGAATCCGTCCGCTCATCCAGTTCTGCACGCTGCTGGCGGTGAGGTCACCGGCCTGCTGCACAGAGGACTGCAGATTCTGGCGAATGGTGTTTCGCTGCAAGTAATCGTTGTAGAGCGTGAACAACGCGAACGCCAGGACGACGACGCCCGAAGCGGCCAGGAGGATTTTATGGCTGAACTTGAGATTCATTTCATGGGACTTCTTATGCCAAAAGTGGGGATGCGTTCCGGTTGCAACATTCCATGTACAGCGCAGGCAGCGTTCTTCTGGCCGCTCTACTTTGGTGCACGCATTTCTCACCAGTCTGTCGGCCAACGGCGGAGAAATCTTAGGGCCGCGTGAGAAATGGACGGTTTTAGGACAGGATTCCCGCCGAACGGCGTGCCAGAGCGGCTGCGAGGGAATTTTTCACAACCGCCATAGGGACGACGGTTGCAAAATCTGTAACCCTTGATGACAATGCGACTAATTATCATTTGTGACGTTCGGGCTGGCGTGTCATGTCTTCACCTGAGTTGGTCGTACAGGCGCTTTACGGTAGTCATCACGGCTGGCTCAATGCCTGGTTGCGCGCGCGGCTGGGCAACGCAGCGGATGCGGCGGATCTGGCTCAGGACACTTTCCTGCGCCTGCTGCAACGTACTGAACGCCTCGAACTCAAAGCGCCTCGCGCTTTCCTGCGGACCATCGCGCGCGGCCTGGTGATCGATCATTGGCGTCGCGAGGAAATCGAGCGGGCCTATCTGGAAACCATTGCTCATTTGCCTGAAGGCGAAGTACCTGACGCCGAATCGCGCGCGTTGGTGCTGGAACTGCTGGAAAGCATTGCGCGCATGCTTGAGGGGTTGAAGCCGAAAGTGCGTCAGGCGTTTCTCCTGGCGCAGTGCGAAGGTTTGACTCACAAACAGATCGCCGAGCAGTTGGGCGTGTCGGTACGTTCAGTGGAACGCTACGTCGCCGACGCGCTATATCACTGCTATGTGTTGCGGTATGAAAGCTGATGCCTGTGGATAACCTCTCACTCGCTCGCCGCGTCGAACCGCGCCAACAGGTGGTCAAGCAAGCGATTCACTGGCTACTGCGGCTGCGCAACAACCACGGCAATTCGCGGCTGACTCGCCAATGCGAGCAGTGGCGCGCCGAGCATCACGAACATGAAATCGCCTGGCAGCGGGTACAGTCGCTGCAAGCCGAATTGAGCTCCAGTCTGCGCGCCGTGCCGGGTGCGCAGGTCGCTTTCAATACCTTGGAAAACAGTGCGCAGGGGCTGGGCCGACGCCAGGCCTTGAAGTTGTTGTCGGGCGCGCTGTTGATGGGCTCCGCCGCGTGGCTGGCCAAGGACAGCGCCCCTTGGCAGCAATGGAGCGCCGACTACGCGACGGCGACCGGCGAACGGCGCGGTTTCCAGTTGCCCGACGGCACGCGGATCGAACTCAACACGGCCAGCGCCGTGGACCTGGATTACACCGCGCAGCAGCGCCTGATCAAACTGACCCGTGGCGAGATCATCGTTACCTGCGGCGGCTCTGACGAAGGCGCGGGATCCGATCGACCGCTGCGCGTACAGAATCGCCACGGGAGTTATGAACCGTTCGACGCGCGTTTCATTTTGCGTCAGGACGATCAGTGCACGCGGCTCAGCGTTACCCGCGGCCGAGTGTTGGTTCGCGCTGGCGGTCATTCCCTCGAAGCGCTCGCCGGGCAAAGTTTTCTGGTCGACCAAAGCGGTTTGCGCGCAGCGCCGACGCCGGATATGGATGCGGGCGCCTGGCTCGACGGTTTGATCGTCACGCGCAATATGCGCCTGGGTGATTTTCTTGCTGAAGTCGCCCGTTATCGCCCGGGTTTTCTGAGTTGCGCGGCGGATATCGCAGACTTGCGCCTCTCTGGGGTGTTCCGTCTGGAGGACACCGACAGGCTGCTGGCGGTCCTGCCGCAGACGCTGCCGGTGCAATTGCGTTATCGCACCCGCTGGTGGGTGACTCTGGAGCGTGCGGTCTGAACATTTTTTGGCGGGTTTTCGCAGGCAGTCCGGCTTAGTCAGTAAGCACTTCAACTCAGCCCCCGCGACTGCCTACGGAAATCCACAATGACTGTCCGCGCCACTTGTAAGAACCCTCTGAATTTCACTGCAGAATCGACACTGCTGCGCCATGCGGTTCGGGCAGCGCTGTTGTCCACTGCGCTGGGCGTCAGCGTGTTACCGAGCCTGAGTCTGGCCGCCAACACCGGCACCGAGATCAGCCACCGCTACAACATTGCTGCCGGGCCATTGGGCGAGGCGTTGAATCAGTTTGCCCGGCAGGCCGGCATCACCTTGGCGATGACGCCGCAACAGACTCAAGGTCAGCAATCACCCGGCGTGCAGGGTGAATATTCGACCGACCAGGCCTTGAGCCATTTGCTCGGCAGCTCAGGGTTGGAAGCCGTCAGCCAGGACGGCAGCAGCTACATTCTGCGCCCACTCGCTGAAAGCGAAGCTCTGGCCTTGCCGACCACTGATATTAAAGGTTTTGCCCTCGGCAACGCGCTGGGCAGCATGGCCGGCTACAACGCCACGCACAGCCAGATCGCCACCAAGACCAGTACCGCATTGCTGGAAACCTCGCAAAGCGTATCGGTGGTCACGCGCGAGCAAATGGATGACCAAGGCTCGCAGACCGTCTCGCAAGCGATGCGCTACGCCCCGGGCGTGCTGACCAACCCGTATGGCGCTACGCACCGTTACGACTACGTGGCGATGCGCGGTTTCAACGACGGCTCGGTGGACAACATCTACCTCGACGGCCTCAAGTCGATGGGCGACAGCGGCACCTACAGCACCATGCAGGTCGATCCGTATTTCCTTGAGCGTGTGGACATTCTCAAAGGCCCGTCGTCCGTGCTGTACGGCCGTAGCTCGCCCGGCGGTCTGGTCGCGCTGACCAGCAAAAAGCCGTTGTATGAGGCCTACCATCAGGTGCAGGCGACAGTGGGGACGCAAGGCCAGCGTGGGGTTGGTTTTGACTTCAGCGGTCCGGTCGATGACGACAAGCGCATTGCCTATCGTCTGACCGGACTAAGCGATCAGTCCGACACGCAATTCGACCATAACAAGGAAAAACGCTTCGCCCTTGCGCCGACGCTGAGCGTCGATTTCAGCGAAGACACCTCGCTGACTCTGCAAGCCTATCTGCAGCACGATCCGGACGGCGGCTATCACGGCGGCGTTCCGGCGGACGGCACAGTCCATCAGCGCAATGGCGAGCGCATCTCGCCGCGCTTCTTCGAGGGCGAGCCGGGGATCGATGGCTACTCCCGTGACCAGCAGTCGTTTGGCTATCAGTTCGAACATCGCTTCAACGATGTCTTCACCGCCCGGCAGAATTTCCGTTATCTCGATTCCAAAGTGAACATGGATCAGGTCTACGCCTATGGCTGGACCACTCCGACCAGCAATGAACTGAACCGTTATTACACCGGCGGTGATGAGCGCCTGCATGCGTTTATCGTCGACAACATGCTGCAGGCCGAATTCTTCACCGGCGCGACCAAGCACACAGTCCTGATGGGCGCGGATTATCAACGGCGCAAAACCGTGGTCGACTGGACCAGTGGTGGACTGGCGCCGATCAATGCGTTCAATCCGGTATACGGCAACTCGGCGATCGAAATGTACGGCGACACCAGCTATCTGCGTCGCCTCGAACAGACCGGTGTGTACCTGCAAGACCTGATCGAGATGGACAAGTGGCGCTTCTCGCTGGGCCTGCGTCAGGACTGGGTCGAGACATCCGATGAAAACCGCATCGCCGAAGCGGGGCGTCCGGTTGGTACAGAGATCAATGATCGGCGCACGAAACTCACTGGGCGTGCCGGCGCTTTATATCTGTTTGATAACGGTCTGGCGCCATACATCAGCTACTCCGAGTCTTTCAACCCGAACTCCTATGCCGACAGCGCCGGCAACCCATTGGCTCCTACCGATGGCACACAGTGGGAAGTCGGTTTGAAGTACCAGCCGCCGGGCACCGACAATCTGTTCACCGCCTCGCTGTTCCGCATCGACCAGGAAAACCTCGCGACCAAACTGCCGCAGGAAAACTTCTATCGCGCAGTCGGCGCTGTGCGCTCGCAAGGTCTGGAGGTGGAGGCGCACATGCAACTGACCGACAACTTCAAAGTACTCGGCAGTTACACCTTCACTGATATCGAATATTCAAAATCGATGATCAGCACTTTGAGTACGCCGAGCGATGTAATCGAAAACAAGGGCAACTCGCCGACTCAAGCGCCGCGCCACATGGCCTCGCTATGGGCTGACTACAAATTCGACAGCGCCGCACTTGATGGTCTTCGCCTGGGTGGCGGCGTGCGATATGTCGGCTACAGCTGGGCCGATGCGGAAAACACGATGAGGGTGCCGTCTTACACGTTGTTCGACGCCTCGATTGGTTATGACCTGGGCAAGATTGGTTTGAAGGGTGTTGATGTACGGCTCAACGCGAACAACCTGACCAATGAATCCTATGTCGCGTCCTGCGCCAGTCTGAACTTCTGCTACATGGGCGAAGAACGCAACGTAGCGGCGACCGTCAGCTATCAGTTCTAAAGCCGTGTCCTGTGCATAAAAAGCCAGCCCCTGATATCAGGGGCTGGCTTTGTCGTTTCTTCGGGGGTGTTCTGTATGCGTGCGTTTCTGGTTTTATTGCATCGATATATCGGCCTGGCCATTGCGGTGTTTCTATTGCTGGCGGGCCTTACAGGCAGTGTGCTGGCGTTCAATCATGAACTGGATGAATGGCTGAATCCGCAATTCTATAAAGCGACGTCAGTGGGTGAGCGCCTGCCGCCCGGCGCGTTGGTAGAGGCGGTGCAAACTGCACATCCGAAACTGCAAGTCTGGTACATGGAGTATCCGCAGGAGGCGGGGCATACGGCGCTGCTGGCGGCCGTTCCGCGTAAAGATCCGGCGACGGGCCAGCCGTTCGATGAGCGCAATCAGGTGTTCTATCTGGACCCGATCAGCGCGGAGCAAAAAGGCGCGCGCTACTGGGGTGAATGCTGTTTTCAGCGGGAGAACTTCATCCCGTTCATTCTGGAGTTTCACTACAACCTGACATTGCCGGGTAACTGGGGATTGCTGTTGATGGGTGGGGTGGCCATCGCGTGGGTGATCGACTGCTTTGTCGCATTGTGGCTGACGTTGCCGCGCGGCAAGCCCTTCTGGAAGAAGTGGGCGACTGCTTGGAAGGTCAAAGGCGGGCATGCCTACCGCTTGAACTTCGACCTGCATCGCGCTGGAGGATTGTGGTTGTGGCTGCTGCTGTTACCGATCGCCGTCAGCAGCGTGGCAATGAACTTGCCGAGCCAAGTGTTCAAGCCTGCGGTTTCTTTGTTTTCGCCCATCGAGCCGAGCATATATGAAGCCAGAGGACGAATGCCCGCCGATCAACTGGGGACGACACAGTTGAGTTATCAACAGGCGTACGAAAGGGCATTGCAGGAAGGGAAGCGATTAGGGCTGACGGTGGCAATCGGCGAGTTGTATTACAGCTTTGAGTACAACTTCTACGGCGCAGGATTTGGACAGCACGATACGGACGCACACGGTAAATCCTGGTTGTTTTTTCACGGTACCGATGGCCGATTATTGGGACAGGAGATCGCGGGACAGGGCACGCTTGGAGAGCAGTTCTATCGACTCCAGTTGCCCATACATGGGGGACGGATCATCGGGGTGACAGGGCAGATAATGATCGCGGTACTGGGTGTGTTGATTGCGGGGTTGTCAGGGACGGGCGTCTATATTTGGTGGCGCAAGTGGCAGGCAAGACGCAGCACCAGGATCCGAAGAACAGCCTGATCTTTCGTACACGCTTAAATGACAAAACCCCTGTCTGCGTTAGCAGACAGGGGTTTCGGAATTCAATCTTGACGATGACCTACTCTCACATGGGGAAACCCCACACTACCATCGGCGATACATCGTTTCACTGCTGAGTTCGGGATGGGATCAGGTGGTTCCAATGTTCTATGGTCGTCAAGAAATTCTTTATCTGGCCCGTCAACACGGTAACAAGCCAGCAAAAACAGGAACTTCTACTAAAACAAAACCCCAACTGCTTTCGCAATTGGGGTTTCGGAATTTAATCTTGACGATGACCTACTCTCACATGGGGAAACCCCACACTACCATCGGCGATGCATCGTTTCACTGCTGAGTTCGGGATGGGATCAGGTGGTTCCAACGCTCTATGGTCGTCAAGAAATTCGGGTACTGACTCGTGACCAGATGGCCTCGCTTCAGCAAATTGGGTATGTGACAGCTAGGTGTTTGTGAATTTCGAACTTTCGGTTCGTTTCGTCTTCACACACCGCAATCTGGCGCCTTTTCAGGTCAGCAAATTGCTTGGGTGTTATATGGTCAAGCCTCACGGGCAATTAGTATTGGTTAGCTCAACGCCTCACAGCGCTTACACACCCAACCTATCAACGTCGTAGTCTTCGACGGCCCTTCAGGGAACTCAAGGTTCCAGTGAGATCTCATCTTGAGGCAAGTTTCCCGCTTAGATGCTTTCAGCGGTTATCTTTCCCGAACATAGCTACCCGGCAATGCCACTGGCGTGACAACCGGAACACCAGAGGTTCGTCCACTCCGGTCCTCTCGTACTAGGAGCAGCCCCTCTCAAATCTCAAACGTCCACGGCAGATAGGGACCGAACTGTCTCACGACGTTCTAAACCCAGCTCGCGTACCACTTTAAATGGCGAACAGCCATACCCTTGGGACCGGCTTCAGCCCCAGGATGTGATGAGCCGACATCGAGGTGCCAAACACCGCCGTCGATATGAACTCTTGGGCGGTATCAGCCTGTTATCCCCGGAGTACCTTTTATCCGTT